>JAGWUS010000076.1 GCA_028868305.1 Burkholderiales bacterium | reverse complement strand
GTAAATCACAACGTGGTTCACTTGTCTCGCTCCTGTATCTTGAATTTTGTTGCCCGGTTGATCACCGAAACCGGTTTCCCCGCACGGGCGGGCGCTTTCTTCCAGGTCGCACCGAGCAAGCGCATGCCACGCACCCGCTTAACGGCTACCAAGAAATAGGCCGCCCCCAAAATCGGCCACCAGCGCGAACCTGCGCGGTCCATCCACGCGGTGCGCTGTATCCACTGATCACTGTCCACCGCTGGGCGATAGCATCCAAAGGTGCCTACCTCTACTTCAAAGCCCAGCAGACGTAGCCAGTCCCGCAGACGCCAATAGCCAATGAATTCGCCACAATCCGGCAGAAACAGCTTGCCCTTGCCACCCAGTCGACGGTACCAATCCCCACGGCGCTGACGCAAACCCCACAGGCTGAATGGGTTGAGACCGCAGATCACCACCCGACCCTCTGGCACCAGCACACGCTCCACCTCACGCAGGGTGGTATGGGGATCTGCACTGAACTCCAGGGAATGGGGCAACAGCACAAGATCGATACTGCTGGCCGGAAATGGCAAGGCAGAGAAATCCGCCATGAATGCCACTCGCGGACTGGACGTGTTCATATCAGCCGGCATATGGTCGGTTGCCAGCCACTGGTGGGGCATGCGGTTGGCCCGCAACCCGTCAAGTTCAGGCACCCCCAGTTGCAGGGCGTGGTAGCCAAAGATGTCCGCCACGGCCGCGTCCACATGCGCGCGCTCCCACGCCAGCAGGTATTGCCCTGCCGGGGTCTGAAACCAGTCATGCAAATCTATAATCCGCTCGCTCATGAAGTTAATACCGCTACCTGCTTTTGACGACAACTACATCTGGATGCTGCACGACGGTCGACAGGCGCTGGTGGTAGACCCCGGTGACGCCCAACCTGTTATGGACGCACTCCGGCGCGAGGGCGTGCAGTTGCAGGCCATTCTAGTCACCCACCATCACGATGATCACACTGGGGGCATTGATACGCTGCGCGAATCCACGGGGGCCACGGTGTACGGCCCTGCCAGCGAAAATATTCCCCAGCCCCTGACACCGCTACGGGGCGGGCAGACCGTTGCAGCGCTCGGACTAGAGTTCCGTGTGATGGATGTACCGGGGCACACCGCAGGTCATATTGCCTTCTACTGCCCGGACCTGGAGGGCAAGCCACTCCTCTTTTGTGGCGACACCCTGTTCAGCGCAGGTTGCGGTCGCATTTTCGAAGGTACGCCGGCGCAGATGCTGGCTTCGCTCAACAGTCTGTCTGCGCTTCCCGACACTACACGTGTCTGCTGCACCCACGAGTACACCCTGAGCAATCTGAAGTTTGCCCTGGAAGTGGAGCCAGACAACGCCGCACTGCTGGCCTACAACGCACATTGTCAGTCCCTGCGTGCGCAAGGACTGCCTACGCTGCCCAGTTCCATCGCGATGGAAAAATCCATCAACCCCTTCCTGCGCACCACGCTGCCCGCCCTGATCGCGGCGGCCCGCCGCTTTGATGCGGCCAGCGTAGACAGCTCCGGCGCATTCGCAACCTTGCGCCAATGGAAAAACCAATACCGATGAATCTTCTCAAGACTTTGAGCCTGTGCGCCGCCTTGTGGCTTGCAGGCTGTGCCACGGCACCCTCGCCGCAGACAGCTTCGCCGCAGGGCGACAATGGCATTGCGCTGTCCTCCGGCGCGAATGTGTCACAGCCCACCCTCAGACCATCCCGCCACGCCGACGGCAGCGCAAGCCTGTCACTGCCCCCCGGCAGTGAGGGATTGATGCCCATCACCATGCAGCAAACCGCCTCACGCCGCGTGGTGTCCCTGGCGCCCCCCGCAGACCTGTGGGAACGCATACGCCGCGGCTATGCCATGCCGGACCTGGATACCGACCTGGTGCGCGACCGAGAGCAGTGGTATGCCACCCGGCCGGACTACATCTTCCGCATGACCGAGCGCTCCAAGAAATACCTTTTCCACATTGTCGAAGAACTGGAACTGCGCGGCATGCCCACCGAGTTGGCACTGCTGCCCTTCATCGAGAGTGCCTTCAACCCGCAGGCGGTTTCGGGGGCCAAGGCCGCGGGCATGTGGCAGTTCATGCCGGCCACGGGCAAATACTTTGAACTCAAGCAAAACGCCTTCCGCGACGACCGGCGCGATGTACTGGCTTCCACCCGTGCAGCGCTGGACTACCTGCAAAAGCTGTACGGCATGTTTGGTGACTGGCACCTGGCACTGGCCGCCTACAACTGGGGCGAAGGCAGTGTTGGGCGGGCCGTGGCCAAGAACCAGCGGGCGGGCCTGAGCACCCGCTACACCGACCTCGACATGCCCATGGAAACGCGGCTTTATGTGCCCAAACTACAAGCGGTCAAGAACATCGTGACCAACCCGGCAGCATTCAACGCGCAGTTGCCACTGATCGAGAACCACCCCTATTTCCAGACCGTTCCGATTCGCCGAGACATGGATGTAGTGGTTGCCGCCAAGCTGGCCGAAGTTCCTCTGGAGGACTTCAAGGCACTCAACCCCTCTGCCAATCGCCCGCTCCTCATGGCAGCGATCACGCCTCAGATTCTGCTGCCCTGGGACAACGCCGAGGTATTCCAGAGCAACCTGGAAACCTATGGCGGCAGCCGCCTGGCCAGCTGGACCGTATGGGTTGCCCCCACCACCCTACGGCCTGCCGATGCGGCCAAACGCGTGGGCATGAGCGAGGCACAGTTGCGCGCCATCAACAACATTCCGCCGCGTGTGGTCATCAAGGCGGGATCCACCTTGCTGGTGCCCAGGTCGGACCAAGTCGCCCACGACGTGGCCGAAAAAGTGGCGGACACCGGGCAGGTATCACTGGCGCCCGAAGTGGTTCTGAAGCGCAGCACGGTGCGCGCAGGCAAGGGGGAAAGCGTGGCCAGCGTGGCCCGCAAGTACAAGGTGAGTGCCGACACGGTGGCGCAATGGAACAA
Organism: Burkholderiales bacterium; assembly: GCA_028868305.1. Classification (GTDB taxonomy): domain Bacteria; phylum Pseudomonadota; class Gammaproteobacteria; order Burkholderiales; family Burkholderiaceae_C; genus Allorhodoferax. The sequence continues at coordinate 7,422 of JAGWUS010000076.1, read as the reverse complement.
GGTCAGCGCCAGTGCCAGCTTCAGGGTTGGCCAGCAGATCGTGCTGTTTCTGCCTGCGAGGAGTCCGGCTCGCGCTACCGCCAGAGCCGCCTCTCGAGGCAAAGCGCCAGTGACCCGGCCCCATACCGCAAGCCCCAAAAAACGCTAGGGATGTGACGTCCCCCAAGGCGGGTTCAGCGGTAGCCAATGAAAAGGATGCCAATGTTGACGGCCAGCGCTGCAGACCAGACGACGCTGCGGGCACTGGCCATGCCCGACACATAGATCATGATGTAGACCATGCGCAGCACCACATAGACAAACGCCAGCACATCCAGCCGCGCCTGGGCTGCACCCAGCTGGTGGGCAATGATGACCGCACCGATGAAGAACGGCAGGGCCTCGAAGCTGTTGGCCTGGGCCGCATTGGCCCGGGCGCGCCAATCGGTCTGGGCTGCCAGCCACGCGCGCGGATTGGCATTGTCGTAACCACCGTCCTTGCGGGATTTTCCAAACATACCCGCCTTGGCCAGCCCGGCACAGGCAATGGGAAGCAATGCGGCCAACAGGACACACCAGTAAGCCAGAGTGAAATGGGCGTGCGGCATGGGCAACACTTTCTCGGAGGTTCAGGTCGAAAAAACGCTATGAACTTCATAGCTGCTTGTGCATATTCTACGGGGGCTAGGGGCTTATTTCATTAGAATTAGTCCACAAGGGATGGGGCTGCCAGTGCGCAATCCACGCTGGCAGTTCGTGCGCTGGCATGGGCCGCGCCACCCCGTAACCCTGGGCTTGATCACACCCCAGTTCCATCAGGCGCTCGCCGTGCTCCAGCGACTCCACGCCCTCGGCAATCACATTGCGCCCGAATGCACGGGCCAGGCCGATGATGCCGTTGACGATGGCCAGATCTTCTGGATCTTCTAGCATGTCAACCACAAAGCTGCGGTCGATCTTGATGGTCTCGGCCTGCAGGCGGCGCAAGTAGGTCAGCGAAGAGTAGCCGGTGCCAAAATCATCCAGGGCAAACCGCACGCCCATGGCCTGACAACTCTGCAATGTGGCAGCCACCCAGGCAATGTCCCGCATGGCACTGCTCTCCAGCACCTCAATTTCCAAGTTGCCGTGGTCTACCTCCGGGTACATGTCCAGAATCTCCGAGAGGCGAGTCACAAAAGTCGGATGCTGCAACTGATTAGCCCCGACATTCACGCTTACGAGCAACTGCAAACCGGACTCCTTCCATGCGCCCATTTGCGCCAGCGCCCTGCGGATCACCCAGTCCCCCAGTTCCAGCCCCACCACGTCGTTTTCCACACCGGGCAGAAACGCACCCGGCAGCAACAGCCCCAACTCCGGATGATTCCAGCGAATCAAAGCCTCTGCCCCCACCACCACACCGGTGCGCATATTGACCCTGGGCTGGTAGTACAGGACAAACTCACCCTGCTCCAGCGCCCTGCGTATCTCGCCCATGCTCTGGTGGTGCGTCTGGACCGCAGCGTTCTGGGCCACGTCAAACAGCTGATAGCGATTCCTGCCGGCCTGTTTGGCCTGGTACATGGCCTGGTCGGCATGGCGCAGCAATTGGTCAGCATCCGAACCATCCTGGGGGTAGAGCGTGATGCCCATACTGGCCGACACTTGGAGTAGCACATCGTTGGCACCCACGGTGATGCACACCGGCTCCGCCGCTGCCGCCAGCAGACGGTCGACGATGGGCTCGCAGTCCTGCACCTTCTCCATATCCACCAATACAGCGACAAATTCGTCCCCTCCCAGGCGCGCGAGCGTATCGCCCTCCCGCAATGCCGATTTCATGCGCTTGGCCAAAGCCACCAGCAGTGCGTCGCCGGCATCATGGCCATAGGTGTCGTTGATGGTCTTGAAACCATCCAGGTCCAGAAACACCACCGCCAGCGACTGGCTGCGGCGCTGGCTTTGCAGCATGGCCTGTTGCAAGCGGTCAGCAAACAAACCCCTGTTGGGCAGATTGGTCAGCCGGTCGTACTGCGCAATGTGCTCGAGCACCCGCTGCTGCTCTTTGATCTGGGTGATGTCGGTAAATAGCGAAACGTAGTTGCGCACCTGCCCAGTCGCATCGCGCACAGCGCTGATGGTCAGCAACTCGGCATACAGACTGCCATCGCGACGGCGGTTCCACAGTTCGCCAGACCAGTGTCCTACCTGCGCCAGGACACGCCACATCTCGATATAAAACTCTGCCGGTTGCAAGTCGGATTTCAGGATACGCGGGTTCTTGCCAATGACCTCTTCGAGGCTGTAACCGGTAATGCGGGTGAACGCCTCGTTCACCTCCAGAATGTTGCCGTCTACATCCGTAATCAGGATGCCTTCGCGGGCAAAGGTGAACACGCCGGCCGCACGCTCCAAACGCTCTTGGTCGCGTTTGTAGTCAGTGATATCCAGATGCGTTCCAATGCGCCGCACCGCCTTGCCGGACGCATCACGCATGACCCGGGTGCGGCTTTCAATCCAGCGCCAATCACCTGGCCGGCTGCGCATACGCAGGTGCAGGACATATTCACTGGCCCCGTTTGCATCCGCCTCCTGGACGGTCGTGCGCAAGGTCTGCAAATCCTCCGGGTGGATGATGTCCATCCAGTCTTCCATCGATTGCGGACCGTTGTCGGGTGTGTAGCCCAGCATCTGGCACATACGTGCCGAGGTGTACTGGAGCTTGCCAGTGTGCTCAAAATCCCACACCCCCAAACCGGTTCCCTTGGTTGCCAGGTCCAGGCGCGCCTTGGCCAGTACCAGACCCCTGTTCTGCATGACCACCTTGACGCCCAGTCCTGTCAGCAACAGCGTAAGCAGACCCAACGCAGCCAGCCAGATCGCATACTTCCTGGCGAAATCTTCCAGTGTGAAATGCGGCAGCACATCAAATGGCGGAACACGCAGCCTGCGCTGCAAGTCCTCCACCCCGGTGTAGTCTGCCGGCACAGTAAATCCATGGATGCCAGCGGCGAGTGCACTGGCACCTTGTGCAGGCAGGGACAGCAAAGCAATAGCCAATCGCCGCGCAACGTCTTCACCGACCTGAGGCATAACCGCTACCGGCCATTCCGGGTACAAACGGGTAGAGGAAACATAGGGAAAAGACGCCAGCGACTGCGGGTTCAGGATACGCAAACTCTTCATGTCGAGTTTGTGTTCCGCGGCCAGCGATTCCAGCACGCCGGTACGCACAAAGCCGACGTCGGCACGCCCTTCCAGCACGGCACGCACCACGCCGTCGTGCGGCATGCCCACCGGCACCAGTTGCTCATACCTGGGCACCGCCAGTCCGGCTTCCAGCATTTCAAGAACCTGCATCTGGTAGCCGCCAAACGATCCTTCCTGCGTTACCGCAATGCGCCTGCCCTCCAAATCCGCCAGTTTCTCGATACCACTGGCATCTGCCCGCGTGAAAATGACACCGCCAAATGCCGAAAGCGCGTGTATTCCCTCCTGCACCACCAGAGTTGCCAGCGGTGCTGACACACCGTTGCGATGGCGCAGCAAAGAATACTCCGACGGATTGGTCAGCACGATGTCGATCTCGTTTCTGCCGATCGCCGTTCTCAGCCCTTCAAAATCGTAGGCCTGCACTTCGACCGGACGGCCCAGTGCGCGTTCCAGGTCCATCTGCTGGGTCAGTTGCTTCCATTGCGCCTCGGTGCTGTCTTTGGACCGGAAAGCCAGCACACCAAACTTCAGCGGTACCTGTGCCCACGCTGGCCAGCATGCCAGCGCCAGCAGCACCAGCACGCCTGCCGCCATCCAGCGCTTGAAGGCGTCAGTTCTCATCGCGGGGCAGCCAGCTGGCGTTACTAAGCTTGTCCAATGCATCGGTCTTTCCCAGCAGACCCGCGCGCACCAGCAGCGCAGAGACCTTGCTGGCGGAAGTGGTCAGACGCCCGGCAGGTGCAAGGTATTGGCGGTTGGCTTCCAGCGTAGGAAAGAATACGCCGGCCAGCGCCTGCCCCGCTTCCCTAGCTGTTATGCCCTGGCGTTGCGCCATGCGGTAGACAGCGTCCTGCCGGTTGCCCTGCAGATGCTTTAGACCTCGGAAGTGGGCCGACACCAACGCCATGAGGTTTTCTTCACGGCCCGAGACGCGATCCAGGCGAACCGCCAGTACATCCAGGATGGTGTCTGGCATCTGGCGACTGTCAAAAAGCAGCCTTGCGCCCTCGCGCTGCAACAGTGTGGCATTGGGCTCGTAGCAGACCATGGCATCCACTGCATTCCCCTGCCACGCTGCCAGTTGGCGCTCCGGAGGCATGTCCACCACCCGAACGGCAGAAGCAGGCAAGCCGGCAGCATCCAGCACTCCACCCAGCATCAGCACGCCCAACGGGCCCGGCTCCACACCAATGCGCTTGCCGGACAGGTCTGCCAGACGCTCAATACCAGGGCGCACCAACAGAGCGTCGGCACCGGCGGACACATCAAATACCAGCCCTACGGTGACTGGAACACCCTCAGACCGCAAGTGCAAGACCTCATCAAGTGTCAGACATGCCGCATCCAAGTGCCCGTTCTGCAACGCCTGGGCCGAGGCACTCAGATCCGCAGTCCGCACCAGTTCCACGCCCGGAGGGAGCCACTTGAATTCATGGGCAAGCTCCAGCGTCTCATAACCCACCCAGGGATGGATGCCGACCTTCAGCGCGGCCGCCTGGCTGCACCCGGCCCACCAGGGAACCACGAGCGACATCGGGAGGGCTCCCCATTGGCGCAAATGGAATCGGCGATTCACCGTGGCTTCCTATCGCCGGTCGACCAGCGCATGGGCAATGGTGCCCAGGTCCACGTATTCCAGCTCACTGCCCACCGGGACACCGCGCGCCAGGCGCGTGGGCTTGACGCCCCGGGCCTTGAGCCCTTCGGCAATCACATGGGCGGTGGCCTCGCCCTCGGCGGTGAAGTTGGTGGCCAGTATGACCTCCTGCACCACACCGTCACAGGCGCGCTCAAACAGCTTCTTCAGGCCCAGATCGTTGGGGCCAATACCGTCAAGTGGACTGAGTTTGCCCATCAGCACAAAGTACAGCCCCTTGTAGGCCCCGGTGCGCTCCATGGCCGACTGGTCGGCCGGGGTTTCCACCACGCACAATTGGGAATGGTCGCGCCGTGCGTCCTGGCAGGTGGCACAAACCGCAGACTCGGTAAAGGTGTGGCAGCGTTCGCAATGGTGAACATGGCTGGCTGCCTCCTGCAATGCCCGCGACAGTGTCTGCGCCCCTGCGCGGTCATGCTGCAGCAAATGAAAGGCCATGCGCTGCGCCGACTTCACCCCCACGCTCGGCAGGCGCCTGAGTGCCTGAATCAGTGCGTCAAGGGAGTTGGTGTCAGACATTGGCGCGCAACATTGCGGTGCTTAAAACGGGAACTTCATGCCACCGGGCAGACCTGGCATGCCGGCAGTGATCTTGGTCATTTTCTCGGACGAAGTGTCTTCGGCCTTGCGCACTGCGGCGTTGAAGGCGGCAGCCACCAGGTCTTCGAGCATATCCTTGTCATCGGCCAGCAGGCTGGGGTCGATGGTGACGCGCTTGACGTCGTGCTTGCAGGTCATGGTGACCTTGACCAGGCCAGCGCCGGACTCGCCGGTGACTTCGACGTTGCCCAGTTCTTCCTGGGCCTTCTTCACGTTGTCCTGCATGGCTTGCGCCTGTTTCATCAGGCCAGCGAGTTGTCCTTTGTTGAACATGATTTTCCTTGTGGTTTTCCAAAAATTCAGCAGTTCAGAGCCTACAACGGCTTGATCGAGCCTGGCACAATTTTCGCGCCAAAGTCCCGCATCATGGACTGCACAAACGGGTCGTCAAAAATAATCTTTTCTGCGGCCAGCTGCATTTCGGCCGATTGTGCGCTGTTGCGCCGCCCCGGACTGTCGGTCACCCGCCCCACCTCGACCACCAGCTTCACGCCAAAGCCCGCGCCCTGCAGGGCGGCGGTGAGGCGGTCACGGGTCGCCGGCTGGTTGAGCGACTCGCGCTCGACCCGCAGGATCCACTGGTCAGTGTCCCGGGCGACCAGTTGCGACTGCAAGGCCAACTCGCGCACCATGGCGTTGATGGCCTCAGAAGCAATCAGCTGCTGCACCGTGGCATGCCAAAAGTCACCCTCGTCGGTAGGAATCAGCACCGGCGCGGCCTGCGCAGCACTGGCATCGGCACGGGTTTCATTCAGTTGCCGCACCGGAACCGCTACTATTTTTGTAGCTGCCTGGGCACGTTCCACGGGGGCTGGTGGCCTGTTTACTTCAGAATCCTCGTCTTCCATGACTGGCGGCGCGCTGTCACGCACTGGCAGCACATGGCCAGGTGGCACGGCGGGTTCCGCAGCCTGCGGGGAGGCCGGCGCAGGCGCATCCTCCCAGGGCTGAACCACCGCTGGACGGGCGGGAGCAGGTACTGGAGCGGGTGCAGGACTAATTAGAGTTTTTTTTTCCGCCGCGGGCTGCACGCCCTGGGGCTTGAAAGCCAGCAGCCGCAACAGCACCATGGTCAGCGCGGCGTATTCATCAGGCGCCAGCCCCAGATCGCCGCGGCCATGCAGGCAGATGCTGTAAAGCAGCTGCGTTTCGTCCATGGGCATCAGTGCGGCCAGGCGGGCGGTGTCGGCTGCTTCGGGGTCGGTGTCGTCGGTAACCACATGGCCCATGGTTTGCACCACCGCCATGCGCTGCAGCACGGTGGACATTTCCTCCAGCGTGGATGCCGCGCTCAGGCCGTTCAGGCGCAGGGCTTCGGAAGTTTCCACCACGGTCTTCCCGTCGCCCAGCGCCAACGCTTCAATCAGCCGGAACACGTAGGATCGGTCCACGCTGCCCAGCATCTGGCGCACTGTCGCCTCCTGCAATTGGCCGGAGCCAAAGGCAATCGCCTGGTCGGTCAGGCTCAAAGCGTCGCGCATGGAGCCGCGCGCAGCGCGGGCCAACAGGCGCAGGGCCTGCACCTCAGAACTGACGTTTTCGGTTTCCAGCACCCGGGTCAGGTGTTCGCGGATGGTCTCGGGTGCCATGGGCCGCAGGTTGAACTGCAGGCAGCGGCTAAGCACCGTGACCGGCACCTTCTGCGGGTCGGTCGTGGCCAGCACAAATTTCAAATACTCGGGCGGCTCTTCCAGCGTCTTCAGCATGGCGTTGAAGGCCGTGTTGGTGAGCATGTGTACCTCGTCAATCATGAAGACCTTGAAACGCCCCTGCACCGGCTTGTAGACTGCCTGCTCCAGCAGCGCCTGCACTTCGTCCACGCCTCGGTTGGAGGCCGCGTCCAGTTCGGTGTAATCGACAAAACGTCCGCTATCAATATCAGAGCATGCCTGGCAGATCCCACAAGGGGTAGCAGTGATTCCGCCGGTGCCATCCACCCCCTGGCAGTTGAGCGACTTGGCCAAAATGCGCGACACCGTGGTCTTGCCCAC
>JAGWUS010000032.1 GCA_028868305.1 Burkholderiales bacterium | reverse complement strand
CAATGCTCCAGCTGAACGCGCGCCCCGACACCACCATCAACAGACTGGTCGAGGCCAGGGGGGTGATGTAGCTCAGAATGCCAATCTGCCGCGCATCGCCCAGCTTGAGTGCCTTGTCCCACAGAAAGAAAGCTGCGCCCAATGGCCCCAGGCCCATCAGCACCAGCAGCAGCCAGTCCTGACCCGAGAGCGCCACCTGCGGCTCCAGCGCCCAGTGGCACAGCAGCGACAGCAGGCCAGACACCAGGCCAAAGAGCCCCACCGCTGCAGTGGGAAACGCCGGTACCCGCTGGGTCCACAGCGAATAGCTGGCCCAGATTAGCGCAGACCCCAATGCAGGCAGATAGCCCCAGGACCAGGCGCCAGAAACGGCCAAGGTGCCTGTGGCGGAGGCGTTGGCGCCCAGAATGGCCACCGCCGCCCCGGCAAACCCCAGCAGGGCAGCCGCCACATGCACCCCGCGCAACTGCACATTGCGCAGCAGCAGCGGGGAGAGCACCACCATCAGCAGGGGCCACAGGTAATTCACCAGGTTGGCTTCGACGGGCGGTGCCAGCCGCAGTGCGATAAACAGCAGAAAGTGGTAGCCAAACAAGCCGTACACGCCCAGGAGCAGCGTGCGCGCCGGGATTTTCCATTGCTGCCGGTCTCTGGCCACAAACGGCAGTGCCAGCGTGCTGCCAACGAGCAACGCCACGCCGGTGAGTAGGAACGGCGGTACGTGGCGCAGCGCCACGCCCAGCGAGGCCAGCGTGACCCAGAGCGCAATGGCGCCCAGTGCATACAGCGTGGCTTGCATCAGGCCGGGCGCTGGTCGGTGGAGGGGCGCTGCCAGAGGTTGATGCCGCCTTCGACTGCGTGCTGGTCAATCGCCGCCAACTCATCAGTGTTGAAATTCAGCTTCTGCATGGCGCCCACCAGGTTCACAATTTGTGATGGCTTGCTGGCGCCGATCAGGGCCGAGGTGACCCGCGCATCGCGTAGCACCCAGGCCGTGGCCATTTGCGCCAGGCTCTGGCCGCGCGCTTGGGCGATGTCGTTGAGGGCACGCACATGCTTGAGGTTTTGCTCGCTCAGGTGCTCTTTGGTGAAGGAACCTCCGCCAGGGCGGTTGATGCGGGCATCTGCGGGCACGCCGTCCAGGTATTTGTCGGTCAACAGCCCTTGCGCCAATGCGCTGAAGGCAATGCAACCCATACCGGTTTCATCCAGTGCATCGAGCAGTTCCTCTTCAATCCAGCGGTTGAGCAAGCTGTACGACGGCTGGTGGATCAGTGCCTTGACGCCCATGCTCTTCAAAATGGCGGCGGCCTCGAGCGTCTTGCCGGCCGAGTAACTGCTGATGCCCACGTACAGCGCCTTGCCCTGTTGCACCGCACTGGCCAGCGCGCCCATGGTTTCCTCCAGCGGGGTGTCAGGGTCAAAGCGGTGGCTGTAGAAGATGTCCACATAGTTCAGGCCCATGCGTTTCAGGCTCTGGTCCAGACTCGCCAGCACGTATTTGCGCGAGCCGCCGCCCTGGCCATACGGGCCGGGCCACATGTCCCAGCCGGCTTTGCTGGAGATGATGAGTTCGTCGCGGTACGGCATGAAGTCGCGGCGCAGATGCTCGCCAAAATTGGTCTCCGCACTGCCATAGGGCGGGCCGTAGTTGTTGGCCAGATCGAAGTGGGTGATGCCCAGATCAAACGCGGTGCGCAGCATCTGGCGTTGGGTTTCCATGGGCGTGGCATCGCCAAAGTTGTGCCACAGGCCCAGCGACACCGCAGGGAGTTTTAGTCCGCTCTTGCCGCAGGCGCGGTAGGGGACACTTCCGTCGTAACGGTCTGAGGCAGCGTGGTACATGGTGCGCTTCACAAAAAGGTGGAACAACAAAGGCTGCCATTGTGGCCTTTTTTGGTGGCTCCGGTGTTTACTGGATTTCAGAGCATCGACACCAGCACCACATCAATCCTGGACAAGATGGTATGAGCAATGCCCGCGCGAATATTGCGCAGTGTGAGTGACAGAAAGAAGCCGGTCAGCCCGGTGTTTACTGCAACACCAGCAGGTTCTCGTGTGTAAAGCTCAGGTTTACTGGCGTGCCGCGCCGTGGCAGTGGGCGGTTGGGGTCGTTAAAGACGTCCAACGACACCACCTGGTCGCCCGTGCGTGTGCGGATGCGCACGATGGAGCCCAGAAAGCTTACATCGTCCACCACCACCTGCAGGTTGTTATTGCCGGCTTCGGGCGCTGCAAGGCTCACAGCCTCGGGCCGCAGGGTCAGCATGCAGGACTGGCCCGCCTGCAGGCCGGTGAGCAGATGGCTGCTAGTCAAGGTCTGGTCGCCAACGCGCAGGGTGCCGGCCTGCACATCAGCCACGGTGGCGTTCAATTGGTTCAGTGTGCCGATGAACGAGGCGACAAAGCGGGTGCGGGGAAAGTTGTAAATCTCCGATGGTGTGCCGGTTTGCTCCACACAACCGTCGTTGAGCACCACGATACGGTCGGAGATGGACAGGGCCTCCTCCTGGTCATGCGTGACGAATACGGTGGTGATGTTCAGGGCTCGCTGAAGCGTACGGATTTCTTCGCGCAGCGAGATGCGGATCTTGGCGTCCAGTGCCGACAGGGGCTCATCCAGGAGCAGCACTTTGGGCTTGTTGGCTATCGCACGCGCCAATGCCACGCGCTGCTGCTGCCCGCCCGACATTTGCCAGGGATAACGGTCGGCTAGTGGCTCCAGCTTGATTAGCGCCAGCATTTCACGCACACGCGTGTCAATCTGGTTCAGCGGCATCTTGGCAACCTTCAGGCCAAAGCCGATGTTTTGCGCCACCGTCATATTGGGGAACAGCGCGTAAGACTGGAACACCATGCCCACATTGCGCTGGCTGGTGCGCAACAGGGTCACGTCCTGCCCGTCAAACACGATGCTGCCTTGGGAGGGGGACTCGAAGCCCGCCAGCATGCGCAGGATGGTGGTTTTTCCGCAGCCGGAAGGGCCGAGGAAGGTGATGAGCTCGCCCTTCTCGATGGATATGGAAAAGTCTTTTACGGCGGTGTGGGTGCCGAAGTGCTTTTGCAGCTGGGAGATTTCCAGAAAAGCCATGTCGGAGTTCTCGTAAAGGTTATTTTTGGGTGGGTGCCGCAGCGTTGCGGGCGAAGACCTGGATCAGACCCATCGAGGCCCAGGTCAGCAGGAATGCAATGACGGCCAGTGCAGATGGCTCATACGCGCGGTTGGCACCTATGAGTTGCAAGTAGGGGCCAAAGGCGGGGCGATCCAGCAGGCTGGCCATGGTGAATTCACCAATGACCACTGCAAAGGTCAGGAAGGCACCCGACAGGATGGCCGAGGTGATATTGGGGAAAATTACCTTAAAAAGGATGGTGGCGGTGTTGGCGCCCAGCATCTCGGCGGCTTCGGTGAGGGTACGGATGTCGATGGTGCGAAGACCTGTGTCCACTGAGCGGTACATGTAGGGAAGCGATAGCGTGACATAGCTGCACATCAGCAAAAAGTCGGTGGCCCGCTCACTGCCAGTGAGCGGAATGAAAGAGCTGCTGTTGTACATGCGCAGGTAGCCATACACGATCACGATGGCCGGAATCACCAAGGGCAAAAGCGTGATGAACTCCACAAGAGGGCGCAGCTTGGGCATGCGCAAATGCACCCAGTAGGCTGTGGGCACCACCAGCAGCACACCCACCACAATGGTGAGTAGGGCCATGACAATGGAGTAGCCAAAGGTAGTTTGGAACTGCGGATCGGCAAAAACGACGCGGTAGGCGTCGAAGCTGTATTCGCCGCGTCGCATGCGCAGGCTGAACTCGAAGGTGGCGATCAGCGGGATCAGGAAGTAGCTGGCCCCAATAGCCATGGCGATCCAGGCGCCCAGGCGTGACTGGCGTTGGCTCATGTGCGGCTCCTCTCAGAATGGCTGCGCAGAACCATGTAGCCTGCATTGGCCAGGCCGGTAATCACGATCATGCCCAGCGCCATGGCGTAACCGAGGTTGGGGTTGTGCAGCACGTCACCGCGGATCTGCGCATACAAAAGGATGGGTACGATGTTGAGCGAGCTGCCAGTGAGTGCGTAAGCCGTGGCGACGGCGCCGAAGGCATTGGCAAACAGCAGCAGCATGGCGCCTACCATGCTGGGCCACAGCACGGGCAGGGCCACATAGCGCCAGTAGTGGAACGCGGTGCCACCCAGGCAGTCGCAGGCCTCGCGCCATTCCTTCTTCAGGCCTTCCAGGGCCGGGGTCACGATAAGCACCATGAGCGGAATCTGGAAGTACAGGTAGGTGAGGGCCAGGCCCACAAAGCTCAGGATGCTGAAGCCGCTGGCATACAGGTTGATGTCGAAATAGGTGCGCAACAGCACCGTGACCAGGCCCATGCGTCCTAGCGTGGATAGAAAAGCAAAGGCGAGAGGAACACCAGCAAAGTTGGAGGCCACGCCGGAGAAGGTTATCAGCGTCGGGCGTATCCACGCGGGCAGCTTGCCCATAACCGCAGCCCAGGCGAGCACAAAGCCCAGCAGGCCACCGCCAAGGGCGGAAGCGGCGCTGATCTTGAAGCTGATCCAGTAGGCCTCAAGCACATTGGCTTCCAGCAGGCCGCGCAGGTTGGCCAGCGTGAAGTGTCCCTCGGCGTTCTGGAAGGCGCCGACCATTAAGTGGGCCGTGGGCACAATGAGGAACAGTAGCGCGAACAGCATGAAGGGCAGCACGCCAAGCAGCTTTAAGGCCGCCGATGAGGCAGGTTGGGCGAAAGGCATGGGCAGTTCAGGCAAAAGCGTTACCAAACAAAATCGGGCAGGACCGCGGTCTGCGGTCGTGCCCGATCAGCAATGTTCAAGTCAAAGGCTTACTTGACGGTGGCTCCCACCACTTGGTCCCATTGTTTGGTGATGACTTCTTTGGCCGCATTCTGCTGGTCTAGCGTTGGGAAAACGGCTTTGGCGTAGGCAGCAGCAGGCGGCAACTTGTCCAGCGAGGCCTTGGTGAACTTGTTCTTGCCAACCAGGTCGTTGAAACGGATGGGGTGGCAGTAACCGTTCAGCAGACCTTGCTGGCCTTCGTCTGAGTACAAGTACTCCATCCAGAGCTTGGCGGCGTTGGGGTGGGGCGCATAGGCGCTTATGGCCTGTACATACTGTCCAGCGATCACGCCAGTCTTGGGAACAATGACGTCCACCTTGGGGTTGCCCTTAAGCGTGTCCCGGTCAGCTAAGGCAAGGTAGTCCCAACGGATGATGATGGGGGTGGTGCCTTGGGTGAAGGAGGCTGCCTTGCCGATCACGGGCACAAAGTTGCCCGTCTTGTTCATGTCCGAGAAAAACTTCAAACCATTGGTAGCGGCTTTGGAGGCATCGCCACCGGACACGCCCAAACCTCCAGCGTAAATGCCCTGGATGGCCTGGTTGGCGCTGCGCGGGTCCCCCGCCAGAGCCACGGAATTTTTGTACTCGGGTTTGAGCAGGTCGGCCCAGTCGGTGGGGACCTTGGAGACCAGGTCAGTGTTCACCTGGAAGGTCAGCACGCCGTAGTAGTCGCCGTACCAGTAGCCTTCAGGGTCCTTGGCGGAGTCGGGGATGGTGGACCAGGTGGCAACCTTGTAGGGCTGGATCAGGCCGGCAGCCTTGGCTGCGGGGCCGAAGGACAGGCCCACGTCGATGGTGTCGGGGGCCTGAGGGCCTTTGTTGTCCTTGTTGGCCTTGATGGCCTCGATTTCGTCGCCCGACCCTGCGTCAGGGTTCAGTTCGGTGACTTTGATGCCGTACTTGGCCTTGAACGCATCAATGATGGGGCCGTAGCCGCACCAGTTGCGTGCCAGGGCGATTACCGTCAGCTGGCCCTCGGCCTTGGCTGCAGCAACCAAGTCGGCGGACGCATGGGCGGCGGGGGCTGAGCATACGGCCAGAACGGCAGTGGTCAAGGCGCTGAGCGCAGGGCGAACAGAAAAATGTGTGGACATGAAGTTTCCCATGAAAATGAAGCCATCCCAGTATCCAAGGTTTGAATGACATTAATGTGACGGATGCATGACTTCAGTCTGCTGTTGCGGACCTTGCAAGGGAGACGTGAGTCTGTTCGCTCACTGGAAGAAGTGAGGTTGATGATGTGTTGGCGCAAGTGAAGGTATCGCCCACTTTTCAGGCGCAGAACTCGCCAGTTCTACGGCCTGAGCCGAAAGCAAATGGGTCGTCTAGGAAGGCGTGTGCATTGCGAAACTGGCCTGTACATCCGCGTGGTACGAGCTACGCACCATCGCGCCCACTGCGGCGTGCTTGAAGCCCATCTTGTAGGCCTCGGCCTCGAACATCTTGAAGGTGTCCGGGTGCACATAGCGGCGTACCGGCAGGTGGCTGGTACTGGGGGCGAGGTACTGGCCGATGGTCAGCATCTCGATGTTGTGGGCGCGCATGTCACGCATCACGTCCAGTATCTCCTCGTCCGTCTCGCCCAGGCCGACCATCAGGCCGCTCTTGGTCGGTACCTCGGGAAACAGCGCTTTGAATTTCTTCAGCAGGTTCAGGCTGAATTGGTAGTCCGAACCGGGGCGCGCCTCCTTGTACAGACGCGGGATGGTTTCCAGGTTGTGGTTCATCACGTCCGGCGGCGCAGCTTTCAGGATTTCCAGCGCACGGTCGTCGCGGCCGCGAAAGTCGGGCACCAGGACTTCGATCTGTGTCTTGGGCGAGAGTTCGCGCGTCTTGCGGATGCACTCCACAAAGTGGCCGGCGCCGCCGTCGCGCAGGTCGTCGCGGTCCACGCTGGTGATGACCACGTAGTTGAGCTTGAGCTGGGCAATGGTCTTGGCCAGGTTGTCGGGTTCGTTCACATCCAGCGGGTCGGGGCGGCCGTGGCCTACGTCGCAAAACGGGCAGCGGCGGGTGCACTTGTCGCCCATGATCATGAAGGTGGCCGTGCCCTTGCCAAAGCATTCGCCGATGTTGGGGCAGCTGGCTTCTTCGCACACGGTCACCAGTTTGTTGGCGCGCAGTGTGTCCTTGATCTCGTAAAAGCGGGTGCTGGGGCTGCCCGCCTTGACGCGAATCCACTCAGGCTTTTTGAGCACTTCGCCCGCCTGCACCTTGACGGGAATGCGCGAGAGCTTGGCCTGCGCCTTCTGTTTGGCCAGCGGGTTGTAGTCGGCGGCGGATTGCGCTTCTCTCACTGTGGGAGATGACCCCCACGCTCCACCGCTGCGCGGGTCGCTGCCCCCCAAGGGGGCCAATTCCACTTGGGGCGGCCCGGCGGGGAATTGAGTGTCTGGGTTGTTGTTCATGGTGCTAGGTACGTTGCGAGCTTATGGCTCAGGTTGTTGGCCGCTTCGTCCCAGCCCACAGAGACGCCTATTGTAAAAAGATCTACGGTTTGCAGGCGGGCGTAGCCGCAGGGGTTGATCCGCGAGAAGGGTTCCAGATCCATGGCCACGTTGAGGGCGACGCCGTGGTAGGTGCAGTTGCGGCTGACCTTGATGCCTAGAGCGGCGATTTTTCCCAGGCCGGTGAAATCTGGGTCTTTGTTGTCTGGCTGGCCAGGAATCGCTTTTTGCGGGCGTTGTTCCAAGGGCGCGTGGCCGGTGGGATCGTCCAGCCGGACATAAATACCGGGCGCGCCTGCCACGCGGTGGCCGGTTACGCCAAAGTGAAACAGGGTCTTGATGACCGCTTCTTCAATGCGGTACACATATTCCTTGACGAAATAACGGGCCCGCTTGAGATCGATCAGCGGGTAGCCCATCACCTGCCCTGGGCCATGGTAGGTCACCTGTCCGCCGCGGTTGGTCTGCACCACAGGAATGTCGCCGGGCATGAAAATGTGCTCCGCCTTGCCCGCCAGGCCCTGGGTAAAGACCGGTGGGTGCTCACAAATCCATAGCTGGTCCTGCACGGTGGAAGCGGGCCCCACGTCTCTTTGGTCTGTAAATGCCTGCATCGCCGCATAGGTGGGCAGGTAGTCCACGCGGCCGAGGTGGGAGACCTTGAAATCCATGGCGCTACAGCACGACTTTCACCATCGGGTGGGTCGAGAGCGTGCGGTACAACTCGTCAAGCTGTTCGCGGCTGGTGGCGGTGATGGTGATCGTTACGCCCAGGTAATTCCCGCCTTTGCTCTCGCGCAACTCAACCGTAGCGGCGTCGAACGACGGGTCGAATTTTTTTGCGACCATGGTGATGGCATGCACCAGACCGTCCACCTTGTTGCCCATGACCTTGATGGGGAACTTGCACGGGTAGGTAATCAGCGATTCGCCGTTGGGGGATTCGGGTAGGGGCACGGGGACTCGCTTAATAAAGGGTGCTCAGAAAAGGGACTCTGCGGCAGATTGCGCTTTGACGCGCTGGTAGCCGTCATACAAGGCTTGGTACATGGGGCCGGGTTTACCATTTCCAACGGCCTGGCCATCCAGCGTGGTGATGGCCAGCACTTCCTTGGTGGCCGAGGACAGCAGCAGTTCGTCAGCACCCAGCACTTCCGTCCGGGAAATGGGGCGCAATATGAATGGAATGCTTGCCGAGCGGCAAATTTCTTCAATCAGGCCGTAGCGAATGCCTTCGAGCACCAGATTGTCTTTGGGCGGTCCCATCACGGTGCCGTTTTTGACGACCCACACATTGCTGGCTGCAGCTTCGCTCAGCATGCCGTGGCGGAGCATGACAGTCTCCACCGCACCGGCATCAAAGCTGATCTGCCGTGCAAACACCGCACCGAGGAGGCTGGTGGACTTGATGTGGGCTTTCTCCCAGCGGAAGTCGTCCGCCGTGACGCAGGCCACGCCGTGCGCGCGCTGCTCTGGCGGCGGTGGTTTCAGGGCATTGGACATTGCAAACACGGTGGGGGTGATCCCCGGTGGCATCACGTGGTCGCGCATGGCTACGCCGCGGGTAACCTGAATATAGAGGAATTGATCAGTGTTTTCAGGTGCAGCCCCCGTGGATTCTGCATAAGCAGCTATCAAATTGAGAGCAATCTCGCGCCATTCGCCGGGACTGTGCGGCTGGGAAATGCGGGTTTCGCGCAGGCTGCGCTCCAGGCGCGCCATATGCTGCGCAAACCGGAAAGGTTGACCGCGGTAGACGGGTACTGCCTCGTACACGCCATCGCCAAAGATAAAACCACGGTCCATTACGCTGACCTTGGCTTCGGGCAAAACCGTGTAGTCCCCGTTGAGGTAGCAGGGTAGATGGGGAAGCTTGTGCATGCCTCAAATTATGCTTCGCCTGCGCGATTGCGTTGCCGCTCCTGGAATTTAGGATGTCAACGGCTTGGGCGCACCGGGTTTCTACGTATAATCGCAGGCTGTGCACAAAACGCAGTTTGTAACCTGGGCGTAATTTGATATGGTGACAATAGCCCCGGATCAGGATGCGAAAGACGAAGTTTCCGACTTCACCCCCTTGACTGCAGAGCAGGCGCAAGCGCTGCGCGAGCAGAACCCCTCAATTTCCCCTTGGTGGGTGGTTGTGGCCCAGGTGGTGGTGGGGGTTCTCGTGGCTTTTGCTGCTTGGGGTGTAACCGGAAAATCGACGGTTGCAGTCTCGGCTGGCTGGGGTGCACTGGCGGTAATCATTCCTGCTGCGCTGTTTGCGCGCGGAGTGACCGGGCAATTTGCTTCGATGAACGCAGGGTCTGCAGTCTTCGGGTTTTTTGTCTGGGAATTCGTAAAGATAGTGGTGACGGTGGGTTTGTTGTACGCTGCCCAGCGTCTGGTAACGGGGCTGAGCTGGCCGGCGATGCTGGTGGGTTTGGTGGTAACAATGAAGGTGTACTGGTTGGCGCTTGCGGTAAGACGCAAATCGAAGCCAGTTCTATATAACGCTTAACGGCAAAAGTAACTGACAAGAGTAACTGATGGCTGAACACGCTGCGCAACAAGGCCCAACGGCTGGTGAATACATTGGTCACCACCTGACCCATTTGCAAACGGGCAAACAGTCCGGTGTGATCGACTTCTCGGTCTATAACATGGACTCCATCTTCTGGTCGGTCCTGTTGGGTGTGGTGGGCTTGTTCATCATGTGGCGTGTGGCCAAGAGCGTCACATCGGGCGTTCCCGGCCGCATGCAGGCGGCAGTGGAGATCTTGCTGGAAATGGTTGACACCCAGGCCAAAAGCATTATTCATAATGCAGAGTCGCGTAAGTTTGTCGGCCCTTTGGCGTTGACCGTGTTCATGTGGGTGTTTCTGATGAACTCCATGGACTTTTTGCCGGTGGATTTGCTTCCCCTGATCTGGGAAATGATTTACGGCGCTGCCGGCCACGACCCACACCATGCCTACATGCGTGTTGTACCTACCGCTGACCTTTCCACCACATTGGGTATGTCCTGCTCGGTGTTGCTGGTCTGCCTCTACTACAACGTGAAGATCAAAGGCGCTGGCGGCTGGGCGCATGAGTTGGTGACTGCTCCGTTCGGTACCAGCAAGAACCCCATTTTTGCCTTGATTCTTGGCGTGCTGAATTTAGGCATGCAGATGATTGAATTTACTGCCAAAACCGTGTCACACGGCATGCGGCTGTTCGGGAATATGTACGCTGGCGAGCTGGTGTTCATGTTGATTGCACTCATGGGTGCGGTCGGGTTTGGGTCGGCTACGGGCATTGCCCTGTGGTTTGGTCATGTGGTGGCGGGCACGGGCTGGGCGATCTTTCACATATTGATCGTCGCGCTGCAGGCCTTCATCTTCATGATGTTGACCCTGGTGTATGTGGGGCAGGCCCACGATCACCACTAGTTTGTCAGTTGGTTTCCCCTTTTTTGTTTTCTCGTTAACTTAAATCCATAGGAGCTCTTAAATGGAACACGTTCTTGGTTTCGTCGCTTTGGCCGCTGGCCTGATCATTGGCCTGGGCGCTATCGGCGCATGTATCGGTATCGGCATCATGGGCAGCAAGTACCTTGAGTCTGCAGCCCGTCAGCCTGAGCTGATGAATGAACTGCAAACCAAAATGTTCCTGCTGGCTGGTCTGATTGACGCTGCTTTCCTGATTGGCGTTGGTATCGCCATGATGTTTGCATTCGCCAACCCCTTCGTGCTGAAGTAATTCTTTTCGCCTCATCCAACTTAGAGAGGTGTTGTTGTGAGCATTAACGCAACATTCTTCGCACAAATGGTGGTGTTTTTCCTGTTGGTGATCTTTACGATGAAATTCGTTTGGCCACCGATTGCGAAGGCACTGGACGAACGTGCACAGAAAATCGCAGACGGCCTCGCAGCTGCTGACAAAGCCAAATCCGAACTCTCCGTTGCCAACAAGCGCGTAGAAGAAGAGCTGTCCAAGTCGCGCAACGAAACGGCTGCACGTCTGGCTGACGCGGAGCGTCGTGCCCAGGCGATCGTGGAAGAAGCCAAGTCCAAGGCAACCGAAGAAGGCAACAAAATCGTTGCTGCCGCCAAGGTTGAAGCTGAGCAACAAACCGTCAAGGCCCGCGAAACACTTCGCGAGCAAGTGGCTGCGCTGGCAGTTAAGGGCGCCGAACAGATTCTCCGCAAGGAAGTCAATGCCGGTGTTCACGCGGATTTGCTCGGCCGACTGAAGACTGAGCTGTAAGAGGACGACATGGCTGAACTCGCCACTATTGCCCGACCTTACGCAGAGGCCTTATTCAAGGCGTCTGCCCAGGATCTGTCTGCAACTGCCACATGGGTGGATGAAATGGCAGCCATTGCCGGAAACGTCCAGTTGCAGCAGTTTGCTGACAGCCCGAAAGTGACCTCGGCCCAGGTGTTTGATCTGGTTGCTGGTGTCGTAAAGACCGCGCTCAACGACCATGCCAGGAATTTCCTGCGAACAGTCATAGAAAACGGACGCTTGAATGCGTTGCCGGAAATTGCTACGCAGTTTCGTGCACTGAAGAATGCAAAAAGCGGTTCTTCAGACGCTGTGGTGTACAGCGCTTTCCCGGTCGATGGTGCTGCGCTGGCTGAAGTGGCCGCAACGCTTGAAAAGCGTTTTGGTCGCAAGCTCAATGTGACGGTTGAGTTGCAGCCAGAGCTAATTGGTGGCATTCGTGTGGTGGTGGGGGACGAGGTTCTTGATACATCCGTCAAGGCGCGTCTGGAACAAATGAAAGTGGCACTCACGGCGTAAGGCTTGGCCTGATCCTTGAGTACCTAACCAAAGAAAGAAGGAAAGAGTCATGCAACTCAATCCCGCAGAAATTTCTGAACTGATCAAAAGCCGTATTGAAGGGCTGTCCGCCAACGCTGACATTCGCAATCAGGGTACCGTTATTTCGGTGACCGACGGTATCGTCCGCATTCACGGGCTGTCCGATGTGATGCAGGGCGAAATGCTGGAGTTCCCCGCTGGCAGCGATGGTTTGCCCACGTTCGGCCTGGCGCTGAATCTGGAGCGTGACTCTGTAGGCGCCGTGATTTTGGGTGAATACGAACACATTTCTGAAGGCGATACGGTCAAGTGTACCGGTCGTATTCTGGAAGTGCCCGTAGGTCCTGAGCTGATCGGTCGTGTGGTCAACGCTTTGGGGCAGCCTATCGACGGCAAGGGTCCGATCAACGCCAAGATGACCGACGTGATCGAAAAGGTTGCGCCTGGTGTGATCGCCCGTAAATCGGTGGATCAGCCTATGCAGACTGGCCTGAAGTCCATCGACTCCATGGTGCCAATCGGTCGCGGTCAGCGCGAACTGATCATTGGTGACCGTCAGACCGGTAAGACTGCCGTGGCTATTGACGCCATCATCAACCAGAAGGGTCAGAACATGACCTGCGTCTACGTTGCGATCGGCCAAAAGGCTTCTTCGATCAAGAACGTTGTGCGCGCTCTGGAACAGGCCGGCGCCATGGAATACACCATAGTGGTGGCTGCTTCTGCCTCTGAATCTGCTGCCATGCAGTACGTGTCGGCCTACTCCGGCTGCACGATGGGCGAATACTTCCGTGATCGCGGACAGGACGCCCTGATTGTGTATGACGATCTGTCCAAGCAGGCCGTGGCTTACCGCCAGGTGTCCTTGCTGTTGCGCCGTCCTCCAGGCCGTGAAGCTTACCCTGGCGACGTGTTCTATCTGCACAGCCGTCTGCTGGAGCGCGCAGCCCGCGTGAATGCCGAGTACGTGGAAGCCTTCACCAAGGGTGAAGTCAAGGGCCAAACCGGTTCTTTGACTGCTCTGCCTATCATCGAAACACAGGCTGGCGACGTGTCTGCGTTCGTGCCAACCAACGTGATTTCGATTACCGACGGTCAGATTTTCCTGGAGACCTCGCTGTTCAACGCCGGTGTTCGCCCCGCGATTAACGCAGGTATCTCGGTGTCCCGCGTGGGAAGCGCTGCCCAGACAAAGGTCGTCAAAGGCCAGTCTGGCGGTATCCGAAACGACTTGGCCCAATACCGCGAACTGGCAGCGTTTGCCCAGTTTGCTTCTGACCTCGACGAAGCCACCCGCAAGCAGCTAGACCGCGGTGCCCGCGTGACAGAGTTGCTCAAGCAGAAGCAGTACAGCCCGCTGTCAATCAGCCTGATGAGCGCGTCCTTGTTCGCAGTTAACAAGGGTTTCATGGACGATGTCGAAGTCAAGAAGATTCTGGCGTTCGAGCATGGCCTGCAGTCCTACCTCAAGGACAAGCATGCTGCCCTGCTGGCCAAGGTGGAAGACACCAAGGCACTGGACAAGGATGCAGAAGCTGAATTGACTGCCGCCGTCGCTGCGTTCAAGAAATCTTTTGCTTGATTTCCACCTGATCACAAGGAGCCACTGATGGCAGCAGGTAAGGAATTACGCACCAAGATCAAATCGGTGGAAAACACCAAGAAGATCACCAAGGCCATGGAAATGATCTCGGTCTCCAAAATGCGCAAGGCGCAGGAGCGTATGCGCGCTGCCCGCCCTTACAGCACGAAGATCCGGGACATCGCCACCAACCTGGGACAAGCCAATCCTGAATACGTGCACAGCTTCATGAAGGTCAACGACGGAAAAGCCGTTGGTCTGATTGTGGTGTCTACGGACAAGGGCTTGTGCGGCGGTCTCAATACCAACCTGTTGCGTCAGGTGACAAGCAAGCTGCGCGAAACGCAGACGGCGGGCAAGACGACGCATGCAGTGGCTATCGGTAGCAAGGGCCTGGGTTTCCTGAATCGTGTTGGCGCCAAGGTGGTGTCCCATGTAACGCACCTTGGTGATCGCCCGCACCTCGATAAGCTGATTGGCCCGGTCAAGGTTTTGCTGGATGCGTATGTGAAGGGTGAAGTCAGTTCAGTGCACCTTTGCTACAACAAGTTTGTCAGCACCATGAAGCAGGACCCAGTGGTCGAACAGCTTTTGCCCCTTTCTGCAGCCAAAATGAAATCGGAAAGCAAGGCGGAAGGCACTGGCCACGCTTGGGACTACATCTATGAGCCCGATGCACAATCCGTCATTGACGATTTGCTCGTGCGCTATGTAGAGGCGCTGGTCTTTCAGGCTCTGGCCGAGAACATGGCGTCTGAGCACGCTGCACGCATGGTGGCCATGAAGGCCGCAACCGACAATGCCGGTAACGTCATTGCCGAACTCAAGCTCGTTTACAACAAGACCCGTCAGGCGGCAATTACCAAAGAGTTGTCTGAAATCGTGTCGGGTGCAGCCGCGATCAGCGGCTAAGCGAATTCAAAATTATTGGAGCGAAAAATGCAAGCCCAAGGAAAAATTGTTCAATGTATCGGTGCGGTGGTGGACGTTGAGTTTCCACGTGACAAGATGCCCCGCGTGTATGACGCGCTCAAGATGGAAGGCTCGCCGCTGACCCTGGAAGTGCAGCAGCAGCTGGGCGATGGCATCGTGCGTACCATTGCGTTGGGCTCGTCTGACGGCCTGCGCCGCGGTCTGGTGGTGTTCAACACCGGCGCGCAAATCACGGTTCCCGTGGGCAAAGCCACACTGGGCCGCATCATGGACGTGCTGGGTACGCCCATTGACGAACGTGGTCCTGTGAGCCTGGAGCAGACTGCTTCCATTCACCGCAAGGCTCCTTCCTACGATGAGCTGAGCCCATCTCAGGAACTGCTGGAAACCGGCATCAAGGTGATTGACTTGGTTTGCCCGTTCGCCAAGGGCGGTAAGGTCGGTCTGTTCGGTGGTGCCGGTGTGGGCAAGACCGTGAACATGATGGAACTGATCAACAACATTGCCAAGGCGCACAGCGGTTTGTCCGTTTTCGCTGGTGTGGGTGAGCGTACCCGCGAAGGTAACGACTTCTACCACGAGATGGCTGACTCCGGCGTTGTGAATCTGGAAAACCTGCCAGAGTCCAAAGTGGCCATGGTGTACGGTCAGATGAATGAGCCCCCAGGCAACCGTCTGCGCGTGGCCCTGACCGGTCTGACTATCGCTGAGTCCTTTCGTGACGAAGGCCGCGACGTGTTGTTCTTCGTGGACAACATCTATCGTTACACACTGGCCGGTACCGAAGTGTCCGCGCTGCTGGGTCGTATGCCCTCTGCGGTTGGCTACCAGCCTACACTGGCCGAAGAAATGGGCCGACTGCAAGAGCGTATTACTTCTACCAAAGTGGGCTCCATCACTTCCATCCAGGCCGTTTACGTGCCAGCCGATGACTTGACCGATCCCTCTCCTGCGACGACTTTCGCCCACTTGGATTCCACCGTGGTGCTGTCCCGTGACATCGCTTCGCTGGGTATCTACCCCGCTGTGGATCCTCTGGACTCCACCAGCCGCCAGCTGGACCCGCTGGTGGTGGGCGCTGACCACTACGAAACTGCACGTGCTGTGCAAGGTACGCTGCAACGCTACCGCGAACTGCGCGACATTATTGCGATTATGGGTATGGACGACTTGGCTCCCGAAGACAAGCTGGCTGTGGCCCGTGCCCGCAAGATTCAGCGTTTCCTGAGCCAGCCGTTCCACGTGGCTGAAGTGTTTACCGGTTCCCCTGGCAAGTACGTTTCTCTGGCTGAGACCATCCGCGGCTTCAAGATGATTGTTGGCGGCGAGTGCGATCACCTGCCCGAGCAGGCCTTCTACATGGTCGGCACCATCGACGAAGCGTTCGAAAAAGCCAAGAAGATCTGATCGGCGGTAAACCATGAGCACCATCCACGTTGATGTTGTCAGTGCTGAAGAATCCATCTTCTCCGGTGAGGCCAAATTTGTGGCCCTGCCCGGGGAAGCGGGTGAGCTCGGCATTTACCCACGCCACACACCGCTGATCACACGCATCAAGCCCGGCTCTGTGCGTATCGAGAAGGCTGACGGCAGCGAAGAATTCGTGTTCGTGGCCGGTGGCATTCTGGAAGTGCAACCCAACTGCGTGACCGTGCTGTCCGACACCGCCATTCGCGGCAAGGATCTAGACGATGAAAAAGCCAATGCGGCAAAAGCTGCTGCAGAAGAAGCCGTTAAGAACGCCAAGAGCGAGCTCGATTTGGCTAAGGCAACTTCCGAGCTGGCCGTCATGGCGGCCCAGATAGCGGCACTGCGCAAGTTCCGCCAGAAACGCTAGTCAACGCGCTTCAACCCTGCCAAAAAACCGCCCTTGTGCGGTTTTGTCGTTTCAGGGGTTACGGGACGCTGGTATCAGGACAAGAAGGGCGCGTCTGGCAGTTCATTGATGTTCTTCTGACCTGGCCTTAGTGGAAAGTGCTGAACAAGAATAGAACTCACCTCGGCGACCGATTGCGACAGCCCCGATTCAAACTGCCCTTGCTGTAAAGCCGCCCCGAGACGCTTTACCAGGTCGGACCACTGCTGCTCGCTGACAAGCCGATTGACGCCGCGATCTGCCACCAACTCGATGGCTCGCTCGGCGAGGCACAGGTAGATAAGTACACCATTATTGGCCTCGGTGTCCCAAACGCCGAGCCGACCGAACTGGACCAAAGCCCGCTGCCGGAGGAGGACAGGCATGGCCTCGCCCTGCAGGAGATAGCTATTGGGCAAGCCGGCTTCAACGCAGATGCGGATTTCACCGGAATGCATGGCTTCGCTGGTGGCAACCTGCTCCTGCAGTCGCTGCAAAACCGGTGAGCGCAATGTGCGGCCAGTATTATCCATCCAGCGGTGTTTAAAAAGGCGTAGTAATCGCTTGTACATCACCAGTTTCCTGAGGCGCCACCGCCGCCAAATCCACCACCACCACCTGAACTAAAACCACCGCCGCCCCCGGAGCCCGAGCTCCAGCCGCCGCCGCTCCCACCGCCACCCCAGCCGCGGCCCCCTCTACGAGTAGGCGCAAACTGGCTAATACTGCTGATGAGGGTAAAGACTGCCGCCACCAGCCCGGCCAGCACGGCAACGACAATGCTGGATGTCACAAGCAGGGCTATGCCTCCCGCCAATCCGCCGGTAACCAGCGAGCCCAGCTTATTGCCGAGAATCCCTCGAACGATTTTTCCGCTAATGGCAACGGCAAAGAACAGAAATACTGCGAGATCCATCCATTGAAAGCCCGCCTGCTGCCGAGAGTCCGAAGCAGTCGGTTCAGGCAAAGCCTCTCCACGGATCAAAGCCATGATCTGTTCCACCCCGGCATCCAGACCGCCAGCAAAATCGCCCTGTTTGAAGCGGGGCGTAATGGTCTGCTCAATCACCCGCTTGGCTGCCAGGTCCGGCACTGCGCCTTCCAGTGCCCGGGCCACCTCTATGCGTAGCTTGCGGTCATTCTTGGCCACGACCAACAGCAGACCATCACCAATGTCCTTGCGCCCGATTTTCCAGGCGCTGCCAACCCGATTGGCATAGCTGGCGATGTCTTCTGGCTGCGTTGTGGGCACCATCAGCACCACAAGCTGGGAGCCACTAGCGGCTTCAAACGCGGTTAACTTGCTGTCCAGCGCCTGCTGTTGGGACTGCGACAGGGTGCCTGAGGTGTCAATCACATGGCTGGTCAGGGCGGGCACCGGCAGCAGATCCTGTGCCCATGCCAATGGCACAAGCAGAAGCAGCACCACGAACGGTGTAAGCACCCCTGTCAACAGCCGCAGCGGACGAATCACGGACACGACACTTATTTCTTGTTGAAGTCCACAACTGGAGGGGCGCTGATGGCGGCTTCGTTCAGCACCGAGAAGGCAGGCTTGGGCTGATAACTGAATACCATGGCGGTAAGGTTGCTGGGGAAGCTGCGTGCCAGTACGTTGTACTCCTGCACTGCTTGGATATAGCGATTGCGGGCCACCGTGATGCGGTTTTCCGTGCCTTCCAACTGCACGCGCAAATCGCTGAAACCCTGGTTGGCCTTCAGGTTGGGGTACTGTTCGCTCACCACCATCAGGCGACTCAATGCGCTGCCCAACTCACCTTGCGCAGCCTGAAACTTTTTGAATGCCTCGGGATTGTTGAGTGTCTCGGGCGTTACCTGGATGGACGTGGCCTTGGCCCGCGCCTCAATAACCTTGGTCAGGGTTTCCTGTTCAAAAGCGGCTTCACCCTTGACGGTTGCCACAATGTTGGGTACCAGATCGGAACGGCGCTGGTACTGGTTCAACACCTCGCTCCAGGCCGACTTGGTCTGCTCATCCAGCCGCTGAAAATCGTTGTAACCGCAGCCGGAAAGGCCGACGACGGCAAGGAAAGCCAAAATCCACTTTTTCATAACATCCTCCTGATGGACAAACTACAAGCATACATGGGACCGAAACCGTCGGCCACAAGATCCGTGAGGCAGCGACGATACGGTAAACGCGGCAAAATGGCGCCCGCCCACAGAGCACTTTATCCATGCCCAAAGCACGCAAACACGCCGTCCTGCATTGCAGCGCGCCAGACGAGCATGAGGCCGCCTTTGATGCCATGCTTGCCAACGGTGGCACAATTAAGGTTCGAATTAGCGAAAGAGGCTCAGGGAGTTCACCATACTTCCCAGGTGTTGCATTGAACAAAAAATGGCTTCTGCCGATACGTGGAGTGCGCAGGTAGCTATGAATTATGTAGCGCCCGCATGGCTTCCAGGCGGCAATCTGCAGACCATCTGGCCGGCCCTGTACTCTCGCAGGGTATTCGGGCCACGCCCGCACTACACCCGCGAACGCTGGGCCACACCGGACGCTGATTTTGTGGATTTGGACTGGCTGGAGCGTACGCTGGAGACACCGCAGGACACCCTGCTGGTACTGTTTCATGGTCTGGAAGGGTCCTCCCGTAGCCACTATGCGGAAGCTTTTGCCGACTATGCTCAGAGCCACGGCATGGCTTTTGCAGTGCCGCATTTTCGGGGGTGCAGCGGTGAAATCAATCTGGCACCCCGTGCCTACCATTCGGGTGACTTCGAAGAAATTGACTGGGTGCTCCAGCGCATGCGCCAGCGGCATGCGGGCCCCATCATCGCCGTGGGCATCTCGCTGGGCGGCAATGCACTGCTGCGCTGGGCCCAGGAAAACGGCAATGCAGCAACACGCGTCGTTTCCGCAGTCGCAGCGGTGTGTTCCCCCATTGACCTGGCGGCAGGTGGCTGGGCCATTGGCCGCGGATTCAATCGGCTGGTCTATACCCGCATGTTTCTCAACACCATGAAACCCAAGGCGCTACAGAAACTGGCCCAGCATCCGGGGCTGTTCAAGCGTGAAACCCTGCTGGCTGCACGTGATCTTTACGATTTTGACAACGTTTTCACCGCTCCGCTACATGGTTTCAAAAGCACCGAAGACTATTGGGCCAGGGCATCGGCCAAACCGCATCTGCATGCCATCCGTATTCCGGCGCTGGTGGTCAATGCCCGCAACGATCCCTTTGTGCCCGGATGGTGCTTGCCGTCTCAAGGCGACGTAGGCTCCTGTGTGACACTGTGGCAGCCTGCGCATGGCGGGCATGTCGGGTTCCCGCAAGGGGGCGTACCGGGGCATGTGCGCACCATGCCAGATGTTGTTGGCGGCTGGCTTGCCCGGCAAACAAAGCAGTAAAAGGCACTATGGACGACATTGTCAAACAGGCCATGGCCAAGTGGCCAAATGTTCCCCACTGCTACGGGTGGCTGGGGCTGGATGCGCGTGGCAACTGGTACATGCGGGACGATGCGGCCCAGGCCTGCGGTACTCTTTCCAGCGGCAATCCCGGCGCCAAAGGAAGCCTGCTGAAACATGAGAAGCTGATCGACTTTATTCAGCGCAACTACGGCTGTGATGAAGCGGGTCAGTGGTATTTCCAGAACGGGCCGCAGCGCGTGTATGTGGAATTGGAAGCCACGCCATGGGTCTGGCGGGTGAATGATCAAGGACAGGTCCACACGCACGATGGCCGTCAGGCTGTTTACCAGCGCTGTGTTATGGATGAGCACGGCTGGCTGTATCTGCAAACTTCACTGGGGTTTGGGCTGGTACATACCCAAGACGTCGCCCAGGCTGCCAACCAGGTCGAAGCGGGCGAATGGACTGTGGAGGATACATTGCGTGCGGAGTTGCCACGCCACTACCACTATGTAACCAGTCCGCAGGCCCTGACAGCGCACAAGGCATAAAAAAAGCCGGCGTGGAACGCCGGCCTCTCTGGGGAGCGAGCTCCGATTTATTTGGCAACTTCGGGCTTCTTGGGCTCGTCAAACTTCGCGCCGCCGGCATTAGCCATATAAACCACAGCACGTGCCACTTCGTAGTCCGAGAAATCACCACCACCCTGGGCACCCATGGCGCCCTTGCCCTTCAGGGCCGAGTTCAGCAGTGCATCAAATCCGGTCTTGATACGCGGGCCCCAAGCAACTGCATCACCAAACTTTGGAGCACCGGCAGCACCGGCAGTATGGCAGGCAGTGCATTGGCCGGCAAAAACCTGTTCGCCAGTTTTCATTTCACGATTGGCACTGCGAATCTCAACAGTGCCGACCTTCTGAATGCGCTCTGCCAGTGCCCTTTCGGGATTTACCGCGCCCGCAGCGGGTTTGTTGTCGGAGGTCACAAAGTACACCAGCCCGATGATGATGAAAATGGGGACGATAAAAGAGTACAAAACCGCGATCAGTAATTGCTTCGGGGTTTTGATGGGGCCAGTGTGTGCCTCATCGTGAACAGTTGCGCTGCTGTTATCGCTCATGGTGTCCTCAAAAAGTCAGTCGGGGGCGTTAGATTCAGCGGTAGATTATAGCGGTGGCACCATCAGACCCTCCCGAAATGTGAGCTCTACTACCAAGTAGTAATGTCCTCTGCGTGTCCCAAATAGAAATGGCCCCTTTGAAGCATGAAGGTGCATCTAGTGATGGTTGGAGCGGGCTTGATGAGCGAGACGGAAAGCACAGCGTACTCCGTGATCCAGCGGGCGTTGCAAGAATGGGCCAACCAGGCGATGGCGGCGCTGCAACTTGTCATACCGTTGCTACAGGTCGAGAGACTGTGCGCGCACGGTGCCGCAGGCCTGATTTCTAAGCGGCGTGGGCAACCCAGCAACCGCGGCATTGGCAAGCAACTAGCTGGTGGTGCTTTATATTGACAAGGTGCTACAGCATCGTTTTTCCACCCTGCGCGAACAATTGCGCTAAAAGCGGGTGCTTGACGACAAGACACTCAATCAGCGGTTAGATGTACTGGGCAAGAAACGCATTGCCCAGCTGAATTTGCCAATGGCCTTGCAAGATGACTTGCGCAGTCATTGCGTTCACCAGCCGGCACCCACTTCAGCCTGCTGCTATGGCTGAGCCGCGGCGGGTTACGTCATTCGCAGCACAGCTTCAGCACTCAAACCACCATTGGCCAAACAGCCGGGGGACATTTCCACATTGGGCTGGCGCCCGGAAACCACCTACAATTCAAATCTCTGTTGCGGCTGTAGCTCAGTGGATAGAGTATTGGCCTCCGAAGCCAAGGGTCGTGGGTTCGATCCCCGCCAGCCGCACCACTTTTCGAAAACCACGCCCTGTGCGGCTTTCCAGCCGATTGGGCACTGGCTATCTCCACTTCGCTCATCCAGCTCCTTTATGGAGTTGCTTGTGAGCATCAAAACCCCGCGACTGATCCGAGACCGCTGCGGCGTTTTCTACTTCCGGCTGATTGTTCCGCTAGCATGGCGGGAGTTCGTTGGAAAAACAGAGTTCAGGCGTAGCCTAAGAACCAAAGATTCAGCAGAGGCACGCCAGCGTGCCTTGTCCTTATCGCTTGCAGTGGAGGCAATGATGGTGAACCCGAAGTTCTTGACGAACCCGACCCTTGCAGATTTTCCACACTTGCTCAGACCCGATGCCAAGCAAGGCACCCGGGACAAGATCAGGATCGATATGGACAGGGGCATCATCGAGACCGATACCCTTGACGAAGCCAAAGAGGCACAGCTATTGAAGGCCGCATAATGGAACGGCTAAGAGGTACGTCAAACAGGGGCAGGTTCACTTCGGCTATGCCTATCGCCGATTGCATGTTAATTCCTGCATTCGCAGGCAAATCTGACTTACCTCACAGCAGTTGAGGTAACCTTTCTGTCAATGCCCACTCCACAGCATCTGCCTGAAGTTCGTCGCGTCGCCGCTTGAGCGGATCGCGGTCGACTTCATTGGCCATCCAGCGTTTGAAGCTGACAAAGACCGCGGGGTGGATCGTGTGCAGCCTTGCCATGCTGCCGTTCTCTGCCACGATAACTTCCGAGAACGTTGGTGCATTCATCAGGTCATCTGCGCGCTTGGCCTGTACCACCCAGAAATCATCCTCGGCATGGCTCAATCGAACTGGATGAGGATCCCCGTCTTTGGCAATCCTTCGGAGGATGTCGACCTCAAAGCCGTCCTTATTGATGGCGGTGTACTTTTGGTCGTCGATGATCTGAAATGACTTGTCGACTTTTTGCAGCGCTGCAAGCATGGACGGGGAGTCCTTGGCGAGTCGTTGTGCAAACATGACCCGTTTACGGGTGTCCCAAAGCAGATCAATGTCACGGGTGGCCGTGATCTCTGATGCAAAGCGCACACCCGCAGCTGCCTCGTATGCATAAAGTGCATGGGTACCAACCACGCGGAAGTAGTCGTCAAGGCCAGCGTTGGCCAGTCGGGTCAGGATGGCCACGGCAATATTTGGCATTCGGCCGACGCGCAAGGCGCGGTTGAGACGCTCATGCTTAGCGACTGCAGCCTTGATGCTGACAAGGCGTTCTTCGGTGGTCTGCTTTTTGGAAACAAAGGTCTGGTACATAGCCTCCGTCTCGGCGGATCGTCGGCCCAGACTCTTTTGGCCACCCGAAGGGCTGGTTCGGATTAGGTAGTCTTTGTTTTCGACGGTTTTCCAGACCATGCCGCCACGCACCTGGAGTGCGGATTTCCGGGTACGTTCGAGCTCAAGGAACGCAGCTCGTGCGTCAATGTACTGACGTGCAGCATCCTGATCCAGCTCAAGTGTTTCCAAGTTTTTCATGAGTTCCAAATTTTACTTGGAAAGTCAACTTGAGGAAATTGTGCATGACTAATACTCACGGCCGACTGAAATTTGGATTTTCGAAACTTTGAGTGTCCGGAATCCGAGCAGTAAAATTTATAGCAATGTTGGATTGCGTAAGTGCCCCTGGTCGGTAGAATTTGAACTGAAATTGAATTGGCGGAGACCAATCTCGTTGCTAGTTTCTGCGAAAAAGTAGCAATAGTTGCCAAAAAATGGCGTTATTTAGGTAAAAAATTAGCATTTGTTCACTATGAATTGCTCGATTGGCGCCGATTGATCCAAATCCATGGCTATGAATGTGGGCGCTCCAGAACGGCCTCCGAAGCCAAGGGTCGTGGGTTCGATCCCCGCCAGCCGCACCACTTTTTGCAATCCACGCCCCGCGCGGCCTCCCAGCCCGTTTGGCGCTGGCTATCATCCACTTCGCTCATCCGGCTCTTTTACGGAGTTGCCTGTGAGCATCAAAACCCCCCGTCCAATCCGAAGCAGCTGTGGCGTTTACTATTTTTGGCAGATTGTTCCGCTAGCATAACTTGAGTTCGTTGGGGAAAAAAGAGTTCAGGCGCAGCCTACGAACCAAAGATTCAGCAGAGGCACGCCAGCCTGCTTTGTCCTTATCGCTTGCAGTGGCGGCAAAGATGGTGAACCCGAAGTTCTTGACGAACCCGACCCCTGCTGCCTCTGGCACGGATTACTGCGTGGGGGTGGGCGGGTTGTCTCTGCGGATGCGGACTACCAAGGTGCCAAGAAGCGGGAAGAAGCCACCGATGTGGACTGGCATGTGGCCATCTCCCTGGCGAGCGTAGGGGACTGGATAAGAACACCCCGGTGGGCAGCTTACTGAACAAGGCGGAGCTTATGAAGAACGGTGTGCGGGCCAAGGTGGAACACCCGTTTCGGGGTCATCAAGTGCCAGTTCGGCTTTACCAAAGTGCGCTACCGGGGACTGGCCAAGAACACTGCGCAACGGTTGGCGCTGTTTGCGCTGTCCAATTTGTGGATGGCGCGCAGGCAATTGATGGGGGCACGGGGAATGAGTACGTCTGCAGTGCGGGAGAACGCTAAACCAAGGGCAGAAATGGCCCTGTGACCACGTCTATATGACGCTAACGACACCCACCATGCCCATGCTTCATGCTTAAATATGCGGCAATGAAACATTCGTCGTCTTGCCGAATTTTTTCAATTTGATCGGTTGTAAAAATCAGTAAAGCGTTATGGTTTCAATTCATTTCTAGCGTAGGTGTGATTTAATACTGCGGTGAAAACAACATTCTGGAAATTACTCATTGCATGCATCGTGCTGATTGCAATTCCTATTCAGGGTTTTGCAGGTGCTGTTGCGGTAGTGTGTGAAGGTAGCCACCAGGCTTTGTATGGAGTGGCTGATTCATCGGCATTTGATGAGTCGCATGTTCGCGCTGCAATTGAACCAGTTAGTCAAAAAATGGTCGCTCTGGCAGATCAAAACGAGCACCTTTCATCCAAGGAGGTTGCACATTTGAAGTGCAGTGCATGCGGCCCGTGCTGCGTTGGGACAGCCTTGATCTCATCGTCTGAGCCTTTCGTTGCACCGTTCGATGGCAAGTGCAATTTCCCAGAATTTTCATCCCATCATCTTTCCCCCACTCTCGCCGGCCTAGACAGGCCACCTCAATCGAGCCACGCCTAACGCGTGGAACTTCAAATTCGCCGAGGTGGTATACCCTTGGCTGAATTTGCCATTTTCGCGACGTTACTACTTCGTTCTTCATGGGTTTTACCCATAAATTTTCAACGAGATAGCGCGAGGATTTCATGTCTCATTTTCCTAAGAAACGGTGTTCAATAGCCGTTCTGACGCTTGCGGTTCCACTTGCATTTGCGCAGACGAATAGCCCCCCTGTAAAGCCAGAGATCAAGGGTGCCTCCGAATCGACCACCTTGGTCGAATACAAATCGACTTTCACGAACTACCGCTCGTTCGTTGATCAGCCCACTGTGTCTTGGCGGGAAGCAAACGATACCGTTGCCAAGACTGGTGGTTGGCGTGCCTACGCAAAAGAATCACAGCAGCCAGAGCCAGAACAATCACCAGCCTCTTCGAACGGAGCAAAACAATGAAAGTGCTTCAGAACAAGCCGCGTACCAAAACGCTGGTCGTCGCCATGGCTGTGCTCGCCTTGTCTGGCTGTGCGAGCGTAAATTTTGACAATTCTCTTGCCAAGGCCAATCAAGACACTACGGACTTCACTAATGGCAAGCTCGAACTTGCACTAACCCAGGAGCAACGCAGTGCGCAGGAAAAAAAGGCCGCAAAGTACCTGGCACAGCCTTTAAGCCAGGGCGATGCTGTTCAACTGGCTCTGGTAAATAGTCCAGCCCTGCAAGCAATGCTGGCTCAAAACTGGGCAGATGCGTCAAATGCGGCACAAGCAGGGCGCATTGGCAATCCTACATTCGCCTTTGAGCGGTCAACATTTCTTGACGAAGTGGAGATCGGTCGGAGATTGACGTTTGGACTTTTGGATTTGATAACCCTTCCTCAAAGATTGGGAATTGCAGAGCGGGGAATTGCCCGCGCACAGATCCAACTTACTTCGGATGTGGTTGATCAAGTTACACAAGTTCGCCAGGCTTGGGTCAAAGCAGTGGCTGCCAAGCAAAACCTGATGTATGCGCAGCAGGTCGATGCTGCGGCAGAAGTCAGCGCAGATCTGGCGAGACGCTTACAAGCAGTGGGCAATTTTACAAAGTTACAGCGGGCAAGACAGCAGGTGTTCTATGCCGATGCTGCAACGCAACTTGCCTCTGCACAGCACGACGCTACGGCAACCCGTGAAGCTTTGAACCGGGCGTTGGGTCTCAGCGAGGCGCAAGCCAAACAACTCAAATTGCCGGATCGCTTACCGGATTTGCCAAAAGCCCCGCGTAGCCCTGAAGAAGTCAGCAAGGTTGCAAACGCAGGTCGACTCGACATCAAATTGGCACAGTCGGCGCTGGAGTCCGCTGCCAAAGCGCAAGGGCTCACCATGCTGACAAGTCTGACTGACATTGAGCTTGGAATTCGTCGCGACACGGTGTTTGGCAATGCAGCCGGTACCGAGATACCTCGACATGGCTATGAAGTCAGCATGAAGTTGCCGATTTTTGACTTTGGCGGGTTGCGTCGCGATGCGATGAGTGCCCAAACGCTGGCCGTGGCAAATCGTTTGGAGGCAACAGTGCGCTCTGCAGGCTCAAACCTGCGTGAGACCTATTCAGCGTACCGAACTGCCTATGACATAGCCCGGCATTATCGCGACGAGGTTGTTCCTCTGCGCAAGACGATTTCAGAAGAAAGTGTGCTTCGTTACAACGGCATGATCATTGGTGTTTTCGAACTGCTGGCTGATAGCAAAGATCAAATTTCAAGCGTGATGGCGGCTATAGCGGCAGAGCAGCAGTTCTGGTTAGCCGATGCAGCTTTACAGGCCTCCCAAATGGGGAAGCCCACCAACGCATCGGCGGGGTCAGTGGTTGCAGCGGGTTCAGGAGGTGGAGATGCAGAACATTGATTTACAGCACAAATTCTGCGATTTTTCAGACACTTGCCCTCACTTCACGCATCTTATTTGAAAGTACGCCAAATGAATTCACGTCGTCAATTTTTTAAAGCAGCAGGTATCGCGGGTGGTGCTGTGGCTGCCGCCGCTGTCAGTCGGGTTGCAATGGCTGCACTACCGGAACCCGTCATGCAGACAAGCCCCGAAACCATGGAGCCATTGGTCCCGAATACTGGCCGCCCTTACAACCCTGTGGTAACGCTCAATGGCTGGACTTTGCCGTGGCGGATGAACAACGGCGTCAAAGAGTTTCACCTCGTAGCCGAACCGGTGGTTCGTGAGATGGCCCCAGGGTTCAAGGCACATCTTTGGGGCTACAACGGGCAGTCGCCCGGACCCACGATTGAAGTCGTGGAAGGTGATCGCGTTCGAATTTTTGTAACCAACAAATTGCCGGAGCACACCAGTGTGCATTGGCATGGCCAACGCTTACCCAATGGAATGGACGGTGTTTCCGGACTAACTCAGCCAGCCATTCAACCGGGAAAGACTTTTGTCTATGAATTTGAGGCTCGTCGACCTGGCACATTCATGTACCACCCTCACGCCGATGAGATGACGCAAATGGCCATGGGCATGATGGGCATGTGGATCACTCACCCCAAAGCCAAGCACCCGTTGATTGATGAAGTTAATCGGGACTTTTGCTTTTTGCTCAACGGATATGACATTGACCCCGGTAGTTACACGCCGAAGATCATGACTATGCTGGACTTTAATCTGTGGTCATGGAACAGCCGTGTTTTTCCCGGAATCGATACGCTGAATGTCCGCAAGAATGACAAGGTTCGCATCCGGATCGGTAACCTGACGATGACCAATCACCCTATTCATGTGCATGGGCACGAATTTTTGATAACCGGAACCGACGGCGGGCCAACACCCAAAAGCACCCGTTGGTACGAAGTCACGACGGATATAGCTGTCGGGCAGATGCGCCAGATCGAATTCCTTGCTGATGAAGAGGGCGACTGGGCATTCCATTGCCATAAAAGCCATCACACCATGAATGCGATGGGGCACAACGTGCCGACCATGATCGGTGTCGATCATCGGGGTGTGGCAAAAAAGATTACCAACTTGATTCCTGATTACATGGTGATGGGGGAGCGAGGCATGGCTGATATGACCGAAATGGAAATGCCCATTCCCGACAACACTACACCCATGATGACGGGCCAAGGACCTTTTGGCAGTGTAGAAATGGGGGGCATGTTCAGCGTGCTCAAGGTTCGTAAAGACCAAAAACCCGGAGATTACAAAGATCCAGGATGGTTCAAACACCCTGCTGGTACTTTGGCTTATGAATGGAAAGGCACCCTTGCTGAACCTGCTCGCAGCCAATCGGGTGGATCCACCATGATGCCCACGCACAACATGCCCGCCAAAGACATTGAAGTCCAGGTACGCAAACCACAGGGCAAAACCACTCACTCAGAACATTGACCCGTTTCCCCTCACTCTAAATTTTTTAACCAAAGGTAATTTAATGAAAAAAATCAATATTGCAATCACTCTCATCATGTCATTGTTTACGGCGGCAGCTATGGCTAGCGGTAATCATGCGGGTGACCACGGACACGACGAAGCTACGGTTGGCGAGGCAGGTAAGGCTGCAGATGTAACCAGAACTGTCGAAGTTCAAATGCTGGATACCATGCGCTTCACCCCTGCCAGTATTGCGGTGAAGCAGGGAGAAACCATCAAATTTGTTGTCAAAAATACAGGCAAACTAAAACATGAATTTGTTTTGGGTACCAAAAAAGATCTCGATGAACATTCAGAACTGATGAAGAAATTCCCGGAAATGGAACATGCCGATGCCAACATGCTTAGCGTGGCACCCGGTCAAACCGGTGAGATGATCTGGAAGTTCAGCAAGGCAGGACCCGTCAATGTGGCATGCCTCCACCCCGGACACTACGACGCAGGCATGAAGGCCGAGATTAAAGTTGCTGCTGCCAAGGGGTTGGTAAAGAGACAATCAGCTAAAAATGAAGATGCCCATGCGCACTAACGCTGATTTTTCGCGCCGAAGCGTTCTGGCCGGATTGTTTTTGATTTCAGCCGCTGGCACCATGGCCGCGCAGCGGCCTAGCGTGGAGGTCTGGAAGGACCCGACGTGTGGATGCTGCAAG
Source organism: Burkholderiales bacterium (assembly GCA_028868305.1). Taxonomy (GTDB): domain Bacteria; phylum Pseudomonadota; class Gammaproteobacteria; order Burkholderiales; family Burkholderiaceae_C; genus Allorhodoferax. The sequence continues at coordinate 14,361 of JAGWUS010000032.1, read as the reverse complement.
GACTGGATCGCACATTTGGAGAAGTCAGGCTTTGACGTTGACATTCATGAGACCGGAAACGATGCGGCGCGCTCCAGATTGGGCATTCCGGCACGGCTGGGCTCATGCCATACCGCCAAAGTAAACGGCTACGCCATAGAGGGGCACGTCCCCGCCAAAGAGATCAAGCGCATCCTGCGTGAGAGACCCAATGCAATTGGGCTGGCTGTCCCTGGCATGCCCGTTGGCTCACCTGGAATGGATGGAGTCGTTTACAACGGTCGTAAAGACCCCTACGACGTGTTGCTGGTCTTGCAGGATAAGTCGACCAGTGTTTATCAAAAATATCGTTAATGGAATCCAATATGAAACTCATTAAATCAATTTTTATCGCAGCTGCAATTGCCACATCAGCCATGGCCTCTGTATCTGCTTTTGCGCAATCCATGACAGATATGACCGTGGGCGAGATTCGCAAGATCGACAAGGACGCCGGCAAGGTCACGATCAAACACGGAGAAATCAAAAATCTTGAAATGCCCCCGATGACTATGGTGTTTGCTGTTAAAAAACCTGCATTGCTCGACAAGATCAAAGCAGGGGATAAAGTCAAATTCAATGTTATCCGCGAAGACGGAAAGATCGTTGTGACTGACATCCAGTCTGTGCAGTAATTGAATCGAAGGTACCTACTTTAGAAGTGGGTACCTTCAGACTACAAATCCGGCCTCAGGTACCAAAAGACAAAGGCTGGAATGATGAACCATTGCCCAAGTGGTGATAGTCCTATGCCCCACAAGGTCGGCATCAGGCTTGAGTAAGACCAGGCGCTTTTTACGACAGTGTTGTTCCATTCGCTGAACACTGTATAGGAAACGCCAAGTGTGATCGCGAGGAGTGCCACTGGACGGAACAGCTCGAGGGGCCATTTTGGGGTTCCAACCAATATCAGTGCAGTGGCGAGGCTTAATGTGGCAATGATCATGTCACCGATTGTGCAGTGCAGTACCGCAAATGCAATGGCTGACGGCGTGCTTTCGCGCCACAGGGTGTACAGGGGTAGTTGCAATGTTTCCCAGACCAGGTTCAAGCTTGCAGTGATCGAGATGTATTGAAGGAATAACTTCCTTCGCGTAAAAAATATGTACTGCAGTTTCGATTGATTGAACATATAAATGTTGAGGTTGATAAAAATCAATATGCGTTTTTATAAACTGGATAAATTATGCTCATTCCAATGGAATATTTGTTCTGATCCATCAAAGTCATGAAGTCGTTCTTCAATATCCATCGCACACGATACACCGCTATAGTGATGGTGTTGGTGTGGCTGGTGACTTTGGGTATTGGGGTGGCAAACGCTTGTTTGCTCAATCAGGACGGAGTGCACTCTGGCACTAAAGTCCACGCTATTTCCGATTCCCACGAGGATAGTGCCGAAAAGCAGGCTGCGACATCAGACAAAGCCATTTGCCTGAAAGTCTGCGATACAGAGCAGGCAACGCTTGTCAAAACTGGGCATGTGGACGCACCCATGGCAGACGGTGTCTTCCCTGTGCTTTTGTTCGCAGCTTTGGTTGTTCCGGTCGTTGACCAGCGAGCGTTGCCACAACCTGAATCTGTCTCCCCCAGGCCCGAGTTGCCTGTGTCAATCCGCTTTCCGCGGCTCACTATTTAAGCTATTTCCTGCAGGACTCCTGCCAGACGCATTGACGACTTGGCGGTAGTCTGTTTCCTGTCCAGAAGTCCGGCTATCGGCTCTCTGGTGCGTTTGTCCGTTCCCCGCTTTCTTTAAAAAGGAGTTTTCTATGACATACCTTCGTCATTCCGTTTTATCTATCGCTATGGCAGCACTTTCCCTCGGTGCCGTGGCCCAAACTGATGCGGACCATACCCAGCATCATCCAGAAGAGCAGGTAAAAAAGTCGGCAAAAGTAGCAAATAAAGTAAAAGCGCCGAATCCCGCGGCCAAAGAGACTATGGCGGCAATGGACAGCAAGATGAAAGTCATGCAGGAAATGCACAAAAAAATGATGTCCGCCAAAACGCCTGAAGAGCGAGGTGCATTGATGGCTGAACACATGAAGATGATGCAAGACGGAATGTCCATGATGGGGGAGATGAATTCCATGTCCGGTATGAGTGACATGCAAGGCATGCGAAGCGAAGCCAGCAAAGCTGAAATGTCCAAGGACAAAGGGGCTCAGCTTGAGATGATGGAAAAGCGCATGGACATGATGACCTCCATGATGCAAATGATGATGGATCGTCTTCCAGCAACTTCCGCTAAATAAGGAGGCTTGTCGTGGACCATGACCATTCCGAGCGGGGACATCCCCCCGGCTTCTGGGGCACCCGGTACGCTATCGGGTTCCTAGTCATTGGGGCAATAGCTGGCTACTTCCTGCTAACGGAGCACCTTGCGCACGTAGTGGGTGCGCTACCCTTGCTATTCCTGTTGGCCTGCCCTCTGATGCATATTTTTATGCATCACGGGCACGGTGGCCATGATCACCAACACGCTGACCACTCGCCAACGGTTGAACCCCCCAAGTCACCGGAAGCAAGAACTGGAGAGTCGCCATGAATCATGCCCAATCTGCATACGGACTGTGGACGCTGGTTGTTTTCAACTCGGCGATTTTCATCATGTTTGCCTACAGTTTTTTCAAACCGACCAATGCGAGAGACTGGCGAACCTTCAGCGCATTCTCTGCGTTCATTGTGGCGCTCTTTGTCGAGATGTATGGCTTTCCGCTGACCATCTACCTGCTGTCCGGGTGGTTGCAGACCAAATATCCTGGTTTGGACATCCTGACGCATGACGCTGGACACCTTTGGTCTACCCTGCTGGGTGAAAAAGGAGATCCGCATTTCGGTCTATTGCATATCGCCAGTTATGTCTTCCTGGGATATGGTTTTTATCTGTTGTCGACAGCCTGGAATGTGCTGTACCACGCGCAACGCAGGCATTCCCTTGCAACTGCTGGCCCCTACGCCCGGATACGCCATCCGCAGTATGTTGCCTTTGTACTGATTCTTTTGGGTTTCCTTCTGCAGTGGCCAACCTTATTGACGCTGCTGATGTTCCCCATATTGCTGGTGATGTATGGACGTTTGGCCGTAACGGAAGAGGCGGAGATGCGGATCCAGTTTGGTCCGGTATTCGAGCGCTACGCCGAGAGAACGCCTCGTTTCTTTCCACATCGTCGTAAACCCTCAATCAATTCTTGATTCGGCCCCGATGCCCTCAGTGCTGACTCAGGTTACAGGAATATCAATGAATACCAAGCTTCTCATGGGACATGAACACCACCACGAACTTCTCCAAAATCAAGGACTTGGGAATGCAGCGCACAAATCGATTGAATCCAGCAATCAAAACGGCAAAGTGCTAAAAGATCCGGTGTGTGGATGGTGGTGACCGAGCAGTCACCGCACCATTCAGAACACATGGGCCAAAACTTCTTCTTTTGCGGCCCCAAGTGTAAGGCGAAGTTTGATGCCAGCCCCATGCAGTACATGGTGAAGAAGCATGACTCCCCCCGAGTGGAAGCAGTGGCCTCGGGAACGATTTACACCTGTCCGATGCACCCAGAGATACGTCAAGACCACACTGGTAACTGCCCAAAGTGTGGCATGACCCTTGAGCCGGTTATGCCGAGTCTGGAAGAGGATGACAGCCCGGAAATCCGGGAGTTTCAAAGGCGCTTCTGGTGGACACTACCGTTGACGGCCATTGTCTTTGTTCTGGCTATGTTTGGTGAGCGCCTCCATTGGATGGAAATGGGAGCCCAAAGCTGGCTGGAAATGACTTTGGCCTCTCCCATCGTGCTTTGGGCGGGATGGCCGTTTTTCACGCGCGGTTGGCAGTCTGTATTGCATAGGAGTCCCAATATGTGGACGCTTATCGGGCTGGGAACCGGTGCTGCATTTCTCTACAGTGTGGCTGCCACTATCGCACCCAACGCGTTTCCTGATTCCTTTGTGTCGATGGGACGCGTGGCGGTCTACTTTGAAGCTGCAGCAGTAATTATTTCGTTGACGCTGTTGGGTCAAGTCATGGAACTGAAGGCGCGGTCGCAGACCTCAGCCGCAATCAAATCACTGTTGGGACTGGCACCCAAGACCGCTCGTCGCATTCGACCTGACGGGTCGGAAGAAGATGTTGCCCTGACCCACGTCCATATCGGAGACATCTTGCGGATTCGTCCCGGTGAGAAGGTGCCCGTGGATGGTGTTGTCACTGAGGGTTCAAGTGCTGTCGATGAATCCATGCTAACGGGTGAGCCGGTCCCCGTAAGCAAACATATGGGTGACAAGGTAATCGGTGCAACTCTGAATACCAGTGGTGCATTGGTCATGCGGTCTGAGCGGGTTGGCTCTGCGACGATGCTCTCTCAAATTGTCCAGATGGTTGCACAGGCACAGCGTTCCAGAGCGCCCATGCAACGCATGGCCGATGTCGTTGCCGGCTACTTTGTCCTTACCGTTATCGCGGTCTCGTTAATGACATTCTTTGTATGGGGTCTGTTTGGACCGGAGCCCAGCTGGGTATATGGACTGATCAATGCCGTGGCGGTGCTCATCATCGCCTGCCCCTGTGCATTGGGGTTGGCAACGCCCATGTCCATCATGGTGGCCACTGGAAAAGGGGCCACGACGGGCGTTTTGTTCAGAGACGCTGCTGCGATAGAGAACCTGCGCAAAATTGACACACTGATTATTGACAAGACTGGAACGCTGACCGAAGGGCGACCTACCTTTGATCGGGCTGTACCGGCGTCTGGCTACAGCGCAGACGATGTGCTGCGTATGGCTGCCAGCTTAGACCAGGGAAGCGAGCATCCATTAGCAGAGACTATTGTTCACGCAGCTCGTGAACGCGCAATGGTATTGGAAAAACCAGAGAACTTTGAGTCGGGATCGGGGATTGGTGTTCGCGGGCAAGTCGCTGGTCATCAGCTTGCATTGGGCAATACGACGTTGATGGAACAAGTCGGGGTATCAGTGGAAGCCATGATCCCTGAAGCGGAAAATCTACGCGCTGAAGGTGCCAGCGTGATGTATCTGGCATCAGACGGGAAGCTGATGGGCTTGCTGGCTGTATCAGATCCCATCAAGGCCAGCACCCCTGAGGCTCTGGCGACTCTGAGATCCGCAGGGCTGCGTATTGTCATGGCCACCGGTGACGGCATCACAACGGCCAAGGCCGTTGGGGCGCGTCTTGGTATTGATGAGGTGCATGGAGAGGTCAAGCCGCAAGACAAGCTGGACCTGGTCAACCGGCTGCAAAAAGAGGGGCGGGTCGTGGCGATGGCAGGCGATGGGATTAACGACGCCCCCGCATTGGCAAAAGCTGATGTTGGAGTGGCTATGGGAACAGGAACAGACGTTGCAATGAACAGCGCTCAGGTGACTCTGGTGAAGGGCGATCTTCGAGGCATAGCGATTGCACGCTCCTTGTCCGTTGCCACGGTGCGCAATATGAAGCAGAACCTGATGTTTGCGTTTCTGTACAACGCATTGGGTATCCCTGTTGCTGCTGGACTGTTATACCCATGGACTGGCTGGCTACTCTCACCCTTGATTGCAGCATTGGCCATGAGTTTCAGTTCGGCTTCCGTCATAACAAATGCACTGCGACTGAGGCGTGGTGCTTAAAAATCATGTTTTTCAATCTGGAGTCTCGTATGAAAATCGCAAACATCATCGCTGCCACGGTATTGGCATTTATTGGCGCTACGCCATCAATCGCGCAAACTGACCACCTTGGAAATGACGCTAGGCCTACAGCTCAAACGGCTGCTTCTGCGAAATTGAGTTTGGTGGAAGGCGAAGTCAAAAAAGTCAACAAGGCCACAGGAAAAGTAACATTGAAGCACGGTCCGTTGCCTGATGGAATGCCTGCGATGACCATGGCCTACGGGGTCAAGGACCCAGCCTGGCTCGACAAAATGAAGGTTGGACAAACCATTCGCTTTGCAATTGGACAGCGTGGTGGTGACTCCATCCTGGTGCAGTTTGAACCTGCCAAATGAGCTACTGATGAAACCAATTCAATATCGGAGTGGAGTTCTGGCGCTTGTTTTGCTAAGCGCCCTGTCCCTACATGTGTCCGCCCAGGAGGCGCTATTGGGGGCAGAGCTGGCCCCCCTTCTTTCTCTGGCGAAGCAATCCAATCCGGAATACGCCAGCATGCAAATGGAGGCTCAGGCCGCATCCGAGCGGGTGTTGCCCGCAGGCGCACTGCCAGACCCCAAGTTCAGGACGGAGTTAAGAGACATCACCAAGATGGGGGAACAGAATCCAACGCTGAACCCCACCGACGTTGGTAGTACCCGGTATTTGTTCATGCAGGACGTCCCGTGGTTCGGAAAACGGGATCTCAAGCGGGAAATCGCAGAACTCGAAGCAACGGGGGTGCAGAGCAGGGCAGCAGGAACTTGGAATGAGATCGCTTCGAAGATCAAGATTGCACAGGCGCAGCGTTACTTTTTGTATCGTAATGAAAAACTTACGCTGGAAATTTCGGCACTGCTGAGTCAATTGGAAAAGGTTACCCAGGCGCGTTATGCGAGTGGTCTGGCGGCTCAGCAGGACGTCATTCGCGCACAAATAGAGCAAACGAATTTAAAGAGTGAACGGATTGCACTTCAAGGGGAGCTTCGTCAGGTCAACGCCCGTCTGAACCTGATTTTGGCGCGATCTGCTGCTGATCCCTTGGCACCACCAGAAAAGATGCGCAGCCTCCCAGAGCCAGCGCAACTGGAGTTGGGAAAGCTTGGGGAGCGGCTTCAGGCCAAGAACCCATTGCTTTATACCGAAGAGTCACGACAGATGGCAGCGGACAAGAGTCGCGAGTTGGCTTACAAAAACAGGTACCCAGACTTTACGCTGGGAATATCACCAATACAGTACCAAGGCACTGTGAAGGAGTGGGAGTTGATGTTGGAGATCAACATACCATTGCAACAGGCATCTCGTCGATCCCAGGAGCGTGAAGCAGATGCCATGTTGTCAGCGGCAAAGATGCGCCGCGAGGCGCTCTCCAACCAGATGATGTCCGATCTTGCTGAAAACATCTCCGCTATTGAGGTGGCGAGAAAACAGGACCAGTTGGCTACAAGCAGTTTGTTGCCACAAAGCGAGCTGACCTTCAACTCTGCGCTGGCAGGCTATGAGGCAGGTAAAGTAGATTTTTCCACCTTGCTGGAAGCACAGCGACAAATTCGAATAGCTAGGCAGACACAGATAAAAGCACAGACGGAAGCGCAGATTCGCTTGGCAGAGATCGAAAAATTGTTGGGGGAATCTTTATGAACAAGGTGACTAAAGCCGCTGTGAGCGCTATTGTATTGGTGCTGGTTGCAGGGTTGGGGTATTACTCAGGCAGGATGCGTGCAAAACCTCAGGACCATGCAGGCAATTTTCAAAATGTGATGGGTAATAGTCTAGGCGATGCGGACAGGAAACCGATCTATTACCGAAATCCGATGGGGCTTCCAGATACTTCCCCGGTTCCGAAAAAGGATCCCATGGGAATGGACTATGTCCCTGTCTTTTTAGGTGATCAGGATACTCCTGCGGCTTCAGCGGGACAGATCAAGATCAGTACCGAGAAAGTTCAAAAACTGGGGGTGAGAACGGAAACGGCACAACTACGCGCCGTGAAAAGAATTGTGCGAGCCGCAGGTCGGATTGAACCCGATGAGCGCCGACTGTTCACTATCGCCCCAAAATTTGAGGGGTATGTCGAGCACCTGAATGTCAACATCACAGGGCAGCAAGTGGGGCGCGGGCAGGTGCTTTTTGAAGCGTATAGCCCGGAACTGGTTGCAGCGCAGCGGGAGTATGTGATTGCTGCGCATGGTATGCGAGCACTGAAAGAGGCGGACGCTCAAAACCAGTTGAGCATGAAACAATTGGCCGACTCCAGTCTCACGCGTTTGAAGAACTGGGATGTGTCCGATGAACAAATTAAAGCATTGAGCACCACTGGGGAAACGAAGCGTACGTTGACCTTCCGCTCACCCGTATCCGGTGTGGTGATGGAGAAAAGGGCCGTCCAGGGCATGCGCTTTATGCCCGGTGAGATGCTGTACCAAGTGGCGGATCTTTCTAAAGTCTGGGTTATTGCCGACGTGTTTGAGCAAGATATTGGAAGCGTCAAACTGGGCAGCAAGGCCACAGTTCAGATCAATGCGTATCCAGGGATGTCTTTCATCGGAACGGTCACCTACATCTATCCCACATTGAAAGCCGAGACCAGAACTGTTCCCGTGCGGATCGAGCTTGCAAATTCTGGCTTTCAGTTGAAGCCATCGATGTTTGCCGAGGTTGAACTCTCCACGGCCTCAAATTCCAAAGTGGTTTCAGTCCCACTGTCGTCGGTGATTGATAGTGGTACACGTCAAATTGTATTAGTGCAACTTTCAGAGGGACGATTTGAACCTCGTGAGGTGAAATTGGGCTTGCGCAACAGTAACCATGTGGAAGTCCTGGATGGCATCAAGAACGGAGAGTCCGTAGTGGTGGCCGCCAACTTCCTGATTGATGCCGAAAGCAATCTCAAGGCTGCAGTGGGAGGCTTTTCCATACCTGGCACAAAGACCTTAGGCCATCAGGCGGAGGGTGTTGTTGAAGAAATCGATGCCAAGGACGGAACGGTCAGCATCAAACATGGTGCGGTTGCGAGTCTCAAGTGGCCACCCATGACCATGCAATTCAAGGTGGCAAATGATGCTTTGGTAAAGGACTTGAAGGTGGGCGCTCCTGTATCCATCGAGTTCATTGAGCGCAATCCGGGGGAGTGGGTAATCACACGCATGAATCCCGATGCGGGTTCCGCTGCTGTAGCTCCTTCTGCAGCACCGGCAGGTGCTCATGCGGGCCACTGAGTCGGAGTAGCCATGCTGGACGCAATCATTGAATGGTCGGGCAGGAATCGGTTCTTGGTTCTGCTGGTCACTTTGTTTATTACGCTGTGGGGAATTTTTGCGGTTCTGCGCACACCCATTGATGCGCTACCTGATCTCTCGGATGTTCAGGTCATCGTATATACCGAATACCCAGGGCAGGCCCCTCAGGTGGTTGAGGATCAGGTGACCTACCCTCTGACCACTTCCATGTTATCCGTGCCAAAGTCGAAAGTGGTACGGGGGTTTTCGTTCTTTGGCGCGTCCTTTGTCTACATCATCTTTGAAGATGGCACAGATATCTACTGGGCGCGCTCGCGTGTATTGGAGTATCTGAATTTCGCGGCAGGACGGATGCCCAAAGGAATAACGCCTCAAATCGGTCCGGACGCGACGGGTGTGGGTTGGGTCTTCCAATATGCACTCTTGGCCAAAGACAAAACACTGGCGGAGTTACGCTCCATTCAGGACTGGTTTGTCCGATACCAGTTAACCAAAGCCCACGGTGTGGCAGAAGTTGCTTCAATAGGTGGGTTTGTGCAGACCTACCAAGTCACGGTGGATCCAGTGAAGCTGCGTTCCTACGGCATCGCGCTAATGAAGGTGGCTCAGGTCATTCGTGATTCAAACCGCGATGTTGGTGGGCGTGCCGTGGAGATGGCCGAGACGGAATACATGATTCGTGGCAAGGGCTATCTGCACGGCAAGGAAGATATTGAATCCTTGGTAGTCAAGAGTGACAAAGGTACGCCCGTTCTGATTCGCGATATAGGTCGCGTGGAACTCGTTCCAGATGAGCGCCGCGGGCTAACGGAACTTAATGGCGAGGGGGAAGTGGTGTCCGGAATTGCCATGGCGCGGTACGGTCAGAACGCTCTGGAAGTCATCTCCAACCTCAAGTCCAAGATTGAAGAAATTGGCCCAGGTTTACCCGAAGGGGTTTCAGTTCAGACGGTGTATGACCGATCTGAGCTCATTAACCGTGCAATTGACACGCTCAAGCACACATTGCTGGAGGAGTCCCTGATTGTTGCGTTGGTTTGCGTCGTGTTTCTGATGCATGTACGCAGCGCACTGGTTGCAATCCTGATGCTTCCAGTGGGCATACTGATCTCCTTCATTGCCATGCGCACATTGGGAATGAGTTCCAACCTGATGAGTCTTGGCGGCATTGCCATTGCCATTGGTGCCATGATCGATGCAGCCATTGTGATGATTGAAAACGCTCATAAACACCTTGAGCGTCTTCCCCAGGGCCATACTGCCACTGATCGCGTTGATGCCATGCTGGGGGCGTGCAAAGAAGTTGGCCCCGCACTCTTTTTCTCGCTGCTGATTATTACGGTGTCTTTCCTGCCGGTCTTCAGCTTGGAGGGGCAGGAAGGGCGACTGTTTTCTCCATTGGCATTCACCAAGACATTCTCCATGGCAGGTGCAGCGCTATTGTCGATTACCTTGGTGCCCGTGCTGATGTTGATCTTCATTCGCGGGAAGATCATGCCCGAAGCGAAAAACCCTGTAAACCGCTTTCTGATATGGGTTTACAGACCCATCATCTCCGGGGTAATGCGATGGAAGAAGCTCACCATTGCTCTGGCAGTGGTGGTTTTGGGGATCTCGATTTACCCGGCCTCACAGTTGGGTTCAGAGTTTATGCCGACGCTCAATGAAGGCACGCTTCTCTATATGCCAGCGTCTTTGCCTGGTATGTCCATCACCAAGGCGGCTGAATTGCTGCAAACACAGGACAAAATCATCAAAAGTTTTCCGGAGGTTGCCTCCGTTTATGGCAAGGCAGGTCGAGCAAATACAGCAACCGATCCTGCTCCTACTGAGATGTTTGAAACAATCATTAATTTAAAGCCAGAGTCTGCATGGCGTCCTGGCATGACCACAGACAAGCTGATCGCGGAACTGGACAAGGCACTTCAGTTCCCTGGTGTGGCGAACTCCTGGACCATGCCAATCAAGGCACGAATTGACATGTTGTCCACGGGAATTCGCACACCCATTGGTATCAAGGTCTATGGCAAGAATTTGGAGGAAATGGAGCGGCTTGCGAAGCAAATCGAAGCGGTGGTGAAAGAAGTTCCTGGAACCAGTAGCGCTTTTGCGGAGCGCGTCACTGGTGGTTTTTACCTGAATATCGAACCTGACAGACAGCAGTTAGCCAGATACGGATTGGCTGTTGGAGACCTCTTGGATGTGGTTGGGACTGCCTTGGGTGGCGAAATGGTAACCACCACTGTTGAGGGGCGAGAACGCTATGGCGTCACGGTTCGCTATCCACGCGAGTTACGCTCGGATCCCCTGCAGATTGCCCGAGAAGTACTCGTTCCGACCCCGGATGGTGCGATGATCCCGTTAGGGCAAGTGGCCAAAGTTGTTGTGGCCAAAGGTGCACCAGGGATACGTACCGAGAATGCTTTACTGTCTGCGTACATCTACGTGGACATTCGCAACCGGGACATTGGAGGCTATGTTGCAGATGCCAAAAAGGCAGTCGCCCAGAAAGTGACGTTCCCCAGCGGTTACTACGTTACCTGGAGTGGTCAGTTCGAATACATGGAGCGTGCTATTGAGAAGATGAAGGTGGTGATTCCTGTGACGCTGCTGTCCATCTTCCTGCTTCTCTATCTGAATTTCAGGCGGATAACCGAAACCTTGATCGTGATGCTCTCCGTACCGTTTGCGCTGGTGGGTGGCGTGTGGCTTATGTGGCTACTCAACTACAACCTTTCGGTAGCAGTCGCTGTGGGGTTCATTGCGCTCGCTGGTGTCGCTGCTGAAACAGGTGTCATCATGCTTATTTATCTGGACCATGCGTGGGAAGCTGCCAAAGAGAAATGCCGCTCAAGCGGGACAACCCCCACCACAAGGGATCTCTATGAGGCGGTCATGGACGGTGCTGTGGAGCGCGTACGTCCCAAAATGATGACCGTGGTTGCCATCATGGCTGGATTGCTACCGATCATGTGGGGCAATGGTACGGGCTCGGAGGTCATGAGTCGCATAGCGGCACCAATGGTCGGCGGAATGATTTCGTCGACGGTACTGACATTGGCTGTGATACCCGCGATTTACGCTTTGGTAAAGCAGTGGCATCTAGCTGCAGTTTCCCCAAGAGGTTTTTCGCCCGTGGTGCAGGAAAAGGGAGCTTCTGACATCTCCCAACGTTCTTAGATCTCTTAGATGAACGTCCATAACCAATAGGTCGGCGCTGTCCTCAGGGGCGCCTGAAGGCCACTTTCTGCGCAGCCCAGTACTTCGATTTCAGATGATCGAGCCGCACCTCGCCTCCGGTGGAAGGTGCATGTACAAAACGCCCTTCTCCCACGTAAATTCCAGCATGCGTTGCATTGGCACCCTGCCCAAATATGGCCAGATCTCCTGTTCTGAGAGACTCTACGGGCACGGGTTGCCCCCAGTCCACCAGAGCCGCAACCGAACGGGGAGCAGATACCCCCGCCCGCTCTTTGTAGACATATCCAATGAGACCGCTGCAGTCAAAGCCACTGGCTGGCGTGTTGCCACCGTACCGGTACGGAGTGCCAACCAGTCCAATGGCCATCAGGGTCACATCATTGGCCTGCTCGTCTGTGAGTCGGGAGGGATGCACTGTCGCGGATCCCCCATCAAGTATCGGTCGGGGCGTAGTGGAACATCCTGCAACAGCGATGAGAGCCCCAGCCACCATGGCCATAGCCAGCACCCTGAGCGGACCAGCGGTCTGACGCAAGAAGACATTGCAATTCGTCACAGTGTGCTCTCGTATTCCGCGCGGTGTATCAAGTAAAGGAACGCGCCGCCCTGGATGGTTTTTTCAATGTACGCATGCGCCAATTCGCTGCGGGCGAAACTGGTAATCTGGTCTATGGACAGCACGGAGGCATGGTCGTGGTACCCGGAATCGATGCTGACATCATTCCAGGGGTGTTTGCCTTCCAGCGCACGCCAGTCAATATCCTCAGTGCTGTTGAAAATCTGGTCTGCAATGACGGAATATTTCCCTTCATGCCAACGCACTGCAATCACGTGGCGGTTTGATGCCATAGGTATTTCCCATTTGAATCTCTCATATTAATAGCTGCTTGTGCACAAGACACGGGGGCTACAGGCCAAACTTACAAAAATCAGCGCTGCCCCCGGACTGATGTTGATGCAGGCCACCTTGAAGGCCGACGTTCCTCAGCTGACCGAGGTGCTGGACGGTCTGACCGTGGACATGCCCGCCGCCCAATATTTAGCTGGTGGTTTCGGTTGCGCTGCCGCGCACTCCGTGTTAACCCCTAGAAATCTGGGCGTATAGCGTCTTGTTGTCAGACTTTCAAAGCGATACAGTAGCTTATAAATATCAAATACGATTTGTATCGCTTTGGAGCGCGCATGTTCTACGAAAATATTCTCATGGCGTCTGAAGGCGGCGTAGTCCGCCTCACGTTGAACCGTCCGGACAAGATGAACAGCTTCAACGCCGCCATGCATGCCGAGCTGCGCGACGCGCTGGACCGCGTGCAGGCCGACTCAGAAGCCCGCGTGCTAGTGCTTACTGGCGCGGGCCGTGGCTTTTGCGCCGGGCAGGATCTGGCCGATGCGGACGTGCGGTTCACCCCCGGTGAAACACCGCCGGACCTGGGCGACGTGGTGGAGCGCCAGTACAAGCCGCTGGTGATGCGTCTGGCCCAGCTGAAGGTGCCCACGATCGCTGCTGTCAACGGTGTGGCCGCTGGTGCGGGTGCCAGCCTGGCGCTGGCCTGTGACATGGTGATTGCCTGCCACTCGGCCTCGTTTTTGATGCCTTTTGCCAAGATCGGCTTGATCCCGGACACCGCCTGTTCCTGGCTGGTGCCGCAGCGCCTTGGCCATGCCCGCGCCATGGGGCTGGCGATGACGGGGCAGAAGCTGCCTGCCGAAAAGGCCGCGCAGTGGGGCCTAATCTGGGACGCGGTGACAGATGACGCCTTTTCTGATGCAGTCACCACCGCCGCCAACCAACTGGCCGGCATGCCGACTAAGGCACTGGTGCGTACGCGCCAGGCCATGCTGGCCGCGCATACCCATTCCATAGAACAGCAGCTGTCTTACGAGGCATTGCTGATGCGCGAGATGGGGCGCAGTGCGGACTATGTTGAAGGCGTGTCAGCTTTTCTGGAAAAGCGCCCCGCCCAATTTACCGGTCAATAAGATGACAGACACACCACCACTCTCCGCCGCAGATGCGCATGCCCTTGCGCGCGACGTCGGCCAAGCCATGTGGTCCCGCGACCATGCCACCAACGCCCTGGGTATGCAGCTCATCTCCATAGCGCCCGGCACCGCCACCATCACCATGCAGGTGCGCCCCGACATGGTCAACGGCCACCACATCTGCCATGGCGGGCTGATCTTCACGCTGGCCGACAGCGCCTTTGCCTACGCCTGCAACAGCTACAACCTGAACACCGTGGCCTCGGCCTGCCACATC
>JAGWUS010000075.1 GCA_028868305.1 Burkholderiales bacterium | reverse complement strand
GCTGCGGCGTCGAGGCGTCCGCCTGTGACGGCCAGCCGCTTGGCCTGCGAATAGCCCAGCCGCTCCACCAGAAACGGGGCAATCTGGGCGGGTACCACACCCAGCGAAGTTTCGGGTAAACGGAAGGTCGCCGTGTCGCTGGCAATGGCCACATCGGCCACGCAGGCCAGACCAAAGCCACCGCCCATGACGGTACCTTCCAGCACCGCCACCAGCGCCAATGGCGTTTGGGCGTAAGCGACGCACAGCTCCCCAAACGCGGCGTTCACACCGGCAATCGGATCCGTGTCGTCGCCCTCCTTCTTCTGCATGGCCAGCATGCGCGCAGCGGCCATGTCCTTCAGGTCGGCACCGGAACAGAAGTGCCCACCCTCCCCGCGCAACACGATGACGCGCACCGCATCGGTCTGCCCGGCAGTGGCTTCAGCGGCGCTCAGCACCTGGCGCAATTCATCCACCATCTGCAGGGACATGGCGTTGCGGGACTCCGGGCGATTCAAGGTTATTTGCAGTGCAGCCCCCGTCCGCCGTGCACGAACAGCTACTAATTTCATAGCATCTAGCGCGTCTGTCATGGCTGCGGTTCCGCTCATGCCTTGCCAGGCAGGGTGCCTTCGAGCTTGCAGATGATGCCCAGCATGATCTCGTCGGCACCACCACCAATGGAGATCAGGCGGCTGTCGCGGTAGGCCTGAGAAATCGGGTTGTCCGCAGTGAAGCCCATGCCGCCCCAGTACTGCAGGCAGCTGTCGGCAACTTCCCGCGAGAGGCGGCCCGCCTTGAGTTTGGCCATGGAGGCCAGCTTGGTCACGTCCTTGCCAGACACATAGGATTCGACGGCTCGGTAGGTCAGGGCGCGCAGCGCTTCCACTTCGGTGCGCAACTCGGCCAGGCGGAAGTGCACCACCTGGTTGTTGATGATGGGCTGGCCAAAAGTCTTGCGCTGGCGCGTGTAGTCAATGGTCTGGTCGATCAGGCGGTCCAGCGAGCGCAGGCAACCCGCGGCACCGTACAGCCGCTCTTCCTGGAACTGCAGCATCTGCAACATGAAGCCCATGCCTTCCTGGCCGATCAGGTACTTCTGGGGCACGCGCACATTGTCAAAGAAGAGTTGCGCGGTGTCACTGGAGTGCATGCCGATCTTCTCGATCTTCTGGCGGGTGATACCGGCTGCATCCATGGGCACGATGATCAGCGACTTGTTTTTGTGCGGCGCGCCTTCACTGGTGTTGGCCAGCAGGCAGCACCAGTCCGCCTGCATGCCGTTGGTGATCCACATTTTGGAGCCATTGATGACATAGTCGCTGCCCTCTTTTCTGGCCGTGGTTTTCAGGGCCGCCACGTCCGAGCCACCACTGACCTCACTCACGCCCACGCAGCCCACCATGTCGCCCGCAATGGCGGGGGTCAGGAATTGGTGGCGCAGTTCGTCCGAGCCAAAACGTGCCAGCGCAGGGGTGCACATATCGGTCTGCACGCCAATGGCCATGGGCACGCCGCCAGCATTGCATTCCCCCAGGGCCTCGGCCACCACCATCGAGTAACTGAAGTCCAGCCCCAGGCCACCGAACTCGGTGGGGTACTTGACGCCGAGCAACCCCAGATCGCCCATCTTCTTGAAGACTTCGTGCGCGGGGAACATGCCCGCTTTTTCCCACTCGGGCAAATGGGGGTTGATTTCATTGATGACAAATTTGCGGACGGTGTCGGCAATCTGTTCGTGTTCAGGGGTGAATTTCATGGTGTGTTTTTGTCAGGTATTGAATTTGCAGAGATTGGTCAAGTGCCCGCTTAAAAGCGGGCTACGCCAAAGGTGTTCGGACGCAGCTGGCGATGCTCTGCCTCCACGGCCAGCGCTAGCGCCAGCCCCAGAATGCGACGCGTATCACGCGGATCGATGATGCCGTCGTCCCACAAACGCGCAGTGCCAAACAGGGCGGCAGACTCCTTGTCCAGGCGCAGGCGTAAACCATCGGACATGGCCTTGAGCGCCTCGTCATTGGCTTCCATGCCCGAGCGTTCAATCTTGGCGCGGTTCACGATATCCATCACCTTGGCCGCCTGGGCACCGCCCATCACGGCGGTGCGTGCGGTCGGCCAGGCGAAGATGAAACGCGGATCGAACCCCCGACCACACATGCCGTAGTTGCCCGCACCATACGAGCCGCCCAGCACAAAGGTGAACTTCGGCACCCGCGCGTTGGCCACGGCCTGAATCATCTTGCTGCCATGCTTGATGGCGCCAGCGCGCTCGGCCACCGAACCCACCATATAACCGGTGGTGTTTTGCAGAAAGACCAGCGGCGTACCGCTCTGGTCACACAGTTGGATGAACTGCGCCGCCTTGGTTGAGCCCGTGGGCTGAATCGGGCCGTTGTTGCCCAGAATACCCACCAGGTGCCCCTGCACCCGTGCATGGCCGCACATCATCTCGGGGGCGTAGCTGGCCTTGAATTCCAGAAAATCGGAGCCATCCACCAGGCGTGCAATGATCTCACGCACATCGTAGGGCTCGCGCTCATCGGCCGGCACAATGCCCATCAGCTCCTGCTCATCGAACAGCGGCTCCGTAAAAGAAGCCGCATCAGGCGCCACATCCCACTTGAGCTTGTCCATCACCTCGCGTGCCATGGCAATTGCGTGGGCGTCGTCTTCGGTCAGGTATTCACCCAGGCCAGTGACCTGGGCGTGCGTTTCGGCGCCACCCAGTTCATCATCGGTGCAGTCCTCGCCAATGGCAGCCTTCACCAGCGGCGGGCCCGCCAGGTAAATACTGGAGCGACCCCGCACCAGAATCACGTAGTCCGAAAGGCCGGGCAGGTAGGCCCCACCCGCCGTGCTGGAACCGTGCACCACTGAAATTTGCGGAATGCCCATGGCCGACATGCGGGCCTGGTTGGCAAAGGTACGACCGCCTTCAATGAATATCTCGCTCTGGTACATCAGGTTGGCGCCGCCGCTTTCCACCAGAGAAATGATGGGCAGCTTGTTTTCCTGCGCGATCTGCTGGCCCCGCAAGCCTTTTTTCAGGCCCATGGGGGCAACCGTGCCACCCTTGACCGCGCTGTCATTCACCGAAATCAGGCAGCGCTTGCCCGCAACCACGCCAATGCCCACGATGGAACCTCCGCCAAGCACCGCCTTCTTGCCATCGTCGTCGTGCATGTTCAAGCCGGCCAGGCGGCTGATTTCCAGGAAGGGCGTGCCACGGTCCAGCAGGCGCGCCACCCGCTCGCGCGGCAGCAGTTGCTTGCGCTTCTCAAACTTGTCGCGCTTGGATTCGGACTCGGCAATCACCATGCCTTCGAGGCGTTGCACCTCAGCCAGCAACTCCCCCATGCGCCTGGCATTGGCAGCAAAGGCGTCAGACCGCGCGTTGATTTTGGAACGAAGTACGGGCATGCGGTTCAATCCTTGGTGCAAAGTTCTCGCATTAGAAGCTTAGGTGACGTTTACGTCAACTGGGTACCGTTTAGGTGTTTATACTTAGCCTTGCGTAATCCAAAACGGATACGATTCGTGCCGTTCGGCCTGTGCGCTGACCCTCCACTCCACCCACCGTAAAGGAAACTGCATGTCCCTCGAATCCGCAACCCAGGCCATCCGCACCAAAGTGGGCGCAGACAGCGGCCTGGCAGCCACCCTCAAGTTCGACATGGGCGCCGATGGCGTCATCGTGATTGACGGCAAATCCACCCCCAACACCGTGACCAACGACAACACTGACACCGACTGCACCGTGGGCATCACCATGGACAACCTGCAGGCCATGCTGGACGGCGACCTGGACCCTGCCACCGGCTTCATGGCGGGCAAGCTCAAGGTATCGGGAGACATGAGCGTCGCCATGCGCCTGCAACGCGTTATCTAAGCACTAACGCCGCCCCATGGCACTGACCGACGCACAGGCATTTGTCGATTCGCACCGCGATGAGGCGGCTACCGATCTGTTCGGTATCACCGAGTTGTGCCGCGAGTTCGGCATTTCCCTGCGCGCTTTGCGTTTTTACGAAGACAAGGGGCTGTTGTCGCCAAGACGGGTCAACGGCGCTCGTGTCTACAACCGGCGCGACCGCGCCCGGCTGGCCCTGATCCTGCGCGCCAAGGCCATCGGCTCGTCACTGGCAGAGATCAAGCGCTATCTGGACCTGTATGGCGACCAGGGCGAAGGCCGTGCCCAGCAATTGAGCTTTGTGATAGCGCGCACCGACCAGGAAATCGCGGACCTGGAAACCAAACGTGCCCGGATTGATGAAACCCTGGCCGAGTTGCGCCTGATCAACAGCACCTGCCGCAAGAAGCTACAAGAGCAGACTGCACAACAAAAGGCTTGAGCCATTTCTGGCGCAAGCCCCTACAGAACGCGCCTTACGTGCTACTGAAACTGTAGCAGTTTCCGATCAAGCAGTGCCCAGCATTTTGTCCTTGGCGGCAAAATACTTGCGTGCATACGCCACCAACTGGCCATCGGTCGGATGGTCAATCGACTCTACACCCACCAACTTGTCGGCAGTGGCCTGGTCATGGGCATGCATGTGCTTGATCAACTGCAATTTGGCCTGGGCAGGGCCCACCACCAGAATTTCCTGCGCACCCTTCAGTGCATCGACCACAGCGTGGTAATACTGCTGGTCTTCGGGCCGCTTACCAGAGCCCAAAGTGCCAGCACGGGAGTGCAGATGTTGGTGCGGTTTGGAAGGATGCACAACCGACTTTTCGACATCATCCGGCGCAATGTGCATCACATGCGCTTCAGAGTGATCAAGCCAGACAACAGCGTGAAAATGGGACATGGATACTTTTCCTGTGTGAATGAAAACAGGTACAGCTTAGGCCTCTGGCAAGGCACTGTATTGAGCAAAGTCAAATCAAGCGCACACAGTGAACCTGCAGGTGGTGCATGCATTCGCGCAGTATCAGCAGTCTGGCCGCAAAACTGGCACTTTTGGGCAAATCATCTTGACTGGCCGGGCGGCCCTCCACCCAATCGACCCAACGGTTAAACGTGTGCTCCACGTCTTCCAGTGACAGGAGACGATCGCTCACAGCACTCTCGCCAGCAAGGGCTGCAATGGCCCGCATGTCGTCATCTGCGCTGCAAATCCATGTACCCGCAGGCGCCAGCGTCCTGGCGCGCACCACCTCGTCTTCCACCAGCTGGATGGCGTTTTCAACCTGCAATCGCGTCGGTGGCATGCGGCGGAAAAACGCGTCTGCAATCTGCTGTGTGCCCATCGCGAGCACCATGGTGGCCGTGGGCGCCGCCGCAGGCCCCACACGCACCTCGGTTTCCAACGCACCGATGTGCAACTGCACCGGGCCCGCAACGAGGTCCTGCACAGGACGGTCAGCAATTACTGCTTGACCGCTTCCACCTGAACCACCAGGCGCACGGCCTTGGGGAAACCCCAATCCACGCCGTAGTTCATGCCGAAGGCGGTGCGGTCAATCGTGGCTTCAAAGTCGCCACCGCAGACTTCGCGCTTGAGCATGGGGCTGTCGTAGCAGTTGAACTGGTTGGCCTTCAGGGTCACAGGCTGGGTTTTGCCCAACAAAGTCAGATTGCCGGCGACTTCAGATACCTTGTCACCGTTAAACACAAATTTGTCAGCAACAAACTTGATGGTGGGGTACTTGGCAGCGTCAAACAGGTCGGCGCTTTGCAGGTGGTTGTTGAAAGCGGCGGTACCGGTGTTCACGGAAGTGGCGTCAAAAGTGATTTCCACCTTGCCGGACTTGGCTGCCTTGTCCAGTTGCACGGAGCCTTCCTTCTTGTCGAAACGGCCACGGTTGACGGATGCACCAAAGTGACCGATTTCAAATGTCACAAAAGTGTGGGTCGGGTCAATCGCATAGGTAGCGGGGGCAGCATGCACAGCACCGGTCAACAGGGAAGCGGCCGCGAGGGCAACCAGGGATTTACGCATTTTCAAAGTCTCCAGATAAAAGAAAGGAAAGAAATCAGAACTTGATCAAAACTTGGCAATGCCCGAGAGCGCCAGCTTGAATTTCACTTGCACATCGTCGGCCACCATGGATGTATCCGCCCAGTCGCCTTCGCCAATCTTGAACCCCAGGCGCTTGAGGCCAAAGGCACCGGTGGCCACGGTCGTTGCCCCGTTTTGCGTCAGGGTCACAGGCACGACCACGTCGCGCACATTGCCCTTGATGCTGAGCTTGCCAGTCACTTCAAACTTGCCAGCGTCCAGGCCCTTGACGGCGCTGGACTGGAAGGTAGCCTGTGGAAACTTCAGCACGTTGAACCACGGCGCCTTGGGCAGTTCGGCATCGCTCTCGGGCGCGCCTACAGTGACGCTAGCGGTGTCGATGGTGAAGGCGATCTTGCTGACTTCGGGCTTCTTGGGGTCGAACGCAATTTGCGCATCAAACTTCTTGAAGCGCCCCTCCACCGGCACGCCCATCTGCTTGCTGACAAAGCTGATTTCGCTTTGTGCAGGCAGCAGTTTCTGGTCGGCATGGGCTGCAGTCACCAGCATTGCCGCGCCCAGCGCGCCCAGCGCGCCCAGCTTGAAGAGAGTGGAAAATTTGACGGTCATTTCTTGCATCATTCGTTCAGAGTTATTGGCCATTTGCCGCGGGCAGCATGCGCTGCATCAAGCCGTCGCGGTCCACAAAATGGTGTTTAAGGGCGGCAGCCACATGCATGGCGGCCAGGCCGGCCATGGCAAAGGCAGTGATCTCGTGCCAAGGCTTGATCAGCTCGGCCAGCACTTTGTCGGCAGGCACAAAATCCGGCAGCGGCAGCACACCAAACAGCACGATGGGAAAACCTGCAGCCGAGCTGTAGGCCCAGCCCACCAGCGGCACAATGAAAAACAGCGCATACAGCAGGCCGTGGGTCGCGTGGTAAGCAGCAGTCTGCCAACCGGGCATGGCACTGACCACTTTGCCGGGCAAGGCGGGAGGCGTGTGCGTCAGGCGCCAAAGCAGCCGCAGCACCGACAAAATCAGAATGCAGACACCTGCCCATTTGTGCCAGTTGTACAGCTTGAGCCGCTGGGGTGAGAATGGCAGATCGGCCATGTACAGACCCACCGCGAATAGGGCGATCAGTGCAATGGCCAGAATCCAGTGCAGTGCAATCGCAATGCGGCTGTATTGGGGTGTGGATGTACTGTTCATGGCCGCAAGTTTAGGAGCCTGACAGTGCAAACAGTTTCAAACGGCTTGACGCCAAAATTCATTATTTTTGAATGAACGACCTGCACCGCAAGCTCCTGTTGGTGACACTGGGACCATACCCGCGCAGGGTGCTGCACAGCGCCCACATGGAACAGCCTGCACAGGGCCTTGCCAGCGACGGTTTTCATCCGGGGCCACAGGGCTACGCAGTGTGGGCCGAGAGCCTGAGCGCGCACATCCGCGCTGCGGTGGCAGCACGGGCGGACTAAAAGTCTACGTACTGCGCGGCCACCATCGCCGTGATGGGGCTGACTTCTTTGCTCAACACTACGAATGCTAGATCGCCTTTGTTGAAGCAGCAGTAGTCACTCAACACATCGGGCATAGTCAAAGACTTGTCCGTGTTACCGTCGTGCTCGCCGTCTGTGACGGGGGGAGCAATCTCACTTTCATGATTCACTAATTCCGTAGGTTCCATATTGATTCCTAATGCGCATGTGCGCTCAACCTTTGATAGTCTTGTGAACCTACCCCTGTTTGACGTACCTCTTAGCCGTTCCATTATGCGGCCTTCAATAGCTGTGCCGCGTGCCAGCTTTTCTCAAACTGCATCGGACTGACATAGCCCAACGTCGAATGAATCCTGCGGTGGTTGTAGAACGTCATCCAGTCAATCACCTCGTCCATGGCCTGCCTGCGGGTCTCGAATTTCCTGCCGTACAGACGCCCCACTTTCAGTCGTCCCCAGAAACTCTCCGTGGGTGCGTTGTCCCAGCAGTCGCCCTTGCGGCTCATGGAGCTTTTCATCTTGTACCCGGCCAGTGCAGCCTGGAATTCATGACCGCAGTATTGGCTGCCGCGGTCCGAGTGGAAGATGACACCCGCATCTGGTGCCCGGCGGAACCACGCCATGCGCAGCGCATCCGTCACCAGTGAACTTTGCATGTGCGCCTGCATGCTCCAGCCCACCACCTGGCGGCTAAACAGGTCCAACACCACGGCCAAGTACAGCCAACCTTCGTCGGTCGCGATATAGGTGATGTCTCCCGTCCACACCTGATTGGGGGCGCTGGCCGTGAAGTTGCGTTGCAGCAGGTTCGGCGCAATGGGCAGGTTGTGCTTGCTGTCGGTGGTGACGACAAACTTTCTCTTGCCCCTGGCCTTGATGCCGTGCTCTTTCATCATGCGCCGCACGCGTTCCTTGCCCACCCGGATCCCGCGCGCCACCAGCTCCTTCCACATCTTGGGCCAGCCATATTCCTGTTTGACCTCGGCGTGGATGGCACGAATGTGGGCCAGCAGGGCTTCATTACTGATGCGTTGACCAGCACCCGGCTTCGATGGCTTGTCAGTGCCTTTGCGTCGCATGTGCTCGAAGTAGCCACTGGTGCTCACGCCCAGCATGTCACACGCCATGGACACCGGCCACTGCTTTTTGTTGCTGGCTATCCAGGCGTACTTCACGATGATTCCCTTGCGAAGTACGCCGTCGCTTTTTTTAAGATGTCGCGCTCCATCTTGACCCTGGCCAGTTCAGCACGCAGTCTGGCTAACTCCATCTGCTCCGCGCTCACCGGCTTGTCGCCAGCACCCTTGAGCTGGCCCTTGCCATGCAAGCGCACCCAGTTCTCCAGCGTCTGTTTGGGGATGCCCAGTATCTTGGCCGTGACAGCGGCCACTTGCCCACCTTTGACCAACCGCACAGCCTCCAGCTTGAATTCCAGTGTGTACCGTGCCCGTCGTTTCGATTCGCTCATTTCTCTCTCCTAACACTGATTTTTACCTATCAGCTAAGGAGTACGTTTTTCGGGGGCAAGGTCAGTTCGATACGAGAAGCTTGACCGCAGCTTCCTGGCGCTCAACCACTTGGCGGCGTCCATCATGGCATTCCGAAAGATAAAGACGGGCGAAAACATTATTTTCGGATAAGTTCTAAGTTGCATGGAGTAACGCCTACGCCTCAAATTTTGAGCAATGATGAAAACCGGTGGTAAGCTGCATCATTATTACAAGCACAATAGCCTAATTGCTTTCCATGTTGCGTCTGATTTCTGATATCTACAGCCGCATGACCGCGCGCCGAAAAACACAGTTCTTTATGGTCTTGGTGCTAATGCTAGCTGGCGCCGTGGCCGAGGTGTTTACCTTTGGCGCCATCGTTCCCTTTTTGGGTCTGTTGGTGAACCCTGGTATTGCCGACCAACAACCTTTGGTGGCTGCGGCACTGGACGCCGTGGCGCCGTTGGTTGGCGGCACCCGGCTGGCCGCCGCATCTCTTTGGTTCGCAGTGTTTGCTGTGCTCGCGGCCAGTCTGCGCCTAGCCCTCAACTGGGCAAGCATGAGATTTGTATTTGCCGTTGGCGCGGATTTTGGCGAGGTAATTTTCAGCCGCATATTGCAGCAGCCGTACACTTACCATCTGCAGCACAACAGCAGTCAAACCCTTGCTGCAGTGGACAAAGTGGGGTCCATGGTCATGGGCCTGATGGCGCCCATGATGCAGGCTGGCATTGCCGCAGTTATGGTGAGCGTTATTTTTTGTGCCATGCTGTGGGTGAATCCTGCTGTTTCTTTGGGGACTGGCGTAGTGTTTGGTAGTCTGTACCTTGGTATCAGCACCTGGGCTAAGCAGCAGCAGCTCATGAATGGGCAACTTATTGCTGACAAAAGTACCCTAAAAATCAAGGCGTTGCAGGAGGGATTGGGCGCCATTCGCGATGTAATTATCGATGGCAACCACGCTGTTTACACACAGCACTTCAGCCATGCAGACCGGGCGCAACGCACAGCGCAATCCAAAAATGCGGTGTTAGCTAGCAGCCCTAAATATGTTGTCGAAAGCATTGGCATGGTGCTGTTTGTGTTATTGGCTTATTTTATGGTCAGTGGAGCCGGTGGTGTGTCCCAAGCCGTTCCCACTCTGGGTGCTCTGGCTTTAGGGGCACAGCGCCTATTGCCTTACATGCAAAACATCTACAACGGCTTTGCCAGTGCCCGCGGTAGCACGGCAGTAGCGGAGGAAACGTTGGTCCTGCTGGCTCTGCCTCTACCCATTCCACCCGACTCCACCAAGCTTAAAAGTGTGGCGGGATTGCCGCAAGGTGATCGACCAGTCTTGGAGCTTCGCGATATTCATTTTGCCTACTCCTCTGAAACTCAGCCGGTTCTGCAGGGCATCAACCTCTCAATAACCAAGGGGGCCCGCGTAGGCTTTATTGGTAGCACAGGCAGTGGCAAAAGCACACTAATTGATTTGATTATGGGTTTGCTCCCCCCGACCTCAGGCGAAATATTGGTGGATGGCGATGCGCTAAGCGTGGAAGGT
>JAGWUS010000074.1 GCA_028868305.1 Burkholderiales bacterium | reverse complement strand
ATCTTCAACGTCCATCGCAGAGCGCCACCACGGCTGATCCACACCACTTGCCCTGCGCAACCGCTGCCAGAGAAACACCAGCGCGGCAAGGCACGCTATCAAACCCACAACGAGACCATAAACCAGGGGGTTGGCGTAGCGCTGGGACTCCGATACCTCCAGCCGCGCATTCACGTCCTGCAATGCCAGCCGATTTTTCGCGGTGACATCGGCTAATCGCTTGAGGTCGCCTTCCAGGGCCTGCATGCGGGCTTCGTCCCTAAGCACATCCTGTGCACTGGCGTTCAGTGCTCGCCACATGGCCAGCGCTTCAACGCGCTTTTGCAGGTCTTCTGTTGGCGTGGAAAGCAACTCGTCGCTTGAGCGCAGCAAGGGATCACGCTCCAACGACATATCGAATGGCGTCAGTTTCAGCCGGGCTTTTCGCCCCGATTCAACAACCTGTCTGGGCGGCTTCACTGCCTTTGCCTCAACGGCCACCGAGGCGTTGCCGGCCACTGGCCTGGGTTGGGGCTCGCGCCTTAAATGCGACGTGTTGCTCGCAGCCAGAGACCTGCCAGACACGTCAACACTCTTCCCATTCGATTTGACCTTGGGCAGCTCTGCCACCAAAGGCACTTGCGCTGGCACTGGTGTAGAGACCACGGGTGAGGGCGTAATTTCGCTGGCCAGATCGGCCAGCAGCACGTACCGACGCGCCGTCTTCTGGCCACAGACCGCCTTCAAATACACCGTCACGACAGGCTCATCCACGTTAGCCACCGAACGGATGCGCACAGCCGTACCCTGCTCCCCACTGGCAGACACCAGCGCAGAAGATTCCTTGCGAATATCACCGTAAAAGACATCCGCCTCAAAACACGATTGGGTAGGGTCCTCGTCGGAACTGAACTGCAGGGGAACGGTCACCTCCAGCGGCTGACCTAACAAAGCGGCTCCGCGCAAACGCCCCAACGTAAGGGCAGAGCCATCCGTCCATCCTGCGACCAGGGTCACCCCTAGCGCCAACGTTCCCAAAATGCGTTTATTTGTCATGAATGCGGCAGATTTTCGCACAGCGCAGAGGCGGCGATAATTGGCAAATGAAACCCATTTACCCCAACATCGGAATCATCGGAACAGGCGCCATGGGCCGTGGCATCGCACAAATTGCAGCACAGGCCGGCAGTCGGGTGCACCTGTTTGACACCAACGCCCAGGCCGCCATGGCAGCCCGCGAATTCATCCAGGCGCAATGGACACGCATGGTCGAAAAGCAGCGCATGGGTGCAGACGAAGCCCAGGCCCAGGCAAATCGCCTCGTCGTTGCCCCCACGTTGCAGGCGCTGGCCAACTGTGACCTGATTGTGGAAGCCATCGTCGAACGACTGGAAGTCAAAACCAGCCTGTTCAAGGAACTGGAAACCCTCATTGCGCCCAACGCGGTGCTGGCCAGCAATACATCGTCCCTGTCCATCACCGCCATTGCGGCGGGCCTGCAGCATCCCGAGCGGGTGGCTGGATTTCACTTCTTCAACCCGGTCCCCCTGATGAAGGTGGTAGAGGTTATCGCCGGGCTTCGTACCGATCCGGCCGTGGTTGAGGGCCTGTGCCAATATGCCAGGGCCATGGGGCACACGCCTGTCGTCGCGCAGGACACCCCCGGATTTATCGTCAACCACGCCGGGCGCGGCTATGGCACCGAGGCACTGCGCATCGTATCCGAAGGGGTCTCAGATTTCGCCACGATCGACCGCATCTTGCGCGATCAGGCGGGATTCAAGCTCGGACCGTTTGAACTGATGGATCTGACGGGTCTGGATGTTTCGCATCCAGTCATGGACTCGATTTATCACCAGTATTTTGAGGAAGCACGCTACCGCCCCAGCGTCATTACAGCCCAACGGCTTGCCGGTGGGATCTTGGGGCGCAAGTCCAGCGAAGGCTTTTACAAATACACGGATGGAAAGGCGCAGACTACGCCGGAAGCAGTGACTCCCATTCTGGAAGAAATGCCATCTGTCTGGCTGTCACCACGCGCCGCACGCCGGGCCGAATTGTTGCTACTGCTCAAAAACCTGGGAGCAAAAATCGAAACCGGGCAGTCACCCTCGCCGCAGGCGTTGACGCTGGTCGCCCCCCTGGGGTTTGACATCACCACGGTGGCGGTCGTCGAGCGACTGGACCCGGCCCGAACCGTCGGTATAGATATGCTGATCGACGATGCTGCCACCAAACGCCGGGTACTGGCAACCAACCCCGCTACCCGTGCGGACATGCGTGACGCTGCCCACGCCCTGTTTGCGCGCGACGGCAAGGCGGTCAGCGTCATTCGTGACAGTGGCGGTTTTGTCACGCAACGCGTAGTCGCACACATCGTCAATATTGCATCCGACATCTGCCAGCAGGGCATCTGCTCAGCCGCCGACCTGGAAACCGCAGTCACGCTGGGACTGGGGTACCCGCAAGGTCCGCTGGCCATGGGCAATCTTTATGGCCCAACCAATATCTTGGAAGTGCTCTTCAACATGCAGACAGTGTACGGTGACCAGCGCTACCGCCCCAGCCCATGGCTGCGCCGACGCGGTGCCATTGGTCTGAGCCTGCTGCACGAAGAAGAGTAGATCTGCTACCAAGACACGCAGGCGACAAACATCTGCGTAGGTCCAGGTCCCCGGGGTGACAATGCAGGGGTTACCAATGACACGCACAGTCACCCAAAGGACAGTCCATGGACGAACCTATTCTTACCATCGAAGAACGTGCAGCGATCAACTCAGGTCGCTGGTTCTCTTCATTGTCACCCTCGCTCAAACACGACATTCTTCGATGTGCCTACGTCAAACGCTACAAGGACGGGGACCTAATTACAGCCCGAGGCGAGCCGCCGGAGGAATGGATTGCCTGCGCAAAAGGCGCCATTCGCGTCAGTTCAACATCTATTTCCGGCAAACAGATCACCCTGACCTATGTGGAGCCTGGCATCTGGTTCGGGGACGTTTCCATTTTCGACGGGGACCGGCGTACCCACGATGCCTACGCCCATGGCAACAGCACCATCCTCTGCGTTGCCAAAGCGGATTTCCGCAAGATACTGGCCGCACACGTGGAGTTGTACGAAGCCCTGCTGAGGCTGCACTCCCGTCGTATCCGGCAACTGTACGGCCTGGTCGAGGATCTCAACACCCTGCCCTTGCGCGCCCGTCTGGCCAAACAGTTGTTGCACTTGGCGCGCAGCTACGGTGTGCCATGCCTTGGCGATGGCCGCGAAGTGCGCATCGGTTTGCAGCTGGCCCAGGAAGAACTTGCGCAATTGCTTGGGGCATCCCGGCAGCGCGTCAATCAGGAACTCAAATCCATGGAGCGCGAAGATGCCATTCGCATCGAACCGGGTGGCCTGGTCATTCGCGACCGCCCCGCGCTGATGCGCATCATTGAATCCGACGAGTGAAACCAAACCACCCCACTTATGAGTAATTTTGACCACTTTGTAGGTACTGGCGCCGTATCCGAGAAGCATGCCTTTGACCTGGCAGCGCTCAGTGCCTGGCTGTTGAAAAATCTCCCTGGTTTTGAAGGCCCTCTCAGCGTGGAAATGTTCAAAGGTGGCCAGTCCAACCCGACCTACAAGTTGATCACACCGGGCAAGAGTTATGTCATGCGGGCCAAGCCAGGCCCCGTTGCCAAGCTGCTGCCCTCCGCCCATGCAGTTGAGCGGGAATTTGCCGTAATGCACGGCCTTGCCGGCACCGAGGTACCGGTGCCTCAAATGTATTGCCTGTGCGAAGACGAATCGGTTATCGGACGCGCCTTCTATGTCATGGAATTCATGCGGGGTCGGGTTCTGTGGGACCAGGCGCTTCCAGGAATGGACCGCGCGCAACGCGGTGCCATTTACAACGAAATGAACCGGGTAATTTCCGCCTTGCACACGGTCAAGTTCGCCGAGCGTGGACTGGCCAGCTATGGCAAACCAGGCAATTATTTCGAGCGGCAAATTGGCCGCTGGAGCAAGCAGTACACCGCATCCATCACCCAACCCATCCCCGAGATGGACAAGCTGATGGAATGGTTGCCCAAGAATATCCCCGCCATGGCGCAGGATGCCAGCATGGTTAGCATCGTGCACGGTGACTACCGCCTTGACAACCTGATGTTCGATGCGCAGCAGCCCAAGGTCATCGCCGTACTGGACTGGGAACTCTCTACACTGGGGCATCCGCTGGCGGACTTCAGCTACCACTGTATGGCGTGGCACATCCCTCCGGGCTCCTTCCGCGGTATAGGAGGCCTTGATTTCGATGCGCTGGGTATCCCTCAGGAAGAGGAATACATCCGCATGTACTGCGATCGCACCGGGCTGGCGGAGCCACAACAGCTCAAGGCGGACTGGAACTTCTACATGGCTTACAACATGTTTCGGATTGCCGCCATCCTGCAGGGCATTGCAAAGCGGGTTGAGGCCGGCACCGCATCCAGCGCGCAGGCAGTCAGTTCCGCGGCTGGTGCGCGCCCACTGGCCCAAATGGCCTGGAGCTTCGCGCTCAAGGCATAGCTGCAATACCTTTTCGTCAATTTACGCCACATTACTTCACCGGAGAACCCATGGACTTTGATTACTCACCCAAGACCAAGGAACTGCAAGCACGTCTGCTCAAGTTCATGGACGAATACATTTACCCGTCGGAGGGTGCGTACCACGCCGAGATCACGGCCAACACTACAGCCGGCAAGCGCTGGACGCCGCTGCAGACCATCGAAAATCTCAAGCCCAAGGCACAGGCTGCTGGTCTATGGAACCTGTTCCTGCCTGTGGACAGCGCTGAAGCGTCCGGTTACCACGGCGCGGGCCTCACCAACCAGGAATATGCCCCCCTGGCAGAAATCATGGGGCGTGTCATGTGGTCCAGCGAAGTGTTCAACTGCTCCGCGCCTGACACCGGCAACATGGAAACCATTGCCCGCTATGGTTCGGAAGAAAACAAGGCACGCTGGCTCAAGCCCCTGCTGGAAGGCAAAATTCGCTCTGCCTTCGCCATGACAGAACCCGAGGTTGCATCCAGCGATGCGACCAACATTGCCACCCGCATTGAGCGCCAAGGTGATGAGTACGTCATCAACGGGCGCAAGTGGTGGACCTCTGGCGCCGGCGACCCGCGTTGCGCGATCTATATCACCATGGGCAAGACGGACCCGGAAGCTCCGCGCCATTCCCAGCAAAGCATGGTGCTGGTCCCTGCGAACACCCCAGGACTGAAAGTAGTGCGTCCGCTGAACGTATTTGGCTATGACGATGCACCCCATGGACACATGGAAGTGCTGTTCGAGAATGTGCGGGTCCCGGCCTCCAACATTCTGCTGGGCGAAGGCCGCGGCTTTGAAATCGCCCAGGGCCGCCTCGGACCTGGACGCATTCACCACTGCATGCGCCTCATCGGACTGGCGGAACGTGCCCTGGAATTGATGTGCAAGCGTGCATCCAGCCGGGTCGCATTTGGCAAGCCCATTGCCGCCCAGACCGTCACCCAGGAACGCATCGCAGAAGCGCGCTGCAAGATTGACATGGCCCGCCTGCTGACACTGAAAGCCGCCTGGATGATGGACGTTGCTGGCAATAAATTTGCCAAGAATGAGATTGCCATGATCAAGGTGGTCGCGCCCAAGATGGCATGCGACGTCATTGACTGGGCCATGCAGGTGCACGGAGGTGCGGGCATGTGCGACGATTTCCCGCTGGCCTATGCCTACACCAATGCGCGTACTCTGCGGTTTGCAGATGGCCCGGATGAAGTGCACCGCAACGCGATTGCGAAGCTGGAATTGGGCAAATACAACCCCAATGCCAAGCCAGTGGAAATGCCGGTCACACGCGGCTGCTAAACAGCCATGCAACTGTCCCAGCTAGGGACAAGTTGCCGTCTATTGCGTCGAAGCTATTAGCGTGCCCTGGTGGTGATACCCGACCACAACTCATTGAGATCAGAGAACTTCCATTTAGCCGGGTCTTCCCTACTGACGATTTTTTCGTGGCTTCCAGGTCTGGACAAATCCACCACTTCCGGCACGATCCGCATATTGGATTTGGTCGAGAAAAACACCTTCACTGCCGGCGTTGTGAGTGACTTGCCCGATTGGTCGACCACCACACCGAGGCGCCCGGAACTAAGTTGCACCAGTGAACCAATCGGATAGATGCCCAGACTTTTCACAAACGCCTGAAACACCTTGGCATCGAAATGCCCGTTAGCCCATTCGGCCATCTTGCGCAATGACTCTGCGGGGTCCCACCCCGCCTTGTAGGGTCGGTTGGAAGTGATGGCGTCGTACACATCGCAGACTGCCCCCATCTTGGCGAAAAGACTGATCTCATCACTCTCGAGCCCCTTGGGGTACCCTGAGCCATCGGTCTTCTCATGGTGATGCAGACACACATCCAGCACCATGGGATCTACCTTGATGCCCGTCAGCAACATGCGATGCCCTTCCTGGGGATGCGTTTTGATGATTGAAAACTCCGCATCGGTAAGCTTTCCGGGCTTGTTGAGCACCTCCATGGGCATGACGGCCTTGCCCAGATCGTGCAACAGGCCCGCCATGCCCGCTGTTCGCGTTTGCACTTCATCGAGCCCAAGCTGCTTTGCCAAGGCGACCATCATTGCGCATACTGCAACCGAATGCATATAGGTGTAGTCATCTATGGTTTTCAGTCGTGCCAAGCTGATCAAGGCACCCGGATTGCGGCTGACCGAATCGGTGATCTCCTCCACCATCATCTGAGCTCCGCCCACATCGATGGTCTTTCCCATACGGGCTTCCTGGAACATCGAAATGACGGCCTGTTTGGACTGCAAGCAGATGTTGGCGGCGCGCTCAAGTTCCACCGCCGTTGATACCGGTGCGACCACCCGACGTTCGTTCGCAGCCCGTTGCAGTTCGGCTTCTACCTGCGCTTCGGACTGGGCCTCGGATACCGCATGCTGCCCATCGGCAACATCCACGCCTTTGTCGCAATCAATCCATACTTCCTTGATGCTGCTTGCGAGAATGCTGGCGATGTCTTTAGCGTCGGTAATAACGAAACCCGTGCGCCAAAACGGATGCTCCATCCACGAACCACAAAACTCCTTGAGATGCATTCCCAAGGTCAGTTGATGGACACCAATCTTTTTGAGCATAGGTCTAGGCGGTCAATGCAGATGACGTGGCTTGCGTCCTCCACCATGACCGCCCCCATGCCCGCCGCCCGAGCCGCGCGGTGGCTTGCCAATTTCCAGCGAACTGACCAGCTCGTCAAACCGGTTGGAAAAAAGCTTGTCAATTTCGGCGACAACCCCACCCAACTCGGATCCATCAAAGTGACGCTCCATCATGTTGACGACATCCTGCACCAGCAGGTCACGTTGCACCTGCATGATGGCCGCCGGATTGGGGCCTACGAACAGCATCACGAAATCGTCACGCGATTCACCGCTGGACGGCCCTTCTTCCCCATCAAACTCTGCATCGTAAAAGGTTACCTCAATGGCTGCACCTGCATTGGCAATCTCATTGAGATTCATGCAAACCTCGTCCAGTATTTGCCGGAAATCATCATCTCCAGGCACCGTCCAGCACATCTGAAGCAAATGTTCCTGCGCATCAAACTTGATGCCCGGCTCCTCTTCATATGTGCTGCCGGCGGCATCGGTCAGCGAGCGAGCGCCCGCGTATTTCCACATCGGCTTAAGAGCGTCCTGTAACTGTTGGAAATCGACATCCGGGCGCAACGGCACCTGTCCATGCACGTGAATTTCAAAGGGCGCGTTATAGCTGGTCATATTGATATCTTGTGGTGCCCGAGACCGGAATCGAACCGGTACGCCCGTTATTCACGAAGCGGCGGATTTTAAGTCCGATGTGTCTACCTATTTCACCACTCGGGCAAGCGAGCTATTGTCGAACAAAAATGCCCCGCCAACAGACGTTAACGGGGCATATTGGGTCAGAAATTCTGGAGGCGCGGTCCGGAGTCGAACCGGACTAACCGGATTTGCAATCCGGGGCATAACCGCTTTGCTACCGCGCCAGCGTACCTTGCAACGAATGAAAAAGGGAAGCGCTTTGCTTCCCTTTTTCCAAAAACGTGGAGCGGGAAAAGAGTCTCGAACTCTCGACCTCAACCTTGGCAAGGTTGCGCTCTACCAACTGAGCTATTCCCGCGTTTCAAGCCTAAAATTATAACCTAACTTTTTGGCCTTTGCAAAACAGGCTATAAGTTTTCAATACTATTTACGTCAGTGCTTCACCGAGCCTTGCAATGCAGTTGTGGGAACGGCATCTGTAGCCACTGCAGGCGCTATCGCATCATCCTCAGGCAGGGGAACCGGTTGCGTTTCCAGTGCCAGTTCCAAGACCTTGTCGATCCATCGCACCGGCACAATTTCCAGACCATTCTTCACGTTCTCAGGAATATCCTGCAGGTCTTTGGCATTGGCTTCCGGAATCAGTACCGTCCTGATTCCACCGCGCAATGCTGCGAGCAGTTTTTCCTTGAGGCCACCAATTTCAGTAATTTCGCCGCGCAAAGTGATCTCACCCGTCATGGCGACATCACCGCGTACCGGGATACCAGTCAGTGCGGAGACAAACGCAGTGGCCATGGCGGCTCCTGCACTGGGACCATCTTTGGGCGTCGCACCATCGGGCACGTGAATGTGAATGTCTTTCTTCTCAAAGACCTCATCCTTGATACCCAGCCGGCGTGAGCGACTGCGAACCACGGTACGAGCAGCTTCAACGGATTCCTTCATTACATCACCCAGTGAACCGGTGCGGGTGATCAAGCCTTTACCGGGGGTCAATGCGGCTTCGATGGTCAGCAGATCGCCCCCCACTTCCGTCCATGCCAAGCCGACTACCTGTCCCACCTGGTTCTGCTGTTCGGCACGACCATAGGTGTACTTGCGTACACCCAGATAATCATTGAGGTTTTCAGCAGTGACCGTGACCTGTGGCTGCAACTTCTTCAGTAACAGGCCCTTAACGACTTTGCGACAGATCTTGGACAGTTCCCGTTCGAGCGAACGCACACCCGCCTCACGGGTGTAGTAACGCACGATGTCGCGCACAGCATCTTCCGAGATTGACAACTCGGACTCCTTGACGCCGTTATTTTTCATCTGTTTCGGCAACAGATAGGTAATAGCGATATTGGTCTTTTCGTCTTCGGTATAACCCGACAGACGAATGACCTCCATGCGGTCCAGCAGGGCTGGAGGAATGTTCATCGAGTTGCTGGTGGCAACAAACATGACATCGCTCAAGTCGTAGTCCACTTCCACGTAGTGGTCGCCAAACTTGTGGTTCTGCTCAGGATCAAGCACCTCAAGTAGTGCGCTGCTCGGGTCACCGCGGAAATCGGTGCCCAGTTTGTCAATTTCATCCAGCAGGAACAAGGGGTTGCGCGTTCCTACTTTGGACAGGCTTTGCAACACCTTGCCAGGCATCGCGCCAATGTAGGTACGGCGATGTCCGCGAATCTCTGCCTCGTCGCGCATGCCGCCCAAGGCCATGCGGACATATTTGCGCCCTGTTGCCTTGGCGATGCTCTGCCCTAGCGAGGTCTTTCCCACACCGGGAGGGCCCACCAGACACAGGATGGGTGCCTTGACCTTGTCTACACGCTGCTGCACAGCAAGGTATTCCAGAATGCGGTCTTTCACCTTGTCCAAACCATAGTGATCCTGATTCAGCACATCCTCGGCGTTGGCCAAGTTGTGCTTGATCTTGGTCTTGGTGGTCCAGGGGAGTGCTGTCAGCACGTCTATGTAGTTGCGCACCACGGTGGCCTCGGCCGACATGGGTGACATCAGCTTGAGCTTCTTCAATTCGGCTTCTGCCTTCTTGAGAGCATCCTTGGGCATTTTGGCAGACTTGATCTTTTTCTCGATCTCCTCGATGTCAGCGCCCTCTTCGCCCTCACCCAGTTCCTTCTGGATAGCCTTGACCTGCTCGTTAAGGTAGAAGTCGCGCTGGTTTTTCTCCATCTGGCGTTTCACGCGGCCACGGATTTTCTTGTCGACATTCAGGATGTCAACCTCGCGCTCAATCTGCTCAAACAGATTTTCCAGCCGCTCCTTCACGCCCGACAGACTCAATACGGCCTGCTTGGCATCCAGCTTCAATGGCAGGTGCGCGGCAATGGTGTCGGCCAGACGGCCCGCATCATCAATGCTGGAAATGGAGGTAAGAATCTCGGGAGGAATCTTCTTGTTGAGTTTGACGTACTGGTCAAACTGCTGCATCACTGCGCGGCGCAAGGCTTCCACTTCGCTGCCTTTGCCCTTGCCCGCCTCCTCCGCAACAATCTCAATCGGCGTGACATCTGCCGTAAAGTGGGATTCGCCTTCTTCGATCCTGTTGACCGAAGCTCGCTGATGCCCTTCTACCAGCACCTTGACCGTGCCATCCGGCAGCTTGAGCATTTGCAAAATGGTGGATACGCAACCGACATCAAACATGTCGGACACCTGCGGGTCATCCTTGGCGGCAGCCTTCTGGGCCACCAGCATGATGCGTCGCTCCGCTTCCATTGCCGCTTCAAGTGCCTTGATGCTCTTGGGGCGTCCCACAAACAGCGGGATGACCATATGGGGAAAAACCACCACATCGCGCAGGGGCAACAAGGGCAGTTCAATCGGGGTAGCAGGTAGGGGTGTGTGGCCTGACATGGGATACCTTTTAGTTACCTGTTGAATATGGTCCGTGAAACCTGAAATTCAAGTTCCAGAAGATTATCGAATGGGATAACCCGAAGAAGTTTTCAGTAAACCTGCACAAAACCCCGCATATCGGGGATTTGGGCCACATTTGTCTCACGCCTTCTTGGCTGCTTCGCGATAGACAAGCAACGGCGGCTTGTTTTCCTCAATGGTGGACTCGTCCACCACGACCTTCTCCACGTTGGCCACATTGGGCAACTCGTACATGGTGTCGATCAGCGACTGCTCCAGGATGGAGCGCAGCCCCCGGGCACCGGTCTTGCGG
Source organism: Burkholderiales bacterium (assembly GCA_028868305.1). GTDB lineage: Bacteria > Pseudomonadota > Gammaproteobacteria > Burkholderiales > Burkholderiaceae_C > Allorhodoferax. The sequence goes on along the minus strand of JAGWUS010000074.1, from coordinate 5 downwards.
GCCAG
>JAGWUS010000031.1 GCA_028868305.1 Burkholderiales bacterium | reverse complement strand
AGGCTGCTGCGCATTGCCGACGGTCAGCTTCTACCCACGCACCCGGCAGCAGGCAAGTCGTGGGAAGGAATGGTGGTGGAGACCTTGCTACGCGGGTTCGAGAACGCGGGCATTGCCGTCAAGCCTTTCCACTACCGCACGCGTGGCGGGGCAGAAATTGACCTCATCCTGGAAGGCCAGTTTGGCAGCACCCAGTTGCTCCCTGTAGAAATCAAGCTGGGGCCGCTAGGGGACAAGCGCGCGCTGCGGTCGCTCTCCGATTTTGTCAATGACAACAACTGTCCGCTGGGGGTGGTGATCAACAACGATGAACGTGCCCGCTGGTTGGACGACCGCATTTTGTCGATCCCCGCAGCCTGCCTTTAGGACCTGCGTTGCGCACGCAGCATGTAGAGGTAAAGACTTTCCACCTTCTCCCGCGCCCAGGGTGTCTTGCGCAGGAACTTCAGGCTCGACCCGACGCTCGGGTCATGGGTGAAGCAGCGCACGGGGATACGCTCGCCCAGATCCGCCCAGCCAAAGTGCGCAACCAGTTCGGTCACGATGGCTTCAAGCGTTTTGCCATGCAAGGGGTTGCGGGGCTGGCTGGCTGGAGATGGCGAATCAGGCATAGTTCATTGTGGCACTATACGGGTGAACGTTAATAGTGGTGCACGACCTTCTACCCCACTTCCAATTCATATGTCCCTGGCACGCGTGAGCGCCGATGACCAACAGTTACAGCTGGAGCGTGTGAAGATTTTTTTCGCGCACTCGGTCAACAATTTGCCGGCGCTACTGGTAGGGGCAGTTCTGGTGGCTGCGGTGCTTAGGTTTTCAGGCGCACCCCTAAAGGCTGTGGGTGCCATCACTGTGCTCATGCTGGTTTGCACCGCGGGGGTGGCTGCTTTGGCCTTCCATGTGCGCCGAACCGGCCTGTCCTCCAGCAACTGCATGCGTTTGCTGCGAACGCACGTGTCGCTTGCTTTGACCATGGCACTGATCTACGGTCTGTCCGTCTTCCTGATTCCAGGTCTAAACACCCACGCCGAACACACACTGCTCTTTTTGCTGTTTTCCACTGCAGTTGCTACCATCGCACTGGGCTATTCGGTCTATCCGCCCTACTACCTTGCGGCCGGCGTCCTGTGTCTTGCTCCGATGACTGGCCGCTTTCTCTATCTTTTTTTTGAGCATAACGACCGCTTCTTCCTGCTACTGTTTTTTGCATCCCTGATCTGGCAGGTGGTAGTGATCAGCAAAACCCTGCTGGTTTCAAAAACGGTCATACGCAATATCAGCCTGAACCAGCAACTACAGCAAGAGGTAGAGGAAAACACGCGCACCCGTGAGGCCATCAGCCACATGGCCATGCATGACGAGCTGACCGATCTGGCCAACCGCCGCTATTTCGAGCAGATTTTTGCGCGCACCCTGAGCCAGGCAGAACGGGCGAAGGAATCTTTTGGCATTCTGTCTGTCGATCTCAATGACTTCAAACCTGTCAACGACACCTACGGTCATGCCATCGGTGACCATCTGCTCAAAATTGTGGCCGAACGGCTGGGACGCACAACGCGCGCAAGCGATTTCTGTGCACGTGTCGGTGGTGATGAGTTTGCGGTCCTGTGCACCAGCATCAAAAGCAGCGCTGACCTGCAGGACATCACCTACAAACTCAAGTTGGAATTGGGCAAGCCGTTCGAACTGGATGACAATCTAGTCAATACCAGCGCCAGCATAGGCTGGGCGCTTTACCCCGAAGATGGCGACAACCTCACCCGCCTGCTGGCCTGTGCCGACCGGCGCATGTACGCCGACAAGCAGACCTATAAAAAGAACCGCCCGGCGGCCCTGATCTAACCCCCCTTGCTTTCCTTGGCCCGCGCACGCGGATGGGCCGCATCGTAGGCTTTGGCCAGGTGCTGGAAATCCAGTCGGGTGTAGACCTGTGTGGTGGTGATATTGGCGTGACCCAACAGTTCCTGCACCGCACGCAGATCGCCACTACTCTGCAGCACATGGCTGGCAAATGAGTGGCGCAGCATGTGCGGATGCACCGGTGTGGCAAGCCCTGCCATCTGACTGCGGCGTTTAAGCCGTTGCCATACCGACTGGGGCGTCAGCCGCGTGCCATTGCGCCCGGTAAACAAGGCTGCTGCCGCATTGGCTTGTGTGGCGTGCACTGGCCCGCCGGAAGCCGTGCCCATGGGGCCACGCAGGCCAAGCCAGTGCTCCAGCGCGTTGAGTGCCGTAGCGCCCACCGGCACAGTGCGCCTCTTGGAGCCCTTGCCCAGCACATGGGCCTCAGCGGCCTGCATATCGACCCAACCACGGGCGGTGCTGCTGGCCACCACGTCCAGCCCTACCAGCTCGCCTACGCGCAGACCGCTTCCGTAGAGCAGCTCCACCATGGCCGCATCGCGGGCTTCCAGCCAGGGATCGTCCGCACTCTGAAAATCGGCAAACTGCACCGCGTCGTCCACGCCCAGCGCCTTGGGCAGCGGTTTGGGGGCTTTGGGCGAGCGCACATCCTGCACCGGGTTGCTGGGTACCAGACCATCGCGGCCCAGCCAGGCATAAAAGCCGCGCCAGCCCGAAAGAATGAGCGCAATGCCGCGGCCACTGCGGCCGCCGCTGTGCATTTGCGCCACCCAGCGGCGGATGTGCGGGTTCTTCACATCACACAAGGCGACCTGGGCCTGCGCTGCGTAGGTGCTAAGCTTGTGCAGATCCAGCGCATAGAGCTCGACGGTACGCTGCGCCAGGCGTTTTTCCACCCGGACGTATTCCAGGTACTTTTCAACGAGAGGCTGTTCCCCAGCGTTGCTCATTGCGGCATCCGCTGACAGCCGCTACCTCAGCCGGGACAGTGCTGCGCTGGCCAGTTCGCCAATGCGCGCCAGAAAGTCGGTGCCCATGCCGCTGTGGAAGCGCTGAGCATCCATGGAGGCCAGCACCAGCATGCCAAAGGCCGGCGCGTTGGCACCGTCCGCCGTGTTGCGCAAGGGAATCAGTGCCAGCGAAGTTACTGCGGCCGGGTCTTGCAGCCAGCCCACCGCTTCAAAACCGGTGTTGAGACCACAGAACGGCTCCATCAGGGACGAGGCAAACACCCGGGCGTCGTCACTCACGCCCTGCGTCTGGGGCAGGCCCGCATATTCCGGTGCCACGCCCCACAGCCGCAAGCCCACCTGGGGAACGGCAAACTGGGTTTCGATGGCCTGGGTGATCTGCGCCGGCAGGGCTTCGAGCTTGTTGGTCAACAGCAGCGAACGCGCCCAGCGCAGGATCTTGTCGGACAGCAGCACGTTGTCGTTGCCATGGCGGATCATTTCCATGATGCGCTGCTCGAGCAGCTTGATCTTCTCACGCAGCATTTCGGCCTGACGCTCCTGCAGGCTCACAGCGCGGTGGCTGTGCGGGCTGGTGAACTGCACCGTGGCCAGCAGCTCCGCATGGCGCTGGAAGAAGTCGGGCGTATTGCTCAGGTAGTTGGCAATGTCGTCTTCGGTAATGGGGTTAGTCAGTGCCTGGTTCATTAGGGTGGTCATAGGTGGTCCGGAAGATCAATTTCGCCGCGAAATACGGTGGTGGCGGGGCCCGTCATCCATACGGGCGCCCATGCACCCGCAATTTCGCCCTGCCAGGCAATGGTGAGCACACCGCCGTGGGTATGCACCTCCACGCTGGCGTCCAGCAGCCCCAGGCGAATGCCCGCAACCACCGCGGCACAGGCGCCCGTGCCACAGGCCAGGGTCTCGCCCACACCGCGCTCGTACACGCGCAGGCGCACATGGCTGCGGTCCACCACCTGCATAAAGCCCACGTTCACGCCCTGCTTAAAGCGCGGGCTGGCCTGCACGGCCGGGCCCAGCGTGCCCACCGCTGCGGTGTCCACGTTGTCCACCAGCAGCACACCGTGGGGGTTACCCATGGAGACAGGCGCTATCAAAACAGTAGCTTGTTGCGCATGCTGCGCAAGGGCTAGAGGCCAATTTCCCCAGGAACCCTGTGGCACAAAGGCCAAACCCGACGCATCAAACGGAATGTCAGGCAGCGCAAATACCGGCGCGCCCATGTCCACCGTCACGCGGCCATCGGGCGTGAGTTGCGGGGCAATGACGCCCTTCATGGTCTTGACGCGGATGGTGTCCTTGGTCGTGAGCCCCTGGTCGCGCACAAAGCGTGCAAAACAGCGCGATCCGTTGCCGCACTGCTCCACCTCGCGGCCATCGGCGTTGTGGATGACGTATTCAAAGTCGATGCCCTCGGCGGGCGAAGGGCGCACGGTGAGGATCTGGTCGGCGCCCACGCCGAAATGGCGGTCCCCCAGAAAGCGGTAGTGCGCCTCGGTCAGGCCCAGGCGGCCACGGGTTTCGTCGAGCACGACGAAGTCGTTGCCAGCCCCCTGCATTTTGGTAAACGGAATGCGCATGCGGTAATTATCCCTGTTTGGCTGCAAAATCCCCGCATGGTCCGATCTACCCAAATTCTCACCGCCACCTCGCCCCAGCCCTTGCCTGCCACGGGCGAGTGGCAAACCGACCGGCCTGTGCCCCTGCTGCGCAACGTGATGCGGCTGACCGCCCCCAATCCGGGCGTGATGACCGGCCCCGGCACCAACAGCTACCTGGTGGGCGAGGCCAGCACCGGCTTCATCGTGATCGACCCGGGCCCGGCCGATAACGACCACCTGCTGCGCCTGTGGCAGGCCGCCATCCACCCAGACGAAAGAGGGGGCGAGGGCGGCAATATCGCCATGATTGTGTGCACCCATTCGCACCCGGACCATTCTCCCGGTGCCGCGCCACTGCAGGCGTTGTGTGCAACCCGGCCCGCCATTCTGGGCCTGCCCTCGGCGCCCACCGCACGCGCCGCCAGCGCGTTCACGCCCGACCGATTGCTATCAAATCAGGAGCTGCTTGTGCTTGCTGCACGAGGGTCAGAGGCTGATTTGGCTCTTAATCGGCACACACTGCAGGTGCTGCACACCCCGGGCCACGCGGCCAACCATGTGTGCCTGCTGTTGCAGGAGGATGGGCTGCTGTTCTCGGGCGACCACATCCTCAACGGCAGCACCACGGTAGTGGACCCGCCCGACGGCAATATGCGCGATTACATCGACTCGCTCGACCTGTTGAGCGCCGCCTGCGCCGCGCAAGGCGTGCGCTACATCCTGCCAGCGCATGGCGATGTGATGGACGGCGCACTGGACGCGATTGCCCACCTCAAGGCCCACCGGCTCAAGCGCGAGGCCAAGATCGCCGCCATCATGCAGGCCAACCCGCTGGGCAGCCTGGACGAATGGCTACCCCTGGCCTACGACGATGTGCACCCGCGCATCTGGCCAGTGGCCAAACGCTCGCTGCTGGCGCATGTGGAGCGCATTCTGGCGCTGCAAAACGCACAGGGCCAGGCATGAGCACGATCCGATCTGCACGCCCTGCGTCCGACAAAGGCGAACGTCTGGCCAAGCGCGTAGCGCAGATGGTGCCCTGCTCGCGCCGCGAAGCCGAGCAGTACATCGAGGGCGGCTGGGTGCAGGTCAACGGCATGGTCGTGGAAGAACCCATGCACCGTGTGCGGACAGAAACCATCACCCTGGACCGCAACGCCAGCATCATGAACCTCACACCGGTCACCCTGGTGCTGCACAAGCCGCCCGGCCTGAAAGAGCCGCTCAGCCTGCTGACGCCCGCCAACCGCTACGCCCGCGATGTCTCCGGCGTGCGCCCCCTCAAGCGCCATTTCAGCAAGCTGGCTTACCCGGTACCGATTGAACACGGCGCCAGCGGTCTGGTGGTGTTTACCCAAGACTGGCGCACCGAGCGCAAGCTGACCGAAGACATTGGCGAGATGGAGCACGAGTTGCTGGTGGAGGTACGCGGCGAGGTGACCCCGGACGCCCTGACCCCGATGCACCGCGCCCTCAAGGATGAGCGCAAGCCCCTGCCCCATGCCAAAGTCAGCGTCAACAGCAGCACGCCCCAGGGCAGCCGCCTGCGCTTTGCAATCAAGGGCGCACACCCCGGACTGGCCGCGTATCTGTGCCAGCTGGCGGGACTGGACGTTATATCCATGCGGCGCAGCCGTCTTGGGCGGGTGGCACTGAGTGATCTGCCGCTGGGTCAATGGCGCTATCTGGCGGACGGGGAGCGGTTCTAAGAAACGGCTCCACCGCAGGCTAGCTGACGATGTAGCTCTGCAGCTGGTTGATGGTTTCTTCGCGGTCCTTAATCATGTCGTCCATGATGTCGCGGATCGAGATCATGCCCAGCACCGTATCGCAATCCACCACCGGCAGGTGGCGGATTTTTTTCTGGCTCATCAGCGCCATGCACGCATCGGTCGTGGTGTGGGGAGATACGGTCTGCAAGGTCGTGGACATGATGTCTTCCACGCGGGTATCCCTTGACGCCTTGCCGGCCAGCGCAATCTTGCGGGTGTAGTCGCGCTCCGAAAAGACGCCCACCAGCCGCCCCTCGTCGAGCACCATGAGGGCACCCACGTCCTTGTCAGACAGGGCTTTGAGCGCATCGTACACAGTCTCCTGGGGATGGAGACTCCAGATGGTGCCGCCTTGTTTTTTCAACAGTTCCAGAATCGGTCGCATGGTGTCTCCCTCAAAGAACGGTGGAGCATTAACCATACATCAAAAAAAGTGTGAAGCCCACCGATAAGCCGGATTCTGTGCATGCGGGTTTCCCCGCATGTGACCACCATTACTCTGGGCCGCTGGTCGCCCAGCGGCTCGATGCTACCTACCCGCCAACTCCGGGGGCCCCGTCAACGTTGGCCTACTTGGTATTGCTGCGCGTAGAGATTGCCCGTTTCACCCAAACTGAATTGGCTCGTCTCTGTTGCTCTGATCCTCACCTTAGGGCCATGTACTTGCGCACACAGCTTGTCAGTGGACAGCCGTTAGCTGCTACGCTGCCCTATGCAGTCCGGACGTTCCTCCAGTGCTCTGTTTCCAGAATTGCACCAGCGGTGGTCTGGCAGGCTTCACGCCCCGATTATCGCGGGTCTGAATATCCATATACAGAAACTGATCGTTGCATTGGAACAAAATGTGGCAATCACAACCCGTTCACGGAGACTCCCATGAAAGCCGACAACATTCTGCAGACCATTGGCAACACCCCCCATGTGCGCATCAACCGCCTGTTTGGCGACACGCACAAGGTGTATATCAAGTCCGAGCGGGGCAACCCGGGCGGATCGATCAAGGACCGCATTGCGCTGGCCATGGTCGAAGCGGCTGAGAAAAGTGGCGACCTGCAGCCTGGTGCCACCATCGTTGAGCCCACCTCCGGCAACACCGGTGTTGGCCTGGCCATGGTAGCGGCCGTCAAGGGCTACAAGCTCATTCTGGTCATGCCCGACAGCATGTCCATTGAGCGCCGCCGCTTGATGCTGGCCTACGGCGCCACGTTCGACCTGACGCCCCGTGAAAAAGGCATGAAAGGCGCCATTGCCCGTGCCCACGAACTGGCGCTGCAAACGCCCGGTGCCTGGATTCCCCAGCAGTTTGACAACCCCGCCAACATCGACGCGCATGTGCGCACCACCGCGCAGGAAATTCTGGCCGACTTCCCCGAGGGCATTGATGCGCTGATCACTGGTGTGGGTACTGGCGGGCACCTAAGCGGCGTGGCCACGGTGCTGAAAGCCAGATGGCCCCAACTGAAAGTGTTTGCGGTAGAGCCTTCCGCTTCGCCGGTCATCTCCGGCGGCGCTCCGTCTCCCCACCCCATTCAGGGCATTGGCGCCGGATTTATCCCCAAAAACCTGAAAACCGAGTTGCTGGATGGCGTGATTCAGGTGGACGCAGAACCCGCCCGCGAATATGCGCGGCGTAGTGCTGCCCTGGAAGGCATGCTGGTGGGTATTTCCAGCGGCGCCACGCTGGCCGCCATTGCACAAAAATTGCCCGAACTACCCGCCGGCTCCACCGTGCTGGGTTTCAACTACGACACGGGCGAACGCTATCTGTCGATTGAAGGCTTCCTGCCCGTTTGAGGCAGTGCTGCGGCTATCCGGCGCTTGTCAGGCACGGTTTTTTTTGATCCGGTACATCGCGCTATCGGCGCGTTGAATCAGTGACTCTGCGGAATCCGCAGCGTCACGTTCCGCAATGCCGTAGCTCAGACTAACGGTTGGGCAATCGGCAATGGCGGACCATTCCGTGTGCCACAGCGCATCAAACAGCGCCTTCACGCGCGCCCCGATGGCCTGCGCCTCCGCCATGTCCGTCTCTGGAAGCAGCAGCATGAACTCGTCCCCGCCGTAGCGAAACGCCACGTCGGTCTTGCGTAAAGCCTTGTGCAAAACACGCGCAGCAAACCGCAGGGCATTGTCACCCTCAAGATGCCCAAGCTGGTCATTGATCTGCTTGAAGTCGTCCAGATCAATGCAGATCAGGCACAGGGGGCGTCCATAGCGGCTGGACCGCTCCAGCTCCACATTCAGTGCGGCGCGGAAGTGCCGCTGGTTGAACAAGCCGGTCAGGTTGTCCGTAATGGACAACTGTTTGAGCATTGTCTCCAGCCGCTTGCGTTCGGTCAGGTCATGAAAAAAGCCGATGCTGCCGACCACTTCGCCATTGCGCATGAGCAGCTTCGCAGAAAGCCGGATGTCGATGGTCCGTCCCACTTTGGACTGCAGTTGCGTCTCCATGCCTTCAACCTGGTGATCCGGGCTCGTGTGGAGCAGTTTGTTCACGTGGCGCGCCAGATCACGGCTCGCATAGATCGAGGCAATCGACACCACCTCCAGCACGTCTGAACCACGGTACCCCAGCAAGCGCTCCGCGGCCTGGTTAAACAGTGTAATTTTGCCCTCACGGTTAACCGCGATGATGGGGTCCGGGCTGAGCGATACCAGCTCTTGCAGTTGGGTGGTCATAAACGTTAGTGGGTTGACAATACGAGGCGCACGGGCGAGCGGGTTCGCCTGGAAACATCACCGCGCGATGTTGCCATAGTTAAGTTGAACCGGAACTTTCCCACTCGCTGACGGAAGTGGCCGATACTAACCTGGCAAAGACTGTGCCCCAGCCACACTGGACCGCCTGCGGGAACCTAAAATCGGGGCTCTGCTTGATAACCACGAGCCCTCCATGATCCGTATCTCTGAACTCAAACTTCCCCTGTCTGCCGTCCCGGTGGATGCACGGCGCGCCGCCGATGCGCCCGCCGAAACCGATGCGGACCGCACACCACCACCGCACCCGAACGCGGCACTCACCCAGTTGGCCGCCAGGGCGCTGGGCATTGCAGATACCGGGATTGCGCAGTTGCAGGTGTTCAAGCGCAGCTTTGATGCGCGCAAGGCCGAGTTGCTGGTGGTGTACATCGTGGATATTGCACTGGCAGACCCTTCGATGGAGGCACCCCTGCTGGCCCAACAGGCGGGCAACCCGCATATCCAGCCCAGCCCCGACATGGCCTACCACCCGGTGTGCCAGGCCCCTGCGGACCTGGGCGAGCGCCCGGTGGTGGTGGGCTTTGGGCCCTGCGGCATGTTTGCCGCGCTGGTGCTCGCGCAAATGGGTTTCCGGCCCGTCGTGCTGGAGCGTGGCACCACGGTACGCCAGCGCACCAAGGACACCTGGGGCCTGTGGCGCAAGAAGACGCTCAACCCTGAAAGCAATGTGCAGTTTGGCGAAGGCGGCGCCGGCACGTTTTCCGACGGCAAGCTCTACAGCCAGATCAAGGACCCGCGCTTTCTGGGCCGCAAGGTCATGCAGGAATTTGTGCAGGCCGGCGCGCCGCCAGAAATTTTGTACGAGGCGCACCCGCACATCGGCACCTTCAAGCTGGTCAAGGTGGTAGAGAGCATCCGCGAGCAGATCATTGCCCTGGGCGGCGAGGTGCGATTCAACCAGCGCGTGGTGGATTTGCTATTAAAAGAAGAGCTGGGTGTGAACGTTCTGCGCGGGCTGCAGGTCAAAAACACCTTGCATGGTGAAACCTATGACCTGCCCGCCAGCCACGTGGTCATGGCGCTGGGCCACAGCGCCCGTGACACCTTTGCCATGCTGTTTGACCGCGGTGTGGCCATGCAGGCCAAGCCTTTCTCGGTGGGTTTTCGCATCGAGCATCCGCAAAGCGTGATCGACCGCGCGCGCTGGGGCCGCCACGCCGGCCACCCGCTGCTGGGCGCTGCGGACTACAAGCTCGTGCACCACGCAGCCAATGGACGTGCGGTGTACAGCTTCTGCATGTGCCCGGGTGGCACCGTGGTGGCGGCTACCAGCGAGCCCGGCCGCGTGGTCACCAACGGCATGAGCCAGTACTCGCGCAACGAGCGCAATGCGAACGCCGGCATCGTGGTGGGTATTGACCCACCGGACTACCCCTGCGACGAAGCGGCGTTTGTGCAGGCCTTTGGCCCCGACGCTGGCACACGCTACGCCGCTGAAGCCGCGGCCATGAAAGTCCGCGACCCCAAAGCTGCGCACCCGCTGTCGGGCATTGCCCTGCAGCGCCAGTTGGAGGCCGGCGCGTACACGCTGGGCGGCAGCACCTACGAGGCGCCGGGCCAACTGGTCGGCGACTTCATTGGGGCGCAGCCTTCCGCGCAGTTGGGTTCCGTCACCCCCTCCTACAAACCCGGCGTCAAGCTGGGTGACCTGGCGCCCAGCCTGCCTGCGTATGCCATTGAAGCCATCCGCGAAGCACTTCCCGCGTTTGGCAAGAAGATCAAGGGCTTTGACATGGCCGACGCCGTTCTGACCGGGGTTGAAACACGCACCTCTTCTCCTTTGAAAATGCCGCGCGGCGAGCACCTGCAAAGCACCAATGTGCGTGGCCTCTACCCGGCCGGGGAAGGTGCCAGCTACGCCGGGGGAATTCTCTCGGCAGGCGTGGATGGCATCCGGGTGGCGGAAGCCCTTGCCAAGGATATATTGACCCCTGGCAACACCCCCTGAGCCTGCTGCCGCCCTCCGGAGTTTGGCAACGGGTGTACCATCTTTCCCCATGAAAGTTGATCCCGCTGTTGCCAGGATATTTGCGGAGAACGTGCGGGCCGAAGTGATCGTGCGACCAGCGGCGTCCAACCTGGATCCGGCCATCGTCCAGAAGATCGCGGGCAAGGTCAAGGTGTTTCAGGGCATGACGGCCGACTGCCTTTCAAGAACGCTGGCCCTGGCCGAACGCCTGCCCCTCGCGGCAGGCGATGTGGTCTTCAGGGAAGGGGATATTGGCAGCGCATTCCACGTCCTGATCGCGGGCGAGGTGGTGGTGGAGAAGCAGCGCGGCGACACCACGGTCGAGCTGGCGCGGCTGGGAGCGGGTGAATGCTTTGGCGAGATGGCACTGGCAGGCAACCATCTGCGCAGTGCCACCGTGCGCGCCCTGACCCACAGCGTGACCATGCGCTTCGACCAGGAGCGGGTAGATGCCTACCCCGAAAGCGCCCACATCATCTACCGCAACATTGCCCGGGTACTGGCGGCACGGCTGGACACCTCCAGTGAAATGCTGGCCGACATGACAGCGCGTAAAAACGAAACAGGCCCGGCAGACCTGTAATCTGCCGGGCCCGTCACCGGTTTTCTTTACTGTGCGTTTTGCAGCGCAGCGATGCGCTCTTCAATCGGCGGGTGGGTCGAGAACAACTGACCAATACCACCGGCAATGCCCATGGCGGCCACGCTCTTAGGGAGTTCGCCGGGCGTCATACCACCCAGACGGGCCAGCGCGTTGATCATGGGCTGCTTGCGGCCCATCAGCTGGGCGGCGCCCGCATCGGCGCGGAACTCGCGCTGGCGTGAGAACCAGGCCACGACGATGGCAGCAGCAAAGCCCAGCACGATGTCCAGCACCAGGGTGGTGATCATGTAGCCGATGCCGGGGCCACTGGAGCGCTCGTCGCCCTTGCGCAGGAAGCTGTCCACGGCATAGCCGATCACACGGCTCAAAAACACCACGAAGGTATTCATTACACCCTGGATCAGGGTCATGGTGACCATGTCGCCATTGGCCACGTGGGCGATTTCGTGACCAATCACGGCCTCGACTTCTTCGCGGGTCATGCCCTGCAGCAGGCCGGTGGACACGGCCACCAGGGCCGAGTTCTTGAAGGCGCCGGTCGCGAACGCGTTGGGGGCCCCTTCAAAAATGCCCACTTCGGGCATACCAATGCCAGCCTTGTCGGCAAACTTGCGCACGGTGTCCACAATCCAGGCCTCGTCGGCGTTGCGGGGCTGCTCGATCACCTGCACGCCCGAGGTCCACTTGGCCATGGGCTTGCTGATCAGCAGCGAAATGATGGCGCCGCCAAAGCCCATCACCAGCGCAAAACCCAACAGAGCACCCAGGTTCAGGCCGTTGGCTGTGAGGTAGCGGTTGACGCCCAGCAGGCTGGCCACAATGCCGAGCACGGCAACTACCGCGATGTTGGTCAAGACGAACAAGAAAATACGCTTCATGGTTTCCTTCAGTTACGCCGAACGTTGATATGGCGCCGACGGGAATGGTAGGGGCTGATTGGCCAAAATCAAGATTCCTGCGGCCAAACTCCCATTTAATTTATGGTTTTCGGAGGCCGGAACACGCTGGCATCAGCGTAAAACACCGGGTCGGCATTCTTCGGCCACCAGCCCGGCACACCCAGCACCGGCAGATGGGCAAAGGGCTTGGCCGCCAGCATCTCCGCGCTCAGCTGCCCGGCCACCCAGGCGTCCACATCTGCTATCGAATTAGTAGCTGCCTGTGCACGGAATACATGGGCGGTGATCGGTTTTCGTGCATAAACCAGCTTTTCCAGCAGTGCGTGGCCAAACAGCACCAGCTGCACTTCCTGCCACAGCGGGCGCAGGGTCACAAACAGGCGGTGCCAGTCCTTCGCGGCCAGCGCGTTCCACAACACATCCGGCCCTTGAAAGAAAGCCGCATTTTCATCAAACACTGTCAGCGCATCCCGCGCCGGGCCACGCACAGGCTGGATGCCGGTTTGCGCAATCTGGGCCACATGCAGGCGGTTGAGGCGGCGCTTGGTCTGCGGGAACTGCAACCACGCCAGCCCATTGAAAAAATCATGCAAGCCCTCGCGGGTAGGGCAACAGCCGCTATCAAGAATATAGCTTTCATAGGCCACGCCTGCTGGCAACGCGCTTTGGGGAACGAAGCGCACAGGACCAACGTTCGGCTCCAAGGCCTTGTTGAGCGCGGCGGCGTTGGACAGGCCTGCAGCCACTTGGGCAACGACGCCCTGCCCTAACGCCGCGTACGGTGCCAGCCAGGGCGCAGACCACTCGATAGCACCTAAGGGCATGGGCGGTAGAGTGTTCTGCGCAGGTAAAGGAGGAGGCCGCAGGCCGGGGGACACGGAGCAGGACGCTCTGCCGCCCGTGCCTTTAGACCAGCTTCCACGACAAGGCTTCACCCGAGCCCAGGGGTTTGAGCGCGGCGTCACCAAAGGCAAAGCTCTCCGGCGGTGTCCAGCTTTCACGCTTCAGGGTGATGGTGCCGGTATTGCGCCGCAGACCATAAAAGTCTGCGCCGTAAAAGGAGGCAAAGCCTTCGAGCTTATCCAGCGCACCGGCCGCTTCAAAGGCCTGGGTGTACAGCTCCATGGCAGCGTGGGCGGTGTAGCAGCCTGCGCAACCTGTCGCGTGTTCCTTGAGGTGGGCCGGATGCGGCGCACTGTCCGTACCCAGGAAAAACTTGTACGAGCCGCTGGTTGCGGCCTGTACCAGCGCCTGGCGATGTGTCTCGCGCTTCAAGACCGGCAGGCAGTAGTAATGCGGGCGGATACCGCCAGTGAAGATGGCATTGCGGTTGTACAGCAGGTGGTGCGCGGTGATAGTGGCGCCAGTGAAGCGATCCGCCTCGGCAACATACTGCGCCGCCTCTTTAGTCGTGATGTGCTCGAACACGATCTTGAGTTCGGGGAAGTCACGGCGCAGCGGAATCAGTTGGGTGTCAATGAACACGGCTTCGCGGTCAAACAGGTCGATATCGCTGGAGGTCACCTCGCCGTGCACCAGCAGCAAGAGGCCGGCCTTCTGCATGGCCTCCAAGGTCTTGTAGGTCTTGCGCATGTCGGTCACGCCGGCATCGCTGTTGGTGGTGGCGCCTGCGGGGTACAGCTTGACGGCCACCACACCAGCGTCCTTGGCGCGCGCAATCTCGTCGGCGGGCAGCTTGTCGGTGAGGTACAGCGTCATCAGGGGCTCAAACTGCACCCCTGTGGGCACAGCCGCCTGAATGCGCGCCTTGTAAGCCAGCGCCTGTGCCGCCGTGGTCACCGGTGGCTTGAGGTTGGGCATGATGATGGCGCGGCCAAACTGGGCGGCGGTGTGCGGCACCACGGTGTTCAGCGCATCGCCGTCGCGCACATGCAGGTGCCAGTCATCGGGGCGGGTAATCGTGATGGTGGGGGTCGGGGTGTTTTGCATGGATGTCATTCGCGTATTGTCCCCGCAGCGGCGCCGGCGACGAGGTAGTCCCACAGCGCCTGTGCCGCACTCTTGGGGGTCTTGGAAGCATTGCCATTGCGCGCACCTTCCTTGCCGACGGGGCGCTCGCGGTAGGCGCGCACTTCCATGGTGATTTCCAGGCCTTTGACGCCGGCGGGCGTGGCGCTGACCAGCTTTTTGGCGCGCAGGTCTTTCTTGACCGCACTGAAGGGCAGAAAGGCCACGCCATGGCCTTCGAGTGCCATGGCCTTGAGGCCTTCGGCCATGTCGGTCTCGTACACCCGGTCAAAGTGGATCGGTGTGGCCGCCTGCTTGAGGATCAGTTCCACCATCTGTCCCAGATAGGCACCCGGCGCATAGGCCAGGTAGGGCAAGGGCTGGGTCACCGTGCCAGGCAGCAGGTACATCGGTGCGCCACTGGCATCGGGTTTGACATAGGGCGCCACCACTTCTGCGCCCAGGCTGACCATCTCATAGCGGTCGGTATCAAACTGGTAGGGCTGCGAGGGGTGGTGGTAGGCCACCAGCAGGTCGCAACTGCCTTCCACCAGGCGCATGACGGCATCGTGCACATTGAGCGCAATCAGGCGACTCTTGATGGGGCCAAAGTGTTCGCGCAGCTCCGTCACCCAGGCCGGAAAAAAAGTGAATGCCAGCGTGTGCGGCACCGCAAACTCGATGACATCCTGACCCGCCGAACTGTGGCCGCGCAGCATGGCGCGGGTACTTTGCAGGGACTGCAGCATCTCGATAGACTGGTCGTACAGGGTTTCACCTGCCGGGGTGAGCCGCGTGGGGTAGGAGCTGCGATCCACCAAATCGGTGCCGGCCCAGGCCTCCAGGGACTGGATGCGCCGCGAAAATGCGGGCTGCGTCACGTGGCGCAACTGCGCCGAACGGCTGAAGCTGCGTGTTTCTGCCAGACTGACAAAATCCTCAAGCCATTTGGTTTCCATGCCGCAATTATCCTTGGGTGGTTCCGGTTGATGGCCGGTGCGCAAGCAGCGCCCCATAGCGCTGACGGGTTGTGGCCGAGACCGCCGCCAGGACCTGCTGGTAGTGAGTCTGGTGGCGCGCCAGCAGGCGTGCCGACGCCACGGTTTTGGACCGGCAAAACCAGTGGCAAGTGTGCTGCATCAGCATCAACTCGGCGGTCAGCATGTAGGCGCGGTTTTTTTGCGAGAAACCCTGGACATTGCGCACCGCATCGTCAATGCCCCGCGCGTGGATATCAAATGCCTTGCGCAAATCAAACGCGTGTGCGGGAAACAACTTGTCGGCCCAGGGGAACGCGATGGGCAGCGTGCTGACCCGCGCGCTGTCGGCCCACACGTCGGCAAACGCCAGAGCGAACTGCTGGAACTGGTCGCGCAGTTTGTCTTCCTGGCCACGCAGGTGCTCCCAGACCTGGGCCTGACGCTCGGCATTGGCTTCGCCCAGCGCGCGCAGGTAGCCGTCCATCAGGCTCTCCATCAGCTTTTCGATGTCAAAGCGCCCCAAATAACTAGCCAGTAGGGCTATGCGCCGTGCCTGCTCACGGGACTTGAGCACGGTAAACGCGGTGAGCACCGCCAAGACGAGGACTATTTCCATACAGACTATTTTGTTTTTTTGCGGGGTTTGGACTGCCTGGGTGGCTTGGGTGGAGGTAACGCCTCGTAAGTCGCCCGCACCAATTGTCCTAGCAGATGGTGGTCGTCCCAATCGTCCGCGGTTATCAGCAGGTGCATGCGCGCGCCGGGAAACGGCGCGCCCTCGCGGACCTCCCGCATCAGCGCCCTGCCGGCATCGGTGGGTTTCAGGTAGAGCTGCTCGTCGCACACCAGCCCCACGGGCCGGCCCGCGTAGTACAGGCAATACCCGCCAAACATCTTGCGCGAGGACACCGGCCCGGCGGATTTGAGCTGGTCCAGCAGGTAGTCCATGGTGCCTTGTGACGTCGACATGTTCCTCGCCTTTGTGTTGTCCGACTAGGCTGCCGCGGTGGCGCTGCTTTGCTGCTGTAGGTTCCACATCTGGGCATAGCGCCCGTTCGCGGTCAATAGCGCCTGGTGGGTACCGCGCTCGACAATGCGGCCCGCGTCCATCACCAGAATCTCATGGGCATCCACCACGGTGGACAGGCGGTGGGCAATCACCAGCGTGGTTTTGTTCTGCGAAACCCCCTGCAGCTCGGCCTGGATGGCGCGCTCGTTGGCACTGTCCAGCGCGCTGGTGGCTTCGTCAAAAATCACGATGGGCGGGTTCTTGAGGAGGGTGCGCGCAATGGCCACGCGCTGCTTCTCGCCGCCCGACAGCTTCAAGCCCCGCTCGCCCACCATGGTGTCGTAGCCCTTGGGCGTACCGGCAATGAAATCGTGGATGTGGGCCGCACGCGCCGCAGCTTCCACTTCAGCCCGGCTGGCACCGGGGCGCCCGTAAGCAATGTTGTATTCCACCGTATCGTTGAACAGCACCGTGTCCTGCGGCACGATGCCAATCGCCTGCCGCACGCTGGCCTGCGTGACCTGGCGAATATCCTGTCCGCCCAGCAGAATGCGCCCCTGGCCTACGTCGTAAAAACGGAACAGCAGTCGTGCCAGCGTGGATTTGCCCGAACCGCTGGGCCCCACTACCGCGACGGTCTTGCCAGCCGGAATTTCGAACGAAATGCCGTGCAGGATGGTGCGACCACCGGAGGGGTTACCTGCGGTAACGGGCTCGTAGGCAAACACTACATCCTCAAAGCGCACGCTGGCGTCCGCGCCATCGGCGCGCAACTGCAACGCTTGAGCTTGCGGTGCGTCGGCAATCTCGCGTTCGCGCTCCAGCAGGCCGAACATTTTTTCCAGGTCCGTCAGGCTCTGTTTAATCTCGCGGTAGATCACACCCAAAAAATTCAGTGGAATGTAGAGCTGGATCATGAAGGCATTGACCATGACCAGATCGCCCAGCGTCATGCGCCCTTCGGCCACACCCTGCGTGGCGCGCCAGAGCATGATGACCAGGCCCACAGCAATGATGAACTGCTGACCAGAGTTGAGCAGGCTCAGCGTGGTCTGGCTCTTGACTGAGGCACGGCGGTAGCGCTCCAAGTTGTGATCGTAGCGCTGGGCTTCGAACTCTTCGTTGTTGAAATACTTGACGGTTTCGAAATTCAACAGCGAGTCGATCGCACGGCTGTTGGCTGTGGAATCCAACTCGTTCATGGTCTTGCGAAACTGGGTGCGCCACTCGGTCACGGTGATAGTGAACGCAATGTAGAACACCAGTGCGCCAATGGTGATCCAGGCAAACCACACATCAAACTTGACCGCCAGCAGCGTCAGCACCAGCGCCACTTCAATCAGGGTGGGCACGATGCTGTAAAGCGAGTAGCTGATCAGCGAGTTGACGGCGCGGGTGCCGCGCTCAATGTCGCGGGTCAGGCCACCGGTCTGGCGCTCCAGGTGAAACCGCAGGCTCAGCGCGTGCAGATGGCGAAATACCTGCAGCGAAATGCTGCGTGAGGCGCCCGCCGTGGCCTTGGCAAACACCAGCTCACGCAACTCGGTAAACAACGAGGTGGACAGGCGCAGTGCGCCGTATCCAATCAGCAAGGCTACCGGCACCACCAGCAGGGCCACAGGATCGCCCGGTTTGAGCGTCATGGCGTCCACCAGATTCTTGAGCAGCAACGGAACCCCCACGTTGGCAAACTTGGCGCCCACCATGAAGGCCAGCGCCGCCATTACCCGCCACTTGTAGACCCACAGGTAGGGAAACAGGCGTTTGAGCGTGTCCCAGTCGGACTTTTCCTTCGGCTGGACGTCGGAAGGAGCGGAAGATATGGCAGGGGCTTGGTAACCGGAGGGGCGCATGTACGACAATTCAGATGGCTATTACCCAAGGATTGTGCCCATGTCTACGAATGCAAACCCCCAGAGCGTCCAATTGCCCACCGATGAAGAGCTGGTGCTCAAGGTCATCCCCATGCCGGCGGACTGCAACGCCAATGGCGACATCTTTGGCGGCTGGGTCATGGCCCAGGTGGATCTGGCCGGCTCCGTCGTGCCCGCGCGCTACACCCAGGGCCGCATGGCCACGGTGGCGGTGAACGAATTCATTTTCAAGCAGCCGGTGCGCGTGGGCGACATCCTAAGCTTCTTCTCCAAGGTCAGCCGCATCGGCCGCACCTCCATCACGGTGAAGGTGGAGGTGTACGCCGAGCGCTTCCGCACCCAGGGCCAGTACATCAAGGTGACCGAAGCCACCGTGACCTATGTGGCCATCGACGACAACGGCAAGCCAAGGGAAATTCCGAAGGTTTGAGGGGCGGGGCTATTGAATAAATCTTATGGGACGGGGACTGCTTCGGGTCGATTACGGCCTTGACTCATCAATAGCACCCAGAATATTCCACTCGATTTGGTTTGATGGCACGATCACCAACGGAGCACTCTGGGCCCCCAAAGAGCACCAGCAGCCGTCGGTATCAAGATGCCAAGCACGTACCAAACACCCAAAAACGGAGCTGCAGACTCCGGGCAATGGAGTGCGTAGATAAGTGTGGCCAGGGCCCCGGAGAATAGTCCGGCGCTGGCCCCAGCCAACACCCGCTGTGTAGGAGCCAGCCCCTTCATAAACCACAATGTCCCCACGAACAGCGGTAACGAAATCAATGCAATGTTCAAAGGACAAGTCTTCCAGGTGCTTCCAAAGATGAGTTCTGCACGCTGCGCAGGCTCAGCTCTGGCTATCACAACAACTGCCACTAACCACAGCAAGAGTAAAGGTGCAGCCAATCCTGCCCAGACCCCACCTACTCGCATACCAGGGCGCCCCAGTCGCTCCGTGGATATGAAAGCAAATAGCGCCAGTGCCCCGGCAAACGCAAACTTCACCCAGAACATCGCTTCACCCATGGCTTGAACCAGATCACTGCGAACGCCATAGACGCTGACCATGATCAAGACCGCCAAAGGAATGCTCCACACCAATGCCACGGCGAAACGTTTGCCAATGGCATTGGCGGGTACTCTCGTCTCTCCCGCGGCCAACAAATCAACGAGTTCCTCGGTCTTCATTTGCTTCCTCTCATTCTTTCTGCCAGCACTCTCAAACCTCGGTGAATGCCGACTTTGATGGCGGACTCCGACATGCCAGTTCGTTGCGCCGTCTCCGCCACAGACAGCCCTTCTAGTTTGACGTGAACGATCGGCAGACGTTGGCGCTCTGGAAGATCAGCCAGCAGTTTGTTGACGTCTTTCTTGGCCTCAATTGCGCCGGTATCAGATTCGGCAAACACGGACAGATCATCATCCAATGGATCGTTCAAGTCCTCACGGATCGCGCGTGCGCGCAGAAGATCAACAAACTTGTAACGTGCAATGGCGTGTATCCATGCCGTCAACGGTTGATCCAACCGGTAAGTGTGTCGCTGGTTGTGCACTGCGAGCAGAGTTTCTTGCACGAGATCCTCCACGTCCTCGGGCCGTTGAAAAAGACGCCTTCGAAAATAGGCGCGCAGATGTCCGCTCAAAGCCTTCAAAAACTCGTGATACGCCACTGCATCACCCTCTAAACCTTGAATCAACAGGGTTTGCAGCTGGCTTTCACTCGACGCAAAGCGGGCTTGCCTAACTTGTATTCGTTGCATGAAGGTCTGTGGTTACAGCAATGTCGAAAAAAAATTCGAAGATTCTGTCGTGCACTGTAACCCGCGGGCAGATTCCTGCGAACTACCTCTCAAGCACGACCGAGCGGGCATTGACTGTCGTTCGGGGTGCAATCACAGGAGTAGTACTGATGCGTATAGAAGACGGGATCGTCCACCCAAGCTGGCTGCGAGCCATGCATTGGCTTAACGCAGTTGCCGTGTTGGTTCTGGTACTCAGTGGCTGGCGCATTTACAACGCTACAGCATTTCTTGGTTTCTCGATTCCAAAAGAAGTCACACTGGGTGGCTGGCTCGGTGGCGCGCTGCAGTGGCACTTTGCAGCCATGTGGCTCCTTGCGGTGAACGGTTTGTTATATCTAGGCAGCAATCTTGCCACTGGGCGTCTTTGGACGAAGTTCTTCCCACTACAGCCTTCGGCACTGTTGAATGATTTGAGCGACGCGCTCAAAGGTCGACTGGACCATGGTGACCCGTCGCACTACAACATGGTCCAGCGACTGGCTTACCTCTTTGTGATGTTGGACAGTGTGGTGTTGGTGTTGTCAGGACTGGTACTCTGGAAATCCGTTCAATTTCCTTTGCTGCGCGTCGTGACAGGTGGCTATGAGGGCGCGCGCGTAGTCCATTTCGGCGCCATGTCCGCACTAGTCATCTTTATCGTGGTCCATCTCATGATGGTCATGCTGGTGCCACGCACATTACTCACGATAGTTCGTGGTCGTTAAGGAACTTCTGTCATGAAAATCAAGACACCGATGCGCCTGTCTTTGGATAGCCGCGCCGCAATCACTGAAGCGGTAGGCCGCCTCGCGCACGCCAACCGGTCCATGGACTCTTCGCGACGCAATTTCTTGCGCAACTCCCTCTCGTTGGGTGGACTAAGTCTGTTGACGGGAAGCGCGCTTGTTGACGAGAGCAGTGTTGAAACTGCGCTCGCCAAGATATCCCACCTCAATGACCAAGCACAAGCGTGGTTGTTTGACTCCGACCGGTTAGCGCCCACGTATCCGGACTCCATGATCACGCGGCCGTTCCCGTTCAACGCGTACTACGGGGAAGATGAAGTGCGTGACATCGATGGAAGCAGCTTCCGTCTGGAGGTGACCGGACTGGTGGCAGACAAACGCCAATGGAGCTTGTCGGAATTGCGTGCAATGCCGCAGATCGAGCAGGTGACACGTCACATTTGTGTGGAGGGCTGGAGCGCTATCGGCAAATGGGGCGGCGTGTCCTTCGCGGGATTTTTACAGCGGGTGGGTGCGGACCTTACTGCCAAATACGTCGGTTTCAAGTGCGCTGACGATTACTACACCAGCATCGACATGGCAACAGCCTTGCATTCCCAGACCACCCTGGCGCTTACCTATGACGGGCGGCCCCTTCCTCCCAAATATGGATTTCCCCTGAAGCTGCGGATGCCAACCAAGCTGGGCTACAAAAACCCGAAGCATATCCAGGCGATTTTCGTCACCAATACCTACCCTGGCGGTTACTGGGAAGACCAAGGGTACAACTGGTTCGGAGGTAGCTGAGTTCGCTCACGCTACGTCCAAACACCGGCAATCCTGCCACTTTCTGCACTACACAACTCTTAGGAATGACCATGAACAAACTGACCGCAACTCTTCTCTCCGCCTGCATGCTGCTGGCGACCACCGGCGCAATGGCCGCAGACGAAATGAAGAAGGACGCCATGGCCCATGATGGAATGAAGAAAGACACTATGGCTAAAGATGCCATGTCGAAGGATGAAATGAAGAAGGGCGCTATGGCAAAAGACGGAATGAAGAAGGACACAATGGCGAAGGATGCCATGTCCAAAGACGAAATGAAAAAGTAATCCTAGGCTGAAATACCCGCCTGCGACTGTTGCAGTTCGTTGAATTGCCAAGACTCTCGCAGAGCGTGTACCGTGGTTGCTGTTGTATTTCTTCGATGTAATGACTTACGCATCTTCCGCATCGTCTGCTCAGCGTAAAGCCAAACTAGCGGAGTGGGTGCCTGCGTAAGGCCGTGAGCACTTTCGATCTGGGTGCTTACTTCAATGCGACGACCTTAGGCCATTCAATACTCTTCGCCTATGGCGAACGGATGTCCACGATATGTCGCCGATTGTGTAGACTGGAAACCCACTTAGAGTCGACTGTAGCCGAGGGCCTACGGACGACATTGAAGAATGCCCGGTAACTCGTGGGCCACAATCCAGTCATGAGTTCATCCAAACCCTACCTAAGCGAAATCGAAGCCCCGACACGCTCCGAAGTAGACGCATTCCCGGGCTTGACCCTGCTCGAATTCGGAACAAGCTGGTGCGGTCACTGCCGTGCCGCCCAACCCGCAGTGTTCGAATCGCTGTCACAACATACGCAGTGGCGTCATATCCGGATTGAAGATGGACCTGGACAGGCACTCGGGCGACGCTACCGGATCAAGCTCTGGCCTACTCTCGTGCTACTACGTGACGGGCAGGAAGTTGCACGCCTGGTGCGCCCCACGCAAACCAGCGACATTTCAGCCGCATTGGAAATCGCATGACGATGAGAGCCAGTCGTAGTCGCTACTGGGTATAGCCCAGTGTCGAAATCAGACAACCATTCGCTATAACATTTATAGCTACTTGCACACATTCCATGAGGGCTAGAGCCCAATCCAGCTAAAACTTCCCGTGCCGCCCGGCTCCGGCGGCAAAGCGCCCAGCCCCTTCCAGTCCCGATGCAATGCAGGCCTTGCCACGCTCCCACTCCTCGTGCAGTGCATCGGGCAGATCCATATCCCACTGCGCATAGGCACTGGCGCGATCGGCCAGCATGGTCTGCTGTGGAAAGCCGGCCAGTTGTTCCGCCAGGGCCATAGCAGCCTGCAGGCCCTGCCCCTTGGGCTCCACGCGGTTGCACAGGCCCATGGCCAGCGCCTCGGCTGGCTCCAGCTTGCGCCCGGTGAGGATCAGGTCCATGGCATGGCCCATGCCGATCATGCGCGGCAGACGCACCGTGCCGCCGTCGATCAGCGGCACACCAAAGCGACGGCAGTACACGCCAAAGTAGGCATCGTCTTCCATGACGCGCATATCACACCACAGCGCGAGCTCCATGCCGCCAGCCACGGCTGCGCCACTGACCGCAGCGATCACCGGTTTGCTGAGCATGAGCCGCGACGGCCCCATCGGCCCCTGGGGGCCAGGCACCGGCTGCCCCTGTTGCACGTAATCAGCACCCGAGAAATTCAGGCGGGAAAACATGTCCGCCGCACTGGCGTGCGCCTGCGCCAATCGCGCACCGGCCTGCAAGTCCCAGCCCGCACAGAAGTGCCCATGGTCGCCATGAAATACGGCCACGCGCGCCTGAGAGTCAGACTCAAAACCCAAAAAAGCCTCGTACAACTGGTGCGCAGTCTCCGCGTCGACTGCATTGCGTACATCGGGCCGGCTCAGGGTTACTACTGTGATGTGCCCGTGAGAACTCACTTGAACTGATTTACGCATTCAAAGCATTAGAAAGTCTCACGCATGACAGAGGTATCAGTGACAACCCTATCAACGATTCACACGATGCCCGCTATAAACAGTTCATAGAACAACAGGAGACAGCGTGCAGTTTCTTCAACTGGTCATCAGCGGGGTGGCACAGGGGTGCATCTACGGACTGATTGCCCTGGGTTTTGTACTCATCTACAAGGCAACCGAGACCGTTAGCTTCGCACAAGGCGAGCTGATGATGCTGGGGGCTTTCTGCGGTCTGGTGGGCATGACCATGCTGGGCTTTCCTTACTGGCTGGCCGTTCTGAGCTCTATTGCGGCCATGGCGGTGTTTGGCATCCTGCTGGAGCGCATCGTTATTCGCCCCATACTGGGGCAGCCGGCGTTTTCCATCGTCATGCTGACCATCGGCATTGGGTATGTGGCCCGTGGCCTGATCACCATGATTCCCGGCATTGGCACCGACACCCAGGCGCTGCCGGTGCCCTACAAGGACGAGATCTGGAAGATTGGCGGCGATGCCATGGGTGTGGGTGCGCTGGTGCTCAACGTGGAGCACATGGCGGTGATTGGTGCCACCGCGGTACTGTGCGTACTGCTGTTTGCCCTGTTCCGCTACAGCAAGCTGGGAATTGCCATGCAGGCCGCGTCACAAAACCAGTTGGCTGCGTACTACATGGGCATTCCGGTGCAGCGCCTCAACGGCATCGCCTGGGGCCTGGCCGCTGCAGTGGCTGCCATTGCCGGCCTGCTGCTGGCGCCGATTACCTTTGTGCACGCCAACATGGGCTTTATTGGCCTGAAAGCATTTCCCGCTGCGGTGGTGGGGGGATTTGGCAGTCTTCCGGGCGCCATTGTGGGCGGACTGATCATCGGGCTGGTGGAATCCCTCTCGGGCTTCTACCTGCCCGATGGCTTCAAGGACACGGCCGCCTACATCGTGGTGCTGGTCATGCTGATGGTCAAGCCCAACGGCTTGTTCGGCGAAAAACTGCGCAAGAAAGTCTGACCCCATGCGTTTTATTTTCAAGACCGACTACGCGCAGGATATCAAGCTCGCCAAACATGGCGGCCATGTTTTCTGGTACTCCGCGTTGCTGCTGCTCATGGTGGCTGCGCCCTGGCTGTTTGCCGAATACTGGCTGGCGCAACTCACCTTTGTGCTCATTTACGCCATCGCCGGCCTGGGGCTGATGCTGCTGGCAGGCTTTACCGGCCTGTTTTCGATGGGACACGCTGCATTCCTGGGGGTGGGCGCCTATACCCATGCGGTGCTGACCAACATGGGCATGCCCTTTCCTTTGGCGCTGGCCTGCGCAGCGGGCCTGTCGGCGGCAGTTGGCCTGGTGGTGGGCTTGCCGGCGCTGCGGGTCAAGGGCATTTACCTCGGCATTGCCACGCTGTCCTTCGGTTTTATCGTGGAAGAGGTGCTGGCGCGCTGGGAGTCGGTCACCGGAGGCAATGCCGGCATCCACATCAAGAAACCGGACATTTTTGGCTGGGTGCTGGAAAGCGGCGAGCAATTTTACTTTTTGTGCCTGCTGATCACGGTGTTCGCCACGCTGGGCATTCTGAACCTGCTGCGCTCGCCCACCGGGCGCGCGTTTGTGGCCATCCGCGACTCCGAAATCTCTGCGCAAAGCATGGGCATCCATCTGGCGTACTACAAGACGCTTTCATTTGCACTGTCGGCAGCACTGGCCGGCGTGGCGGGGGCGCTGTATGCGCACAAGCTGCAGTTCATTTCGCCCGACCAGTTCAACATCCTGCAGTCCATCGACCTGCTGCTGATGATTGTGATTGGTGGCGTAGGCTCGGTGCATGGCGCGTTCCTGGGCGCGATCTTCCTGATCACCATGCCGCAGGTGATTGCCTTGTCCAAGGACTACCTGCCTGCCACCATCGGCCAGGCACCGGGCCTGCAGGGCCTGGTGTATGGCTTGGTGCTGATTGCCTTTGTGCTGTTCGAGCCCATGGGCCTGTACGGCCGATGGCTAAAAATTCGCACCTATCTGCAGATGTTCCCCTTCTACCGCAAGGGCATGTTCAAGCGGCAGAAATCCTTCCAGAAATCGGACAGGCTGAAATGACCGACCTACTTCTTTCTGCCAAAGACCTGAGCGTGCGCTTTGGCGGCGTGCTAGCTGTCAACAAGGTGAGCTTCGATGTCCAGCACGGCGAGGTGTTCACCCTCATCGGCCCCAATGGCGCGGGCAAGACCACGGTGTTCAACCTGATCAGCCGCATCTACACCCCCACCAGTGGCGAGATTGAATATGCAGGCCCCCAGGGCATGCTCAAGCTCACTGACCAGCCGCCGCAAAACGTGGCTTCATTGGGCATAGCCCGAACCTTTCAGAACATCGAGTTGTTCGAGCACGCCAGCGTGCTGCACAACCTGTTGATTGGCCGGCATACCCACCGCACGACCGGGCTGTGGCAAGACCTTTTTTTCACGTCAAAAGCCCGCGAAACCGAACTGAAGTCACGCGAGAAAGCCGAGGAAGTCATTGAATTGCTGGACCTGCAGCACTACCGCGACTCACTGGTGGCTGGCCTGCCCTATGGCGTGCGCAAGGTGGTGGAAATGGCCCGCGCGCTGTGCACCGAGCCCAAGCTGCTGCTGCTGGACGAACCCTCTTCCGGGCTGAATGTGGAAGAAACCGAAGACATGGCCTTCTGGATTCAGGACATCAAGAACGAGCTGGGCATCACGGTCCTGATGGTCGAACACGACATGACGCTGGTCAGCAAGGTGTCTGACCGGGTGCTGGCCATGAACCAGGGCGAGGTGCTGGCCATGGGCTCGCCACGCGAAGTACAAACTGACCCTGGAGTGATCGAGGCCTACCTGGGCTCGATTGACGATGTGTCATCTCTCAGGAGAAACTTGAGCGCCGACGGGCCGCCCCTAGGCGCGAGCGACCCCTCGGGGGGCAGCGCAGTACGCGCAGCGACAAGCGTGGGGGCACGTTTCCCATGAGCACGGTACCTCCCGCCATCAGCGACATGCCCGTACTGAAGCTGCTCAACGTCGAGAGTTCCTACGGCCCCATCAAGGCTATTCGTGGTGTGAGCCTGCAGGTGCGGCGTGGCGAGATTGCCACCGTACTGGGCTCCAACGGCGCGGGCAAGACCACCATTCTCAAAACCATTTCGGGGATCATCGATCCGCGCAAGGGCTCGATCGAATTCAAGGGCGAGGCCATCACCGCCAAAGACCCGGCCTTCATCGTGCAACAGGGCCTGAGCCATGTGCCCGAAGGGCGCGAGGTCTTCCCGCTGCTCTCAGTCCATGACAACCTGCTCATGGGTGCCTACACCCGCTCTGACCGCGACGGCGTAGCGCGCGACATGGAAACCGTGTACGGCTACTTCCCCATCCTGAAAGAGCGGGCCACGCAGGACGCCGGTCTGCTCTCGGGTGGGCAGCAGCAGATGCTGTCGATTTCGCGCGCCCTGATGGCCGACCCCGACCTGATCCTGCTGGACGAGCCAAGCCTGGGTCTCTCTCCCAAGCTCACCAAGGAAATCTTTGAGATTGTGGTGCGCATCAACCGCGAGCGGGGCACCACCATTTTGCTGGTCGAGCAAAACGCCAACATGGCGCTCAATGCATCGGACTACGGCTATGTGCTGGAAAACGGGCGCATCGTCATGGAAGACACCTGCGCCCACCTGCGGGAGAAGGACGACATCAAGGAGTTCTATCTGGGCATGAAAGAAGACGGTGTGCGCGGCGAGCGGCGCTGGAAAAAAAAGAAAACATGGAGATAAACATGCACGCAGCGCAGAGCCGCCTCAAGCAAGTGAGCGCCCCCTCGGGGGGCAGCGCAGTACGCGCAGCGACAAGCGTGGGGGCACACGTATGAGCGCGCTATGGCAAGCCAAGGAAATCATTCCGAACCGCGACATTGTCGTGCCCGGAGACACTATTCCCGCCATTTTCTGGAATGCGGTCAAGACCCGTGGCCCCCATATCTGGCTGCGCCAGAAGCACCTAGGTCTGTGGCGCAGCTGGACCTGGAACCAGACCGCTGAAGCCGTTCGCGAAATCGCCGCCGGGCTGATCAGCCTAGGCTTCAACCAGGGCGACTGCGCGGCCATCCTTTCCAATACCACCGTGGAGTGGGTCTGGGCAGACCTGGCCATCCTGTCGGCCGGCGGTGTTTCCAACGGCATTTACCCAACCGATGCGCCCAACCAGGTGCAGTACCTGTGCGAAGACTCCCAGACCCGCTTCCTATTTGTCGAGAACGACGAACAACTGGACAAGGCGCTGGAAGTGCGCGACCAACTGCCCGGTTTGCGCAAGATCATTGCCATCGATATGGAAGGCCTGCACAAGCTGCAGGACCCGGGCGTGCTGAGCCTGGACACCCTACGGGAACTGGGGCGCTCCTACCTGCAACAGCACCCGCAGGTTGTGGAGGCACGCACGCAATCGGTCAAACCGAAAGATTTGGCTATTCTGGTGTACACCTCAGGCACGACGGGCAAGTCCAAGGGCGCCATGCACCTGCACCAGGGGCTGGTCTATACCGTGCGGGGCTACAGCAACCTGATCCAGCAGGATGAGACCGACGAACGCATGTGTTTCCTGCCGCTGTGCCACATTGCCGAGCGCATGAGTGGCGAGTACCACGGCATGTACACCGGCGCCAAACTCAACTTTGTAGAGAACCCGGAGACCATTCCCGAAAACGTGCGCGAGATCGCGCCGACGGTATTTGTCGCCGTGCCCCGGGTTTGGGAAAAATTTTATTCGGGCGTGATGATCGCGCTCAAGGAATCAGGGGCCATCCAGCAGATGGCCTACGCCTGGGCCATAGGTGTGGGCCAGCGCATTGCCGACCTGGTCATGGCCCAGCAACCCGTGGGTGGGTGGCTCAAGCTGCAGTTCCACTTGGCTAGGCTGCTCGCGCTCAACAATGTGCGCAAGCTCATTGGCATTCACCGCGCGCGCATCCTGTTCACCGGCGCAGCGCCGATATCGGCCGACCTGGTGCGCTGGTACCTGGCACTGGGTGTCCCGATGGTGGAGGTCTGGGGCATGACCGAAACCTGCGGCGGCTCCAGCGGGGCACAACCCAACCGGATTAAGCCGGGAAGCATCGGACCTGCGGCCGAATACAACGAGATGATGCTTGACCCTGCCACCGGTGAAATTCTGGTGCGCGGAAAGAACGTGTTCGCCGGCTACCTGAACCTGCCCGAAAAAACCGCGGAAACCATCGACAAAGATGGCTGGTTGCACACTGGCGACATCGGCAAGGTGGACGCGGACGGCTACTACTTCATCACCGACCGCATGAAGGACATCATCATCACCGCTGGCGGTAAAAACATTACGCCGAGTGAGCTGGAGAACGATCTGAAGTTCTCACCCTACATTACCGATGCGGTGGTGATTGGGGACAAGCGCCCTTACCTGGTGGTGATCATCATGATTGATCAGGAAAACGTGGAGAAGTTTGCACAGGACGCCGATGTGCCCTTTAGCAACTACGCATCGCTGACGCGTGCGCCCGAAGTGCAGGCACTGATCCAGGGCGAACTCGACCGCGTCAACAAGAAGTTTGCACGCGTGGAACAGATCAAAAAATTCTTCCTGCTCGACACCCAGCTGAGTGCCGAAGACGAGGAACTCACACCCACCATGAAGCTCAAACGCAAACTGGTGGAAAAGAAATACGCGGCGCAAATCGACGCCATGTACCGCTAGACATTGCTTCTGACAACCCCTTTTCACCAAGGACCGCAGCACACCATGAACATCAAGACCGCCATCGCATTGAGTGCCCTTGTCGCCACCAGCGGTGTGTACGCTGCCGAGCAGCAAGGCGTGAGCAAAACCGAAATTCTGATCGGCACCATTCAGGACTTGTCGGGGCCTCTGGCAGGCTATGGCAAACAGGCGCGCAATGGCATGCAACTGCGCGTGGACGAAGTCAATGAGCAGGGTGGCGTGAATGGCCGCAAGCTCAAGCTGCTGGTCGAAGACTCCGGCTACGACCCCAAGAAAGCGGTGCTCGCCGCACAGAAGCTGGTCAACCAGGACAAGATTTTCATCATGGCGGGGCATCTGGGCACGGCACACAACAATGCCGCCATGCCGGTGCAGTTTGAAAAGCGCGTCGTCAACTTTATGCCACTGACCGCTGCGCGCGAAATGTATGAGCCCTTCAACCCGCTGAAATACGCCTTGCTTAGTTCGTACTACGACCAAATGCGCACCACGCTGCCCAAGATGGTGAAAGACAAGAGCGCCAAGAAGGTATGCGCCATCTACCAGGACGACGAATTCGGCCTGGAGGTGCTGCGTGGCGCAGAAGCGGGCCTCAAGACCATGGGGATGGACTTCACCGAGAAGACATCGTTCAAACGCGGGGCGACCGACTTCTCCTCCCAGGTGGCCAAGATGAAATCTGCGGGTTGCGACATGGTGGTGATGGGCACCATCATCCGCGAGACCATTGGCACGATTGGTGAATCGCGCAAGAACGGATTCAACCCGGTATTCTTTGCCTCTCAGGCCGCCTACACCGACCTGATTCACAAGCTTGGCGGCAAGGCCATGGACGGCATGTATGCCACCATGTCGGTGCAAAACCCCTATCTGGATGAGGCTTCACAGCCTATCCGTTTCTGGGCAAACAAGTACAAGACCAGGTTCAATGAAGATCCCGCCGTATTTTCTGCCTACGGTTACACCATGATCGACCTGTTCATCCAGGCCGCTCAGAAAGCGGGCCCCAACCTGAACACCGACAGCTTCATCAAGGCGATGGACAGCATGACGGTGCCACCCGACATGTTTGGTGCCCCCCAGCTGAAGTTCACGCCCAGGCAGCACCTGGGCAGCGACCTGTCCCGCCTGTCGCAGATTCAGGACGGCAAGTGGAAAGTAATTTCTGACTACGTGAAGCCCTAATGCATTGCCCCCGCGTTTTTCAACCTTTGAGGAGATCACAATGAAGACAAAGACTGCAATCGTACTGGCCAGCCTGGCACTCACAGCGACACTGTCACACGCCCAGCAGGGCGTGAGCAAAGATGAAATTCTGCTGGGATCCATTCAAGACCTTTCAGGGCCTATTGCGGGTTTTGGCAAGCAGGCCCGCCTGGGCATGTTGATGGCTGTGGACGAAATCAATGAACAGGGTGGTGTGAATGGTCGAAAACTCAAGCTCATCGTGGAAGACTCGGCCTATGACCCCAAGAAGGCCGTGCTGGCGGCCCAGAAACTGGTCAACCAGGACAAGATTTTCATGATGGTGGGCCACATTGGCACAGCCCAGAATCTGGCGGCTATGCCGGTGCAATTCGAGAAGAATGTGATCAACTTCTTCCCCATCACGGCAGCGCGCGAAATGTACGAACCCTTCAACAAACTGAAGTACTCCTACGCAGCCACGTACTACGACCAGATGCGCAATGCGGTGCCGAAACTGGTGAAGGAAAAGAACGCCAAAAAAGCCTGTGTCATGTACCAGGACGACGACTTCGGCCTGGAGATCCTCAAGGGCGGTGAAGACGGCCTCAAGACCATCGGTATGGAGTTTGCCGAGAAGACCTCGTACAAGCGGGGCGCCACCGATTTTTCGTCACAAATCTCCAAAATGCAGGCGGGTGGCTGCGACTTCATCGTGCTGGGCACCATCATCCGAGAAACCATTGGCGCCATCGGCACCGCGCGCAAGCTGGGCTACAACCCCACGTTCCTGGGCTCCAGCGCGTCTTACACAGACCTGATCCACAAGCTTGGCGGCAAGGCCATGGACGGTTTCTACTCCACCATGACGGTGCAAAACCCCTACACCGAGGGCATGTCAGGCCCGATCCAGTTCTGGGCCAACAAGTACAAGACCAAGTTCAACGAAGACCCCACTGTGTTCTCGGTATATGGCTACACCATCATTACCAGCTTTGCTACGGCAGCAGGCCGTGCTGGAAAGAACCTGAACACCGAGAGCTTCATCAAGGTCATGGACACCATGACCATTGAGCCCGACTTCTTCGGTGGCGCGGTCCAGACCTTCTCCGCGACCAAGCGTCTGGGCAGCGATGCCTCGCGCCTGTCACAAATCCAGGACGGCAAGTGGAAAACCGTGTCGGACTACTTTGGCAGCACCGCCAAGCCAGCGGCTACCCCGGCAGCCAAGGCACCCGCCAAGAAATAAGAATTCCTCAAACCTGCAAAAAGCCACTTTACTGTGGCTTTTTTTATGACACGATGTAGGCGCCCGCACCGGTAGACAAGAGCTTGCCGTCGGCCCCGAGAAATTCCATGCGTGTGGAGGCGACCCTTGAACCCAGGCGCATGACTTCGGCGCGCAACTCGAAGCGTTCGCTGATGCCGGGGCGCAAGTAATCAATGCGCAGGTCGATAGTTCCCAGCTTGGAAAAACGCTGCAACCTTTGCAGGGGCGGCTCGTCCATATGGCGCGCACCAATGGCTGCCATTACCGCAAGGCCGCCCATGGCGTCCAGACCTGCGCTGATCACGCCCCCGTGAATCCGGTTGTAGCTGTAGTGCCCGACCAGCTGCGGCTGCATGTCGATATGCGCCACGACACGCTCGGGGGTGATAATGTCAATCTTCAGACCCAGCACCGTATTGAAAACGATGGCTTCCTGAAAAATATAGGTCAGCTTGGAAATGAACTCCGGCTCAAACTCGACGGGAGCCACGGGTCGCGTGGAATGGCTATTTTTGGGCATACCGTATTGTCACAGTCCCAGTTGACGCGAGGCCAACTCCTTCATGATTTCTTCCGCGCCACCGCCAATCATCATCACCTTGACCTCGCGGTAAATGCGTTCGCATGCGGTCCCGCGCATAAAGCCCATTCCGCCAAGAATTTGCACGCCCTGGTCGGCGCAGAACTGCATGGTCTGGGTGGCATGGTTCTTAAGCAGACACACCTGGGCCACCCACTCGGCGCCCTTGGCGGATTTGTCGCCCCGGTCGCCAGCATCGGCACGTTCAGACACGGCGTTAAGCCACGCACGGGTGGACTCGATACGCATCTTCATGTCCATGAACTTGTGGCGGATCACCTGGTGATCGATCAGCGCGGTACCAAAGGTTTTTCGCTGACGCGCCCAGCCCAGAGCCTCGTCATAACAACATTCGGCAAAGCCCAGGGCCATGGCCGCCATCGAGAGGCGTTCTCCGTTGAAGTTGGTGAGAATGATCTTGAAACC
The DNA here is from genome assembly GCA_028868305.1 of Burkholderiales bacterium. GTDB lineage: Bacteria > Pseudomonadota > Gammaproteobacteria > Burkholderiales > Burkholderiaceae_C > Allorhodoferax. The sequence continues at coordinate 12,611 of JAGWUS010000031.1, read as the reverse complement.
CGAGCCCTCTTCGCCCACCAGGTGACTGGCTGGAACGCGCACGCCATCGAAGCGGATTTGCGCCGTATCCGAGCACAGCCAGCCCATCTTCATCAAGGGGCTGCGTGTCAGCCCCACCGCATCACCCGGCACCATCAGCATGGAGATGCCACCTGCTCCCGGTTTCTGGCCCTTGTTCAGCGGGTCGGTACGCACCGCAACGGTAATCCAGTCGGCACGCACCCCCGAAGTAATGAACACTTTTTCACCATCCACCACATACTCATTGCCTTCCAGACGTGCGGTGGTCTTCAGCGCCGATACATCGGTACCGCCACCGGGCTCGGTAATCGCCAGCGCAGCGATCTTGCGACCGGCCAGCACATCAGGAATAACCTTTTGCTGCAAGGCAGGTGAACCATGACGCACCACTGGTGGCAAACCAATGTTGTGGCTGAACAGGGCGGCCATCAGCCCGCCACTGCCGCCCGCACGTGCCAGTGCAATGGTCAGCGCATTGCGCAGCTTCCAGGGGCTGGGCGTGCCGCCAAACGCTTCGGGGTAGCCCATTTCCAGCCAGCCCATCTCCGCAGCGCGCTGGTACAGGCTGCGGGGAATTTCACCAACCTCCTCCCATTCGGCAAGGTGGGGGGCAACCTCGGTCTGGATGAATCTGCGCGCGGCGTCTTCCACCAGGGCAATGTCTTCAGCAGTAATTTCGTCAACGGACATAGTGCCTCTCAGATACGGGCCGGACGCTTGGCCACGCCCATGGTTTTGGCGATGATGCCCATCATCACTTCGTCAGCGCCTCCGCCAATGGAAGCCAGACGGCCATCACGGAACATGCGCGAGACCTTGTTCTCCCAGGTAAAGCCCATGCCACCCCAGAACTGCAGACAGCCGTCCGGGATGAGGCGATTGAGGCGACCTGCCTTGAGCTTGGCCATGGACGCCAGCTCCAGCACATCCTGCCCGCCCACGTAGAGTTCGCAGGTGCGGTAGGTGAGTGCACGCAGGCTTTCCAGTTCGGTTTTCATCTCGGCCAGCTTGAACTGCACCCACTGCTGGTCGGCCAGCGTGGCGCCAAACATCTTGCGGTCCTGCGCCCACTCGACCGTCCACTGAATGCAGTTGGACAGGGATTGCAGGCAACTGGCCGCACACCACAGGCGCTCCTCCTGGAACTGCTGCATCTGGTAGATGAAGCCCTGGCCTTCTGCACCAATGCGGTTGCGCTGGGGCACCCGCACTTCGTCAAAGTACAGCAGGCCGGTGTCGCTGGCGTTCATGCCGATCTTCTTGATCTTGCGCGCCACCTCAATGCCGGGGCGCAGCTTGCCGTTCTCGCGCAGCGGCACCACTACCAGGCTCTTGTTCTTGTGCGCGGGCCCGTCTCCCGTGTTGACCAGCATGCACATCCAGTCGGCTTGCAGGCTGTTGGTGATCCACATTTTCTGGCCGGTAATGACATAGTCGTCCCCGTCCTTGCGGGCCACGGTTTTCACACCCGCCACATCACTGCCGGCACCGGGCTCGCTCACACCAATGCAACCCACCGTGTCACCCGCAATGGCAGGCGCCAGAAATTCGCGTTGGAGCCCCTCACTGCCAAAGCGTGCCAGGGCCGGGGTGCACATATCGGTCTGCACACCAATGGCCATGGGAATGCCACCGCAGTCGATATGGCCCAGCGCTTCTGCCATGGCCATGCCATAGGAATAGTCAAGACCCGCACCGCCATAGGCTTCGGGCTTGGTCAGCCCCAACAAGCCCAGATCGCCCAGTTTTTTGAACACCTCGTGGGCCGGAAAGGCCTCGGCGTCTTCCCAGGCGTCGACATGCGGGTTGATCTCGGCGTCAATGAAGCGCTTGAGGGTTTTCTGGATTTCAAGGTGTTCGTGGGTGTATTGCATGGGGGTTCAGACTTGAAAAACCTTGGGGGTGTGCGCCCGGTGAAACCCGTTGAAGGGTTTCACCGATGCACGTTCCTGGACTTTGGCATCGGGCGTGCGCATGGGGTAGCCCATGCGGGCCTGGGGGCGGGCGCCGTCAATGCGCAGCGTGGTGCCGCTGATGAAGGACGCCGCGGGGCTCAGCAAAAACACGATGCCCGCGGCCGTTTCCGCCTCGGTGCCAAAGCGGCCGGCGGGAATGGTCTTGGCCATTTCGCGGATCATGGGCGCCATCTCTGGCGGATAGTTGTCCATGCCACTCGACGCAATGTAGCCCGGTGCCACCGCGTTCACGCGCACCCCTTTGGCGGCCCACTCCACGGCTGCCGTCTCGGTGAAGCTGACCATGCCGGCGCGCGCCGCGCCGCTGTGGCCCATGCCAGGCATGGAGCCCCACATGTCGGCCACGATGTTGACGATGCTGCCACCGTTCTTGTTCATGCTCTGCAAATAGCATTCACGTGCCATCAGAAAGCCGCCGGTGAGGTTGGTATTGACCACCGCCTCCCAGCCCTTCGCGCTGATCGCCTCCAGCGGGGTCATGAACTGACCGCCTGCGTTGTTCACCAAACCATCGATGCGGCCGTGCTGCGCCACGGCTTGCGCGACCAACGTCTTCACCGACTCTTCCTGCCGGATATCACACACTGCAATGCTGGCCTTGCCACCATCCTCGGTGATCTCTTCCAGCACCTTTTGCAGTTTTTCCAGCTTGCGGCCTACCAGCACCACGCTGGCACCCAGCGCGGCCAGTTCATGGGCGGTGCAGCGGCCAATGCCCGAACCGCCACCGGTCACCACCATGACTTTGTCGGCAAACAGGTGCGTGGCAAATACAGAACCGTAAGACATCAGGACTCCTTGATAAACATGGCAATGGCGGTATCGGTCAGGTTGCCAATGGACGCGCCCTTCTTGGCGTCAAACCACTGCACCGACCAGTTCAACGCACCCAAAATCAGCAAGCGCGCCAGCGGTGCGGGCGCACGCAGCTGGCCGGTTTTCTCCAGGGCCAGCAGCACCGGCATCCACAGGGATTCGTATTCGGCAATCAGCTGCGCGATCTGCTTGCGCTGGCGGGTGTTGATCGAACGTGATTCGTACAACATGACCGGCACGAAATCATTGCCCGGACCGAGCAGCACGTCGAAGTGGCAACGCACCAGTGTGCGCAACTGCTCTGCCGGCGGCGCTGCGCGATGGGCGGGCGTATTCACCACCAAACGCTGGCGCGCCAGTGCCGACTGCATGCCTTCCTCCATCACGGCAAAGAGCAGGGCATCCTTGCTTTTGAAATGGTAGAAGGGAGAGCCGCTTTGCATGCCGGCAGCGGCTGCAATATCGCGTGTGGTGGTGGCCGCAAAGCCTTTGCGGCGAAACAGCTGCGCGGCGGCTTTGAGCAGGTCGTGACGGCGGTTTCCGTCGTCACGCTCGTCAAGGGTTTTGCGGGGGCGTCCGCGGGGACGCTTGGGAATTTCTGGCGCGGATAGGACTTGGTCTGGCATGGGAGCCAGACAATACCAAACTAATTTATTTTTAGCAAGCGTTTGCTTGGCAAAAATAAGACCCTACTTGTTTTTGAGCTTTCCGCGCGGGATGACTGCGGTGGTCACGGTAGCGCGCACAGGCTCACTGAGGCCACTGGATGCGGGCTTGGGTGCGGAAGTGTCCTTCTTCGGCTTCTTGGCTTCCTTGTTGGTTTTTTGCTGACCCTTGGCCATAGTGAACTCCGTTGGTTGGTGTGGCTGCAGTTTAATACGACAGTATGCACGCGCCCATCACCATTGCAGAAAATGAAGTACAGGTGACTGCCGTGCGCGCACAGGGCGCCGGTGGGCAAAACGTCAACAAAGTATCCAGCGCCATCCACCTGCGTTTTGACATCCCCGCGTCTTCATTGCCCGAAGGCATTAAAGAACGGTTGCTGGCCCTGCGCGACAGCCGCATCACGCAAGCCGGCGTACTGGTGCTCAAGGCGCAACAGCACCGCACGCAGGACATGAACCGTCTGGACGCCTTTGCACGGTTGCATGAACTGGTGAACAGCGTAGCCACGCCACCGCGTGTGCGGCGTGCCACGCAACCCACGCGCGCATCCAAGCAGCGGAGACTAGAGAGCAAGACCCAGCGCTCGGAAATCAAGGCCGGACGCGGAAAAGTTATCGACCAGTAGTTCTGATAGCTACTATTTCAATAGCTAACTGTGCAATATCCACGGGGGCTATAGGCCTTTCTTCTATAAATTCCTCAAACCTTCGAGAAGTCTGGCTTGCGCTTCTCCATAAACGCGGTGAATGCCTCGCGGGCTGCGGGCTCCTTGAGCATGCGGCCAAAGCTCTGGCCTTCTTCGGCCATGCGCGCGAGTACCTGCTCGGTCTGGCCTTTCTTCATGAAACGCTTGGTTTCGACCAGTGCGGACAGCGGCTTTGCCGCGAGCTTGCGCGCCTGCGCCTGTGCAACCCCATTGGCCTCGGTGGGGGGTACCACGCGATTGACCAGGCCGACTTCCATGGCGGCCTCGGCCATGAAGGGCTCGCCCAGCAGCAGGGCTTCGGCAGCGCGGTGGTAGCCCATCATCTGCGGCACCAGCAGGCTCGACGCGGCTTCCGGGCACAAACCCAGATTCACGAAGGGCATGGAAAACGCTGCGTTGTCGCCCGCGTACACCAGGTCGCAATGGAATAGCATGGTGGTACCCACGCCCACCGCAGGGCCGCACACCGCTGCAATCAGGGGCTTGGGGAACTGCGCAATGCCCTGAAGAAAACGGTACACCGGGGACTCCAGCGTGGACGTTGGGCCATTGAGAAAGTCGCCAATGTCATTGCCCGCACTGAAGATGGCCACATGGCCCTGGATCACCGCAACGCGGATCGCCGAATCGGCTGCGGCCTGTGCCAAACCATCGGCCAGGGCACCGTACATGGCCTGGGTCAGCGAGTTTTTCTTGTTCGGGCGGTTGATGGTCAGCGTCATCACCCCCTCGGTGGTGTCGATCAGGATGTCGGTCATGGTCTGGTTCTCCTACTCTTTGTAATAAACGATCTGGTGTGTGGTGACGAGCAATACGCCCGCCTCATTCCACAACTGGCTGGTCTGGTCAAAGTAGCCATTGCGAAAGGCCTGGGCCTGGGCTTGGCCCAGCAAATAGCCACTACCCGTGGCCTGCAACTGCGCACTGTCGGCGTGAAAGTACACAGTCATGGTCACCGTGCCAATAGGCACCAGCGTGGCGCGGCGAACAAACACGCGCGGAAAGAACACATCGGACAGAGCCGTCAGCGAGGCGAAATCCAGGGGTCGTGCTGGACAGTCACGCATCCACAACCGGGTCTGGCTGCTATCACCGCTACCGTCCCAGACCTTGGGGATCGCGCCGGAAATGGGCCGGATTTCATAGCGTTTGATCCACTCCATCGGGATAGGGCCCTCGCCACCAGGCACCTGGTCAGGCGGTGGGCACGTTGGCATGGCCTCCTCGTCCACGCTCCAAGTTTCGCGGCGCATTGCCGTGAAAGCGGTCCCTGTCATCACCGTTGCGCCATCCTGCAGTACCTCCAGCATCCAGTGCTGGGTGGACCGGTTGGTGCGGGCTGCACGCGCCACGATGGTGAAGGGGCCGTGCGCCAGCGCCGCTGCAAAATTAACCGTGAGCGACACCGGCTCGCCCAGGCGCTGGGGATGCAGCAGCACCGCCTGCATCATCTGCGCAGCGCTGATGCCACCAAAGGGCCCCACCATATTGGCGTAGGCCGCACTGGTGTGCCCCGCAAAGCTGCCATCTGCCTGCATCTGCAACGCAATGGCCTGGTCAAAAACGTGTTCATTCATGCAAGGGGTTCCATGCAAAAGGCCACCTTGCGGTGGCCCTGGTAACTAGGAGTATTAGACCCGCTCGAAGATTCCGGCCGCGCCCTGCCCCATGCCCACACACATGGTGACCATGGCGTACTTGAGCTTGTTGCGCTGCAGGGCATGAATGGCCGTGGCCGAGCGCATGGCACCAGTCGCACCCAGGGGGTGGCCCAGCGCAATGGCGCCGCCGATGGGGTTGACCTTGGCCGGGTCCATCCCCAGCGTGTTGACCACCGCCAGCGACTGGGCGGCAAAAGCTTCATTCAGCTCAAACCAGTCAATCGCATCCTGCTGCAGTCCCGCATTGCGCAGGGCGGCAGGAATGGCCTCAATCGGGCCGATGCCCATGATGTGCGAAGGCACACCGCGGCTGGCAAAGGACACAAAGCGCGCCAGGGGCGTCAGGCCATACTGTTTGACTGCCTTCTCACTGGCCAGAATCAGCGCGCCAGCGCCATCAGAGGTTTGCGAGCTGTTGCCGGCAGTTACCGAACCGCGTGCAGAAAATACAGTACGCAACTTGGCCAGACCTTCCAGCGTGGTGTCGGCGCGCGCGCCTTCGTCCATGCTGACAGTGCGACGGCTCTCGACCACCTCGCCGGTAGCCAGATTGGCCGTGCGGTCCACCACCTCGACCGGCGTGATCTCAGCTGCAAAGTCACCCCGTGCCTGGCCCGCCAGCGCCCGCTTGTGCGACTCCACCGCAAAGGCATCCTGCGCCTCGCGGCTGACCTTCCACTGGTTGGCCACCTTCTCGGCTGTCAGCCCCATACCGTAGGCAATGCCCACGTCGTCGCTCTCAAAAATGCGCGGCGACAGCGAGGGCGCGTTGCCCATCATGGGCACCATGCTCATGCTTTCCACGCCGGCGGCAAACATGACATCGGCCTCCCCCACGCGGATGCGGTCGGCCGCCATCTGGATTGCCGACAAACCCGAAGCGCAGAAGCGGTTGACCGTAATGCCGCCCACGCTGGTGGGCAGGCCCGCCAGCACGGCGCCAATGCGTGCAATGTTGAGGCCTTGCTGGCCTTCGGGAATGGCGCAGCCGCAGATCAGGTCTTCGATGGCCTTAGGGTCCAGCCCGGGCGCTTGCGCCAGTGCGGACTTGAGGGCAGCCACCAGCAAATCATCGGGGCGGGTATTGCGGAAATAACCGCGGTGCGAACGGCCAATGGGCGTACGGGTGGCAGCAACGATATAGGCGTCTTGAACTTGTTTCATGGTGTTGTTTCTTTCGCTGCAGGATCAGTTGCGCACGGGTTTGCCGGTGGACATCATTCCCATAATGCGTTCCTGCGTTTTGGGGTGGGTCAGCAGGGAACAGAAGGCCTTGCGCTCCAGGGTCATGAGGTATTCCTCGGTCACCATCGTGCCCGCGTCCACATCGCCACCACACACCACTTCGGCGATCAGACCGGCGATATGGAAGTCGTGCGCGCTGACGAAGCCGCCGTCGCGCATATTGACCAGCGAGCCCTTGATGGTGGCAATGCCACTGCGACCCGCCACCGGAAACAGGCGTTTGTGCGGTGCACGGTAGCCCGAGGCATACATGGCCTTGGCCTCGTTGATGGCCACATACAGCAGCTCATCCTTGTGCGGCACCACCACATCGCTGTCCAGCAGGTAGCCCAGCTTACGGCTCTCCAGCGCGCTGGTACCCACCTTGGCCATGGCGGCGGCAGTGAAGCCCTCGGTCAGGAAAGGAAGCAAATCCTTGCCGGTAGATGCGGCTGCATTTTCTGAAGCACGGCGTGCAATGTAGGTCAAGCCACCGGCACCCGGCACCAGGCCGACGCCGACTTCCACCAGGCCGATATAGCTTTCCATGGCGGCGACGCGCTTGCCGGAGTACACCGCCATTTCACAACCACCGCCCAGCGCGATACCGCGAATGGCCGAGATCGTGGGCACGTTGGCGTAACGCAACTTGAGCATGACTTTCTGCAGCTCCTTGGCCGCACCGTCAATGGCCTTGACGCCCCCCATCATGAAGCCAGGCAGCATGGACTGCAGATCGGCACCGGCAGAGAACATCTCATCGGGCGACCAGATCACCAGGCCCTGGTAGTCTTTCTCAGCCAGTTCAATCGCCGTGCTCAGGCCTTCAATGACACCTCCACCAATGGCGTGCATTTTGGTCTTGATGGTGGCGATTAAAACGTCGCCGTCCAGCGTCCACAAACGCATGGACTCGTCTTCCTGCACCGTGGTGCCGGCCGTTTGTGCCGTGGGCGCATTCGCACCCAGCACACTCTCGGGGAAGTGCTGGCGTGCATACACCGGCAGCTTGCGCACCGGTGCAAACGTACTGGTGGTGGGGTTCCAGGAACCGGCGGCAGTGTGCACACCACCCGCGTCAGCCACCGGGCCCTTGAAGACCCAGTCCGGCAGCGGCGCCTTGCACAGCGCTTTGCCCGCATCGATGTCTTCCTTGATCATGTTGGCCACTTCCAGCCAGCCGGCCTCCTGCCACAGTTCGAACGGGCCCTGCTTCATGCCAAAGCCCCAGCGCATGCAGAAGTCCACATCACGGGCGTTGTCGGCAATCGATGCGAGGTGCACGGCGGCATAGTGAAAGCTGTTGCGCAGAATGGCCCAGAGGAACTGGCCCTGCGCGCCTTCGGCGTTGCGCAGCAGTTTCAGGCGTTCGCCGGCAGGCTTCTTGAGCATGCGGCCATACACCTCGTCGGCCTTCTGGCCGGCAGGCACATAGTCTTTGCTGGCCAGATCAAAGCGCAGGACATCGCGGCCTTGCTTTTTGAAAAAACCGGCTTTGGTTTTTTGTCCAAGGTTGCCCATGTCCAGCAGGGTCTTGAGCACTTCGGGCGTCGCAAAACTCTCGTAAAACGGATCGGTCTCAATGGACAGCGTGTCCTGCAGCGTCTTGATGACGTGCGCCATGGTGTCCAAGCCCACCACATCCGCCGTGCGGAAGGTGCCGGAGCTGGCACGTCCGAGCTTCTTGCCGGTGAGGTCGTCGACCACGTCGAAGGTCAGGCCAAAGTTCTGCACTTCCTTCATGGTGGCCAGCATGCCGGCAATGCCGACGCGGTTGGCGATGAAGTTGGGGGAGTCCTTGGCACGCACCACGCCCTTGCCCAGGTTGCTGGTGACAAAGGCTTCCAGCGCATCCAGATTGGCAGCGTCGGTGGTGGGGGTGTTGATCAGTTCCACCAGCGCCATGTAACGCGGCGGGTTGAAAAAATGGATACCGCAGAAGCGTGGCTTGAGTTCCTCAGGCAGTACCTCGCTGAGCTTGGTTATCGACAGGCCCGAGGTGTTGGACGCCACGATGGCGTGGGGTGCCACAAACGGTGCAATTTTCTTGTACAGGTCGAGCTTCCAGTCCATGCGCTCGGCGATGGCCTCGATGATGAGGTCGCAGCCCTTGAGCAGATCCATGTGCTCTTCATAATTGGCCTGCTGGATCAGCGCAGCGTCGTCCACCACGCCCAGCGGGGCGGGCTTGAGCTTTTTCAAGCCCTCGACCGCCCTGGCGACGATCCCGTTTTTGGGGCCTTCCTTGGCTGGCAGGTCAAACAGCACCACCGGCACTTTGACATTCACCAGATGGGCTGCAATCTGCGCACCCATCACCCCTGCGCCGAGCACGGCGACTTTGCGAACATTGAAACGGGACATGAAATTTCCTGAAAATTACTGGACGCGAATCCAGGTTTGGGTTCGGTAGAAGAATCCGATATAGCCACGCATCTGGAGCTTGGCGCCGCCCTCGATGGGCGTTACCGTCGCGCGGTACACCTTGCCATTGTTGGGGTCCAGGACGTTGCCTCCCTCCCACACATCCTTGCCATCTGCCTTCCTGAGGCCGCGCAGGATTTCCATGCCCTGAATAGGCTGGTCCTTGCGCTCGTCCGAGCACTCGACACACTTGTCGTCCCGGGTCTTGGGGTCCAGGATTTTGTCCACCTTGCCGGACACCACGCCGCCATTTTCGACAATCCGGATTTCGGACTTGGCTGTTCCATCCTTGTCATCAATGGTTTTCCAGAGGCCCACGGGGGACATCTGGGCCATGGCAGCAAAAGAAGCAAAGCCGATGGCGAGAGCAATGGCAGTACGTTGCATGGTGGTCTCCTCTTTAAGCGAATACCGCGTCGGTATCCATCAGCACCTTGGCGCCAGACCGCGCGGTACGCATCAATGTAGCGGTTTCCGGGAACAGCTTGGCGAAGTAGAAACGCGCTGTTTGCAGTTTGGCGAGATAAAACTGATCCGTATTGCCAGCGGCAATTTCACGCAGCGCCACCTGTGCCATGCGTGCCCAGAAATATCCAAACACCAGATGGCCAGCCACACGCAGGTAGTCCACCGCCGCAGCGCCCACTTCGTCCGGATTCTGAAAACCCTTGAATCCGATTTCTGTGGTGAACTTGGTCATCTGATCGCCCAGCACGGCGATAGGGTTGATGAACTCTGCCATCTTTTCGTTGACACCTTCTTCTTCCACCAGTTTTGCAACCAATTTGCCAAACTTGCGCAGGGTTGCACCGTTGTTGCCCAGCACCTTGCGGCCCAGCAAGTCCAGCGACTGGATGGTGTTGGTGCCTTCATAGATCATGTTGATGCGGTTGTCGCGCACAAACTGCTCCATGCCCCATTCCTTGATGAAGCCATGGCCGCCAAACACCTGCATACAGGCGTTGGTGGCAATGTGGCCGTTGTCGGTAATAAATGCCTTGACGATAGGGGTCAGCAGGGCCAGCATTTCGCCGGAATCCTTGCGCACTTTTTCATCGGGGTGGTTGTGCTCTTTTTCGAGCAGCATGGCGCAGAATGCTTCGAGTGCGCGGCCGCCATCGGCGTAGGCCTTGGCAGTGAGCAGCATCTTGCGCACATCGGGGTGCACGATGATGGGGTCCGCGGGCTTGTCCTTGGCCTTGGTGCCCGACAGGCTGCGCATTTGGATACGGTCCTTGGCGTAGGCCAGGGCGTTCTGATAGGCCACTTCCGTCAGGCCAAGGGACTGATTGCCCACGCCCAGGCGGGCTGCATTCATCATCACGAACATGCCCTGCATGCCCTTGTTGGGCTGGCCGACCATGGTGCCGATAGCATCTTCCAGCACCATCTGACAGGTGGCGCTGGCCTTGATGCCCATCTTGTGCTCCAGGCCGCCGCAGTAGATGCCATTGCGCGCACCCAGAGAGCCATCCTTGTTCACCAGCACCTTGGGCACGATGAACAGGCTGATGCCCTTGATGCCGGGAGGCGCATCGGGCAGACGGGCCAGCACCAAGTGGATGATGTTATCGGTCATGTCGTGCTCGCCGGCGCTGATGAAAATCTTGTTGCCGGTGATCTTGTAGGTGCCGTCGGCCTGGGGTTCAGCCTTGGTGCGCATCAGGCCCAGATCGGTACCGCAATGGGGTTCTGTCAGGCACATGGAACCGGTCCACTCGCCCGTGGTCATCTTGGGCAGATAAGTGGCCTTCTGCTCAGGCGTGCCATGGGCTTCCAGGGCGGCGTAGGCGCCGTGGGTCAGGCCGGGGTACATGGTCCAGGACTGGTTGGCACTGTTGAGCATTTCATAGAACGCAGTGTTGACCACGAAGGGCAAGCCCTGGCCGCCGTACTCGGGACTGCAACCCAGCGCGGCCCAGCCCCCCTCGACGTACTTGGCATAGGCTTCCTTGAAACCCTTGGGGGTGGTCACTGCATGGGTGGTCTGGTCAATCGCACAACCTTCGGCATCGCCGCTGACATTCAAGGGAAAGGTGACCTCGGCAGCGAACTTGCCACCTTCTTCCAGCACGGCATTGATGGTGTCAGCGTCGATGTCGCCGTGTTTGGGGATCTGCTTGAGTTCGTCCACAACGTTGAGCACTTCGTGCATCACAAACTGCATGTCGCGCAGGGGTGGGGTATAGGTGGGCATGCTGGTTACTCCTAAGTAAACGTCGATGAAAAGTTAAGGGGAAGAAGGCGCACCGTAACGCGCCAGAATGTTTTCGAACCCCTGATTGGCCCGGCGGATGGAGCTTGGGTTCTTCAGGAAACGGGCTTCGTAGTGCCACGCCAGAATCAGGCCGTGGATCTCAAACGCCACTTGCTCCTGGTCTGCATCGGCGCGAAGTTCGCCCGACAGCTTGGCCAGTTCAATGGCCCGGCGCAAAGCGGCATGCCAGGTCAGAACGGATTCGGCCAGCGCATCACGTACGGGACCAGGGCGGTCCTCAAATTCCACGGCACCGCTGATATACAGGCAGCCCGAATCAATTTCGGCAGAAGTACGCCGCATCCAGTTGGAAAACAGGGTGCGCAGGCGCGGCAGACCGCGGGGCTGCTGCAGGGCGGGGTAAAAAACCTCCTGCTCAAAGCGGTCGTGGTACTCGCGCACCACCGAAATCTGCAACTCCTCGCGCGAGCCGAAATGGGCAAACACCCCGGATTTGCTCATTTTCATCACCTCGGCCAAAGCGCCAATGCTCAGACCTTCCAAGCCTATCTGCGTGGCAAGACCCAAAGCGGCATCAATGATGGCCTGCTTGGTCTGCTGGCCTTTTTGCAGGGCGCGACCCGTAGCTTTGGCCGCGGCGGGGCGCTTGGTAGCGGACTTGGCAGCAACAGGGGAAGAGGACATGCGAATCGGATTCCACAAAATAGAACGATCGTGCTATTTTGCAGCATTTCCGCATTCCCACCCTATTCCTCCTGATTTCTAGAGGGGTCCTTCTAGTTGGATTGGGGGTTTACCCCAGCAGCACGCCCAGACTGGTTTCCAGGTGCTCGGAGGGCAGCCGCTTGAAACCCGAGCGCACAAAGCGCTGCAGGCGACCTGCAACGAAAGCCGCC
>JAGWUS010000002.1 GCA_028868305.1 Burkholderiales bacterium | reverse complement strand
CACCCGACCGGGCGCCACATCAAATACGGTCAGGCCGCGTGCTGCCAGGTGCACATAGTTCTGGGTATCGCGCAGATAGCCCAGCACCGGCAAGCCCAGTGAGTCCACGAATTCATGCAGATGGTCGGCAGCAATGGTACGTGCATCCACCCGCATGCCAACAATGCCAATTTTCGCCTTCATGGCGTCGCGGTTGGTGGAAAGTTCATCCAGAAATGCCCGCGTGGCAAAGATGTCAAACACGCTGGGCTGCAGCGGAATGATGATCTTGTCGGCCATCTTCATCACATCGCGAAAGCGCCAGCCATGCAAGCCCGCTGGCGTGTCGAGCACCACATGGGTTGTTCCTTTAGGCGGTTTGGCAACCAGGTCCGGCCCAATGTCCCATGCCTGGATGGGCCGTGCCGCCGCCGGACGTAAGCCCAGCCACAGCCGGGAGGACTGCTGGCGATCCGCATCGCCCAGCATGACAGCATGGCCTTGTGCAGCAAAATAACCGGCCACGTTGGTGGAGAGGGTGGACTTGCCCACGCCACCTTTGGGGTTGGCAACGACGACGACTGGCATGGCGGCTCCTGTCAAAAAGTGCGAACTTGCGCTATGTTAGCGGCATGGAACATTCCCCCGCCTGGCTGATCAACAGCTTTATCTACCTGAGCGCTGCAGTCATCGCAGTCCCCCTGAGCAAAGCCGTGGGGCTGGGCTCCATCATCGGTTACCTTGCCGCAGGCATTGCCATCGGGCCCTGGGGGCTGGGCCTGGTGACCAATGTAGAAGACATCCTGCACTTTGCCGAGTTCGGCGTGGTGCTGATGCTGTTTCTGGTCGGCCTGGAACTGGAGCCCAAACGCCTGTGGAGTTTGCGCCGGCCGATTTTTGGCTGGGGCAGTGCCCAGGTGCTGGGGTGCGCGCTGGTGCTTGCAGCGGCCGCCATGCTGATGGGAGTGGGCTGGCGAACCAGCCTGGTCGCGGGCCTGGGACTGGCGCTCTCCAGCACCGCCATTGCGCTGCAGGTGATGGGCGAACGCAATCTGCTGCGCACTGGCAGCGGGCAATCGGCCTTCTCGATCCTGCTGTTCCAGGACGTGGCGGCCATCCCCATCCTGGCACTACTGCCCTTGCTGGGTGCCGCCTATGCCACAAATGAGCCAGCAGCCCCCGTCAATGCTGCACAAGAAGCTCTCAAAATCATAGCGGTTATTGCCAGCATCGTACTCGGTGGGCGCTTGCTGCTGCGCCCCCTCTTTCGCTGGATTGCCCGCTCCAACACGCCGGAGATCTTTACCGCCGCGGCCCTGCTGCTGGTGGTGGGCATTGCTGCGCTGATGCAACTGGTAGGCCTGTCGATGGCGCTGGGGGCTTTTCTTGCCGGTGTGCTACTGGCCGAAAGCGAATACCGCCGTGAACTGGAGACCGACATCGAACCCTTCAAGGGCCTGCTGCTGGGACTGTTTTTCATCGCCGTGGGCATGAGCATCGACTTTGGTGTGCTGCTGCAGTCACCCGGACTGATGGCCGCCGTCGTGCTGGGCTTTCTGGTGGTCAAGGGCATGGTCATTTGGGGCCTGGCCCGCCTGATGGACCTGCCGTTCCAGGAGCGACCTGTATTCACCCTGCTGCTGGCCCAGGGCGGCGAGTTTGCCTTCGTGGTGTTCCAGGCGGCCGCTGGCGCCCATGTGTTTTCGGCACAAACCGCTTCGTTGTTGGTCGGTGCCGTTGCGGTGTCCATGCTGGTGAGTCCGCTGATTCTCGTGGCCATCGACCGCTGGCTGTTGCCGCGCTACGCCAACTGCGGCGTGCCACAACTGGAAGAAATTTCAGAACAGCAGGAGGCCCCCATCGTCATTGCCGGGTTTGGCCGCTATGGGCAAATCGTGGCCCGCACCCTGCTCGCCCAGGGCATTTCCTGCACCGTGCTAGACCATGACGCCGAAATGATCGAAGCGGCCCGCAGCTTTGGCTACCGGGTGTTTTACGGCGATGCCACCCGGCTGGACCTGCTGCGCACTGCCGGTGCAGCAAACGCCCGCATTCTGGTACTGGCGGTGGACGATGTGGACCAGTCGCTGGAGATCGTCGATCTGGTGCAGGCACACTTTCCGCAGCTGCAGATCGTGGCCCGCGCCCACGATGTCACCCACTGGAACAAGTTGCGCGACCGCGGTGTGCTACGGGTGGAGCGCGAGATGTTTGAGTCCAGCCTGCTCAGCGCGCGCAGCGTGCTGGAGTTGCTGGGGCGTTCAGCGGAAGAGGCGCAACAGGTCACCACGCGCTTTCGCCAGCACAACCTGGAACTGTTCGAAAAACTGCACCCCCACTACCGCGACCAAGCCAAGCTGATATCGGTTATCAAGGAGGGGCGCGCTCAGCTGGAAGAGCAGATGGCGCAGGAGCGGACTGAAAGAGCGCGTCAGTAAAACGGCAGGGTACTGGTTTCAACGCAACCCATCCCACAGCAGTTTGACACCAGTGAGAAACATGCCAGCGTACACAAAGCGGTAAAACAGCATCTGACTGATGCGCCGTGCCATGCGCACCCCCAACCACACGCCCAGGGGCGCCAGCGGCAACAGCACCACGGATGTGGCCATATTGCGCATGTCCAGCAAGCCCAGCATGCCGTAGGGAATCCACTTGCACAGGTTCACCACAAAGAAGAAGAACGCCATGGTCGCGGTGAACTTGACCGGCGACATCTTCAAGGGGATGACATAGGCATTGATGGGTGGCCCGCCGGCGTGGGCTATGAAACTGGTAAAGCCGGAAGTCGTGGTCAGAATGGCGCCCAGCCAGCGTGGCGGCGGCGCACTGCCGGGTTTGGGTGGAAACACCAGGCGCTGCGCCAGAAACAGCAAAGTAAAGCCCCCCACCATGGCCGCCACCGTATGGGTATCGAGCAGCTTGAACAGCAAAGCGCCAATGACGATACCCAGCATGCCAAACGGAATCAGGAATTTAAGTAGCTTGAGGTCAAAGTCCTTACGGAACGCCGCCATGCCCAGCACGTCCATGACAAACAGCACTGGCATCAGAATGGCGGCAGCTTCGGGCACCGACACGGCCAGCGCCATCATGGGCACCGCCAGTGAGCCGAACCCGGCACCGAAACCACTTTTGCTGATACCCAGCAGCAGGACGGCGGGAATGGTGACTGCGTAAAAGAAGGGGGCGGTAATTAAGGGAAAGCTCATGGAGGGCATGTTACCCTTACCGCATGTTCAGCCCTTCCCAAGAAGACGTTCGTCGCTTTTTTTGTTCGGTTTACGCCAAAGCCCTCACGGGACAGGCACTGGAAGCTATAGAAATCATAGCAAGCCAGTGGATGAATGAGCATCCGGAGTACCACGCCGACTTTGCCGATGTGGACACCGCGCTGGCTACCCTGTACGAGGCTACCCAAGGCCGCACCAATCCGTTTTTGCACCTAAGCATGCACCTGTCCATCAGCGAACAGTGCAGCATTGACCAGCCTCGCGGCATTCGCCAAGCCGTGGAGTTGCTCACCCACAAACGCAACTCCCTCCATGACGCCCACCACGATGCTATGGAATGCCTGGGCACCATGCTGTGGGAGAGCCAGAGCGCAGGCCGCCCACCAGACGGGAATGCCTTTATTGCCTGCGTACAGCGGCATGCCACAAGAGACTGAGGCCCCGCCCGCCTGACGAAAAAAAGCCGCTCATTGAGCGGCTTTTTCCTGGGGTTCTGACCCGATTAGCGGAAGCGACTCTCAGGCACCGTCTTCAACTCGCCAGGCAGCTTGCCCACGTAGTTGGCCAGTTCCTTGAGTTCCGCATTGGAGAACTGCTTGGCGACGCCGCCCATGATGGCGTTACCGCGGCCAATTTGGGCGTTGTTTTCGGTCTTGTAGGCCTTCAGGGCTACGAACAGGTAGTCGCTGTGCTGGCCGGCAATTTTGGGGTAGCTGGGGTCGATGGGCTTGCTGAAGCTGTCACCGTGGCAGGAAGCGCAGGCTCCCTTGGTCACCAGTTCCATGGCCTTGGCAGAGCCATCCGCAGCTTTGCCCGGCGCGGTAGCACCTTCGGCGACGCCACTGGCAGCATAGAAGGCCGACAGATCCGCAATATCCTGATCGCTCAGCGAGGCAGCAATACCGCGCATGCTGGCGTGCTTGCGCTCACCCTTTTTATAGGCATTCAGAGCAGAGGCGATGTATTTTTCGCCCTGACCGGAAATCTTGGGAACCTTGTGGACTTCAGGGAAACTGGCCTGGTAGCCCACGATGCCGTGGCAGCCGATGCACATGGCGTTTTTCTTTTCACCGGCTTTGGCATCGCCTTTGATCTCCTGCGCCTGGGCAGAAAAGGTGGTCACGGAAGCGACAAGCACGGCAGAGAGGGACAGCAGCAGTTTGTTCATTTTGCGAGGACAATCAGTCGGTGATCGATAAGATTCAAGCGATTGATTATATCGACTACATCTTCCCGAGAATCCGCTCATTGAGCTTAATCAAACTCTAGCGTAAACCCTTAGACATGAAATTCCACGGAACCAAAAACTACGTTGCCACGCAAGACCTGATGCTGTCGGTCAACGCGAGCATCACCCTGCAGCGGCCCCTGCTGGTCAAGGGCGAGCCCGGAACCGGCAAGACCATGCTGGCCGAAGAAGTGGCGCAGGCGCTGGGCATGCCCCTGCTGCAATGGCATATCAAATCGACCACCAAGGCGCAGCAGGGTCTGTATGAATACGACGCCGTGAGCCGGCTGCGCGATTCGCAGTTGTCGGATGTTGATGGTGGCGAACGCGTCAAGGACATCAACAACTACATTGTCAAGGGCGTGCTGTGGCAGGCCTTTACCTCCGACCAGCCGGTGGCGCTGCTGATAGATGAAATCGACAAGGCCGACATCGAATTTCCCAACGATCTGTTGCGTGAAATCGACCGTATGGAGTTCTACTGCTACGAGACACGCGAGTTGATCCGGGCCAGGCATCGCCCGCTGGTGTTCATTACTTCCAATAACGAGAAGGAACTGCCCGACGCCTTCCTGCGCCGCTGCTTCTTCCACTACATCAAGTTCCCGGACGCGGTCACCATGCAAAGCATTGTGGATGTGCACTTCCCAGCCCTGAAGAAAGAACTCATCACGGCGGCCATGAAAACCTTCTACGAGGTGCGCAATCTTCCGGGTCTGAAGAAAAAACCCTCAACGAGCGAGCTGCTGGACTGGCTCAAACTTCTGCTGGCCGAAGACATCCCGCTTGAGGCCCTGCAAAGCAAGGACGAGAAAATGGCTGTGCCACCGCTGGTCGGAGCCTTGCTGAAAAACGAGCAGGACGTCACACTGTTTGAAAAGCTGATGTTCATGCAACGCAACAACCGCTAGTCAATCGCCCATGACCAATAAACTCCTGATTGAGGGTCTGTCCGATGCCGTGGGTTTTGTCGGTGGTGCCCTGCTGGGTTTCTGGGCAGGCCGCCTGCTGGGACTGGATCTTTTTGCGCCAGGCTACGGCTATGCCAGCATTGGCGGCATTGTGCTGGTGGGCCTGGGTAGCGGTCTGGGTTTGCAAGTTGCCCGGCGCTGGCGCAACGCACGTGGTGAAGATAAGGAATGACCATGGCCTTTGTAGCTCCCGTTTCCCTGAACGCTCGCGGTGTCGCCCTGGTTCCCCTGGCGCTGTACCATGAAGCGGGCCTGCGCGCCGCCGCCGCGGACGGTGCTCTGTGGAACATCCGCGTGACCTCGGTACCCGAGCCGGAAAGCACCCGCAAGTACATTGAAGACGCACTGTCCATGCGTGAAGCCGGAAACCGGTTTGCCTTTGCTGTGACCGATGAAGCGAGCGGCCAGGTGCTGGGAAGCTCCAGCTACCACGACATCCTGCCTGCAGTAAAGCGGGTGGAGATTGGCTACACCTGGTATGCCAAAAGCTGTCAGCGCACCCACATCAACACCACCTGCAAGCTGTTACTTCTCACCCACGCCTTTGAAACCCTGGGCTGCCACGTAGTGGGCTGGCGCACCGACAACTTCAACTTTGCGTCACAAGCTGCCATCGAGCGTCTGGGCGCCAAAAAGGATGGCGTAATCCGCGGCCATGCGCTGCGACGCGACGGCACCATCCGCGACACCGTCATGTACAGCATGCGTTCTGGCGAATGGCCGGAGGCCAAGGCCCAACTGCTGTACCTGCTGGATAAACCTAGGCAATTTTCCGACGGGCCGCCCCAAGGAAAATTAGCCCCCTCGGGGGGCAGCGACCCGCGCAGCGGCGGAGCGTGGGGGCACCAATAAATGCTGCTGGACTTTTTCTACACCTTGCGCTCGGCCAAACTGCCGGTATCGGTCAAGGAATACCTCACGCTGCTGGAGGCCCTGAAGAAAGGTGTGGTCGGCCCCAACTCTGCCCCTTCCGAAACCGACACCTTCAATGAGGCCTACAGCAGCGGCTACAAGATTGACGACTTTTACTACCTGAGTCGCACCACACTGGTCAAGGACGAAAAGCACTACGACAAGTTCGACCGTGCCTTTGCCGCCTATTTCAAGGGTGTGGAGATGATTGCCGACTTCACCAAGGAAATTCCTCTGGAGTGGTTGCGCAAGAACCTGGAACTCAATCTCAACCCCGAAGAACTGGCCAAGATCCAGAAGATGGGTTGGGACGAACTCATGGAAACGCTCAAGAAGCGTTTTGAGGAGCAGAAAGAACGCCACGAAGGGGGCAGCAAGTGGATCGGTACCGGCGGCACGTCGCCCTTTGGCGCCTACGGTCAGAACCCGCAGGGCATCCGCATCGGCCAGGACAAGGGCCGAAACAAGAGTGCCGTCAAGGTGTGGGACCAGCGCGCCTACAAGGATTACGACGACACCCAGGAACTGGGCACCCGCAACATCAAGGTGGCGCTGCGCCGCCTGCGCAAGTTCGCCCGCGAAGGCCATGAAGACGAGCTGGACCTGGACGAAACCATCAGCCGTACAGCCGCCAATGCGGGCTACCTGGACATCAAGATGCGGCCCGAGCGCCACAACAACGTCAAGGTGCTGCTGCTCATGGACGTGGGCGGCACCATGGACGAGCACATTGCCCGCGTGGAAGAATTGTTCAGCGCCACCAAGACCGAGTTCAAACACCTGGAGTTTTATTACTTCCACAATTGCGTGTATGACTTCATGTGGAAGAACAACCGGCGCCGTTTTGCCGAGAAGTTCAACACCTGGGACATCCTGCGCAAATACAACAAGGATTACAAGCTCATCTTTGTTGGCGATGCCACCATGAGCCCCTACGAAATCCTGCAGCCGGGCGGAAGCGTGGAATACAACAACGAAGAGGCCGGGGCCGAATGGCTGCAGCGCCTGATCAGCACCTTCCCCAAATTCGCCTGGATCAACCCCGAGCCGCAAGGCGTCTGGCAGTACCGTCAGAGCATCAGCGTCATCCAGCAGATCATGCAGCAGAAAATGTATCCGCTCACGCTCAAGGGGCTGGAAGAGGCCATGCGCCACCTGACAAAATAGGCCAGCCGGCGACCCTTACAATCCCGGCTCAGTCTCCGTAGTTCAATGGATAGAACGGCCCCCTCCTAAGGGGCAGATACAGGTTCGATTCCTGTCGGGGGCACCATAGATAGGCCCGCAAGCGACTAAAAGCTTCCGGGCTTTTTCTTTTTCTCTCTAAGAATCCGCTTTCGTTGTGCGATAGCGTCCGGTGAAGTGTGCCACGTTCTAGGGGCACATGGGGGCACTTTTGGGGGCAGTATTTCAGAAAATGGGGGCACTTTTAGCAACCGCCTCTAAGTGGTACCCCACCCCCTCGAAACTTGCGCACGCAAAAAAAGCGGGAAACGGTCGGTTTCCGGCCTATGAGTCCTAGACTTTTGATGCCCCCCTTACCCAGTGCCGCTCATTGTCAGTCGCAGGCTTACCCCCCCTGATGATTTCCCGGCTGTGTGAGGTATGTGGGTAGATCGGTTTCCAGTGGAAGGGCTCCAGACTTTTGACGCCCCCCCACCGGATTGCAATACAACCCCCTTAGAAACAATCTGCAATCTAGAAAACAGGCACGGCCGAAATCACCCGCTTTCAAATTTGGGCCGGGAGTACCTATTGCCAGGCCAAAAGAAAACCCGGCGCATTGGCCGGGCTTCGGGTGTTGAACTGTGAAGGCTCTCAGTCGCCATCATCCGGCTGATCGGGATAGCCGTTAAGCGCATCATCATCCCAATCGCAAGCATCACACAGTACCGTATGGGCAGCCCAGGGGGATGCAGGACACCAACGTGCACCGTATTCGCCAGGCGTTAGAAGTGTCCCCATATCGGGGGCATTTCGCACTTCAGCGTCTTGATGCGTCATGTACCCCAACAACGACAACCACACACGCACGCTCAGACGGGGGTAATCCAGCCAATGGCGCGGGGTTCTGATCAGTTCGCGCAATTGCCAGGTGCGTATGGCAGCGCCGTACTGATTGCCACGGATCAGCGCCGCGTCAACCATTGCCCCGGCGTCTTCAATTTCAAAAAGTACCACGCTGGGCAATGGGGGCACCTCGATTGCAGCCGCCGGGGTGTTTGCCGCAACTTCGCGGGATGGGTCGTACCGGCTGCCCTTTACCCGGCCGGGTTCAAGGTGACGCTTTCGCCATCGCTGGGCACGCTCTAGGCTGTCGGTAGGCATCCCCCGTTTGGCCAGGCGTGAAACCATCGCCGGGGATATGTCCAAGAGTGTTGCGAGTTCTTTTTGTTGCATGGTTTACCTATTGTGAAAAATGAACCGATATGGCCCTGGTTGACGCCTGATTTACCTATCCAGAAATTCACCCGCTAGCACTTTCTCGCGGTCGCAACGTCCCGCATCCATAAGCCGCTGGAAGGACCCGAAAGGGGGGGGTACCCTCTAGCCCACACACCCAGCCGCCCACCATGCGCAGCCACCATCGGCCATGCGTTGCGCATCGGGGTAATGCTTTTTTGAGTGGGAACAGTGGGAACAATGGGAACGCGTTGATTCATAAGGCTTTTTCTGTTCCCACTATTTCGCGTGGAGTGGGAACAGTGGGAACAAACCATTCCAGCGAAGTGCAGCAAGGTGCGGCCCTGCATTGCCTTGGTGTCTGGTGCCATGCTTTGCACACTTTTGCAGCGCGAAGAAAACCACCGCACCGCCCCCACCGGGCGGCCCGGCAACCGCTCACGCTGGCCACTGGCAACGGCAACGGGTAGCCTACTGCCTGGTGTTGGATCAATCGCATGGCGTTCACAGATCAAGCCCGAATATGGCCGGTGTGATCCGGTAGCAACGGGCAGCACCCAGGCCGGGCAATCGGTGGTTTGTGTCGTACCGCTTCACCTGGTTAGATTCAGGCGCGGCTTTGTATTCGGGCTTAATGCAGCCGTGATCCAAGAGCACCCGGCAAACTGCCAGGTAGTCAAAGCCGTTGCAGACTTCACCGCGGAATACTTCGGGCAAAACGAAATACTCCACGCTCACATCTTCAGCCAGGGCAGCGGGCATCCGTTCGCCGTACTCCCTCTGGTGGTCGCTGTCGTTCTTAATTGGGGTGCCATCGCTGCCCACCATGCGCCGATAGCCCGCCCGCTGCAATGTCTTTGCGTTGTGATCGTCCGCGGCCCGGTGCCACCATGTAAAGCGGCCTTCGCCGTGGCCCTCCAGAAAGCGCCGCACCGCCCGCAGCATGGCCACAATTTCACCGTTGCCGATGCCACCACGGGCAGCCAGCCAGGCACTGAAGCAGGCACGGGCGGCCCGTTCACTCTCGCCCACTGGCCAGCCTGTCAGGCCCGCGGCCGTGGCCATCTCACCCGCAGCGCCCACCAGCGCAAAGCGTGACCCCACGCGGGAAACTTGCCCGCTGCAATCCTCGGGGATCATGGCGGCTGCCAGGGCATCGGCGGCCGTGCGTGTGCTGGCCTTCAGCGTGTCGGCATGGGTCGCGCACCATTCAAGCCAGGCATGGCCCGTAGCGCCGTAAATGGCTTTCGCCTGGTGGGTGCAGTGGGTTGCAAACGCTGCCCCGCCTTTGTGCCCGTGTAGGTTTTCAAAGGCACCCAGGCCCGCCCCAGCATCGGCCGCAATATCAGCCATGCGGGTTTCTTGACCGGTGCGGGTTCGCTTTTGGCCTTCGGCCATGTGATCCGATAGCGACAACTCGCCAGCACTCAAGAACAACAGCCGCCATGCTTGTCGCTGCCGTGGTGTGCCTGTGCGTGTAGCGCGGGCCTTGCCCTGTTCATTGGCCAGCATATAGGCACACTCGCCCGCGGTCTTGGGGTCAATCTGTGCCAGTTCGTCAAGGATCAGCAGGCAATCGCTGTGCTGTGCGGCCGTGGCCTCTAGGGCGTTGTCCGTGGATCGCCACCGCTGTAAATAGCTTTCGCCCCCGTACACACTGGCAGCCAGCTTTAAGGCCGTGGTCTTGCCGCTGGAACTGTCGCCGCGGTAATGAAAGCCACCGCTTTCCATGCCCGCCGGGCGAAGCAGTGGCCCGGCAAAGGCACACGCCACCGCGAACACCAGCCGCGAATTGCCCACACACAAACCGCCCACACGCTCGCGCCATTGGTCCGCCGTGCCTTTGGTGCGAAACGTGTTTTCCATCGCGCTATCGGACTGGTAAACGATGCGCTCTGCATCATCTCCAATGGTTTCGCGGGGCAACACATAGGCCCGGCCATGCCAACCGATGCGGTCGGTGCAGCTTGCGAATTCTTCAGGCGTGCGGGTCTGTATGTATTGCGTCAGCAGGTTGCGGGCGCGGGGTGTGGTCGCAATGCGCAGGCCCATATTTAGCAGCGTGGCACGGTATTCGCCGCCATCGGCGGACAACATCCGGGCGGGCATCGCCCATTGTTTTGCATGGTCTAGCGGATCATCAAAGGCCAGCAAGTAACCCCAGCCGCCGCCTTCCTGGTCACGGGTTAGAGCCTCCACGTGCAAGGCACTGCACACCCATTCGGGCGGCTTGCTGTCGCCGTGTTGATCCACCCCGTTAAACCACACGCCGGAATCGTCAACCGTGAAGCGGTCAAAGGTGCGGCCGCTGTCGCCTTCGCTGGCTTCACCCGGTTCGCCATTGGCCCCGCTGGGCTTGCGCCGCTTGCTCTGGCTGCCTGTGCCTGCCTTGTCGGTTTGCGCGGCCTGTGCGGCCGTTTGCGCCGCGTGGTGTGTATCGCTGAAGGCATCAATTGCAGAATCCACAATCAGCCGCACCGCCTCAAGCCCGGCGGCCTGGTGCAGGTCGTTAAAGTCGCTGCCACCTTCGGGAAGCCCTTCGGGGAACACTGCCAGGCCATGCACCGCACAAGCCGCCGCCGTGGCCTTGTCGCGGCCGGGGTTGTGGCCAGTCTTTGCAAGGGTCTGTAAATCATCATCACCACACAGCACCAGCAAGGCGGCCGGGTGTACCTTGCGCAGTGCCTTTGCTACGTGTGCCAGGTTGCCCGCGTCAAAAGCCACAGCCACCGGGCGGCCCGTGGCCTGGTGCAGGCTTGCGGCCGTGGCGTAGCCTTCAGCCACCAACAGCACCGCAGCGCCCGCAGGATCACCGCACCAGTGAAACAGCCCGGTCTTGCGCCCACCCTTCAAAAACAGCTTGTCCGGCCCGCCGCCTTCAGGCTTAACCGGGGCAATGCGTTGCAGGTTGTGCAGGGCTTCGCTGTCATCCCGCATGGGCACATACAGCCAGCCATCAGACGCAAAGCGCACACCGTAGGGCTGTACGCCCTTGCGCATCAAATAAGGGCTTTCTCCTGTGTCGCTGGCCAGTGCCCACAGCGCGGCAGCTTCGCTGGCTGCATGGGCATGGGCGGCCGCTTGCTGGGCCTGTTCGGCTTTTTGATTGGACGCCCGCTCACGGGCTACGCGTGCCGCGGCTTCGGGGTCTGGTTTGCTGGGTGCCTGATTAGATGCGGGCATTGCAAAGCCATTTTCCTTTGCCAGGTGCAACAGGGTGCCAATGCCCACGCCGCCGCCTGCCTTGATGCTCTGCCAGGTTGATTTAGCCGCCTTGGGGTCGTAACTGTCCGCCGATGCGCTCCAGTCCATAAACAAAGTGCGGCCCGTTTCGTCTGGGTACTCTGACTTAATGGCCATGCCAACGCGTGCCCATTCATCGCGGGGCAGATTTGCCGGGATGTGTTGTAAGGCGGCCCGGATCAGGTCGGGGGTGATGTTGTTGTGTGTCATGCAATGCGGAAAAAATCGGGCTGGGTTGCTGGTCTGTGCATAAGTGCATACGTGCGCACGTTTCGGGTGCGGTTGCCACTGGCACACATCACACAACGCCACGCCTTACGCAAGCCGTAGCCCATGCGGGGCATGTCTGAAAGCACCTTAGAGATACAACCCACATCACAGGCAGCGTCAATCTCTTTTGACGTGCTATCGGAGTGCAGTTCCAGATAATCGGCAACGCGTTCAGCCTGTGCCGGGCGGGTGTCGGTTTGAGGGGTGCGGGTGCCCATAGCGTTCGCTTTAAAGGATTTGCCCGATACGATCACTGGCAGCCCAGGCCGGGCCTTGTACCAGCACTTCGCGGGTTTTGCTGTCTGTCACCCGTAAATCACCATTGGGCAGCAATTCCACAATCGTTGCCTTTGTAAATCCGGTCTGCCATCCGTTGCGGATGTGCCGCCGCCAAATCGCATCGCCAGGGGTAAAGCTGTGTTTGAACAGCTTGCGGGCCTCTTGCAAAGCGCGGGCCTGATCCATGCTCTTGATCGCGGTCCGCATCATTGGCCACCGGATTTAATGCGTTCGGCAATCCACCGAGAAATTTCCGAATCCGGCCAGCAAACGGCCCGC
Source organism: Burkholderiales bacterium (assembly GCA_028868305.1). Classification (GTDB taxonomy): domain Bacteria; phylum Pseudomonadota; class Gammaproteobacteria; order Burkholderiales; family Burkholderiaceae_C; genus Allorhodoferax. Next base: position 118,529 of record JAGWUS010000002.1, on the reverse strand, counting down.
CGGGACAACTTGATCGGACGCGGGAACGCGGGCGGGGTACGCCCCAGCATCTCGTAAATGGAAGATTTTTGAAGTCCGACTCTTGCCACTACGTCGGGAAGTCTCAAGAGCTTTTCGGGCTGTGGTTGTCCGGGGTGGTTTGCTTGCACTTTTATGACCTTTCCAAGGGTTGGTAAGGTTTGAAGTGTGTTTTTTCACCCCGCTATCTGTCACTGTCACAGCGCGTTATGACAGCAAATTTTGTTTTTTAGCTTCCGCAAGCCTTCGATAAATCGTGCTGGCACTCACGCTAGTTTTTTCCGCCAAATCCTGAATAACGGCATCAAGCTTTTCGCCAGGGTGGGATTTGATGTGGTCGGCAACAGCCTGCACTGTTAGCGATGTAGCTTTGCCACGTGGCAATCTTGCCGATTTACTTGCCGCCGCAGAGATTTCAGCCTTTATTTTTGTTGATATCTCCAACTCCATGCGCTTATTTAACTTCTCAATTTCGGAATCGTGAAAGTCAAGCGTGTTGGCTTGAGATAACCACAATTCCGCCTGATTTTTCGAATCCAACGCATCGCGAATTTTGTCGCTATAGAACTCCCTCTCGTTGGCCGATTCCAGCACTTCCAATATTGCGGATTCCAAATATTCGGGATCGTTAAGTGCTAGCCATTCAAACGGCTTTCCACTCAGATATGGACGGCTCTCTATCTTCCAATTTGATAGAACCCCCTCAAGGGCTTCTATCGATTCAACAATGCAAACCATTGCTGCCAGGCTTGCAACATGCAATACGGTAATCGGATCAAACGGCCAATTAACTCTCTGTAGCGCCTGAATGTTTGGAATCTCGTTAACAGAAAAACGGGTTGTAGTCTTTAGCTCCCAGAATCGGTAGCGGGCCTCGTTCCGAATTTCGGCGCTATAGGTACCGTAAGGCCATCGCAAATAATCACGCTTGGTTAAACGACACTCGAAAACAGTTCGAAATTTCTCCCAAGGGAGCAACGCCCGGCGGTACAAATCCTCTAAGTCTTCAATCAAAGTCGCAACATTTGAATCCAGCGGCCTTTTGTCAATATCGATCCCACAGAGTGGCGATTCGTGAAGTCTGTAGAGTGAATCAATTACGTCGTTTTCGCCATCTAGGTTATCGAGTGGTGTGAAGTGCCACCCTCTCAACTTCCAGCGCGTCCGCATCGCCTTCAAAGATTGGCGCTCACGCTCTAAAAACTCGTTTTTCAATACGCCCCCTTCAGGTGCGCCCTTCATTAGGAGCCATCGCCAGGCCGGTGAAGGTGTCCGACTTTTCGCCTTTGGGGATCAGCCGCGGGCTAGGCGTGGCAAAACCTTTTGCTAGTCGCCCGCCGGGTGCCCCGCGGCCTTCAAGGCTTCACGCAATTCGCGTTGTACGGCTTTCCAATCGGGAACCGTGCCGAATTCCTCGGGGTTTACTTGGGTCTGGGCAAAATTGATCGTCGCGTGTGCGGTCATCACCGCTTGAAGCAGCTTCTTTGCGGCCTCAGGGTCGCTGTAGTTCGGGGCGTAGCGCCATGCGTCAGACATTGGGTTTCCTTTTTGGGTGGTTCGGTTTGATTGTCACAGCAGGCCCATTGCCGCCATGCTCAGGGACTTGTCACGACTGACAATAACGTGATCCAGCACCCGCACATCAACCAAGGCCAGGGCGGCCTTTATTGTGTGCGTTAGACATTCGTCCGCCTTGCTGGGCTGCACTACCCCGCTGGGGTGGTTGTGTGCCAGGATCACAGCGGTCGCACCATGCGCAAGACTTGCGCGTACTACTTCGCGGGGGTAAATGCTGGTCTGTGTCAGGGTGCCAATGAAAAGCCGGTCGAACGCAATGACGCGGTTTTGTGCATCAAGGTACATCACACAAAAAACCTCAACAGGTTCGCCGCCAATGTGCAGGCGTATGTACTCCGATGCCGCCGCCGGATCGGCCGCCAATACGCCAGGCTCACGCAAGGCACGGCCTACGATCGCCAGCGCCCTATCGATCACGCCACGCTCACGCGCTGCCAGGCCATGCCGGAATGACAACACGCCAGCACCTGCGCCATAGGCCGGGAAGGCTTCGCGGGCATTGCTTGCCCTAGTGCGTGGGCGGGTTGCGGTAGAGTTCATATCAGCCATTTTGCAAGGTTCCTTTGCATTGTGGTCAGGGGCTGGCCAGTGTTGACGCACTGCCCGGCCCCGTCTTTTTGTGCCCGGCTCTGTCCGCTGCCAGGCATAGCGGGTTAATCGGCCTCGGGTTCGATATACGCCCGGTGCAGCCGCTTGATTTCCAGCATCGCCCCAAGGTAAGCGGGCACCCAGGCCGGAATCGGTGTTTTGCCATTTACCCAGCGGCTCGGGGTGTTTTTGTCTAGCCCGGCCTTACGGCAAAAATCGGACTGTTTCCACCCCAGCGCGTCTAGGGTTTGCGTGAATTCTTCGGGTGTCATTTTCTGGTGTGCCTTCATGCTTTGGTTAAGCTGCTTCGCAGCTTAACAGAAATACCTTAAAGAGTACATAAATTTTATAAACGTACTCATTTTGTTAACATAACGCCCGTTGTATGAAGTAGAGAAAATGAATAACTTTGTACGCTTTAAGGGATTTTTCAATGGAATCATGCACTTACGCGCACCCGCCCGGCCGCTTAAAAAACAGGCATCCGTCAGATCAGCATTGCGGGCAAAGTTATCCACAGTCCGCCGCTGTGTGGTGGTGTTCCAGGGGAAGGCCACTTTGCGCCGTTTTCCGGCAACGTGTGAAGCGAACCGACAAAGGCCGCGGGCAGTGCTGGCCAGGGCCAAAGGACCGGAAAGGGAAGGTCTGGATTGTTCATTATGTGAAAGTGTTCCCACTTTGTTCCCATAGTGTTCCCACTCTGTTCCCACTCACTAACCCGGCTCTAGCCCGCATGGTTGCTGGGGTTCTTGGTTTCGTTCCCACGTTCCCACCGTTTTTGCCGGATAGCTGCCTGTAAATGGTCACGCTGCCCGCTGGGGTAGCTGCAAAACGTTCCCGGCCTTGCGTCCGTCTAGGTAGTCCCCCCACCACTGCAACAGGCGCTCACGGTCATTCATGTACGCGGATCGGTGATAGGCCGCCCTGATTTCGTTTTGTTCTTTGTGCGCAAGCTGGCGTTCGATCACATCAGGTTTCCAGCCGTTTTCATTGGCCACCGTGGAAAACAACGCCCTGAATCCGTGGGCTGTCGCAGTGTTTTTGTAGCCCATCCGTGCCAGGGCTGAATTGAACGTGTTTTCGCTTAGTGGCTTGCTGGGATAGAAAGGGCTGGGAAACACCAGCGCCCCGCCGCCGCTGATTGCTTGCATGGATCGCAGAACCTCAAGGGCTTGCGTTGACAGTGGCACCCGGTGTTCTGCCCGCATTTTCATACGCGCCGCGGGAATGACCCACACAGCCGCGTCTAGGTCGAACTCTGCCCACAATGCCCCGCGTGTCTCGCCGGGCCGCGTTGCAGTCAACATCAGAAATTGCAAACCGTGCTTTGTGTTGGGGTCGCCTTCGTAGGCTTCAAGCTTTGCCAGGTAGGCGGGTAGCTCTTTGTCAGACATTGCCGCTCGGTGTTGCACTGTGCGGGGCTTCAGCACTTCAGAGGGCACTAGGTCAAGCATGGGATTCGTTTCAATCCGCTCATGTACCACAGCCCAGCGATAAACCGCCTTCACCCGCTGCAACACACGCCCGGCCTGATCGCCCGCGCCTCGCGCCTCTATCTTTTTCACGGCCGCCATAACCTCGCCAGGCTTGATCGAAGCCAAAGGGCGGGAACCCAGGGGCTTGAATATGTCCGCCTCCAGTGACGCGAGAATGCGCCCGTGGGTTTCCTTGTCCCACCGCGCCGCCTGGTGCTTCAGCCAGTCACGGGCAACAGCTTCCAAGGTGTTGACGGATTCATGCACTACCTTTGCCTTTTCGGCTTTGCGCACCGCGCCCGGATCGCCGCCGCCTTGGAGTACTCCCCGCGCCTTTGCGGCCTGCTCTCTTGCATCCTTCAGGCCCACGCCAGGATAAACACCAAACGCCAGCCGCTTTTCTTTCCCGCCGTAGCGGTATTTCATACGCCAGTACTTGCCGCCGCTGGGGGTGATCTCAAGGTAAAGGCCGAATCCGTCCGCGTGTTTGCCGGGCTTCGTCAAGTTGCGAAGCTGTGCGTCAGTCAATTTCATGGGGCATCCTTTTCAGTCTGGGGGCACATTTGGGGGCATTTTCTGCCACCGCACACCAGAGAGCAAGGATTCATGCGGGCTAGCCGCTAGAGTTCGGGTGCTGTCGGGGCACCATAGAAAAGCCCTCATGGTGGGATCTTCGCAGTCCCTATTTGCAAGCAAAGTTCCTGGCGTCTTCTGTGGAGCCACTGCCCTGGTACGTGGCAACCGTGGGGTAGGCACACAAAGGTCGGGTCCGTGTGGGCGACCAATCCTGCGGGATCTCCGCATTCACGCCGCCCGCATTGCCCGCCCCGCGCACGCTGGCCACCACGGCCTGGGGTGCCACACCCTGCTCAACCCACTGCACGAGGGGCGTCAGTAAATCTACCTGGTCCGCGGCAGGCCCGCCATTGCAATGGTTCATGCCGGGTACCGGAAAATAACGGGCAAAGTCGTTGGCGGTGTTCACCCCAGCCTTGCCCAGACGTTCCACCCATTGGCGCGTGTCCTCGGCAGAAAAAATGGGGTCGCTGACACCGTGGTACAGCACCATTTTTGCCCCACGCGTGCGCAATGCAGCGAGGTTCACCGGGTTCTCCTGCCCCACTGGCATCATGAGTTGCAAACCCGATTCGCGATACACAGTGTTGCTGGCAGAGAATATCGATATGCGTGCAGTGATGTCTTCCTTGAACGGATCCACTGGACCGGGCGGCACACTGAACACCGTACCGATGGCCAATGGGTCCAGCGCCAGGGAGTTCACAAACTTCCACTGTCCCCAATTGTTGCCTGCGATACCCGGGTCATAGGGAAAGCTGGCGTAAATGGATTGCCCGCTGCTTGTCTTGCCACCGGCAAACACCGAACTCACCACTGCTTTTTGCATCGCTGTAAGACAGCTGCCGTTGCGCTCCGCGGCACAGGTCTTCACATCGGTCTGCACATTGAATACTGTCTGGCAGGCTTGCGTGGCCTGCACCATGCCATCGCGCACGCCGTCCAGTGCATCACATTTATCGGCAATGGCGCTGGCAACCAGCTGGCGCTCCTTCGCGGTGAATGCGCTGCCCAGATCGGCCAGCGTTGCATTCGGATTCATGGGGTGCTTGATAGTTGCCCCCGGTGTGGCCAGACCCACCCATTGCTGCGCCCCCCAAATCTGTGCGAGTGCAGCATACGGCAAGCGATACCCTGGTGCACCCACCAGATAGCCGTCGTACTGATCACCAAGCCTGGATGCCGCCACCATGGCATGTCGTCCGCCATTGGAGCAGCCGCCGATATAGGAGCGATCGGGTCCTTTGCCATAGGCCTGACCAATGAGTTGCTTGGCCATCGGTGTGAGCTTTTCCACCGCCTGATAACCGTAGTCCAACCGCGCCTGGGGCTCTGCACCAAAGAACGGGGTTTGCGGGCCCGAATGCCCTGCATCCGAGCTGATCACCGCAAAACCCTGCATCAGCGCACCGGTCAGCGGCCCGCCGCCCAAAGCGCCCTGGGCCGGCACTACCGCACCGTCCAGCCCGCCATTGCCCTGGTAGTAGAAGCGTCCATTCCAGGCCATGGGTAGACGCATCTCGAAGGCAATGGCGTAGTCGCGACCATCGCTGCCCTTTCGCTCATGCATGCGTCCCTTGACGAGGCAATGTTCCGCCACCCCCCGGTCCCCGAGCTTGAGTGTGCCAGCCGCTACGTTGGTCGCCGACTCGATGCGGGTGTTCTCCAGCTTCAATGCGGATGCCAGTGAAGTGCACGCGGCCAGCGTCGTACCCGTGGCAGCCTTCAGGGATTGCGGCGTACTGTGCGGTACCGTGTTGCAGGCTATCAACATGCCTGCGGCAGAAATAGCGACCAGACTTTGCAGAGGACGGCTCTGGGCGGTACGAGCGAGTTGTATGCGTTTCATAGCGGACTCCGTTTGGGCATTTGGGCATTTGGGCATTTGGGTGTTAGGGCAAATGGGCGTTGTAAATCAGTCGGCTTTGAAACCGGTGGCAGACACGGCCTTGCCCCATGTGACCGTGTCCGCGGAGATGATGCGGGCAAACTCTTCTTGGCTTGTACCAGTAACCCGGAAGCCCGCGTCTTCCAGCTTGGTTTTGCCCTCAGGGGCCTTCACCGCCTTCTGGATGTCAGCACTCAGCTTGGCCAGAATGTCAGCGGGCACTTTGGCAGGAGCCACCACACCAAACCATGAGCTGAACGCCAGATTGCTGTAGCCCTGCTCCTTGATGGTGGGCACGTCGGGTAACGCAGCGGTGCGCGTACCACCGGTCGTACCCAGAGCCACCAGTTTTCCCGCTTTGACGTTGGGAGCCGCCAGGCCTACGCTCGCAAATACACCCTGCGTGTCGCCACTGAAAAGGCCTCCTAGCGCATCGGCGGTGGTCTTGTAATGGATGGCTTCAGGCTTTTGCTTGACAGCGTCACCAAACATAAAGGCTCCGAAGTGGCCCGGTGTTCCGGCGCCAAAAGTGGCCATGAAAAAACCTTTTTGCTGCTGGGTCCAATTCACAAACTCCTTGACGTTTCTGGCGGGAACCTTCAAGGGATTGACCAGTAGCACAAAGTCTGAACTAACCACCTGGCTAACCGGTGCAAAATCCTTGACAGGGTCGTAAGGCAGCTTGTTGTAGCTGCTTGGCGCAATGCTCAGCTGACCGGTCTCACCCAGCATCAGGGTGTATCCGTCCGGTGTGGCGCGGGCGGCCTCTGCGGCAGCAATCAGGCCACCGGCACCAGGTTTGTTATCCACAATCACGCCCATATTGCCCCAGCCCTCCGACAGCCTTTGCGCCAGAATGCGCGCCACGATGTCCGGGCCGGTACCGGCCGGGAATCCGACGATCAGGCGCACCGGGCGTGTGGGGTAGCTGGTCTGCGTCTGGGCTACTGCGGACCCAGCCAAGGCTGCAGTGGCCAGACACAGGGTGAGAGTACGGCGGGTGAAATTGATGCTTGTGATGGTGTGCATGTTGAATGACTCATTGCGGGTTTTGAAGGTGAATATTTCCTGGAAGTCTTGAGCTCGGCTGGTGCTCAGGTCACCTCGAAAAAGCGCATGACAACCTTGTCGGGGTACCTGGCACCCGTGCCGACAAACAGGCTTTCGCTGGTCCAGGCCAGCGCTTTTGAAGAGGTTTCAAAACTGGGACTGCAGCGAAAGTACACCGACTGCGGGTCAACCGCTTCACTGCGCACCAGTTTTGACATCACCTCCGGTGAGGCCGTACGCACAGCACGGTTCTGCACATAAATCAGGTCGCCGCCGTCGGTTTCGATCACATAGCGCGCATCGAGCTCGGCCAGGCGACTATTGACCAGCAACTGGAAATCTGCGCCGCCCGGCAGCACGCGTGCCGTCCAGCCCTGGCCCTGCACCGTGCCACCCACTATGGGAATCACCCTGCGTATACCGTGCACGGTTTGCCCCACATCGATGGGCACGTCGACCTGAACGGACAGGTCGGCAAAAAATGTCAGTTGCGGTATAGGCAAATTTGGCATAACAGCTAGGGTACGTCTGAATGCCGGATGAGGCTGTCATCCCATAAGATGACGCGGTAAACCCTGATTCCCACCATGCGCCAATGGACACCCCCCCTCAGTAACGGCCCTGTCCAGGCACTGGAAGGGCTGATTGGCCTGATCGGTGAGCCGGAATTCGAATCTGCTTTGCTGCAGTGCCTGCATCCGGTGGTTCCGGCTGCCTCCTATTCGATCTACCGAACTGGGACTGCATGCACCCCACAGCTCTACATGTCCGCCAGCCTGGGCGTGCCGGACACGACCCGCGATTGCTGGAACGCCTACCTTTCGGGACCCTATCTGACAGACCGGAGTCTGGTGCAGGATCAAAGCGCGAACCGAGGCACCGTGCTGTGCCACATCACCGCCCAGGAGGTTTCGGCAGAACACAGGGCCCGGGTTTACGAAGCCCACGGCATGGCGGAGCGGGTATCCGTGGTGAGACAGGATGCCTCGTCCATCTTTGCCATCAACTTTTACCGGCATGCGCACCAGGCACCTTTTCGTGATGCGCACCTGTGTGATATCGAAGCGCTGGCCCCGGCGCTGATCTCGCTGGCGCAAAAGCAGATTGCCCTGTCCCGTCCTACCCTGGGGGTGTGCATTGATGCCGATGTTCGCTGGGCAGGCAGGCTTCAGAAACTCGACCCAACGCTCTCGCGGCGAGAACTGGAGGTGTGTGCACGCATGCTGACCGGAATGACGCTGGACGGCATTGCCTGCGATCTCCAATTGAGCGTACCCACCGTCAAGACCTACCGCAACCGCGCCTTCTCGCGGCTTGGCATTCACTTCCGCAACGAGCTCTTTGCGCTTTTGCACTCATCGCCTTGATGCATACTCAAGGCTTGCTAGGGCCGAACGTCAAACCCTTTTTCAAACAGCTCAATGGCTGTTGCCGCCACCTTGGCAGTGTCGTAGTAGGCATAGCCGCCCACGCCCATGGCACCGACCAGCGGCAGGAAGCGTGACACCCCCCCGCCAATAACCTTTTTCTTCACCGTCAATCCAAGTTTGCGGGCGATCTGCTGAATGACCGTGAAGGATGCCTTCTTGATCAGGAACCGCTCGCCGGCCCGCACCACCAGATCGCGCACCGCCTGGGCTGCCGTGTGCTTGAACAGGCAATACAGCATGTGCTCGCGGGTGAGCTGGCCCTGCAGCCCATAGACTGCGGCAATGTCACTCACCAAATGGGCCTGGATTTTCCAGATGGCCAGCAGGTCGGGCAGCAGGGTGAGCAGACCCAGAGGGCCAGGCGCCATGGCCAGTGAACCAGAGGTTAGCGCCGCTTTTCGCGCCGCCGCGCGCGTGAGACCCTGTGCCACAGGCAATGGGACTTGCGCCCGGGTTTGCGAAGACGACGGAATATCGCCGACAAATCGCAGCAGAACTTTCGCAATGGCATCCGAGTGATTGGATGGCGATGGCGTTGGCGTTGGCGTTGGCGTTACAGGGAGTTTCCGTGCATGCATAAGCGCACTTTAACGGGTTTCACCCAAACGGACCACACCGTGCACTTCAGACACGAAGTCGGGGATCCGCACGCAAATCCACCACCGCGGTCCGCAAGTCCGCGGCCCAGGTACGCCGGTCACGACCCTCCGCCGTCTGTGGCATGCCAAAGCTGACAACCGCTTCCAGGTCAGCCGTTGTCAGGGTCCGCCATACCGACCGCAGCAGGGTGTCATCGCCGATATAGCAGGGAGCGAAACTCATGGCACCCGTCATCCGGTCGGCAAAATGCAGGGCCACGGGCTGTACCGGTGCTCTGGCGACAATGGCTGCCTGAATCAGATTGGCGTGGAAGGGCATGACACGCGCCCCGTCGCCCGTGGTGCCTTCCGGAAACACCGCCAGCACATCCCCAGCCTGCAAGCGCTCGGCCATGTGGTGCACCACGCGCATGGCGTCCCGGCGGGACTCCCGCTCTATGTACAAAGTACCCGCTGCATCGGCGAGCCCCCCGACTACGGGCCAGTGGTGGACATCGGCCTTGGACACAAAGCGGCAATGACGGGCCGCGTGCATCACGACGATATCGAGCCAGGAGATGTGGTTGGCCACCAGCAATACCGGGCCTTCCTGGGGTGGCTGTCCGTTTACTACTAATTTGATAGCTAGCCGTGCAAGCAGCGCAAGGGCCCAGGCCTGAACGCGCTCCTCCTTCTGGGCGGGTGACAGCTTTGAAAAAGTTCGTCTGACGATCCACAAGCCGTGCAGCAGGTGCACTGCCACGCCCACCAAACGCCGCAATGCCTGCACATGCTTCATGGCGAGCGCCACAGGTCAGGCGGCAAAGGCAATCTTTCCACCCACCAGGGTGGTGCGCACGCGCCCCGGCAGTTCGTACCCGCCGAAAGGTGTGTGCTGCCCCTGACTGCGCAGGGCACCGGGCTCCACCACCCAGGCCGCTTGTGGGTCAAAAATGCAGAGATCTGCCACACCACCCGCCACCAGTCGCCCGACACTGCCCACCAATGGCCCCATGGATGACCCAAGCACGCCAGCAGGTTGGCTGGACACCACGGCCAACGCGCTTGGCAGTGAAACATCCGCTTCTTGCGCCCACTTGAGGGTCAGGCTCAGCAGCAACTCCACCCCGGTAGCGCCAGGCTCCGCTTCGGCAAAAGGCAGGGCCTTGGCATCCTCGTCCACCGGGGTGTGGTCCGACACCAGCGCATCGATGGTGCCATCGAACAACCCCGCCCGCAGTGCATCGCGATCGCGCTGCTGACGCAAGGGTGGATTGAGCCGCATGCGGCTGTCAAAGTACCCAATATCCAGGTCCGTCAGGTGCAGTGAGTTGATGCTCACATCGCAGCTTACGGGCAGGCCCTCTGCCTTGGCCTGGCGCACCAGTTCGACACCGGCAGCACTGCTGATGCGGCACAGGTGCACGCGGGCGCGGGTGGAGCGCACCAGCTCAAAAATGGTGTGCAGAGCAATGGTCTCCGCCGCCACGGGCACGCTGCTCAGGCCCAGGCGCGTGGCCAGGGGGCCGCTGGCAGCCACACCTTTACCGAGATGAAGTTCCTGTGGACGCAGCCACACCGAATAGCCAAACGTGCTGGCATATTGCAGCGCACGCTGCATTACCTGGGTGTTGGCCAGCGGCACTTCGGCCTGTCCAAAACCCACGCAACCGGCATCAGCCAGCTGCTGCATGGGCGCGAGCACCTCGCCAGCCAAGGCACGCGTGAGCGCGCCCAGTGGCAGCACGCGCGGACCACCCTGCAGTTGGGTGCGGTAGTGCAGCATTTCCACCAGGCCGGCTTCATCGAGCACCGGTGTGGTGTCGGGCGGACACACCAGCGTGGTCACGCCACCCGCCGCAGCCGCAGCGCGTTCGCTGCTGAGCTCGCCGGCCCGGGGATGGCCGGACTCACGCAGGCGCACGCACAGGTCCACCAGACCGGGCATCACAATGCAGCCGCTGGCGTCAATGGTTTGATCTGGTTCAAAGTCGGTTGCTACATTTTTTATAGCTGCCACTGAACCATTGGCAAGGGCTACATCGACTTTTTCATCAAAACCGCTGGCCGGGTCGATAACGCGGCCGCCTTTGATCAGTACTTTCATGCTTCATTCCCCGCAACGATGCTCATCACTGCCATGCGCACGGCAATACCAAACGTGACCTGCGGCAGGATCACACTCTGGTTACCATCCACCACTGCCGAGTCAATCTCCACACCGCGGTTAATGGGCCCCGGATGCATGACGATGGCATCCGGCCTGGCCAGTTGCAGTTTCTCGGGCGTGAGGCCAAAGCTCTTGAAAAACTCGTGCATGGATGGCAGCAGCGCGCCACTCATGCGCTCGTTCTGCAGACGCAGCATGATGACCACGTCGCAATCCTTGATGCCTTCTTCCAGTGTGTGACACACCCGCACACCCATCTGGGCCATGTCGGACGGGACCAGGGTTTTGGGCCCCACCACGCGCACCTCGGCACAGCCCAGTGTGGTCAGGGCATGGATGTCGGAACGCGCGACCCGGGAATGCAGCACGTCGCCCACGATGGCCACGGTGAGGTTGGAAAAATCCTTCTTGTAATGCCGGATGGTGAACATGTCCAACAGGCCCTGGGTGGGGTGGGCATGGCGACCGTCGCCAGCATTGATCACGTGCACATGGGGCGCCACGTGCTGGGCAATCAAATAGGGGGCGCCGGACTCGCTATGGCGCACCACAAACATGTCTGCGGCCATGGCGCTCAGGTTGGCAATGGTGTCGAGCAGCGACTCTCCCTTGGACGCGCTGGAACGGGCAATGTCCAGATTGATCACGTCGGCGCTCAAACGGGTGGCAGCGATTTCAAACGTAGTGCGGGTACGGGTGGAGTTCTCGAAGAACAGGTTGAATACGCTCTTGCCTCGCAGCAGCGGAACCTTCTTCACTTCGCGGTCATTGACTGACACGAAGTTGGTGGCGGTATCCAGGATGTGGGTCAGGATATCCTTGGGAAGGCCTTCGGTAGAGAGCAAATGGATGAGCTCACCGTTTTTGTTCAGCTGGGGGTTGCGTTTGTAAAGCATGTCATGCCGCCTTCACATTGAAACTGAACACGCCGGTGTCACTGCGCGCCAGTGCCAGCGACTGGTCTTTGCCCAGCGTAATGCGGGCAGCTGCAAAGTCGGCCTGCACGGGCAGTTCGCGCCCGCCACGGTCTACCAATACCGCCATCCGGACATTCCCCGGCCGCCCGTAGTCAAACAGCTCGTTGATCACGGCCCGGATCGTGCGCCCGGTGTAGAGCACATCATCAAGAATCAGGATGTCAGCCCCATTCACATCAAAGGGCAACTGGGTTTGGCCTCCAGATGACAGCCCACGCTGCGCAAAGTCATCACGGTGCATGGATGAAGAGATGGTGCCGGCCTTCCCTGGCAATTGCAGGTCGGCCTGCAGTCGCTCCGCCAGCCAGGCTCCGCCGGATGTAATGCCGACCAGTCGGGTGTCCGTGCCAAGAAGTTGCCGCACGCCCCGCAGCAGCTCGCGGTACAGGGCCTCCGCATCCAGTGCCAATGTAGTCACACCAAACTCCTCAAAAACTGTTCCAGAATAATGCAGGCAGACGCAGCATCCGCGTCCCTGGCGCCCGACGCCAATGCCTCGGTGGTGCTGTAACGCTCATCCACCTCATACACGGGCAAGCCAAACCGGCCGTGCAGCTGCCGGCCAAATTTTTTGGCCCGCGCCGTGTTCTCATGGGCCGCGCCATCCGGGTGGTACGGCACGCCAATGACAATTGCGTCGGGTTGCCACTCTTTCAGACGCAGCGCAATCTGGTCAAACCGGGCATCACCCTGGGCCACAATGGAACCCTGCGGCTGGGCCGTTCCCAGCAATCGATTTCCGACAGCAACGCCCGTGCGCTTCACCCCGAAATCAAACGCAATAAAGGTGGAAGGTGATGAGGGAACTGCCACTGCCGAAGCCACAGTGCTCATGCGTGGCCCACCTGGCTTGAGATCATCCAGGACTGCAATCCCAGCAAGGAAAGCGCCTTGTCGTAGCGTTGCTCCACCGGCGTATCAAAAATGACCCTGGGGTCGGCATCGACCGTGAGCCAGCTGTTCTCGCTCAATTCGCTTTCCAGTTGGCCCTCGCCCCAGGCCGAATACCCCAGTGACACCAGCACCTTGCGCGGTCCTGCGCCGCCGGACAGTGCTTCAAGGACATCTTTGGAGGTGGTCATCTCCAGCCCACCTGGTATCACCATGGTGGAAGCGTAAAGCGATTCATGGTCCTTGCCCATGTCTACCCAGATAGGCTCATGCAGCACAAAGCCGCGCTCGACCTGCACCGGCCCTCCCTGAAACACGGGACTTTCTGTCAGATCGGAACGATTCAGCGGCAGATCGACCTTGTCAAACAAGGCAGCCATATTGATATCGGCGGGCTTGTTAATAACCAGTCCCAGCGCACCACGCTGGGTGTGCTCACAAACATAGACCACACTTTTGGAGAATATCGCGTCATCCAGCGCGGGCATTGCAATCAGGAAGTGATTCGTGAGGTTGATGGGTGCAGAATCGCCGGACATAGACAGATTTTAGCGGTTGCGATGCAAAAACAATTTCATAGTGGTCTGGTGTGGTTTCGCCGTGATCTGCGCTGCCAGGACAACGCGGCGCTCAGCGCGGCTTTACAGCATTGCACACAGGTGTATTGCGTTTTCGTGTTTGATACCACAATCCTGGCCCCCCTGCCACGTGCAGACCGCCGTGTGGAATTCATTCGCGAATGCCTGGTTGAACTCGACGACACATTGCGCAAACTTGCACAGAAGGACAGTGCAGGCCTGATCGTGCTCCATGGAGATGCAAGGCTGGAAATTCCCCGCATTGCGCAGGCGCTCAGCGTACAGGCTGTTTTCGCCGCACAGGATTACGAACCGCATGCCATTGAACGCGATACACAAGTGCGGGACCAACTGCAGGCGATGCGCATTGCGCTGCATACCTGTAAAGACCATGTCATCTTCGAGCGACGGGAAGTACTGACGCAAACCGGCAAACCCTATGGCGTCTTCACACCCTATGCCCGTGCATGGCGCAGCAAGCTTGGTGAAACTCCGGTAGTTTCTCACCCAGTGGCTCCCTTGGCGGAAGCACTGGCCGTGCGGCCTGAGGGTTTGCGCCATAGCGTTCCGGAGCTGGCCAGCATCGGGTTTGAGATGACCAATCTGCGGCAACTCAGGATACCCACGGGTGAGTCTGGTGCAAGCGCCTTACTGGACGATTTCCGGGAACGTATGGATGCGTATGACGAAACCCGCAACTATCCCGCAGTCAAAGGCCCCAGCTACCTGGGTGTGCACTTGCGCTTTGGCACGGTGTCTATCCGGCAACTCGTGTCGCTGGCGCTGCAGCGCCAATTGGCGGGAAGCGCGGGGGCGTCCACATGGCTGGGGGAGCTGATCTGGCGTGACTTTTATTTTCAGATTCTGGCCAATTTCCCGCACGTAGCAGGCCACGCCTACAAACCTGAATACGACCAGATCGCCTGGGAGAACGGTCAACACGCACAGGAACTCTTTGCTACCTGGTGCGAAGGCCGCACCGGCTATCCGCTGGTGGATGCCGCCATGCTGCAACTCAACCAGACCGGATATATGCACAACCGGCTGCGCATGGTGGCAGGCAGCTTTCTGGTTAAAAGCCTGGGCATTGACTGGCGCTGGGGCGAGCACTATTTTGCAGAGAAACTCAACGACTTTGACCTGTCCGCCAACAACGGGGGCTGGCAGTGGGTAAGTTCCAGTGGCTGCGACGCACAACCTTACTTTCGCATTTTCAATCCCGTCAGTCAGAGCGAGAAGTTTGACAGTGAGGGTAAGTTCATCAAGCGTTACCTGCCACAACTCGCAGCCTTGGGGCCAAAGGCCATCCACGCGCCCTGGCTTGCCAAGCCCCTGGAGTTGGCGGCTTCAGGCCTCGTCCTGGGTCGGGATTACCCAATGCCTGTGGTGGAACACACCAGAGCCCGCGCTCGTACACTGCTGCGCTATGCAGTCGTGCGCAAGGTCGATCAGGATTCAACTGCTGTCGCGCAGTAAGAGCGCACCAATTCCAGCAGTTGCTCTTCGGAATAGGGCTTGCCCAGATAGTGATCCACACCCAATTCCTTGGCATGTTCGCGATGCTTCTCGGCAATGCGGGAGGTAATCATGATGATGGGCAAGTCCCGTAGCTTGTCGTCAGAACGTATGTTGCGCACCAGATCGAATCCGTCCATGCGGGGCATCTCGATGTCAGAGAGCACCACGGACGGCTTCTCTTCCTGAAGCCTCTCGAGCGCCTGCAGTCCGTCATTGGCCAAAGCCACGCGGTACCCCTCACGTTTGAGCAAACGCTGTGTAACGCGCCGCACAGTAATGGAATCGTCTACCACCAGCACCAGCGGCACCTGCTCTGCACCCGACAGGGTCGCTACCACTCCGGCTTGCGATGCAGAAGCGGAGGCCCTGTGCAGCAACCTGGCCTGTTCGCCATACACCGTTGCCAGCGCCACCGGGTTATAAATCAGCACCACGGAACCCGATGCCAGCACGGACATCCCCGCCAGACCTGGCAAACGTGCCAATTGGGGACCGAGATTCTTCACCACGACTTCACGGTTGCCCAGCACTTCATCCACATGCATGGCCAGACGTTGGCCGGCACTGCGGAACAGTGCGACCTGCGCTGTTTTGGCAATCGGCTCCAGGCTTCGTGAAGATATCTGCAGTAATGCACCGGCCCAGAAGAAAGGCACACTCTGCCCTGCCACCACATAGGCATCGTCCGCATACGCCTTTTCCAGAGCAGCGCTGGGAATGCGCAACACGGTTTCCATCAGGCTGGCGGGCACCCCAATGGTGAACTCTCCCATGCGAAGCATGACCACCTGGGTCACCGCCGTGGTCAGGGGCAGAACCAGCTTGAAGGTGGTACCCGCCCCTTTTTCAGAAGATGTCTCAATCCGTCCACCCAGAGCATTCACCTCGGAGCGCACGACGTCCATCCCGATACCGCGACCGGCAAGTTCCGTAATGTGGTCCGCCGTCGTAAAGCCTGGAGTGAACAGCAGGTCAGCGGCCTGTGCCTCGGACAACTTCACCGAAGCATCAACCAATCCGTTGGCGACCGCCTTGGCACGAATTTTTTCCAGGTGCAGACCTCCACCATCATCACTGAAGGCAACGGCCACGTCATTGCTCTCCTGCTCCACAGTGATGGTGATCGTGCCAACGGCTGGCTTGCTGCTGGCCGCCCGTTCGGCGTTGCCCTCAATGCCGTGTACCACCGCATTGCGCAGCATGTGTTCAAACGCTGGCGTCATTCGGTCGAGTACGCCACGGTCCATTTCAATGGAACCACCAACAATGTCGAGCTTGACCTGTTTTCCCGCTTCTTTTGCGGCTTGACGCACGACGCCATACAGGCGATCCGAGATACCTTCAAACTCGACCATGCGGGTGCGTAACAGATCGCGCTGCAACTCACGCGCCTGGCGGCCTTGTGCAATCAGGTCATCTTCCGTACCCTGCACGGTCCGCTGCAGGCTACGCTGCACAGTAGCCACATCGTTCACCGACTCGGCCATCATACGGGTCAGCTCCTGCACACGGGTAAACCGGTCGAATTCCAGCGGATCAAAGCCTTGCGCAGCATCCTTGGTCTGGGCAAGGCGCGATTGCATCTGCGACTCAGCCTGCAACTCGACATCGCGCAACTGCTGCCGCAGGCGATCAAGATTACCATCCAGTTCCTGCAACGATGCGCGCAACTGGCCCAGCCGAGACTCCATGCGTGACCGGCTGATCATTACCTCACCGGCTTGGTTCACCAGGCGATCCAGCAACAGCGATTTCACACGCACCGACTGATTGGCGGCAACCCGAACAGGGATGGGTGCTGCGCTTTCTGTCCCAATGCTGGAAGAGATGACAGGCTTGGCCGACGACGCAACCACCTGTGGTACAGCCGGCTCCTGCGCGACCGGCTGCTCCTTGCCCAGCGATTCAAAATTGGACTGCAAGCCATCAAATCGGGATAGCAAGGGCTCCAGCTGCACCGCCTGCAGATTTTCGTTGCCGATCTGCTCGATGCTCGACTCCATCCGGTGGGCCATTTCCCCCAATCGCATTGCACCTGCAAGGCGAGCACTTCCTTTGAGCGTGTGCAACACACGCAGTACTTCACCGCGCGCGCTCAGGTTGTCTGGTCGGGCGACCCATTGGCGCAAGGCTGTTCCCAATGCCGGCAGCAGCTCTTGGGCCTCCTCTTCAAAAATTGACAGCAGGTCCGGATCCAACCTGTCAACCGCATCGATATCCTCGTCACGCGCGTCGACCACCTTCAGAGGCGCGGGTACCAGCGGGGCTAAGGCTGAGGGCTGGAAATCGCCCGCAAAACGGGATGGCGCAAAATCGGCAACAACCACCGGCGACTGGGTTTCCATGTCCTCCATGAATCTGGATTCCGATACTGGCTCGGCATCCGGCTCCACCTCATGTTCGGGGGCGACAAACTCCGTCTCAGTGATCGCCTGCAAAGCCTCCAGCACCGAGGTATCTGGCTCCTTCAGGAAACCAGCGGCAAACTGGTGCAGAAGCCGACGGATATCTTCTGCGGCATTGTTAAACACCAGCGCGTGGACCGCTTCACCTTGTGCGTGCAACTGGACATGTTGCAAGGCGTGCTCCAGAGCACGGGCGATATCGGACAGGGCGGAGAATCCAACGGTTGCCGAGCTCCCCGCCAGTGAGTGCGCTAACGATACGGCAGCATCTGGGACGGGGCGGTGCAGTTCCAACGTCCATTCGCTAAGCTCGATCTGCAAGCGCCGCGACCACTCATCCGCTTCGTTCAGGTAGACGTTGTAAAGGGGAATACTCAGTCGCAGCGAGCCGATCACCTTGACCTGCTCTTGCACCTCTTCTTCCGGCTCGGTAGCCCCTTGTGCTTCCTCCAGGGGGGCAGCTGTTTGCTCTGCCGCTTGCGTCCCGAAATCGAAATCGCCCAAGTCGACATCTGCCAGCAGATCCCGTTCTCTTGCTACACCGTCGCGAACCTCACCTGCTTCCAAGGTGCGCGTAGGCTCGAAATCAAACAACTGTGTACTCTGAAAGTCAGGCAACGCCACCTCAGGCTCAGCATCCAAACTGCTTGCCAGCTGAGTGGCTTCAAACGCCGGGGGCGGCTCAAGACCGAAATCCAGGTTGCTCATCAGCTGGGTTGGCACCGCCTCCTGCACTGCTTCATGTGTTTGTAGCTCCGGCAGATCAAACATCTCTGTGGCAGCAAAATCGGCCTGAACGTCCTCTTCGGCAGTCTCTTCCAGCATACCGACTTGCGGCTCTTCTTCTGGCACGGCGACCGCAAGCTCTCCAGGTGTGCGCAGTGGCACCATCGTTCCATGGAGCCGCAGTGCGTCGGACGAATGCCGAAAATCACTGGCATTCCACGCCACCTCGGCATGGGCAGCAATGTCCTCAACCCAGTGCCCCAATGCTGTCATGGCCGACCCGGCCAGTGCAATGAGATCCTCACTGGCGGGACGCTGTTCGGCAAGCCAGGCATTCAGCAACTGCTCAAACGACCATGCAGCCTCGCCAAATTCGTTGAGGCCCACCATCCGCGAACTTCCCTTGAGCGTATGAAACGCCCGGCGCAAAGTGGTCTGGTCCGCCAGATTGGAACGATCCTGTTCCAGCGCCTGCAACGCGGTCTGCCCGTTCTGCACGACTTCACGCGCCTCATCCAGGAAGATTTCCAGCAATTCGGCATCGTCCTCGTCACCCTGTTCTGCCGGCACTGCGCCCTGGGCGGAAGTACTCGTAACAGGCTGTGGTTCAGCCACCTCAACAACGGGATCAGGCATGGACCGAGGAGTCTGTTCAGGCGCGACCGAACGCTCACGCCCCATGACGGGCCTGAACTCACTCAATTCCTCGTCATAGACAAACAATTTCTTCGCCAGAGCACGCTGGTAACTGAGCATATCGATCAGAAAACCCAAGGCCCCCAGACTGTTGCCCAGTTTTTCAAAAATACCGGTCCGTGCAGCATCGGCGTCAACGTCGTCAATCAGCAGCTTCTCGACATTCCCGCGCATACGCAGAGTCGCCAGCGCTGGCTGTTCCAGCCCCAAAACTGAAAACACACCCCGCATCTGCGACAACTGGCTTGGCACTTCGCGTAAGGGCGTCTTGTCTGAGGGGTCGCGGAAAAACTGGTCCAGAGAGTTTTCCACTTCACCCAGACTGGTCCGCAATTCGTCCACCACGCTACCCATGGTTTGACGGTCGCTCACACGGCGGTACAGTTCCTCCATCCAGGATTCCATGGATTCGGACTCACCACCAGCGGCGACATTTTGCAGCCGCTGGGCCAACCGCGCACCGCGCTCCACCATGTGGCTGTCGGTGGGGTCGAGATCTTCGTAAGCTGCTTCCAGATAGAGTACCGTGGTCGCCACTTCCATCGCCACAGCAGGTACAGGTGCCGCACCGGAGCGCACCGTCGCATCAATTGCTCCGTTGAGCGCACGTGCCAGAGGCAGGCTCTCCGGATGCAGCTTGACCATTGAATCCGTGATGGCGGAGAATTGTTCAGCTGCCATCTTGAGGCGGTTGGTATCCCCCCCCGCCAGAGCAGACCAGGTTTCAGCAGCCGCGGCAATCCTCTTGCGTGCCAACACCAGTAGCGCAGGATCAAATCGCCCAAACTGCTCAGTTTCGTAATCAATGGTGCGCGTATTTTCAAAGCCATAGGCCTGACGCACCGCATTCAACGCAGGAGCAGCCTGCCCCTCCTCGGGTACCGCAACCCAGCAAAAGAACACCAGGTCTTGGGCCAGACGGTCCGAAACTTCAGGTTCTCCCTTGGCGAGCGATGCATACTGCTGCAAAATCCGCGAGGCTGTCCGTTTGGTGTACACATCCTCGGGCAACAATCCAAGCGCCTTGGCCTCGAAAAATCCCGCGGCAATGAGCCAGAAACAACGCGGCTCAAACGCACTCAGTCCAGCGGCCAATCCATTGCACCAGTGGGCCATCCGCTGGGCCGATTGTTTGTCACCGGTCTTGACGATCTTGAGAACCGCTTGATCCATGCGGGAGCGCAACTCTGCGTCATACGCGCGAGGCGCCACTTGGGTGCCAGGTTCGACAGGCTGCCAACGCCACTGCACAGGCCACAGGTCTGCGGGATGCACTCGCTCTCCGGAAGCCAGCTCCATGACACCGCGATACTGCGGAAACAGGGCCACAGCCGATGCGTTCTTGCCCTTGAGTACGCCTTCCAGATACTCGGTCAACGCAAAACTGGCTCGCTCCAGACGTGCCGCAGCATCTTCGCTGCAAAGTTCAGGACGCTGTACAAATTTTTGCGCCAGCGCTTCCATTCCACGCAGCACTTTGGCCGGGGCCACTAAACCCACCATTTCAAGGGCCCCAACCGCCTGGTGAAGTTGCTGACGGGCTATGCGCAAATGGCTTGCGTCGAGTTCGGACAGGTCCGAACCGCGTGCGAGCTCCGCGTCGCGCACAAAACGGCGCATCGCCTTGGTGGCGCCGTCAAGTGATTTACGCAACTCATCAAGTACCCAAGCTAATGGACCCAGGTCCGCCAGTGCGGGCTCATTCATGGCAGTTGCAGCAGGATTCGATGACATGGATTCAGGCTCTCCTGGACTTCACTCTCAAAAGGGCTACGACCGTGGCCGCACTCAACTGATCTTGAACCGCGATACGGACTGACGCAACTCCTCAGCCATGCGCGAGAGTTCACGCACCTGACCAGCCGTAACGCGGGTACCTTGGCCCGTCTGCTCGGTCACCGCGAAGATGTGTTGAATGTTGTCAGCCACTTCGTTGGCCAGACGTGCCTCACGGGAAGCCGAGTTTGAAATCTGTTCAATCAGGTCCGCCACACGGCGAGACACACGATCGATTTCGGTCAGCGCTGTTCCGGCGTTGTCCGACAACTTGGCGCCCTCCACCACACCCTGTGTAGAGCGCTCCATAGCGCCAATAGCATCCTGCGTGTCGGTCTGAATCGCCTTGACCAGCGCCGAGATCTGCCGCGTGGCGTCTGCCGAACGTTCCGCCAGCCGCTGCACTTCTTCCGCAACCACGGAGAAACCCCGTCCCGCCTCACCAGCGGAAGCCGCCTGAATGGCTGCGTTCAATGCCAGCACATTGGTCTGCTCGGTAATGTCAGAAATCAGCTCGGTAATCTCACCAATTTCCTGAGAAGACTCACCCAGTCGCTTGATACGCTTGGACGTGTCCTGAATCTGGTCACGAATGGAGTTCATACCTCCAATGGCGTTTTGCACCGCAGCCAGACCGGACTCAGCCGCCTGCAAGGACTGACGCGCAACCCGTGCAGACTCCTGCGCCTGCGCTGACACGTCGTTGATTCGTCCAGCCATTTCCACAACAGACTGACCCGTCTGGCGAATCTCGTGCAATTGCTCGTTGGACGCCGCCAGCAGTTCGGTAGAGGTAGCATCCACTTCCGCGGTCGTTTGCGCCACGCGGGAAGCCGTGCTCTGCACGTTCGACACCAGCGAACGCAACTCCTCCACGGTGTAGTTCACCGAGTCTGCAATAGCGCCAGTAATGTCTTCGGTCACCGTGGCCTCTTGGGTCAGGTCGCCTTCAGCCACCGTCTGCAATTCATTCATTAATCGCAAAATCGCAGCCTGATTGGCATCATTCACGCGCTTGGCCTCATGTTCCTGGCGCTCAGCTTCCAGACGCTGGTCTTCCGCTGCCACCTGACGTTTGCGCACGTCCTGCAACTGCACATACGACAAGCCGCCAGCGCAAAGCAAGGCAAACAATGCGGACACCACCAGAATTACCAGAGCACCACCACCGATACCCGAGTGCTCGGCCAGCTTGCCCTGCAACTCTTCGAGATTGCGCCGCAAGGGCTCGCTGTCCGCAAGGATGGCCGCCTGTGCTTCACGCGCAGCGACCAGACCCTGCAAGTTACCCAGAATCGCGCCTGCCTGAATACGGGTCTGGTCATATAGCTTGACCAGTGCTTCGATCTGCTCGCGCGTAGCAGCATCCTTCGTCTGGGAGAGGCGCAGCTCACTGCTGCCGTTAAGCAGCCCCTGTGAAATTTCCTTGAAAGTATTGAGGTCCTTGCCCAGAAGGAACACGGCCTCTGGACTCACGCCCTCGGAGGTCAGGAACTCATTGGATGATTTGCCAATACGCTGAGTTAGCATCACCAACTGACCCACCGCCGAGATTTCAACGGACGGTGCGTTTTGCTGCAGCTTCAATGACGAGATGGTCTCCGCGATTTCAAGAAGATCGGCAGATTGCCGATTGATCAAGTGCAAAGAGGCGCCAATCTGGGTCAGGATCTTTTGTTGTCCCATCACGGACTTGGCATTTTTTTCAGCACGCTCTACTAACGGCATCACCTTTTCAAGTTCAGCGGAGTAACTTCCGTCCAACGCAGTGATGCGCAGGGCATCATCGCCCTCCATCAATCCCCGCGCGGTCTTGCCCAGGGTGTCCGAGCTCTCTGCAACGTCAGGGAACGCCTGCGCGTTGCCCACAAGTGCCTGCGAAACGGACTTGGCCAAACGCTGAGACTGCATCAGCGCCTGGCCGGTCGCACCCAGCTGCTGCGCAACCTTGTCTGACTGGCCAAGTGCGTAAAAGGTGCCCAGTGCCAACAGCAGCAGTGCAATGCCGAGCAGAATAAACAGAATGCGCTGATGCTGCGCCACGCTACGCACGCCGAGCCCTGGAACGCGAATGTTGTCACCAAGATCCTCCACCTGCGCGGCATCAACAGCCCGGGAAGACTGTGGCGAGAGGGTCGCCACACTCGGCTCCGCAGGCCGCATGACCTGGGTCGATTCAGCACCGGCAGCGTTGATCGTGTCATCCGGGATACCCAGACTCAGTCGGGACTCCAGCTCGGATTCAGTTGGTTTCTTTGAGAACAGGTTTTTTAGCTGATCAACGACGGACATGATTCTGCCTTCATAAAGGTCTAAGCACCGATACCCAGGAACTGAGGGGTCTGGGACAGGATTCGCAAGTTGATTTCCTGCCATGTCGCACCGCCGGTGTCGACAAAACAGTTACCAAAGTAGGCGGGGGCGCCCGCTGGCGCCGGTACGGACGAGCTGAATGCATCGGGTCCACGCAAGCCAGCCAGGCTGTCAATTTGCACAGCACAATTGACCTCCAACTGAGGATTGAGGGTCACCACGCTGGTCTCTGTAGGCGCGGTCTCAGACCGCACCGGACCACCACTTTGCGCTATGAACCCCGCAAGATCCACCACGCCGTAGAGTCCGCCACGAATGTTGATAACGCCACGAAACCAGTCCAGCGTGTACGGTACATGCTGCAAACCGGCCAACGGGAAAATCTCTCCCGACTGAGCCAAAGGAAGCAGGTATCGATTTCCGCCCGCCCTGATTGCCAGCCAGGCGACCGCCGCGCCTTCGACTCGCGCAGCCTGCAATCGGTTGGCCAGCCGGGCCTGGAGTTCTCGGAGTGCTTCGCGGTTGGCCATCGTGCGAAATCAGCCCAGTGCCTTGATCTTCGCCAGCAGTTCTGTTGCGTCGACCGGTTTGGTAATGTATTCACGCGCACCTTGACGCATACCCCAAACCCGGTCGGTTTCCAGACTCTTACTGGTGCAGATGAAGATGGGAATGTGCGTGTACTCTGGCGTACGGTTGATGGCACGCGTCAATTGAAAGCCGTTCTGCCCAGGCATCACAACATCCATAAGAATCAGGTCTGGTTTTTCTTCGCCCAGACGTTTGAAAGCATCATCGGCATTGTCGGCAGTGCGAACGCTGAATCCGTTGCGCTGCAACAATTCCGTCATAAACATCTGCTCCGTTTTCGAATCGTCAACGATAAGCACCTTGGTGATTGCCATCAGCTAGCTCCTTGCAGGACTGCACCGAACTGCTGCACGGCCAGCAACAGTTGTTCTTTGGTAAAAGGTTTTGTCAGGTAGTCCTGTGCGCCGACCATGCGGCCACGGGCCTTGTCAAAAACGCCGTCCTTGGATGACAGCATGACTACAGGTACGCCCGCAAACTTCGCGTTGCGTTTGATGATGGCGCAGGTCTGGTAGCCATCCAGGCGGGGCATCAGGATGTCGCAAAAAATGAGATTCGGCTGGTAGTCATTGACCTTGGCCAAGGCATCGAAACCATCTTCCGCCAGCATGACCTGATGACCACCTTGCTTGAGAAAAATCTCGGCACTGCGCCGGATGGTGTTGCTGTCGTCCACCACCAGCACTTTGAATGTTGATTCATTGGTACTCACAAGGCCTTGCTCCCCAAGAGGCGGTTGCGCAAAAAAACAGCTTGCGCCGCCGGCATGTCCACATCAAATCTGAACCATCTCGAAGTCTTCTTTACGCGCACCGCACTCCGGACAAGTCCAGTTCATAGGCACATCAGCCCAGCGGGTTCCAGCGGCGATTCCATGCTCCGGATCACCGGCAGCCTCGTCATAAATCCAACCACAAATAAGACACATCCAAGTTTTTGTATCGGTCACAGCTTATAGGGCCTTCGAATAGAATGCAACGATTGTATAGAGGCACTGCATCAAAAAATGACTGCCCGCCCGAAGTGCACCATTCTGCCTGATGGCAATGACGAGAACAGGCTCCATGATGCCCGCATCCCCCAATCCAGCACCTGAAGAAGAACTGACGGACGAGGGCCCATCGGCCAGCGTCATGGTCTTCAATGCGAACGACCCCAGTGGTGCTGCAGGTATCACCGCAGACCTGATGGCGATTGCCTCCGTGGGTGCCCACGCACTGCCCGTCATCACGGGCGCCTACGCAAGGGACACGACGGAGATATACGACCACTTCCCCTTTGATGACGATGCAGTCACCGAGCAGGCCCGAGCCACACTGGAAGACGTGCCCGTGCAGGCCTTCAAGGTGGGCTTCGTCGGCACCCCCGAGAACCTCAGTGCCATTGCCGAACTGGCGTCGGACTATGCGGACATTCCACTGATCACCTACATGCCCGACCTGTCGTGGTGGCAGGAAGACCAGATCGACCTGTATCAGGACGCTTGCACAGAGTTACTATTGCCCCAGACTACAGTGTTGGTTGGAAACCACAGCACGCTGTCCCGCTGGCTGCTCCCGGACTGGAACTCGGAGCGCAGCCCCACGGCCCGGGACATTGCACGCGCTGCCAATGAGTTTGGCGTGGCGTACACCCTGGTCACCGGCATCCCCTTGCCCGACCAGCACATCGACAACGTACTCGCGTCCCCCACCGCTGTGTTGTGCTCCCACAAATTTGAACGCTTCGAGGCCAGCTTTTTCGGCGCCGGCGAAACCCTGTCGGCGGCCCTGACCGCCCTGATTGCCGCCGAAACCGAATTGAACGAAGCCGTTTCCGAAGCCCTGAGTTACCTGGACCGTTGCCTGGAGGGCGGCTTTCGTCCTGGCATGGGCAATGTGCTGCCCGACCGCCTTTTCTGGGCCCACCCGGAAGACGACGAAGACGAAGACGCCCCCGAATCCAGTTTTGAAATCTCTCCCAACGACACACGCCACTAACACTTCTATGGACCGCAACCAGCAACTCTTCGACCGTGCCCGCCAAGTCATCCCTGGCGGCGTGAACTCCCCCGTGCGCGCGTTCAAGGCCGTAGGCGGCACCCCCCGCTTCGTCGCCCGTGCACAGGGCGCTTATTTCTGGGACGCTAACGACAAGCGTTACATCGACTTCATTGGCTCATGGGGGCCCATGATCCTGGGCCACGGCCATCCCGCAGTTGTGGAAGCTGTGCAAAAGGCGGTGCTGGAAGGCTTCTCGTTTGGCGCCCCCACCGAGCGCGAAGTGGAACTGGCTGAGGAAATTCTGAGCCTGGTGCCCAGCATGGACATGGTGCGTCTGGTGAGCAGCGGCACCGAAGCCGGCATGAGCGCCATCCGCCTGGCGCGCGGCGCCACAGGGCGCAGCAAGATCATCAAGTTTGAAGGCTGTTACCACGGCCATGCGGACGCACTGCTGGTGAAGGCCGGCTCGGGTCTGGCTACCTTTGGCCACGCCACCAGTGCGGGCGTGCCCGCTGAAGTGGTGCAGCACACCCTGGTGCTGGAGTACAACAATGTCGCGCAACTGGAAGATGCCTTTGCGCTGCACGGCAAGGAACTGGCATGCCTGATCATTGAGCCCATCGCCGGCAACATGAACTTTGTGCGCGCCTCCATTCCCTTCGTGAAGCGCTGCCGCGAACTGTGTACCGAACACGGCACCATGTTTGTGTTTGACGAAGTCATGACGGGTTTTCGCGTTGCCCTGGGCAGCGCCCAGAGCGTGTACGCCAAGGCCATCCCCGGCTTTGCGCCCGATATCACGGTCATGGGCAAAGTCATAGGCGGCGGCATGCCGCTGGCGGCGTTTGGCGGAAAACGCGCCGTGATGGAGCAACTCGCCCCGCTCGGCCCGGTGTACCAGGCCGGCACCCTGTCGGGCAACCCCGTGGCCACTGCCTGCGGACTGGCCACCCTGCGCGAAATCCGCAGGCCCGGCTTTTATGAAGAACTCGGCCGCAAAACCCAATCGTTCATCCGCGGCCTGCAAGGCGCAGCGGACAAGGCTGGCGTGCCCTTCTGCGGTGACAGCGAGGGCGGCATGTTTGGCTTCTTCCTGTTCAAGGACCTGCCACAGAACTACGCCACGGTCATGACCACTGACAACACGCGCTTCAATACCCTGTTCCACGGCCTGCTGGACCGCGGCGTCTACATCGCGCCAGCGCTGTACGAAGCCGGCTTCATGAGCGCTGCGCACACCGAAGCCGACATCGCCGAGGCCGTCGCTGCGGCGGCGGATGTTTTCAGATTGCTATAGCCCCCAAGGCAACCGAGGTGCTCATCGAAAGAGCCGAATGTACGCCTCGATGCAGAAAGTATGGGAGCCTCGGTATTGGGCAGCACTTTTGCTGGCTTGCACATATACCGTGCAGGCGCAAACCAGTTGGACAGGCTATATGGCCAGTCTGATGCCTGCCATTTCAGAAAGCCCTGTGATCGCCACATTGCCTACCGATGTGGCAATCGCATCGCCTCCCGAAAATCTTACGGGTACATTGGCCAGATGGAGTGGCGTATGGACGGGATGGGCCTGCAGGTCGCAACTGTGCGACGTGAAGGTCGCCGTCGAAACCATTTCGAATTCGTCAGCGACCCTGGTATATGCATCGGCAAGTGCCACGCAGGCACCCTTCTTTGAACGCGTATCTGCTGAAATAAGCGGCGAAGAAATCCGTTCCCGGTTACGGACCGGCTCCACTTTGGTGTTGCGGCTACGCTCCGGCGGGGACATGGAAATGGTGCTTCTGAAGCCGGACAATCAACTGGGGGCCGCCGGTGTGTTGACAAAAGGTCCCTTGGGTTACACACGGTCCGTGGATCGCGTGCCCACACCTTGGACCGAAAACGGACAAACCCAGACTTTGGAAATGGTGGTCTACCAGCCTATCGGCAAAGGCCAGGGACCGTTCCCCACGCTCATTTTCAATCACGGCTCTACGGGCAATGGTGATCGGCCGGAATTATTTCGCTACACGTTCAGCGCACCAACCGTGACCCGGTATTTCACCGACATTGGGTGGCAAGTACTATTTCCCCAAAGACGCGGTCGCGGCAAGTCTGACGGTCTGTATGACGAAGGTTTTCGTGCCGATAGGTCTGGATATGCCTGTCAGACAAACATCTCACTGGCTGGCTTGGATCGTGCTCAGGTTGATATGGACGTCGTAATGGACCATGTAGTCCAGCGAAAAGACGTGGACACAACACGCATGCTTATTGGAGGTGTTTCCCGTGGGGGCATCCTTTCGGCAAGTTTCGCCGGAACACGTCGCATTGGATTCAAAGGTGTTATCAATTTCGTTGGGGGATGGATGGGCGAGCGCTGCAGCTATGCAGAATCCATTAACCAGACAGCATTCCACCGTGCTGCCGCCTATGGTCGCCCCATGCTTTGGCTTTACGGAGACAAGGACCCCTTCTACTCCTTAAGCCACAGTCGCAAGAACTTTGATGCCTTTGTGGCTGCCGGAGGCAAAGGCCAATTTCTAAGCTACATGCCGGAAGCAGGCCAAAGCGGGCACTTCCTCCATGGGATGCCGACGCTATGGCAAGGTGCCATGGACGACTACCTCCACCAAATCAACATGCAGTAGCCTGCCACTGCGGATGCACAGGGCGCAAAGAGCAGTTCAAATTTGCTACAAAAGTAGTAGCATTATGTACAGGCTCAGTGCGGGCTGGAGGCCAAAAAATCCTAAAATTTAGTGCCGGAAGTGGCGCACGCCGCTGAACACCATGGCTACGCCACGTTCATTGGCGGCGGCGATCACCTCGTCGTCGCGCATGGAGCCGCCGGGCTGGATGATGCAGGTGGCACCCGCATCGACCACCACGTCCAGGCCGTCGCGGAACGGGAAGAAGGCGTCGCTGGCGACGACCGTTCCGGCTAAGGACAGATTGGCGTGGCCGGCCTTGATGCTGGCAATGCGGGCCGAGTCCAGGCGGCTCATCTGGCCAGCGCCCACGCCCATGGTCATTCCGTTCGTGCAGAAGACGATGGCATTGCTCTTGACGAACTTGGCCACGGTCCAGGCAAACAGCAGGTCGTTCAGCTCGTCCTGGGTCGGCTGCTTGGTGGTCACCACCTTCAGGTCGGCCAGCGTCAGTTCGTGGTTGTCGGCGGTTTGCAGCAGGATGCCGGAGCCAATGCGCTTCATGTCCATGGCGTTGCGGCCATTGTCCCAATCGGACTTTCCACCCTTGGGCAAGGCAATCTGCAGGATGCGCACATTCACCTTGGTCTTGAACACTTCCAGCGCCGCAGGGGTAAAGCTGGGAGCCATCAGCACTTCCACAAACTGCTTGGAAATTTGCTGGGCCGCCGCTTCGTCCAGTTCGGTGTTCAGCGCGATGATGCCGCCAAACGCGCTGGTGGGGTCGGTCTGAAAGGCCTTGCTGTAGGACTCCAACGCATTGGCACCCACGGCCACGCCGCAAGGGTTGGCGTGCTTGACGATGACGCAGGCCGGCGTCTTGAAGCTCTTCACACACTCCCAGGCCGCATCGGCGTCGGCGATGTTGTTGTAGGAGAGTTCCTTGCCCTGCAACTGCTTGGCGGTCACCAGGGAGCCGGGCGCGGGGTAGAGGTCACGGTACAGCGCAGCACTCTGGTGCGAGTTCTCGCCGTAACGCAGGTCCTGCACCTTCACAAAACGGCCGTTGCTCTGGCCGGGGAACAGATCAAGCTTGGGGGCGACATTGCCCGCGGGCACCTCGGCACCCACCTGCACTGCGCTCAGGTAGTCGCTGATGGCGCCGTCGTACTGGCTGATGCGGTTGAAGGCGGCCACGCTCAATGCGAACTTGGTCTTGTCAGACACTTTGCCGTTGGCTTTGAGTTCGGCAATAACGGTATCGTATTGCGACGCATCGGTCAGCACCGCCACATCCTTCCAGTTCTTGGCGGCGCTGCGCACCATGGCCGGGCCACCGATGTCGATGTTCTCGATGGCATCTTCCAGCGTGCAGCCGGCCTTGGCCACGGTGGCCTCGAATGGGTACAGATTGACAACCAGCACGTCGATGGTGTCGATCTTGTGCTCGGCCAGTGCAGCCATGTGCTCGGGGAAGTCACGGCGTGCCAGCAGGCCGCCATGCACACGCGGATGCAGAGTCTTGACGCGACCATCCAGCATTTCGGGGAAGCCTGTCATGTCAGCCACCTCCGTCACTGGCAAGCCTTTTTCAGCCAGCAACTTGGCAGTGCCGCCGGTGGAGAGCAGCTTGATGCCTTGCGCATGCAGCGCCTGGGCGAGTTCGACGATGCCGGTTTTATCCGAAACAGAAAGTAGTGCGTTCATAGGAGTGGGAGGACCGAGTTAAAAAGAGGAAACGTCGCTGGGTTCGCAGACGGAACCGTTCAGTCAATCAATTTATGTTCGAGCAGTTTCTTGCGCAGCGTGTTGCGGTTCAGACCCAGCCATTGCGCGGCACGGGACTGGTTGTGTTCGGCGTGGTGCATGACTACTTCGAGCAGCGGCTTTTCTACCACGCGCACGATCATGTCGTGCATGCCATCGGGCTCGGTACCGCGCAGGTCCTTGAAATAGCCTTCCAGGCTGGTGCGTACGCACTCTTCTATGTGCTTCTTGCTCATACGGTCATTTCCATCGTGTCATGTCTCTGTTCGCCTCTCGCCGCAGTTGCGGGAATGCGGTCCATCTTTTCGTTCAGCGTGTCCATAAACCGTTCAACTGCAGCTACCTGGGCGGTACTGTCTTCCAGCAGATTCATCTCCATGCGGAAATCCTCCCCCCCGGGCAATTCACGCACATACCAGCCAATGTGCTTGCGCGCGGAACGCACGCCAATGAACTCGTCATACAGACTGTAGTGATCGTAAAGGTGTTCCACCAGCAGGCGCTTGACCTCGCTCACCAGGGGCGGTGCGAGATGACTGCCTGTGGCCAGGTAATGCGCGATCTCGCGAAATATCCAGGGCCGGCCCTGCGCCGCGCGGCCCACCATGATGGCGTCTGCACCCGTCGCCTGCAGCACCTGGCGCGCTTTCTCGGGAGTGGTAATGTCGCCGTTGGCCACCACCGGAATGGACAGTGCCGCCTTGACCGCTGCAATGGTGTCGTATTCAGCAGCCCCCTTATAGCCCTGCTCGCGGGTGCGGCCATGCACCGTCACCATCTGCACCCCCACAGCCTCGGCTGCGCGGGCCAGTACGACAGCGTTCTTTTCTGCCTGGCACCAGCCAGTGCGCATCTTCAGCGTGACCGGCACATTGCGCGGTGCGCACGCCTTCACCACAGCTTCCACAATTCCTATGGCCAACTGCTCGTCCTGCATTAGCGCAGAACCGGCCCACTTGTTGCACACCTTCTTGGCGGGGCAACCCATGTTGATATCGATGATCTGTGCGCCACGGTCGATGTTGTAGGCAGCGGCGTCGGCCATCATCTGTGCTTCGGTGCCGGCAATCTGCACCGCAATGGGGCCGGGCTCACCGTCATGGTTGGCACGGCGCGAGGTCTTGAGACTGTTCCACAGGTCAGGCCGGGACGTGACCATCTCGCTCACCGCGTAGCCCGCACCCAGCGTCTTGCACAACTGGCGAAACGGCCGGTCCGTCACACCCGCCATGGGTGCGACAAACAGAGGATTCGCCAAAGCGAACTGACCGATGTGCATGAGCTATTGAAGAAGAGACGGGGATGGATATTGCGGTGGGGCAGAAGCCGGACTCGATTCTAACTGCTCAAACTTTCAGCAATTGGAATGGCCATACACTGCGCGGTATGCCCGACTGGATTCACCAACTTCTGGACCTTCTGGCCCTGCCCCAATACAGCCTCAGCACCGTGTTTGTGGTGTCGTTTATTTCGGCCACGCTGATCCCCCTGGGTTCCGAGCCAGTGGTGTTTAGCCTGGTCCAGCTCAACCCGCACCTGTTCTGGCCAGTCATTCTGGTGGCCACCGCGGGTAACACCCTCGGAGGCGCGGTGGATTGGTGGATGGGCTATGGCGCACACCGGGTTGCCGACAAATACAGCCACTCCCGACACCACATGAAGGTGCTGGACTGGCTGCAAAAACTGGGACCCAAGGCCTGCCTGCTGGCCTGGCTGCCGGCCGTGGGAGACCCGCTGTGCGCAGTGGCCGGCTGGCTCAAGCTGCCCTTCTGGCCCTGCCTGTTCTATATGGCCATCGGCAAGTTTGCGCGTTACGTCGTGATGACCAGCGGGTTGATCGGCATTTCTGCTATGTTTTAGATAGCTGGTTGTGCTACCCCTGTGCGGACTGCAGCCATATTTTTCTTACATCCAGAGCATCAGGAGCTGAACAGGAAGTTCATCACGTCGCCATCCTTGACGACATAGTCCTTGCCTTCAGCGCGCATCTTGCCGGCATCCTTGGCACCCTGCTCGCCCTTGTAGGTGATGAAGTCGTCAAAGGCGATGGTCTGGGCGCGGATGTAGCCCTTCTCGAAGTCGGTGTGGATCACACCCGCAGCCTGCGGTCCGGTGTCGCCGACGTGGATGGTCCAGGCGCGCACTTCCTTCACGCCGGCGGTGAAGTAGGTTTGCAGACCCAGCAACTTGTAGGCCGCACGGATGAGGCGGTTCAGGCCTGGCTCGGTCTGGCCGAGTTCTTCGAGGAACATCTGTCGGTCTTCGTCGCTCATCTCCGACATCTCGGCTTCAAGCTTGGCACAGATGGCCACCACGGGTGCTTTTTGCGCAGCGGCAAAAGCCTTCAAACGGTCCAGCAGCGGGTTGTTTTCAAAACCGTTTTCGGACACATTGGCCACAAACATGGCAGGCTTGGCGGTGATCAGGAAAAACTGTTGCAGTAGCGGCAATTCTTCCTTGGTGAAGTCGAGTGAACGCACCGGCTTGGCCTCGTTCAGCGCAGCCTGGCACTTTTCCAGAATAGCCACCAGCTTGATGGATTCCTTGTCGCCAGAACGTGCGGTCTTGGTCACGCGGTGCAGGGCTTTTTCCACCGCCCCCAGGTCGGCCAGACACAACTCGGTCTGAATCACTTCAATGTCGGCAATCGGGTCGACCTTGCCGGCCACGTGGATCACGTTGTCGTCTTCAAAACAGCGCACCACATTGATGGTGGCATCGGTCTCGCGGATATGGGCCAGGAACTTGTTGCCCAGGCCTTCGCCCGTACTGGCGCCGGCCACGAGGCCCGCGATATCCACAAACTCGACCACAGCAGGCACCATGCGCTCGGGCTTGACGATGTCGGCCAGCTGCGCCATGCGCGGATCGGGCACCTCGACGATGCCCACATTGGGCTCAATGGTGCAGAAGGGATAGTTCTCGGCAGCAATGCCGGCCTTGGTCAGGGCGTTGAACAGGGTACTTTTGCCGACGTTGGGCAAGCCAACGATGCCGCACTTCAAACTCATGGAAATCCTTACAAATCAGGCATCAATTGTAATGAGTACGCATTTGGCGGCCCCTTCTACAATCCGTGGATGGCAACCTCCTTTGATGTCTGTATCCGTGGCGCCGGCATTGTCGGGCGCACACTGGCGCTGCAACTGGCCGCCAAACGCCTGCGCGTAGCACTTACCAAACCCCTGCAAACGGCACCCGGTCATAGCGATGTGCGGGCCTACGCGCTGAGCCAGCCCTCTAAAGCACTGCTCGATTCGATACGCTGCTGGCCCGACGAGCACCACGCCACGCCAGTGCTGTCCATGCAGGTGCATGGTGACGACCGCGGCGAAGTCACTTTTTCTGCTGCACAGCAGGGTGTGCTCGCACTCAACTGGATTGTGGACGTGCCACCACTGGAAGCCCGCCTGGCCGAGGCCGTGCGCTTTCAGCCACTGATTGAAATGGTCGATGCCCCAGTAAACGCAGCGCTTACCGTGGTGTGCGAAGGGCGTGCCAGCCAGACGCGTGCTGAATTTGGTGTGGACTTTGAAATCACCCCCTACGGTCAGTCGGCGCTGGCGGCGCGCATTGCCTGCTCCCAGCCCCACCAGCAGGTGGCGCGTCAATGGTTCAGCAATGGTGAAATTCTGGCTTTTCTGCCCTTGGACGGCGCGCAAGGGAACTTGTGCGCGCTGGTGTGGTCTGTCAGTCCTGAACGGGCCGCTGAATTGAAAAACCTTGAACCCACCTCCTTTTGCCAGGCACTGGAAGTCGCCAGCCACGGCGCTTTGGGCACCCTGACACTGACTGGCGAACGCAATGTGTGGGCACTGCAGCAGGCGCAGGCCCACCGCTGGAGCGGCAGCAATGCCCATGGCGCCTGGGTGCTGGCCGGTGATGTCGCCCACAATGTGCACCCGCTGGCCGGCCAGGGGCTGAATCTGGGCCTGGGCGATGTGGCCGAACTGGTGCGGATACTGGACACCCGCCCCTACTGGCGCAGCGTCGGCGACCCCAAATTGTTACGCCAGTACGAACGGGCCCGCAAAGCCGAATTCGCCATGGTGGGTAACGCCGGCGATGTGCTGCAGCGCCTCTTCGTCCACACCCATCCCGCCCTGCAAACCCTGCGCAATCTGGGCATGAACGGTTTTGAAATCAGCGGCCCCCTCAAGCAATGGGTGGCGCGCCGTGCCATGGGCACAGCCGCATCCACCCCCTCCTCCTCAAGCAAGGCAATTACATGATTCAGCGAACCTTTATTTCCACCGCCCTGGCCAGCGCTCTGGCGCTAACCGCGCTTGGCGCGCTTGCTCAGGAAGCCACCATCCGCAAAAACATTGCCGAGCGCGTGCCACAGCTCAAGGCCATTGATGAAATCAATAAAAGCGTGATTCCTGGCCTGTACGAAGTGCGGGTCAACGGCACAGATATCTATTACTCCGATGCCCAGGGCAACTACCTGATTCAGGGCAGCATCATCGACATTCGCAGCCGCCGCAACCTGACCGAAGAACGCGTCGACAAACTCACGGCCATCAAATTCGACAGCCTACCCTTCAAGGATGCTTTCACCATCGTGCGCGGCAACGGTCAACGCAAAATGGCGGTGTTTGAAGACCCCAACTGCGGCTATTGCAAGCGCTTCGAGCGCGATTTGCAGAAGGTGGACAACGTCACCATCCACATGTTCCTCTACCCCATCCTGAGCGCTGACTCGACAGAAAAATCCAAAGCGATCTGGTGTGCCAAAGACAAGGGTCAGGCCTGGCAGGACTGGATGGTGCGCGACAGCCTGCCACCCACTGCATCTGCCATGTGCGACACCAGTGCCCTGACCCGCAATGTGGAGTTGGGCCGCAACTTTAAGATCACCGGCACACCCACGCTGGTGTTCATCAACGGTGTCCGGGTACCCGGAGCGATTGACGCCAAACAGGTCGAAAAGCACCTGGCTGAAGCCAAGTCATGACGCGCGCCAAGGCCGCGGCTGGGGCCCGCGTTGCGGGCATTGCCTACCGTGTGGAATTGGCCGACCTGCATGCGCACCTGTTTCACGTCACGCTGACCATTGCCAACCCGGCTGCGCAGCAGCACGTGCAGTTGCCGGCATGGATTCCGGGCAGTTACCTGGTCCGCGAATTCGCCAAGAACCTGCAAAACCTGCGCGCCCGCCAATCCGGTCGGCCTGTATCAACCCAACAATTGACCAAGGCCCGATGGCTGCTGGATTGCACGGCCGATGCGCCACTGGAGTTGCAGTACGAGGTGTACGCCTTTGACAACTCGGTGCGCACCGCCTGGCTGGACGCCACACGCGGCTTTTTCAACGGCACCAGCCTGTTCCTCATGGTCGAAGGCCAGCAGGAACAGCCGCATACGGTGGACCTGCTCGCATGCGCCGCGATGCCCCACTGGAAGGTAGCCACCGGACTCCCGGCCGTGCGCGTCGACAAACAGGGCTTTGGCCGCTACGCAGCCGACCACTACGACATGCTGGCCGACTGCCCGGTGGAACTGGGCGACTTCTGGGTGGGAAGCTTTGAGGCGTGTGGTGTACCGCACCGCTTCGTCGTGGCTGGCGCTCCACCGAGCTTTGATGGCGCACAACTGCTCAAGGACACCCAGGCCATCTGCGAAGAAGAGATCCGCTTCTGGCATGGCAAGCACTACAAAAAACAGAGCAACTTGCGCAAGCAGGACGGGGGCCAGGCGGCAATTCCCTTCCAAAGCTACCTGTTCGTCCTGAATGCGGTGCATGATGGCTATGGAGGTCTGGAGCACCGCAACTCCACCGTCCTGATCTGCAACCGCAAAGACCTGCCGCGCCTGGTGCGCACCACACTGGTACCCACCACACACAAGCAGCCCGAGGGCTACACCACGCTCCTTGGGCTGATCAGCCACGAATACTTTCACACCTGGAACGTCAAACGCCTGCGCCCGGCCGAGTTTGCGCGCTACGACTACACCCAGGAAAACTACACCGAACTGCTGTGGTTCTTTGAAGGCTTTACCAGCTACTACGACGACCTGCTCCTGCGCCGCGCCAAGCTGATCGACAACGCGCTGTACCTCAAGCTGCTGTCCAAAACCATCAACCAGGTGCAGCAAACCCCGGGGCGCCTGGTGCAGACCGTGGCCCAGGCCAGTTTTGATGCCTGGGTGAAGTACTACCGCCAGGACGAAAACACCGCCAACGCCACTGTGAGCTACTACACCAAGGGATCCCTGGTGGCACTCTGCCTGGACCTGACCTTGCGCCGCGAAGGCAAGACCACACTGGACGATGTGATGCGCGCCCTGTGGACCCGCTGCGCCGGTGGCCCCATGGCACAGGACGATCTGCTGGCGGTGCTGCAAAGCCTGACCGGCCGCTCCTACGCCAAAGACCTGGACCGCTGGGTGCACAGCACCAAAGACCTGCCCCTGGCCGAACTGCTGGAAGCCCACGGCCTGCTGGTCAACCGCGAGCCCGACCAGATTGCCCAGCAACTGGGGCTGCGCGTCAAGGAATCCGGCGGCCTGTTCATCCAGCAGGTGCTGCGCGACGGTGCGGCCGAAAAAGCCGGCTTTGCCGCGGGAGACGAATGGATCGCGGTGGAAGCAGAAAAAGAAAGTGGCCCCTGGCGCATGCAGGCCCTGGACGACCTGAACCTCTACACCGCCAAGGCCAAAAAGATCAGCGCCACCGTGGCCCGTGACAAGCGCCTGATGACGCTATCACTCACCATGCCCAAACCCAGCCAGTCGATACGACTGTCGGTGCGCGATGCAGTCGCCGCAAACAGGTGGCTGAACGGTCACGGTAGTTAAGACCCAGAAAACCGGGCCGGCCGCTTCTCCCGAAACGCGGTAACTCCTTCGACATAGTCGTTCGTCTTGCCCATGGCCGACTGGGTATCGCGTTCCTTATCCAGCTGCTGGTTCAGGGTGCGTGCGGTGGACTCCCGCAGCAAATGCCGTGTCGCCACCAGCGCCAACGTGGGCATGTCCGCCAGCCGCTGCGCATAGGCCAGTGACGCCGCCAGACAATCGTCGGCCACATCCCAGATCAGCCCCCACTCCTTGGCCTGTGGCGCGCCCAGCGCGTCGCCGGTCATGGCCAATGCCATGGCGCGCGCAAGTCCCAGCCGCTGCGGCATAAACCAGCTGCTGCCTGCATCGGGAATCAGGCCGATCTTGCTGAAAGCCTGAATAAATCGCGCGCCCGGTGCGGCAATCGTCACATCGCAGGCCAGTGCCAGTGACACACCCGCACCCGCGGCCACACCGTTGACGGCGGCCACACACGGCATGCGCAGATTCTGCATACGCCGCGTGGTGGGATTGAAGTTGTTCTCGATCGCCACCCCCGGGTCGGGACGGCCCGCAGCGCCTGAGGGGATAGCCAAGTCGGTTGCATTGAGGTCTGCCCCGGCGCAAAAGCCACGCCCTGCGCCAGTGAGCACCAGCGCACGTATCGCGGGGTTGGTCTCCGCCTTGTCTAGTGCGGCCCACAGGGCCCGGTGCATGGCCGGACTCAGGCTGTTGAGCGCTGCCGGCCGGTTCAGGGTGACCAGCGCTACGCTGCCGTGCTCGGCATACAGAACTGTTGGTTCAGCGGTCGATTCCGTCATGGGTATGCCTCTTCGCTATAGTGAGGGTTGAACATTTTTTACAGACCGGGACATCATGAACTACGAATGCATTACCACCCGTATCGAAGGCGACAAGGTCGCCATCATCACGCTCAACCGCCCCAAGCAGCTCAACGCGCTCAACGACCAGCTGATGGACGAACTGGGCCATGCCCTCAAGGGGTTTGACATGAATCCCGCTATCGGCTGCATGGTGATTACCGGCAGCGAAAAGGCGTTTGCCGCCGGTGCCGACATTGGCGCCATGGCCACATACACCTTTGCCGATGTGTACAAGGGCGACTACATCACGCGCAACTGGGAAGCCATCCGCAGCGTCCGCAAGCCCATCATCGCCGCGGTGAGCGGCTTCGCCTTGGGTGGCGGCTGCGAGCTCGCCATGATGTGCGACTTCATCATCGCCGCCGACAACGCCCGCTTCGGCCAGCCCGAAATCAAACTGGGCGTCATCCCCGGCGCCGGTGGCACCCAGCGCCTGCCTCGCGCCATCGGCAAATCCAAGGCCATGGACCTGGCCCTGACTGGCCGCATGATGGACGCCACCGAGGCCGAACGCGCCGGACTGGTCAGCCGCGTGGTGCCACTGGACAAATTGATGGAAGAGACCCTGGGCGCCGCCCTGATGATCAGCGGCTTCTCGCAAATGGCCACCATGGCAGCCAAGGAATCGGTCAACCGTTCTTTTGAAGGCACCCTGGCCGATGGCATCATGTTCGAGCGCCGACTGTTCCACGCGTTGTTTGCCACCGCCGACCAGAAGGAAGGCATGGACGCTTTTGTGAACAAACGCCAGGCCAGCTTCAAGCACCAGTGATTTAAGTCGCTATAATGTCGGTCTTTCGGTCGTATAGCTCAGCTGGTTAGAGCGCAGCATTCATAATGCTGATGTCGGTGGTTCAAATCCACCTACGACCACCAAACAAGCAGAAACCCGCACCAGCACACGCTAGTGCGGGTTTTTTGTTTGGCTTTTTTTGTTGTCTTCGGGGAGGCTGCCATGCAACAACGATCTTTAGGCCCTTTTCAGGTCAGCGCCATTGGC
Source organism: Burkholderiales bacterium (assembly GCA_028868305.1). Taxonomy (GTDB): domain Bacteria; phylum Pseudomonadota; class Gammaproteobacteria; order Burkholderiales; family Burkholderiaceae_C; genus Allorhodoferax. The sequence continues at coordinate 79,658 of JAGWUS010000002.1, read as the reverse complement.
CTGGGCTGCATGAACCTCAGCCACGCCTACGGCGCGCCGGTATCCCCCGAGCAAGGTGAGCGCGTACTTCTCGAAGCGCTGGACGCGGGCGTCACCCTGTTTGACACCGCCACGCTGTATGGCTTTGGCGCCAACGAAACCCTGGTCGGCAAAGTGATGCAGCCGCACCGCAACCGCTTCACCTTGGCCAGCAAGTGCGGCATGGGCGGGGTGGATGTTGCGGGCGACGGCAAACTGGTGCGGGTGATTGATGGCCACCCAGAGACGATTCGCCAACAGTGCGAAGACAGCTTGCGCCGATTGCGCACCGACGTGATTGACCTGTATTACCTGCACCGCTGGGACAAAAAGGTGCCGATCGAAGACAGCGTGGGGGCCCTGGCCGATCTGGTGCGTGCAGGCAAGATCCGCACCATTGGCCTCTCGGAAGTGTCGGCCACCACCCTGCGCCGTGCACACGCCGTGCACCCCATCACCGCCCTGCAAACAGAATATTCACTGTGGACGCGCAACCCCGAAATTGCAGTGCTCGATGCCTGCAAGGAACTGGGCGTGGCATTTGTTGCCTTCAGCCCGGTGGCACGCGGCTTTTTGTGTGGCGACCTGACCGATGTGAGCAACCTGGACGCCAAAGACATCCGCCGCGCGATGCCGCGCTTTGCGCCCGAAAGCTACGCCGCCAACCTGGCGCTGCTGCCCGCCTACCGCGCGCTGGCCCGGGAGCTGGGCTGCAGCATGGCCCAACTGGCTATTGCCTGGCTGCTGCACAAGGCGCCGCACATTATCCCCATCCCTGGCACCACCAGCGTGGAACACCTGCATGACGACCTGGGCGCAGCAGACGTCAAGCTCAGTGCGGACACCATGACCCGGCTGGACAGCCTGATTCACTCCGGCAACGTGGTGGGCAGCCGCTACAACCCACAGGGCAACAGCGAAGTCGACACCGAAGTGTTTTGAGTTAGGATTCCCTTCCCACAAGCAAGCCTCTGGATACACACCATGAACCGCTGCCTTCGCACCTTGAACGTACTTTGCCTGCTAACTGCCCTGCCCCTGCTGGCAGCGGCCCAGACCAGCCCCACCACCCAGGTACTGACCGACACCACCGGTACCGCGTCGGTCGCGGTGCGCACCTTCCCGCCCAAAGCCGTACGCGGCACGCTGGTGGTCGTGGCGCCACCGCAAGTCCTGCTGAACAACAAAGTCGATCGCCTGTCCCCTGGTGCCCGCATCCGCGGCGCCAATGGCATGCTGGTACTGTCGGCCTCATTAATTGGCCAGATCCTGCCGGTCATGACCTTGCGCGAGTCGCAGGGCATGCTGCACGAGGTCTGGGTTCTCACCGACGTCGAAGCCAGGCTCCTTCCTGCCGCCCCCTCGTATTCGTTCGCCCCGTAATCAAGCCCGGGGTTCAAGCCTTTTCGGGGATTGGCCCCCGTACCGCCTGCACGAGCAGCTCTCAAATTCATAGCATTGCAGGACCTGCCATGTCCAAAAAAGTCTTTATCAAAACCTTCGGTTGCCAGATGAACGAGTACGACTCGGACAAAATGGCCGACGTGCTCGGTGCAGCCCAGGGCTACGAGCCCACCGACGATGTGGAGCAGGCCGACCTGATCCTCTTCAACACCTGCTCGGTGCGCGAGAAGGCGCAGGAGAAAGTGTTTTCCGACCTGGGCCGCATCAAGCACCTCAAGTCCAAGGGCGTGCAGATTGGTGTGGGCGGCTGTGTGGCCAGCCAGGAGGGCGCCGAGATCATCAAGCGCGCTCCCTATGTAGACGTGGTGTTTGGCCCGCAAACCCTGCACCGCCTGCCCGAGATGCTCAACGCGCGCAAGGCGTTGAACAAGCCCCAGGTGGACATCAGCTTCCCCGAGATCGAGAAGTTCGACCACCTACCGCCTGCCAAGGTAGACGGTGCATCGGCCTTCGTGAGCATCATGGAAGGCTGCTCCAAATACTGCAGCTACTGCGTGGTGCCCTACACGCGCGGCGAAGAAGTGAACCGCCCGTTTGAAGACGTGCTGGTGGAGATTGCCGGCCTGGCCGATCAGGGCGTGAAAGAGGTGAATTTGCTGGGTCAAAACGTGAATGCCTGGCGCCACACGATGGGCGGCACCAACGAGATGGCTGACTTTGCGACGCTGCTGGAATACGTGTCTGACATTCCCGGCATCGAGCGCATCCGCTACACCACCAGCCACCCCAACGAATTCACGCCCAGCCTGATTGCCGCCTACGAGAAGCTGCCCAAACTGGTGAGCCACCTGCACCTGCCGGTGCAGCACGGCAGCGACAAGATTCTGATGGCCATGAAGCGCGGCTACACCGCCATGGAATACAAGAGCACCATCCGCAAGCTGCGCGCCATCCGCCCGGACATGTCCATCAGCTCGGACTTCATCGTCGGCTTCCCCGGCGAGACCGACGACGACTTCCGCAGGATGATGAAGCTGATTGACGAAGTGGGCTTTGACAACTCGTTTTCATTCATCTTCAGCCCGCGCCCCGGTACACCCGCCGCCAACCTGCACGACGGCACGCCGCACGAGGTGAAGCTGGCCCGCCTGCAGGAACTGCAGGCCGCCATTAACGCCAACATCACCCGGATCAGCGAACAGCGCCTGGGCACGGTGCAGCGCATCCTGGTGGAAGGGGCTTCCAAGCGGGACAACGGCGAGCTGATGGGCCGCACCGAGTGCAACCGCGTGGTCAACTTTGCGGGCGACGCGTCCCTGGTCGGCCAGCTCATCGATGTGAAAATCACGGAAACCCGGAGCTACACCCTGCGGGGCGAGGTGCTCTAAGCGGTGGGGCAAGCGGATCTTTCAGGGGCAGCGTTCATGTTGCCAACTGTCTTGTAGATTGCATCAAGCTGCTCTGGCTGGTAGCCTGCCTTCAATGCGGCTGCCAGCTTCTGAGGCTTGGCGTAGGTCACCTCGAAGTCGCCACCATTACACGGTGATACGCGAACACTTGCGTTTTAACCATTGGAGGCTTTGCAATCGCAGAGTTTGCTACGGCAGAACATGCCAAGAAGGCAGCAAGCGCAAATGTACAAAGGCTGAGCAGCAAAGAGTAACTCCCGCGACAGATAGCGGGTTTGTCCGCATATTTCCAATGTAAGTCGCTCCCTAAAATTATTAAACAGAACGATCGTGCTATTTCGTACGATCAAACACGGAGACTGGAAGATGACCAAGTTCAAACTCATTGCCGCAAGCGTAAGCGCCGCGGTGGTACTCATAGGTTGTGGCGGGGGCGGTGGCGGAGGAGACGGTCCGGTTTTATCGGGCCTGGCAGCTACTGGAGCGGCTTTGTCCAACGCATCAGTTGCAGCCAAATGCGCGTCTGGAACTTCATTGTCCACCAGCACCGCTTCAGACGGTACCTTTACGCTGAAACTGGGTGATCGCGCAGTACCGTGCATGATTCAAGTCACCAAAGGCCCGATCACGCTGCACAGTTTTGCGACCGCATCCGGGCGCATCAACGTGACGCCACTGGCAGACATGGTCGTTGCCAGGGCGTTGGGGGGTAGGCCTGCGGATGCTTTTGCGGCTTTCGACGCAACAACGGGAAGTACCATTCAAAATGGTTTGACGGCAGCAAAGGCCTACGCACGCGCACAAGCTCTTTTATTGGCAGGTGGCGCCCCAAGTTCCGATCTTCTGACTGGAACGTTCAAAGTAGGGGATTCTGACGACGCACTCTTGGACACTCTGAATATTGCGTTGAAGGCGGCAGGCAAGTCCTACGACGATTTGCGTGTGGGTGCAGCTACCGGTGGCGCACTGGATGCGACGCTTGACCGCGGCAAACTTATTGGTAATGCGGCAACAATTGCCACTTTAACTGCAAGCTATATCAATGGTGTGACTAGCTTAAATGGCCTTCAGGCGTTGACCGGGCCCGCTACCTGTGACGTCAAAGTCGTGAAGCTGAACTACAAGACCATTGGCGTTTCCGGCGAAGCAACGAATTCGTCCGGTGTCATGCTCGTCCCAACCGGGGCTTGCACCACAGCAGCAGGTTTGGTCGCCTATGCCAAAGGCACTGATGTACAGAAGCCACGCACCCTTGCCAACCCGGCGGACGGCGAAACTTTCCTGCTCATCGCCATGTACGCGGCCAAAGGCTATGCGGTCGTTGCGACCGATTACCTGGGTTTCGCGGATTCCGCCTACCCCTACCACCCGTACCTGCATGCCGACTCGGAAGCCAGTGTCATCATCGACTCGATCCGGGCAGCGCGTAATGCAGCAACTTCCGTTGGCGCAACATTGTCAGGCAAGGTCATGCTCACCGGTTATTCCCAAGGTGGACACTCCTCCATGGCAGCACATCGCGCCATAGAGCGTGACAACTCGGCGGAAATCAACGTCATTGCTGGCGCCCACTTGGCGGGACCCTACAACCTGTCTGGTTCGTTCAAATTGACAAACGCCATTGCTGGTTATCAGTTTTTTGTGCCTTATTTGGTCACCGCTTGGCAGAAGGTCTATGGCAATATTTACACCGATGTCAACGCGGCGTTCAAAACCACCTACGCAACCGGGATCGAGAGCCTGCTGCCCAGCCCAACGCTGACCTACACCACCCTGGTCACAACAGGCAAACTGCCTGGCGCCATGGGTGAGACACCGAATCAAGCCCGCGACGCGCTGTTCCAGTCGGCATTCATCACTGACTCTCAGACCAACAACAATAGCCCACTGTTTTTGGCTGGCAAAAAGAACGACCTTCTGGGCTGGAGTCCGAAATCCAAGGTTCTGCTGTGCGGTGGCTCAGGCGACCCGACCGTGCCGCCCGCAATTCACCAGGCAGTGATGAAGGCTGACTTTGACAGTCGCAACCTGAGCAATGTGACATCGGTGGACGTTGATTCCTTCGTGCAAACCACCTACGCCACGGTACTGTCCAGCAGCCCTGCAACCTACTACGGCAATTACCACGGCACCTACGAACCGCCGTTTTGTCATGCGCAAGCGAAAGCAGTATTCGACGCAGCTTCGGCACTATAAACAGTAGTGTGTGCCGCGAAAAAGCAGCCTCCAGGGCTGCTTTTTTGTTTTCTTTTTTCAAGTGAGGGCGCTATTTACCATGGATGGCCATCTTCACCAGCCCCGCCATGGCACGCGCTCCGTCACCCGGGGCCGACTGCAATCCGGTGACAGTGCCGATCCTATCCTGCAAATCCTCGTCCTGGCTGGCCTTGAGCTTGCCCTCCAGCCGGTCGATGGGGATCTCGATGCCCACAATGGCACGTAGCATGCTGTCGATGTAGTCCGCCGGTGCGTCTTCCACGCGCCACGGGGCCGGCTGACTGGCCTCGTGCACGTTGGTGAGCCGGTTCAGCATGTTGAGCAGCCAGTAACGGTCCTCGATGGCTCTGGCAACGCCATGTGCATGGGCGACCCCATAGTTCCAGGTGGGTACCACCTTGCCATGTTCGGCTTTACCGGGGTACCAGCCGGGCGTGATGTAAGCCTGTGGCCCCTGAAACATGACGACTGATGCGGTGGCAGTAGGCAGTGCGCGCCAAACAGGGTTGGCACGCGCTACATGGCCGATCAGGGTGCCAGAAGGCCCTTGGCTCCGGTCCAGAAAAAAAGGCAGGTGGTTGGCCACCAGGCCGCCGCTGCCTGCGCACACCCACGCGCCCAATGGATAGGAATCCATCAGCGTGAAGATTGCTTCGCGGTCGTTGAACTGGTGATGCTTTGCAACGTACATTTCAATCCTTCAAACACCGTTAACAACATGCCGCACCAGCAGGGCAGCCAGCACCCACATGGTCAGGCCAATCAGCCCATCCAGTACCTGCCATGCCCGGGGTCGGGCAAACCAGGGCGCCAGCCAGCGGGCGCCAAAGCCCAGCAGCCCGAACCATAGCAGGCTGGCGGTGCTGGCTCCCGCCACAAACCAGCCGCGTAATGCCGCGGGCTGCTGGGCGCCGATGCTGCCCACCAGCAAGACCGTGTCCAGGTACACGTGGGGATTGAGCAACGTAAAGGCTGCGGCCTGCGCCATTGCGGCGGTGCGGCTCAGACCCGCGCCACCATCGGCGGCCTGCAAGCGGTGCGCATGCCGTGCACGGCGCAGCGCCTGCAGCCCGTAGAACCCAAGGAAGGCGGCGCCAGCCAGTGCCAGCGCACGTGCCAGATCGGGGCGATCCCCCAGAGCCTGCGCCATGCCCATGACGCCGGCCGTGATCAGCAATGCATCGGCCAGTGCACAGAACAGCACCACGCTGCCCACATGCTCGCGGCGCAAGCCCTGGCGCAGCACAAAGGCATTCTGCGCACCAATGGCCACGATGAGCCCGAAGCTCAGCGCCAGGGCCTGAACAAACACGGGAAAAAAGAAAGATGCGGTGTCGGACAAAGAAAACATGGGCCTAGCTTGCCCGTCCTGCAAAATAAAGACAAACTATCTTTACTAAAGAAAATTAAGAAAAACTAACTTCATGCTGGACTATGCATCCCTCTCTGCGCTGGCGGCTGTCATTCGCGAAGGCAGCTTCGAGCGCGCCGCCCGCGCGCTCCACGTCACACCGTCGGCCATTTCGCAGCGCATCCGGCTGCTGGAGGAGCGTGTGGGGTGCGCACTGGTGGTGCGCGGGCAGCCTTGCCATGCCACCGACATGGGCCGGCGCCTGTGCCAGCATGTTGACCGCGTGCGCCTGCTGGAGCAGGAGTTGCAGGACGGCCTGCCGGCGTTCGCACCAGAAGGCCCGGTCCGGGTGCGCCTGCCCATTGCAGTAAATGCGGACAGTCTGGCCACCTGGTTCACGCCCGCGGTGGCCTCTTTTGCCGCCGATGCGCCCGTGCTGATGGAGGTGACCGTGGACGACCAGGACCATACGTCGGAATGGCTGCGCAGCGGCACCGTGCTGGCCGCCGTGACCGGTACGGCCCGCCCTGCCGTTGGCTGCAACAGCCGACCCCTGGGCGCCATGCGCTACCTGGCGGCGGCCAGTCCAGCCTTCGTGAAGCGCTATTTTTTCGATGGAGTCGGTGCGGGCAGCCTGGCGCGTGCGCCCAGCCTGGTCTTCAACACCAAGGACGAGTTGCAGACGCGCTGGGCGCATCGCCTGTGCCACCGGCATGTGGAACTGCCACGGCACATGCTGCCCTCACCGCAGGCTTTTGTGACAGCCACCCTGGCCGGCATGGGCTGGGGCCTGCACCCACAGGCCCTGATCACCCAGCACCTCCAGGACGGCTCACTGATTGAACTGATTCCCGGCACCTCGCTGGATGTGCCCCTGTACTGGCAGCAGGCGCGGGCGACATCGGCCTTGCTCGACGGCTTGACCCGCCAGATTCTGGCCGCTGCGCAGTCCGCACTTCAATAAATCACTATGAATTTCATAGCTGCTTGCGCATACTGTGTGCGGGCTAGAGCTTAATCATTGCCGAACAAGCACTTCTGAAACGATTGTATAGAAAGGGCCCAGCCATGCAGCTAGGTGTCGCCCACGCCGAGTCGGTTGCTGATGACCTGGTCAGGGCCAGCACCGAAACCATCGAGTGAGATGGTGTTTCACTGGGTTGTGAGTGACTACCGATGCCGTCGCCAGGCGGCGCGGCGGTCAGGCCACAGGGGCGATGGGCTTGGGTAGGGTGCCGAATTTCTCGCGCAAGGGCACATGGCCCAGCGGAGCAAATTCGACTAAAGTTTCGGGAACACGACGCTCGGGGATATGGTCCAGCAAGTGGCGAATCAAGGTCAGCCGGCCCAGGCGCTGGTCGTTGAAATCGACCAGCGTCCACGGTGTTTTGGGCTTGTGGGTAGCCTCCAGCATGGCGTCGCGGGCAAGGCCGTATTCGGCATATTTTTCGCGCGCCTTCATATCGATGGGGCTGAGTTTCCAGCGCTTGAGTGGTTCGGCTGCCCGCTCAGCAAAGCGCTGTTCCTGCTGTGCCTGGTCGACCGTCAGCCAGTACTTGAAAAGCAGGATGCCATCGTCAACCAGCATTCTCTCGAACACAGGCGCCTGCCGCAGGAACGCCTTGGTTTCCTTTGGCGTGCAGAAGCCCATCACGCGCTCGACGCCGGCACGGTTGTACCAGCTCCGGTCAAACAGCACGATCTCCCCTGCACCCGGCAGGTGCGAAACGTAGCGCTGGAAATACCACTGCGTTTTCTCCAGATCGCTGGGCTTGGCCAGCGCCACGGTACGGCACTGGCGCGTGTTCAGGCTTTCTGCCATCGCGGCAATGACACCGCCCTTGCCTGCGGTATCGCGGCCCTCAATCACCACGACAAGTCGCTTGCCGGTATGCAGTAGCCAGCGCGCCACTTCATTGAGCTCCAACTGCATCGCGGCGAGTCGCTCATAGTAGGTATCTTTGTCGAGCTTGCCAGGCTTGTTGCCCTTACCATTTTTTGACTTTTTCATCAGTGAATCGTACCGGAGCTTCGCGGAGAACTCAATGCGGGTGCCACCACCGCCTCGAGTTGCGCACGCAGCCAGCGGTGCGCCGGGTCCTGCTGGTAGCGGGCGTGCCAGATCAGATACATGGGCATGGTCGGGCAAGGCACTGGCACCGGGGCGCTGGCCAGCGCGGTCAGTGATGTGCGCTCTAGCAACTGCGGTGCTGTCACCAACAAGGTGGTCCCACGTACAAACGCTGGCAATCCGCTGAAGCCCGGCACCCTTACCGCAAAGCGGCGCACCACGCCGCGCGCTTGCAATTGCTGGTCCACATCCAGCCCTCGGTTGTCCTCATAGACCACGGTGGCGTGGTCGGCCGCCTGGTACTCGGCTTTGCTTCGCGGTGCATCGCGTTGGGTGGCGTCATAAAACACCCGGTGTTCCGTTTCAAACAAACGCTTTTGCAGGATGTCGGTGCCGTCCGGCGGGCGCGGGCTGATGACCAGTTGGCATGCATCGGAGCGCAAGGTCTCCAGCCGGGGCACCGCGGAAGGAATCACCCGCAGTTGCACCAGCGGCGCGGCCAGGCGCAGGCGGCTCGCAAAAGCGGGCAGCAGCAAATCGCGCTGGAAATCGTTGGCCGCAATGGTGATGGACGCCTTCCAGCGCGCCGGGTCGAACTCGGCGCTGTGGGCAAACTGCTGCAGTTGCCGCAGCAACTCATGCGCCTGCCCCGCCATGGTTTCCGCCCGCGCGGTAGCCACAATGCCGCGCCCGCTTTTGACAAACAGCGGGTCGCCGGTAATGCCACGAAGCTTGTCCAGCAGATGGCTCACCGCCGACTGCGTAACACCCAGGCGCTGCGCTGCACCGGTGATGCTGCCCGCCTCCACCACCGCCACCAGCAGTTGCAGAAGGTGGGCGTCCAGATCCGACCAATCGAATTTACTCATGCAACACATGATCATTCATCTATTTATTTATAGCAATGGGGTCGGGATACTTGGCGCCTGACACAGGTCAAACATTGATTGAAAAGGAGCAACCCGTGAGCGCACCCCTACCCAAAATTCCCGGCACCACGCCGTTTGACGGCGAGCAGGCAAAAAAGGGCTATGCCCTGAACAAGATGTGCTTTTCGTTCAATGACGCAGCCAACCGCGCCGCCTTTCTCGCCGACGAAGAGGGCTATATGAAAAAGTACGCCCTGACCGAGCCGCAAGCCGCCGCCATCCGCGCCAAGAACGTGTTGCAGCTCATCGCCGCGGGCGGCAACGCCTATTACCTGGCCAAGTTTGCTGGCATTTTCAAGCTTGACATGCAGGACATCGGCGCGCAGCAAACTGGCATGAGCAAAGACGAATTCAAGGCCAAGCTGGTAGCAGCTGGACAGTAACCAAACCATTCACAGGACATAAAAAAATGGCACAACTCATCGGCGGCCTCGGGACCTCCCACATTCCCGCCATCGGCAACGCAATCCACAAGGGCCTGCAACAGGAGCCCTACTGGAAGCCTTTCTTTGATGGTTTCCCCCCTGTCCAGCAGTGGCTGAACGCCAAGAAACCCGACGTCATGGTGATCTTCTACAACGACCACGGCCTGAACTTCTTTCTGGACAAAATGCCCACCTTCGCCGTGGGCGCAGCACCGCAATACGTGAACTCGGACGAAGGTTGGGGCATTCCCTCGCTCGAGCCCCTGCGCGGCGAGGTGGACCTGTCCTGGCACCTGATCAATGAACTGATTGCCAAAGAGTTTGACGTAGTGACCTGCCAGGAAATGCTGGTGGACCATGCCTGTTCGCTGCCATTGAAGTTGTTCTATCCCGAAGGCAACTACCCCGTAACCGTGGTGCCGGTGTGCATCAACACGGTGCAATTCCCGCTACCGTCCGCCAAGCGCTGCTACGCTTTAGGCAAGGCCGTGGGCGAAGCCATCCGTTCGTGGGACAGCAGCAAGAAGGTGGCTGTACTGGCCTCTGGTGGCCTAAGCCACCAGCTCGACGGTGAGCGCGCCGGCTTCATCAACAAGGCGTTTGACCTGCAGTTTTTGGACAGCCTGGACACCAACCCCGAGTGGGCCACCCAGTTCAGCGTCCACGAGTTGGTGGAGAAAACCGGCACCCAGGGCGTGGAGTTGCTGATGTGGCTGGCCATGCGCGGCGCGCTGGCCACCGGCGGCGGCTCCAGCGTGAAGCGCGTGACCAGCAACTACCACATTCCAATCTCCAACACGGCTACGGCGGTGCTGGCGCTGGAAACGGCCTGACCCAGATTGCTATTAAATCGCTAGCTACCCGTGGACATTCCACGCGGGCTAGCGGCCAATTTGGCACTAAATCCTCAGTGTTCTGGCGGCTCAGCAGCCGCCCGGCTTTCATGGGCGGTCAGCCAGGCCCCGGCTGCGCCACACACGGCCACCAAGGCCATGCCCATCAGCGACCAGTGATCCGGCACGTGGGCAAACAGCAGCCAGCCGCCCAGCATGGCAAATCCGATCTGCACATACATATAGGGCATCAGCACTGCGGCTGGTGCCCGCTTGTACGACAGGATCAGAAAAAAGTGACCTAGCGTGGCCATGAGGCCCGCAAAAAACAGACCGAGCCAGAGCGTGGTATCGGGTAGGTCCATCCAGACCCAGGGCAGTGTGAGCGCAGCCACCGCAGTCCCGACCCAACCGGTATAAAACTGCAGGGTCATGGAGTCTTCGGTGCGGGCCATGCGGCTTGTCAGCAACTGAAACGCGGTGTTTGACAGCACCACGCCCACCGGGAAGAGCAAGGCCCAGGTAAAGCTTTGTCCGCCCGGACGAATGATCACCAGCGTGCCCAAAAAGCCACCTGCCACCAGCAACAGTCGACGGCCCGACACATGCTCGTGCAGCATGCGCGCGGCCAGCAGGGTCACCACCAGCGGCGTGATCATCACTATGGCCGTGAACTCGCCCACCGGCATGAGCTTCAAACTCAAAAATGCAAACAGGCTGGACGCCAGCAGCAGCAGACCGCGCAGCACATGCAAGCCCAGGTGGTGCGTGTGCAGCAACCGTTTACCGCGACTGGGAAACACCGCCACCGTGGTGGCGACCGCCTGAAACAGGTAGCGGAAGAACATGGCCATCATCAGCGGAACGCTGATGGACAGCCATTTGGTGGTGGTATCCAGTCCGGCAAAGCCGGCCACAGCCAGCACCGCCAGCCCGATACCCGCCAAGGCCCGATTTTTAGACGCGTCCAATGGTGTGGCGTCGGGTTAAAACGGCATCTTGGGCATGCCTTTCATGCCGCCCAGGCGTTTCATCATCTTCATCATGCCGCCGCCCTTCATCTTTTTCATCATCTCCTGCATCTGCTCAAACTCCTTGAGCATGCGGTTGACTTCCTGCACATGCACACCGGCACCGGCAGCAATGCGGCGCTTACGGGTGGCCTTGATGAGCTCGGGCTTGCGCCGCTCCAGCGGCGTCATGCTGTGGATGATGCCCTCCTTGCGCTTGATGTCTTGTTCGGCCTTGTCCATGTCCACCTGACCGGCTTTGGCCGCCATGGCGGCAGGCAGCTTGTCCATCAGGCTGGAGAGGCCGCCCATCTGCTTCATCTGCTGGATCTGGGCCAGAAAATCGTTCAGATCAAATCCGCCACCGCTCTTGACCTTGGCCGCCAGCTTTTGTGCCGCCTGGATATCCACGCCGGCAGTGACCTGCTCCACCAGGGCCACGATATCGCCCATACCCAGAATGCGGCCCGCATGGCGCTCGGCGTCGAACACCTCCAGCCCGTCAAGCTTCTCGCTGGTACCAGCAAACTTGATCGGCGCGCCGGTAATCTGTCGCACCGACAATGCGGCACCGCCACGGGAGTCACCGTCGGTCTTGGTCAGGATGATGCCGGTCAGTGGCAGCGCTTCCTTGAACGCCTTGGCGGTGTTCACCGCATCCTGGCCCTGCATGGCGTCAACCACGAACAGGGTTTCCACCGGATTGAGTGCGGCATGCAGGTTCTTGATTTCCAGCATCAGCGCTTCATCAATCGCCAGACGGCCCGCGGTATCGACCAGCAGCACATCAAAGAAATGTTTTCTGGCGTAGTCCAGCGCAGCGCGGCCAATGTCCACCGGCTTCTGATCGGGCGTGCTGGGGAACCACTCGGCACCGGCCTGAGCCGTCACCGTCTTGAGCTGCTCGATAGCAGCGGGGCGGTACACGTCGCCCGACACGGTCAGCACCTTCTTCTTGCGCTTGTCGATCAGGTGCTTGGCCAGCTTGGCGGTGGTGGTGGTTTTACCAGCACCCTGCAAACCGGCCATCAGAATCACGGCAGGCGGTTGTACCGACAGGTTGAGGTCGCTCACGCCCTCGCCCATGGTGGCAGCCAGTTCGCGGTTGACAATGCTCACCAGCACCTGGCCGGGCTGCAGCGAGCCCAGCACTTCCTGGCCCAGTGCCTTCTCTTTCACCCGGGCGATGAAATCCCGCACCACTGGCAGGGCCACGTCGGCCTCCAGCAGCGCCATGCGCACTTCGCGCAGCATGTCGGTGACATTGCTTTCGGTAATGCGGCCTTGACCACGCAGGTCCTTGACGAGTCGGGAAAGTTTGTCGGAAAGAGCGGAGGCCATAGGTGTGTGTAGGTGCAGAAAGCAAAACGCTAAACTGTGCGCATGATTTTAGCCAGTGCATCCCCGGTTCAACTGATTCTTTCGGTTTTGGCGGCCTCTGCCTACGCCTGGCCGGCGCTGAGGGCCACGCAGATGAGCCTGCGCGCCTCCCACCTGTGGGTCGCCGTTGCCTGGCTCCTGCATGGTCTGGTGCTGGCCGTGGGGCTGATGGGCACCCCTCCCCACTTTGGATTTGCGCCGGCACTGTCCGTCACCGCCTGGTTGGTGGCGGCGGTCTATGCGGTGGAGAGCCTGGTGTACCCGCAGCTGTCGACCCGCTGGACTCTGTGTGCGCTGGGCGCGGCGGCGGTACTGCTGGCTTATGCCTTCCCGGGGGGCACGCTGCCCACCACGACGTCGATATGGCTGCCCGTGCATCTGGCCTTTGCGATTGCCTGCTATGGACTGTTTGGCATGGCGGTGGTACACGCCCTCTTCATGCACCATGCTGAAAAACGCATCCGTATGGCAGAAGACTCCCACAGCGGCCTGCCCCTGTTGACGCTGGAGCGGCTGACCTACCGCTTTGTGGCGGCGGGTTTTGCCCTGCTGAGCCTGACCCTGCTGGTGGGCATGCTGTTTGGTGAGGTGGTGTATGGCCACGCCTGGCGCTGGGACCACAAAACGGTGTTTTCGCTGCTGTCCTGGGTGACTTTTGCGGTGCTACTGATCGGTCGCTCGGTCGCAGGCTGGCGCGGCAAGCGGGCTGCCAGGGTGCTATACATCGGATCCGCCTTTCTGCTGCTGGCCTATGTGGGGTCCCGTTTTGTCATGGAAGTGCTCCTGGGGCGCGCTGCATGAAATACCTGCTGATATTTGTGGTGATCTTTCTGGTTGCCTGGAAATGGCGATCGGCGCGCACCGCAGACCAGATGGAATTGCGGCGTGAGCGCGAGCGCAAAGCTGCAGCTCCGACCGAGATGGTGGCATGCGCGCACTGTGGTGTGCACGTGCCTGCCAGGGATGCCGTCACGGGCCAGCGCGGTGCCTATTGCTGTGACGCCCACCGCGCACTGGCGGAGTCCTGAATGGACGACGGTGTAGCACAACACTCTTGGTTTGGGCCGCCCGAGGTGGCGGTTACCCTGGAGAGCGCCGAAGAAACCCGGGAATTTGTTCGGCAGTGGCAAGGCTTCATGACTGCGCGCGTAACCCTGGGCGTGGTGATGGTCGCCTTGCAGGGCACTCTGTTCGTCAGTGGTTTTTCGCACAGTCACCTGCTGGTCCTCGTGAGCATCGCCTACTGCGCCTCAACAGTGGCCTCACGTGTGCTGGACAAACCCCATGCGCTGGGCACTTCATTCAACTGGTCCTGGGTGACGCTGGTGGGCGTGGACGTGGTGGCGTTTTCCGCGCTGCAGATCATCCAGGGAACCAACATCAACTACACGCCGCTTTTTGCCCTGCCCATTCTGTTCTCCGCCGTGCTGGGACCCTTGCGTCTGGCGCTGGGCACGGCCGCCGGCGTAACGGTCATGCTGCTGACCAGCACGCTGTGGACCGCGTTGTCCGGTGGCACCGATGCAACGGCCTACTACGTGCAATCCGCCCTGAGCGGCGTGGGGTATTTCGTCATTGCGCTGCTGGCCCATCAGTTGTCCCGTCGCCTGGCCAGCGCCGGTCAACGCGCACGCCTCAACCAGGCGGCGGCCAATATCCAGCGCCATGTGAATGAGCTAGTGATTGAATCCCTTCCTGACGGGGTACTGATCATTGACCGCAATGGCCGGGTGCTGGCGGCCAATCCGGCCGCCCGGCAATTGCTGGGCAACGAACGGCAGGTGCAAGGCATTCTGTTTGACCTGAAATCACGACCAGGGTGGGCACCGCTGTGGCATCTGGCGCGCATCTGCATTGGAGTGGGTGAAAGCGCCGAAGAAGATGTGAGCCTGAGCAATGGCCCCCACAGTATCCAAAAAGTTCGCGTGCGTACTCGGCTGGCCGCGCCGCAGGGCGTAGGAGCAGAGAGTTTGTGCGTACTGTTTCTGCAGGATCTGCGCGCCCTGGAGGCACGCTTGCGCACCGAGAAGCTCGCCAGCATGGGGCGCATGTCCACCGCGGTGGCCCATGAAATCCGCAACCCGTTGGCGGCTATCAGCCAGGCCAACGCCCTGCTGGAAGAAGACCTGGCGGACCCAAAACTGCAAAAGCTCACAGCAATGATCGGCCAGAACGCACGCAGGCTTGGAAAAATCGTTGATGACATCCTGCAGGCTGCACACGTTGCACCGCATGGAGAGCCTTTGTCCGGGCAGACCATTGCCCTGAACGAAAACACCCACCGCATCTGCCACGAATGGGCCCAGCAAAATGGCGAGACTTACCGGCTGGTAACGTTGCTGTCGGGACCCGCACTCTGGGTGCAATTCGAGCTGGAACATCTGCGCCGCGTACTGGTCAATCTGCTGGACAATGCGCGCCGTTACGCAAAAAAACAAACCGAGGCGATTCAGGTAAAAACCCGTCCACTGTCGGACAGGCGCGTGGAACTGTCCGTCTGGAGCGATGGGGCACCCATGGAGCAGTCGGTGGAGCGCCATCTGTTCGAACCTTTCTTTTCATCGGAAAGCCGCTCCAGTGGACTGGGCCTTTATATCTGCCGTGAACTGTGCGAGCGACATGGCGCCACGATCACTTACCAGCGCACCCCCAGAATGGTCCAGGGACAAGCCACCGAAGGCAATGAATTCGTCATGACACTATTGCCTGCACCGTCCGCTGATGCGGCTGCGCAAGGCAACCCGGTGACCAATACACCATGGCAAAAAACACTGTACTGAACAACCTGCGCATTCTGGTGGTCGACGATGAGCCCGACCTGCGCACACTGTATGAACTGACGCTGCTGCGCGAGGGCTACCAGGTCGAAACTGCTGGCACTGTGGAACAGGCGCGTAATGCACTTACGCAAGGGAAGTTCGATCTGCTGATCACCGACATGCGCTTGCCTGACGGCATGGGCACGGCACTGCTCAAGGATCTGCGTGTCCAGCAACGGACCGAACGCTGCGTGGTTATCACAGCCTATGGTTCTGCAGAAAACGCTGTGGAATCCCTGAAAGCGGGCGCTTTCGATTACTTGACCAAACCCGTTGACCTCAAGCAGTTCCGCGCAGTGGTTGCAGCCGCCATGCAGGTCAATGCAGGCGCCGAGAAGTCATTGAACGCACAGCCAATGCCGGATGCCAGGCCAATGCCCCACTCGGAACGCTCGGCAAGTGGCGACGCGGCGCTGGCTTTGCTAGCTGGCGAATCGGCAGCCATGCGCGGTGTCAAGGACCGCATCGTGAAGGTGGCGCGCAGCATGGCACCGGTGCTGATCCGCGGAGAGTCGGGCACTGGAAAAGAACTGGTTGCCAATGCGCTGCATGCCAACAGTCACCGATCCAGCGGGCCCTGGGTAGCAGTCAATTGCGGCGCCATACCGGAGAACCTGCTCGAGGCCGAGTTTTTTGGATCCAAGAAAGGTTCCTACACAGGCGCCAGCCAGGACCGCGAAGGCTTTTTCCGTGCCGCCAGCGGAGGAACTTTGTTTCTGGATGAAATTGGAGACCTGCCGCTGGCGATGCAAGCCAAACTTCTGCGCGCCATTCAGGAACGTTGCATTCGGCCAATCGGAACCAGCCAGGAAGAGTCCGTAGACGTGCGCATCGTAAGTGCCACCCATAAGGACCTGCCAGTCGAAGTCGCTGCGGGACGGTTCCGTCAGGATCTTTTTTACCGGCTGAACGTTATTGACATTCACATTCCGCCGCTGCGTGAGCGTTGCGAGGACTTGCCGGCACTGTGCCAAGCGCTGGTTCAGCGCATCGCAGCAGAATCTGGCCAGCCAGCGCCTGCCCTGCCCCAACAGACCCTGGCGCAGTTGGCCAGCTTGCCACTGAACGGGAATGTACGCGAGTTGGAAAACCTGTTGCACCGTGCCATGGCCCTGTCGGAGGGCGGCGAATTGCACCTGGACGTGCACGCCCACAGCGCAAGCCAACCCGCAGCATTGGGTGCCGAGGCGCAAGCGTCACCTGCCGCAGTTGTCGCGGCGGAAACCTTGCCCGCCGACCTGCAATCCCACCTGGACCAGCAGGAGCGCGAAATACTGGTGCGCACCCTGAAAGAAACCGGATTCAACCGTACGCTGGCAGCCACCCGCCTGGGCTTGAGTCTGCGACAGATCCGCTACCGCATTGCACGCCTGAAAATCGATGCACAACAATCGGCCGAGGATGAGCCGGATGACTGAAAGGCCCCCCCCAACACACGCCCTCTGGGAAGATGGTTGGTACCAATATGCCAGAAAACTGCCGTCTCCCAATTTTGGACCAAGGCCCGCAAGCGCTCAGATTGATCTGATCGTCCTGCATTCCATCAGCCTGCCACCGGGGGTCTATGGCGGCACCCAGGTCCAGCACCTGTTCACCAACACGCTGGACTGGAACGCACACCCTTACTTCAAGACGATTGAAGGGCTGCAGGTTTCCAGCCACTTCTACATACAGCGCGGCGGTGAGATCTGGCAATTTGTCAGTTGCGATGCGCGCGCCTGGCATGCCGGTGCTTCCTGCTACCGGGGACGCAGCAACTGCAATGACGATTCAATAGGAATAGAACTGGAAGGCCTGGAAGGCGAGTCGTTTGAACCCGCACAGTACGAGGCACTGCAGGTGCTATGCCCGGCCATCGCGCAGAACTACCCGATCGCCCACATTGCTGGCCATGAACACATTGCCCCGGGGCGCAAAACTGATCCAGGACCTGGCTTCCAGTGGCTTTTTTTGCAACAGACACTGGGGTTTTCTTCTCAGTGTTTTCCCGATGGCGTTGTCGACAAAAATTCTTTTTGAAACCACATCGAAGGCCGCTGTGCAAGCCGGCAGCAGCAGCGGTACTGCCAAAAAAAACCATAGCATCAATACTGGCGCGGCCATGCGCTGAAAAACCCCCGGCAACCCGCATTGGCTGAAGAGATTGGCACACAGAGCCGCACACATCAAGGACGCGCGCAGGGTTGCCATCACGGGAATGTCAAGCCAGTTTTTCATCGCCGCACAACAGATTTCAGATGGCGAACCCGGCAAGCCGCAATTCCTTGGATACACTACCGGTAGTGGCTTGTCACCACCCCACACCCCAGATATAGTGTGTCCTGTTTATTCCGACGCGTCACACAACGGCAACAATATTCCGGTAGACGCGCAGACAACCCCAAGAAAAAGATCACCGATTAAGACGAGGAAATCCATGCAATCTGTTTCACCTGCATCCCCATCCATTCAGACCAGCAGCACGGGCAGCCAAGGCGTCACAAGCCTTGCCCGGGAATCCGCAAGTCCGCTGGCCCACTACCAGATCATTCGACGCAATGGTTCTGTGGTTTCTTTTGAACCCAACAAGATTGCTGTAGCCATGATGAAGGCTTTTCTGGCCGTGCACGGCACTCAGGGCGCCGCATCTGCCAGTGTGCGGGAAACGGTTGATGAGCTGACACAACAAGTCATTCGTGCCCTAATGCGCTCACGCCCCGGTGGGGGAACCTTCCATATTGAGGATGTTCAGGATCAGGTCGAATTGGGCCTGATGCGCGGTGGCCACCACGAAATTGCCCGCGCCTATGTGCTGTACCGCGAGCGCCGCACCCAGGAACGTGCCAAGCAGGTCGCGCAGACAGCCCCCGTAGCACCCACTCTGCATGTCCTGGAAGGTGGCCAGCGTGTTGCACTGGACCTTAATGAACTCAAGACCCGCATTGAAGTCGCATGCTCCGGCCTGGGTGCCGATGTCAAGGCCGACCCCATCGTCGCCGAAACCATGCGCAACCTGTATGACGGCGTGCCCATGGACGAGGTCTACAAAGCCTCCATCCTGGCGGCCCGCACACTGATTGAAAAGGATCCGGACTACACCTACGCTACCGCACGCCTGCTGTTTCACACGATCTCCCGCGAGGTGCTGGGACGTGACGTGGCGCAGGCAGACATGGGCCAGGCCTATGCCGATTACTTCCCCGGCTTCATCAAGCGCGGAGTGGATGCCGAGCTGCTGGACGAAAAACTGCTGCAGTTCGACCTGAAGCGCCTGGGCGCTGCTGTCAAGGCCAGCCGCGACCTGCAGTTTGACTACCTGGGCCTGCAAACCCTGTACGACCGCTACTTCCTGCACGAAGGCAAGACCCGCATCGAACTGCCCCAGGCCTTCTTCATGCGCGTGGCCATGGGCTTGTCACTCAATGAAATCGACCGCGAAGCCCGCGCCATCGAGTTCTACGAAGTGCTGTCCAGCTTCGACTTCATGTCCAGCACGCCCACGCTGTTCAACAGCGGCACGCTGCGTTCGCAACTCTCCAGCTGCTACCTGACCACCGTGCCCGACGACCTGGATGGCATTTACGAATCCATCAAGGAAAACGCCCTGCTCTCCAAATTTGCGGGCGGCCTGGGCAATGACTGGACCCGCGTGCGCGCCCTGGGCTCCCATATCAAGGGCACCAACGGCGAATCCCAAGGCGTGGTTCCTTTCCTCAAAGTGGTGAACGACACCGCCGTGGCAGTGAACCAGGGTGGCAAGCGCAAGGGCGCGGTCTGCACCTACCTGGAAACTTGGCACCTGGATATTGAAGAGTTCCTGGAGTTGCGCAAGAACACCGGCGATGACCGCCGCCGCACGCACGACATGAACACGGCCAACTGGATTCCCGACCTGTTCATGCGCCGTGTGATGGAAAAGGGCACCTGGACCCTGTTCTCCCCGTCCAACGTGCCTGATTTGCATGACCTGTTTGGTACCGACTTTGAAAAGGCTTACGTGGCCTACGAAGAGAAGGCCGCACGCGGCGAAATCAAGCCGGCCCGCACGGTACAGGCGTCTGACCTGTGGCGCAAGATGCTGACCATGCTGTTCGAAACCGGGCACCCCTGGATCACTTTCAAGGATGCCTGCAATGTGCGCTCGCCCCAGCAGCACGCTGGCGTGGTGCACTCCTCCAACCTGTGCACCGAGATCACGCTCAATACCAGCGACACTGAAACTGCTGTCTGCAACCTGGGCTCGGTCAATCTGCTACAGCACCTGAAAGTCGGCGCCAACGGCAAGGAACTTGACCACGACAAGCTCAAACGCACCATCACGACAGCCATGCGCATGCTGGACAACGTGATCGACATCAACTACTACGCTGTCAAGAAGGCGCGTGACTCCAACCTGCGCCACCGCCCGGTAGGCTTAGGGCTCATGGCCTTTCAGGACAGCCTGTACGCCCAGCGCATTCCCTACGCGTCCGACGCGGCCGTCGCCTTTGCAGACACCTCTATGGAGGCCGTGTGCTACTACGCCTACTGGGCCTCCACCGAACTCGCCCGTGAGCGCGGCAAGTACTCCAGCTATAAGGGCTCCTTGTGGGACAAGGGCGTTTTGCCTCTGGACACCCTTGACATGCTGGCCACCGCGCGCGGTGGCTACGTGGAAGTGGACCGCTCTTCCACGCTGGACTGGGATGCACTGCGGAAGAAAATTGCACAGGACGGCATGCGCAACTCCAACTGCGTGGCGATTGCACCTACAGCGACCATTTCCAACATCATTGGCGTCGATGCTTCCATCGAGCCCTGCTTTGGCAACCTGTCCGTCAAGTCCAACCTATCGGGTGAATTCACCGTGATCAACAGCTACCTGGTGCGCGATCTCAAGCGTCTGGGTCTGTGGGACGACGTGATGGTGATGGATCTGAAACACTTCGATGGATCGCTCAGCCCCATCGACCGTGTGCCGGCCGAAATCAAGCAGTTGTACGCGACGGCCTTTGAAGTGGAAACGCGCTGGCTGGTGGAGGCCGCAGCGCGTCGCCAGAAGTGGATCGACCAAGCACAGTCACTGAACATCTACATGGCCGGAGCCTCTGGCAAGAAACTCGACGAGACCTACAAGCTGGCTTGGTTGCGTGGTCTCAAGACCACCTACTACCTGCGCACCATGTCGGCTACGCACGCCGAGAAGTCCACTGTATCCGCAGGTCGCCTGAACGCGGTGTCTTCAGGCAATGATGCACAGGGATCCACACGCGCATCGAGCGCACTGGAAGCAGCAGCAGCGGCCGCACAAATGCAAATGGAGATGGCAACCAACGCAGCAACCGACATCAAATTTTGCGGCGTTGACGACCCCACATGCGAGTCGTGCCAGTGAAGTTGCGCGACAACGCAGCTTCAATGCGATGCTATTGAACAACACAAATATGCAGTGAATGACATGATCGCTTTTCATTTCATTTCACTGCTCTCATAATTCGCTGATTGGAAACATCTATGCTGACCTGGGACGACGAAGTTAAGCCCGCAACGCCGACAAATTTTGCACGTACGGCTGCTATCAATGCACCGCTGGTGCAGGAGTCTCCCTCTTCTCCAAACGTGCGCACTCTGAACGATGGAGCGGTATTTCAATCCACCTCCGCCATCCACGCCGCACCAGCGGCTGCACCACGTCGTGTGCGTGCCGCCGACAAACGCATCATCAACGGCCAGACCGACGTCAACCAGTTGGTGCCCTTCAAGTACAAGTGGGCGTGGGAGAAGTACCTCGCTACCTGCGCCAACCACTGGATGCCGCAAGAAGTCAACATGACCCGCGACATCGCGCTCTGGAAAGATCCCAATGGTCTGACCGAAGACGAGCGTCGCATCGTCAAGCGCAATCTGGGCTTTTTTGTGACAGCTGACTCACTGGCTGCCAACAACATTGTGCTGGGCACCTACCGCCACATCACGGCGCCTGAGTGCCGTCAGTTCCTGTTGCGGCAGGCCTTTGAAGAAGCCATCCACACACATGCCTACCAGTACATCGTGGAGTCGCTGGGGCTCGATGAAGGCGAGATTTTCAACGCTTATAACGAAGTGCAGTCCATCCGTGACAAGGACGAGTTCCTGATCCCCTTCATCGAGGCGATTATGAACCCCAACTTCCACACGGGTACCCAGGACACTGACCAGACACTGCTCAAGTCCCTGATCGTGTTCGCCTGCCTGATGGAAGGCCTGTTCTTTTACGTCGGCTTTACTCAGATTCTGGCGCTGGGTCGCCAAAACAAGATGACGGGCGCCGCCGAGCAGTACCAGTACATCTTGCGCGACGAATCCATGCACTGTAACTTCGGCATCGACCTGATCAACCAGCTCAAGGCTGAGAATCCCAACCTCTGGACCACTGAGTTCAAGGCTGAAATCAAAGCTCTGTTTGAGAAGGCCGTGGAGTTGGAATACCGTTACGCTGAAGACACCATGCCACGTGGCGTACTGGGCATGAATGCGTCGATGTTCAAGGGCTACCTGCGCTACATCGCAAACCGCCGGGCCACGCAGATTGGTCTCGAGGCCCTCTTCCCCAACGAAGAAAATCCTTTCCCCTGGATGAGCGAAATGATCGACCTGAAGAAGGAACGCAACTTTTTCGAAACGCGCGTCATTGAATACCAGTCGGGCGGCGCACTGTCCTGGGATTAACGAATCAATATGTTTTTAAGAATTTCACGCCACTCCGCAAGACCACAACGAGGGTTGTCGGAGGACGTGTCACCGAGTTCATTTCGCTGGGACCAAACCCAACGGAATGAATCGCTTCTTGTATCCAACACGCAAGAAGTGCTCTTTGTAAATTGATCAAGGAGAAAATGATGGCAACTGCAAAAAAACCGGCCGCAAAAAAGGCCGCTCCCGCTAAGAAAGCTGCTCCCGCGAAAAAAGTAGCTGCTAAGAAAGCTGCTCCCGCGAAAAAAGTAGCTGCTAAGAAAGCTGCTCCCGCTAAGAAAGTAGCTGCAAAGAAAGCTGCTCCCGCTAAGAAGGCAGCACCCGCTAAGAAAGCCGCTCCAGCCAAAAAAGCTGCAGCAGCCAAAAAGCCAGCTGCCAAGAAAGCAGCACCTGCGAAAAAAGTAGCCGCTAAAAAGGCTGCACCGGCCAAGAAAGCAGCGGCCAAGAAGGCTCCAGCCAAAAAAGCTGCAGCAGCCAAGAAGCCAGCAGCTAAAAAGGCAGCCAAAAAGCCGGCTGCGAAGAAAGCCGCGAAAGCACCCGCTGCCAAAGCAGCTCCTGCTGCACCAGCCGCACAGACCACACTGAACCCTCAGGCTGCTTGGCCATTTCCGACTGCCAGCAAGCCCTGATCGTTCAACGATTAAAGGTCCAAGCCCGGAACTGAAAAGTTTCGGGCTTTTTTTACGGGTAAAAGGCCAGCAGGCGATACCCCGAAATACGTTCACTGCCATCGGCCAGTTTGACGTCCACGGGTACAGAGCCTGACCATTCCCCTCCCGGGTTGAGTACCAGACTCTGGTATCCCAATTCGCGCGGAGAAAAAACGCGGCGAACGACGGCTCGGTCCTGCATGTCGGTCAGCGTCAATTCCAGCGAAGGGGTGGCGACCTCCGTCAGTGCTGTGCTCTTGACTGAAAAACCCAGCAAATACCCTTCACTCTTGGCCTTGCTGAAAGACGACTGATCAATCACGATCGATTCAATTTGCTTGAGGGGTGCAATCTTGCAGTCCATTGCATTACACAAGGGTTGCATCCAGGTAGACATCGAAGGGGTTGTGGCGACAATGCGATCACGTTCCTGCACCAGAACCTGCATGACCAACACGCAGGCCATCAGCACGGACAAGAACATCCAAACCACACGCACACCCCTGGCACCCTTTGCACGCTGTAGCCGGTCGCGCTTCAGAAACTGGGGAGTCTTGGGTTCTTGCAAGGCGAATGCTGGCTCAGGCACTTGATCCCGTGGTGGCTCCTGGTCCGCCACGATCGAAGACCCAGCATACACAACCGTATCATCCGTCGAAACAGCATCCAGCGGATCAACGATCACATCAAAATCTGCTTCCTTTGATGCGGCGTCACCCGGCACATTAGGGGTGTGTCGGTCTGAAAACGCGCTCGGAATGGGGTCGAAGTCAACCGCGTCAACAGCCGGGGACTCAGCTTGCACCGTCTTTGGAAACTCCAGTGCCATGGCATGCTTCGGAGTTCTGGTCTCGGTGTCCAGCATGGCACCCCAATCCAACTCCGCCGGCGTTTCCTTTTGCACAACCTCCGGCGCTGTCTCGAACGCGGGTTGCAAATGTGCGTTGGCGTCAAAGACCTCGTCACACTGACCACAACGCACCCAACCGTCTGAAATGCGAAGCTGATCCGGCACGACCTTGAACATCGTGGCGCAGGCAGGGCATTGGGTAATCAAGCTCATCTAGAGAGCATTGTAGAACCCGACGGGCGCGATTTAGAGGGTGGCAGTCATCAGAATCCAGCCATCCTCGCTGTCGGCAACAGCCAGCTTGCAGTAGGGGGCATAAGCGTCTGTAAGCTCATCGGCCTGACGGGCCAGAATGCCAGCCAGCACCAGATTGCCACCTTGCGCCACATGGGCACACAGCAGTGGCGCCAGCACCTTGAGCGGCGTTGCAAGAATGTTGGCCAGCACCAAACTGAATTTACCCTGAGCGTTGTCAGGTAGACCGGCGTACAGTTGGACTTCGTTGGCCACGGCATTGAGTGCGGTCGCCTGAACAGCCGCCGCATCGATATCCACCGCAACGACTTCCCGCGCACCGTATTTGGCTGCACCTATTGCCAGGATGCCTGAACCGCAACCGTAATCCAGTACACGTTCGTGGGCAGAATGCCTAGCAATCCAGCGCAGGCACATGCGGGTGGTCGGATGGGTTCCCGTTCCAAAGGCCAGTCCCGGATCAAGCCGAATCACCTGGCGCGCCTGGGCAGGTGGCTCATGCCATGTCGGTACGATCCAGAAATCTGCAGTCACCTCAACCGGTGCGAACTGCGACTGGGTCAACCGGACCCAGTCCTGATCCGGCACAGCGGCAATATCGAGCACTCGGCAGCCAGGAAAAAAATCCTGTGCCTGCAGCAGGTCAGACGCTTCCTGCGCCAGCGATTCATCCGCAAAAAGGGCGATCACACGGGAACGTTGCCAGCCGTCCTTGGGGGGCGGCATTCCAGGTTCACCAAACAGTGCCTGCTCTGCGTCCGTCTGGGCATCCGCGTCTTCCACGCTAACACTCAGTGCGTCCAGCGCATCCAGTGCGTCACTCACAGTCTCAACCCGGTCCTCCGGGCACATCAGGCGCAGTTCAAACATGCAGCGTCTTTTCAGCGTTTATGCTGCTCAAGCCAATGTTCCAGGTAGTGGATATTGGTACCACCGGCCATGAACTTGGCGTCCACCATCAGTTCACGGTGCAGCGGAATATTGGTGTTGATGCCCTCCACCACCGTTTCTGCCAGCGCGGTGCACATGCGTGCCAACGCCTGTTCACGGGTATCCCCATGCACGATGATTTTTCCGATCATGGAGTCGTAATTGGGCGGCACAAAATAATTGGTATATACGTGGGAGTCCACACGCACCCCTGGACCACCGGGCGCATGCCACATGGTCACGCGACCAGGCGACGGGGTGAATTTGTAGGGATCTTCTGCATTCACACGGCACTCGATGGCATGTCCATGCACCGCGATCTGGCGCTGAGTGAACGGTAGTTTCTCACCGGCGGCGACCATGATCTGGGTTCTGACGATATCGATGCCAGTCACCATTTCAGTCACCGGGTGCTCTACCTGGACACGCGTGTTCATCTCGATGAAGTAAAACTCGCCATCTTCATACAGGAACTCAAATGTGCCAGCGCCGCGGTAACCGATCTTCTTGCACGCCGCCACACAGCGCTCACCAATGCGCTCAATCAGTTTGCGATTGATACCCGGTGCTGGCGACTCCTCCAGAATCTTCTGGTGACGGCGCTGCATGGAGCAATCGCGCTCCCCCAAGTACACCGCATTCTTGTGCTTGTCGGCAATGATCTGAATTTCAATATGGCGGGGGTTCTGGAGAAATTTCTCCATGTAAACCGCCGGATTGTTAAACGCCGCGCCAGCCTCTGCCTTGGTCATGGCCACAGCGTTGACGAGGGCCGCTTCGGTGTGCACCACACGCATGCCGCGCCCGCCGCCGCCGCCGGCAGCCTTGATGATGACCGGATAACCAATGGCCTTGGCAATACGGCGAATCAGTACCGGATCGTCCGGCAATTCGCCCTCGGAGCCCGGCACGCAAGGCACACCAGCGCGGATCATGGCCTGCTTGGCAGACACCTTATCGCCCATGATGCGGATGGACTCCGGGGTAGGCCCGATGAACTGGAACCCGCTCTTTTCCACCCGCTCGGCGAAGTCGGCGTTCTCGCTGAGAAAGCCATATCCGGGGTGGATCGCCTCTGCATCCGTGACTTCCGCCGCAGATATGATGGCTGGCATGTTGAGATAGCTCTGACCAGAGGGTGCCGGGCCAATGCAAACCGCCTCTTCGGCCAGTTTCACATATTTGGCGTCGCGGTCTGCCTCGGAATACACCATCACCGCCTTGACGCCCAACTCGCGGCAGGCACGCTGGATTCGCAGAGCAATCTCGCCACGGTTGGCGACCAGGATTTTTTTGAACATGGGCTGCGTGCGCTGGTTTATTCGATGATGAACAGGGGTTGTCCGTACTCTACGGCTTGCCCGTTTTCGCACAAAATTCGCGTCACCGTGCCGGACTTGTCTGCTTCAATCTCGTTGAGGATCTTCATCGCTTCAATAATGCAGATGGTCTCACCGACTTTGATGGAATCACCCACCTCGACAAAGGGCTTGGCGCCGGGTGACGACGCTTGGTAGAACGTACCAACCATGGGCGACTTGAGGGTGTGGCCTTCTGCTACGGCTTCCACCACCGGAGCCGCTGCGGCGGCTGCCGGAGCAGGGGCTGCAGGGGGGGCAGCAACCGGCTGCGCATACACCGGGGGAGGTGCATAGCCTTGCACCAGAGCACCGCCACCTTTGACAATGCGTACCTTGCCTTCCGCTTCGGTAATTTCCAGCTCAGACACATTGGAATCTGATACCAGGTCGATCAGGGTTTTGAGTTTGCGTAAGTCCATGAAGTCTCCAACAACCGTCGTAATTCAAGCGGCGAATTTACAGCAAAACTCACCTATCAGACGGAAAATATATTTAATTTCGGTTAAATATTGATAAATACTTCCGACAACCAGGAAACAAGCACCTGCTTCCCGAGCTTGTTCCGTATACAGACGGACAGCCCATATTGCCTATTTTAATGCAGCCCAAGTATCGAGGTCGGCAGGTGTTAACTTTCCCATTTTTCGCTGTATCACGCGACCATCAGCAGCCAACAGGATGGTAAATGGAAGGCCGCCGGCCAAATTTCCCAACCCCCGCCCCAGCTCTGTCCCCGACAGACCCGCCAATCCAACAGGAAAATGCAGTGGCATTTTTTGCAGGAAGGCTTGCACTGCAGAGAGTTTATCCACCGCCAATCCGATAACTTGCCAGCCGTTAGCCTTGTTTTTCATGAAAAAAGCATCAATAAGCGGCAATTCTTCAACACAGGGAGGGCACCAGGTGGCCCAGAAGTTGATGATCAAAGGTCGCCCCTGAAAATCAACCAATCTCACGTGCCCACCCTGTGGCGCATCCCATTGCAATGCCCAGAAGCCATCTATGGGCGCCCCCGGATTGGGTGCCGGCACTGCATCCTGCGCGCGCCACCTGGCCACAGCCAAGCCCGCCAGGGTCGCAGCCACAGCTGCGGCCAGCATGACACGGCGTGGCGTGGGATCAGGGTTGTCTTGAGACGTGTCAGCTTGCTTGTTAGTCGTCATGGTCCGCCATCATGCAACAAAGCACGCACGGCCGCCAGGTCGCCCCTGGGGCGGCGGCCCTGGCCATCCGGCTTGAGGGCACCGCGCAGGTCGTCAAAGTCATACACCATCAGGTGCAAACCCACAGACTCCCCCAATGCGGGAACGCGAACATGCACACTCAGGGCATCGACCGGTTCGCCCTGGAATCCGGTGACCGTGGTCGCGTCAAAGCGAACCCCCATGTCAATGAGCCCTATTTCGGCCGATTTCGGGTCATCGCAGAACAGTTGCAGGTAAATATCGGACAGCCGCGTTGCCGTGCCGTGCCACACCGCACCGGCAAGATGCGGACGAAAACGCTCGAGGCGCTCCATCCATTGCAGCGCAACTTCGCGCAGCGCACACAACTCGACCGGCTGGGTGTCCGCACAAAACAGTGCGATGTATTCGCGCACAGCCGCTTCAACCTGGTCGTTGTCGGGCAAGCCTCCGCGCGCCGACAGCCCCAGCTGTTTGACGGCCCGTCGCTTGGCCGCGCCATATTCCAGTCCCTCTTCCACCACCAGGCGGGCGGCGGTCGCGGCGACTTCTTCCTTCAATGCATCCATGGTCACATTTTGCTTCACTTTTGATAGCTACCTGTGCACGTAGAGCGTGGGCTGGAGCCTTAAAATACCCACATGCACATACATATTATCGGCATCTGCGGCACCTTCATGGGTGGACTGGCTGCCCTGGCCCGCGAGGCAGGTCACACAGTTACCGGCTGCGATGCCAGTGTTTACCCTCCCATGAGCGACCAGTTGCGGGCGCTGGGCATCGAACTGATTGAAGGCTTTGGTGCGGAGCAGATGGCGTTGCAACCCGACATGTATGTGGTCGGCAACGTGGTCAGCCGCGCCCATCTGACCGATGGCAACCCCAAATTTCCGCTGATGGAAGCCATCCTGGACGCCGGAGCGCCCTACACCAGCGGCCCCCAGTGGCTGGCCGAGCATGTGCTGCAGGGTCGCCACGTGCTGGCTGTTGCCGGCACCCATGGCAAAACCACCACTACAGCGATGCTGGCCTGGATTCTGGAATGCGCGGGTTTGCAACCCGGTTTTCTGGTCGGCGGTGTCCCCATGAATTTCGGCGTCTCCGCGCGCCTGGGCGGAGGGGCGGCACTGGGTTCTGCGCAGGTAAAGGAGGAGCCCGCAACGCGGGCGGGGGACACGGAGCAGAGCCCAGTGCCGCCCCACCGCCCTCTGTTCGTGATTGAAGCCGACGAATACGACACCGCCTTTTTTGACAAACGCAGCAAGTTTGTGCACTACCGGCCCCGCACTGCCGTACTCAACAATCTGGAGTTTGACCACGCCGACATTTTTGATGACCTGGCCGCGATCGAACGCCAGTTTCACCACCTGGTGCGCACCGTGCCCCGCACTGGCCGCGTCGTCGTCAACGGGCTGGAAGAAAGCCTGGCCCGGGTACTGCACCAGGGCCTGTGGAGCGAAACCCGCAGTTTTGGTGCGGCGGTCAGCGATTTCACCGCCTTGGGTGATCCACACGACTTCAGCGTGCTTTACCGCGGTACACCGGTTGCACGTGTGCAATGGACGCTGAGCGGGGTGCACAACCAACTCAATGCGTTGGCCGCCATCGCTGCGGCAGAACACGTTGGCGTGGCTCCCGCGGTGGCCGCACAGGCGCTGGCGACCTTCGAGAACGTCAAGCGGCGCATGGAGGTCCGTGGGCAAGTGGTGCTTGGCGGGCGAGCCACCTCGGCACCCGTCACCGTGTACGACGACTTTGCCCACCATCCCACCGCCATTCGCACCACCATCAACGGCTTGCGGCGCAAGGTGGGCACGGCACGCATCCTGGCGGTGTTTGAACCGCGCTCCAACACCATGAAACTTGGGGCCATAAAAGCGCAGCTCCCATGGAGTCTGGAAGAAGCAGACCTGGCTTTCTGCCACACGGGCGGCCTGGGCTGGGACGCATCGGAAGCGCTGGCCCCGCTGGGCACCAAAGCGTCCGTCGCCAGCAGCGTTGAACTGCTGGCGCAGCAGGTGGTGGCGCAGGCGCGGCCAGGTGACCATATTTTGTGCATGAGCAATGGCGGATTTGGTGGCATCCACGCCAAGCTGCTTGCCTTGCTCGAGGGCGTCTAACGCCCACCCGTCGCCGCCTGCTACTTGCGTTTACGACGCGCCTGCACGGCTTGCGACAGCACGTCCAACGAAGCCAATGAGTCGTCCCAGCCCAGGCAGGCGTCGGTGATGCTCTTGCCGTACTCCAGTTGGGTCGCGTCGTCCTTGCCGGGGGTGAATTTCTGGGCACCGGCGTTGAGGTGGCTTTCCACCATCACACCAAATACCCTTTTAGAACCACCCGCAATCTGTGCGGCAATGTCCTTTGCCACATCCAGTTGCTTCTCGTGCTGCTTGCTGCTGTTGGCGTGGCTGCAATCCACCATCAGAGTTTCATGCAGTTTGGCCTTGGCCAGATCGGCACAGGCAGCCGCCACACTGGCCGTATCGTAATTGGGCGCCTTGCCGCCGCGCAGGATCACGTGGCAGTCCGGGTTGCCATTGGTTTGCACGATTGCCACCTGGCCATTTTTGTGCACTGACAGGAAATGGTGTCCACCCGCTGCCGCCTGAATGGCATCGGTGGCGATCTTGATATTGCCATCGGTACCGTTCTTGAAGCCGATGGGTGCGGAGATGCCGGAGGCCAGCTCGCGGTGCACCTGGCTCTCGGTGGTGCGCGCGCCAATGGCGCCCCAGGAAATCAGATCTCCCAGGTACTGCGGGGAAATCACGTCCAGAAACTCGCTGCCAGCGGGCAGGCCCAGGCGGTTGATTTCAATCAGCAGTTGGCGCGCAATGCGCAGGCCTTCGTCAATGCGGAAGGTCTCGTCCAGGTAGGGGTCGTTGATCAGGCCCTTCCAGCCCACGGTGGTGCGTGGCTTCTCGAAGTACACGCGCATCACAATTTCCAGCGTGTCCTTGTACTTTTCGCGCTGTTCTTTGAGGCGGCGGGCATAGTCCAGCGCAGCGGCGGGGTCGTGGATGGAGCATGGGCCAATGATGACCAGCAGGCGGTCGTCCTTGCCACCCATGATGTGGTGAATGTGCTTGCGCGTGTCCGCGATCAGGTTCTCCACCGCGGTGCCGCGGATGGGGAAAAAGCGCATGAGGTGCTCAGGAGGTGGCAACACGGTGATGTCCTTGATACGTGCGTCGTCGGTTTTGCTGGTGCGGTCTGCGGGATGGTCTTTCCCGTACCAGTCACCGGTTGCAGAGGCTTTTGCTGTCATGTTGATGGCTCCTAAGGTCAAAGTTGAAGTGGAAAGGGGCATAAAAAAACCGCCGGGGAAGCCGGCGGTTTTTGGGAAGATTCAGGACGTTTCTTTTAGGTACGTTCAGATCTCTCGACCGCCGGATGCGCGTGAGAACCAAAAATAGCTAAAAAAGAAAACGGCTGACTTCATGCGTGTCAATGTAGCACAGGTTTAAAACAGCAGGCTGACAAGGCCGCTCAGGCGGTTCCGCCCACCGTCAGACCGTCCATGCGCAAGGTTGGCTGCCCGACTCCCACCGGCACGCTCTGGCCCTCTTTACCGCAGGTGCCCACGCCGGGATCAAGCTTCATGTCATTGCCAATCATGGCAACGCGCTTGAGGCACTCCGGGCCACTACCGATGATAGTGGCGCCCTTGACCGGGTACAGCACCTTGCCGTTTTCCACCCAGTAGGCTTCGCTCGCCGAGAACACAAACTTGCCGGAGGTGATGTCCACCTGGCCGCCACCGAAGTTGGGGGCGTACAGACCCTTCTTGATGCTGGCGATGATTTCTGCCGGGTCCTTGTCACCACCGAGCATATAGGTGTTGGTCATGCGCGGCATCGGCACGTGGGCATAGCTTTCGCGCCGGCCATTGCCGGTGGGGGCCACGCCCATCAGGCGTGCGTTCATCGCGTCCTGAATGTAGCCCTTCAGAATGCCGTCTTCAATCAGCACATTGCGCTGGCTGGCATTGCCTTCGTCGTCCACATTGAGTGAGCCGCGACGGTCCGCAATGGTGCCGTCATCCAGCACCGTCACGCCTTTGGCCGCCACGCGCTGGCCGATGCGACCGCTGAACGCGCTGCTGCCCTTGCGGTTGAAGTCGCCTTCCAGCCCGTGGCCAATGGCTTCGTGCAACAGGATGCCGGGCCAGCCCGAGCCCAGAACGACGGTCATCTCGCCAGCGGGTGCTGGACGGGCCTCCAGATTGGTCAGTGCGGCATGCACCGCCAAGTCCACATACTCTTCAATTTGGGCATCGCTGAAATAGGCTAGGCCAAACCGGCCACCGCCGCCACTGGACCCCACCTCACGGCGGCCCTTCTGCTCGGCGATGACCGTCACCGACAGGCGGACCAGCGGGCGCACATCGGCAGCCAGGGTGCCATCCGCCCGCGCCACCAACACCACGTCGTATTCGCTGGCAAGGCCCGCCATCACCTGGATGACGCGCGGGTCCTTGGCGCGGGCAAGCTTTTCGACCTTACCCAGCAAGGCCACCTTGGTGGTGCTGTCCAGCGTGGAAATCGGGTCGGTGTCAGGGTACAGCCGGCGACCAACTGCTATCTTTTTAGCAGCTGATTTTGCACGTCCTGCCTGGGCTGCCGATGCAATGGACCGCACAGTGCGGGCTGCATCCAGCAGCGATGCCTCCGAAATGTCATCCGAGTAGGCAAACGCCGTCTTCTCGCCGCTCACCGCACGCACGCCCACGCCCTGGTCAATGCTGAAGGACCCGGTTTTGACGATGCCTTCCTCCAGACTCCAGCCCTCGCTGCGGGTGTACTGGAAATACAGGTCGGCCTCGTCCACCCGGTGAGCGCGGATTTCGTTCAGCGCCCGGGTCAGGTGGGACTCGTCCAGCCCAAAGGGCGTCAGAAGCAGGGACTTGGCCGTCGCCAGCCGTTCGATAGTGGGTTCGCGAGAGATCATCGGACCATTTTAGGGGCGCCGGAGAAACCCCAGGAGTGCGCCGTCATCCAGGTCGGCCAGCCCTGCTTGCACTGCCTTGGCAAATACCTGACTGGCGGATTCGCCCAAGGGGCCGGAATAGCCTGCAGCGTGCGCAGCCTCTACCGCCAGACGTGTATCTTTGGTCAGCAGCGTCATATGGGCGCGCGGCGCCAGATCACCGGCAATGGCGCGTCGCATGCGGTCACTGCCAATCCAACTCTGGCCACTAGACTGCTCAATCACCTTCAGCGTCGTGTCCAGGTCAAGACCCATGCGGTCCGCCAGGGCCAGCACCTCCGCAGCTCCCACCAGATTGATGCCCGCCAGCAGGTTGTTGACCAGTTTGGTACGTGCGCCATCACCCACGCGCTGGCTGATGCGAAACACCTTGCCGGAAAGCGCCTCCAGCAGCGGCTGGCACCGTGCGAACACGGCATCGGCACAGGCCACCATCAGGCTCATGGAGCCGTCACGCGCACGCGCCGGACCACCCGACATCGGGGCATCCACCGTGTCCACCCCCAGCGCCAGCAACTCCCGGGCAATGTCCTCGACGTCGTCCGGCGCAATGGTGGGGCACAGCACCACGATGTGCCCTGCCGGCAGACTCTTGGCAATGCCCTTCGGTCCGAACAGCACGTCGCGCGTCTGCGCGGCATCCACCACACAGACGATGGTTGCTATGGATTTGCTAGCTGCTTGTCCAATATCTACCGGTGCTATAGCCCCAAACGGCATCAAACTCGCCACTTTGACAACATCGAGGTCGTGGACCCAAGGTGCCCAGCCCAGTGCGCCCAAGTGCGCCGCCATGGCGCCTCCCATGTTTCCAACGCCAATGATGCCTACGGAAAAAATTGCCCCCACGGTTAGCACACTCACGACTGCACCAAGCGCTTGGAGTTGGCAATCGACATCAGAATGCCCAACGCAAGCCCCAGCGTCACCATCGCCGTACCGCCATAACTGATGAAAGGCAGGGGCACCCCCACCACCGGCAGGATGCCGCTGACCATGCCCATATTCACAAAGGCATAGGCAAAAAAGATCATGGTGGCCGCACCGGCCAGCAGGCGCGAAAACAGCGTTGGCGCTTCCAGTGCAATAGCCAGCCCCCGCAGTATCAGGAAGATGAACGCAGTAATAAGCAGCAGATTGCCCAGCAGCCCGAACTCCTCAGAGAAAGACGCAAAAATGAAGTCGGTGGTGCGCTCGGGGATGAATTCCAGGTGCGTTTGCGTCCCCTGCATGAAACCCATGCCGAACACACCACCAGAGCCAATGGCGATCATGCCCTGAATGATGTGAAAACCCTTGCCCAAGGGGTCCCGGGTGGGGTCCAGCAAGGTACAGATGCGCTGCTGCTGGTAGTCATGCAGCACCGGCCAGCGCACGCCATCCGCACACAGCTGCGGTTCAAAAAAAACCACCAGTGCAACGCCCACCAGCCCCAGAACCACGGGCGGAACAATCAATTTCCAGCTCATGCCGGCAAAAAACATAACCGACATGCCGGCCGTCAGCACCAGCAGCGCCGTCCCCAGGTCGGGCTGCTTAATGATCAGCCCCACCGGCACCGCCAGCAAGGCACCTGCCACCACAAAGTCCAGCGGCCGCAACTGGCCCTCGCGCTTCTGGAACCACCAGGCCAGCATCAGGGGCATGGCAATCTTGAGGATTTCGCTAGGCTGAATCGTCACACCAATATTGAGCCAGCGCCGGGCGCCCTTCTTGGTGACGCCAAACACCGCCACCCCCACCAGCAAGGTGACACCCAGAACATAAAGTGGGACCGCCAGCGCCATCAGCCGCTGCGGTGGCACCTGGGCCACCACAAACATGATGGTGCCGGCAATCAGCATGTTGCGGGCGTGGTCCTCAAACCGGGTACCGTGGTCAAACCCAGACGAATACATGGTCAGTAGCCCGGCACAGGCCAGCAGGAACACGGCAAACGCAAGGGGGCCATCAATCCCGGCAAACCAGGGAGCGATGCGCCTGCGCAATGAGATTTTGTTGAAGTGGGTGGCCATGGTTGCCCAGAATTATCGCCGGGCGCGATGGAATTGCCGGGCGCGCAAAGATTGCCCCCTATCATGCCGGCATGCCCGGAAAACCTGTAACCCACCTGCTCTACCTCCACGGCTTTCGCTCATCACCGCAGTCGACCAAGGCCCGGCTGATGGCCTCCACTATGGCAGCGCACCACCCGGAGGTGATCTGGTGGTGTCCACAATTACCAGCATCCCCCCAGGAAGCCATGCAGATGGTTGCGCAAGGTATTGCAAACTGGCCTAGAAAAAGCATGGCGGTGGTGGGTTCTTCGTTGGGCGGCTTTTATGCCACCCATGTGGCAGAGCAGACAGGCTGCAGGGCAGTGTTACTGAACCCGGCAGTCCATCCGGCCAGAGACCTGACCAGATACATTGGCGAACAAACCAGCTGGCATAACCCGCAGGATCGTTTCTTCTTCAAGGAAGAGTTTGTCGAGGAATTGCGCTGCCTGGAAAATGATGCCCTAACCCAACCAGAGCGGTACCTGGCGGTGATTGCCAAAGGCGACGAGGTGCTGGACTGGCGGGAAATGCATGGCAAGTACGCGGGTTGTCCCGGCCTGCTAGTCGAAGGCGGCAACCACGCCATCAGCGATTTTGCAGACCACCTGCCTGCGGTTTTGGAGTTTTTGGGGCTGAACTGACGCACCCCAGCGCCCGGTCGATTTGCGGGGACAATGGCGCCCTATGTTTGTACTGTTTGAAGAAGCCGGAAAATTCATGGCCGGTCGGGTGCTGTCGGAGGCGGAGTCCTCTGCGCAGGTGGAGCTGGATTCCGGCAAGCGCGTCAAGGTCAAGGGCGCCAATATCCTCATCAAGTTTGAAAAGCCTGCGCCCGCTGAGCTGATTGCAGCCGCCCAGGCCCAGGCCCAGGCCATCGAGCTGGACATGGCCTACGCGTTTGCGCCCGAAGCGGAGTTCGGCTTTGCCGACCTCGCCAAAGACTATTTCTCGGCCCAGG
The DNA here is from genome assembly GCA_028868305.1 of Burkholderiales bacterium. Taxonomy (GTDB): domain Bacteria; phylum Pseudomonadota; class Gammaproteobacteria; order Burkholderiales; family Burkholderiaceae_C; genus Allorhodoferax. The sequence goes on along the minus strand of JAGWUS010000002.1, from coordinate 43,883 downwards.
CCACCTTGACCGAGCAGGCCGGCATGCTGTTCAAGCTGTTCGACACGCCGCACTACTTTCGCCGTGCCGGCAAGGGCCGCTTCAAGAAGGCGCCTGCCGACATCATCGCCCAGGCGCTGGCCGCCATTGAGAAAAAGCGTCTGATCGTCGAGCAGATTGCCCAGTGGGCAACCGAACTGGGCGCCAGCATCTGTCCCGAGCCCATCAAGGAGCAGCTCTACAAGATCCTGTTCAAGCCCGACAAGAACGCGCCCGAGTACAAGGCCGTGGTCGAGGCCAGCCGCGCCACCCACACCGCGCCGCTGGAGTTGCTGCACAAGGCCGGTGCCATTGCGTCGCCCTACCAGTTTCATTGGAAGCGCTTCCTGCTGGAGAACTTCCCCAAGGGCACCGGCTTCCCCGCCATCACCGCGCCGGCCATTGCCGACGCTTTGCCGCTGGCGCCGGTACAGGCCTTTTCGATTGACGATTCGCAAACCACCGAGATTGACGATGCGCTGTCCGTGCAAGGTCTGGGCAGCGGCACGGTCATCGTTGGTATTCACATTGCGGCTCCCGGCCTGGCGGTGCAACCCGGCAGCCCGGTGGATGTGCTGGGTCGCGCGCGCCTGTCGACCGTCTACATGCCGGGCTACAAGGTCACCATGCTGCCCGACGATGTGGTGCAAACCTATACCCTGCTGGAAGGGCGCGACTGCCCTGCCGTGTCGCTGTACGTCACGCTGGACGAAGCGACACTGGAGATCAAGGGCAGCGAAACCAAGCTGGAGCGCGTACCCATTGCCCACAACCTGCGCCATGACCAGCTCGACGCCGTGGTCACCGAGGCCTGGCTCAGCCATCCGCTGGGCCGCCCCGAGGATGGCTGCACCCCCTCGGGGGGCCTGGCGAAGCCAGAGCTGGAGGCCAATTCCGACGCTGCAGTTGAGCATCAAAACGATGTCCAGCCCGCATCCACATTGCACAAGCAGCTATCATTTTTATATCGCCTGGCCAAAGACCTCAAGGCCAAGCGCGAGGTGGTTCGCGGCAAACCCGAGACCTTTAACCGCCCGGACTACAACTTCAAGTTGCAAGGCAACGACGGCGCTGAGCCACAAGGCAGCGAGACCGTTCACATCAGCATCCGCCAGCGCGGCGCCCCGCTGGACCTGATGGTGGCCGAGGCCATGATTCTGGCCAACAGCACCTGGGGCAGCTGGATGGCCGAGCTCGGCGTGCCCGGCATTTACCGCAGCCAGGCCAGCCTGGCACCGGGCGTCAAAGTGCGCATGGGCACCAAGGCACTGCCCCACGCCGGCATTGGCGTCAGAAGCTACGCCTGGAGCACATCGCCGCTACGCCGCTACACGGACCTGGTCAACCAGTGGCAGATCATTGCCTGCGCGCGCCATGGCAAGACCGCCGCGCTGGTGGCGCCCTTCAAGCCCAAGGATGCAGATCTGTTCTCCATCATCAGCAGCTTTGATGCCGCCTACAGCGCCTACAACGGCTACCAGGGCGCCATGGAGCGATTCTGGACCATGCGCTATGTGCAGCAGCACGGCATCACCGAACTGGTGGCCAGCGTGTTCAAGGAAGGCATGGTGCGCGCCGACGACATTCCTCTGGTGCTGCCCGTGATGGGTGCCCAGGGCCTGCCGCGCAATGCCAAGGTGCGCGTCAAGCTCGGCGAGATGGACCTGATCACGCTGGATGTGCACGGCACGGTGGTAGAACGGCTGGATATGCCCGCGGACGCCGCTGCCGACGCGGCGGAAGAGGCAGAGGACGACGAGGAAGTGGCCGGCCCGATTGCCATTGCCGTGGATGTGAGCGAAAGTCCCGAGCCCGCCAGCGATAATTAGCCACTGTGAATCTGCGCTCTTTACCCCGCTTCACCACCATTCAATGGGCACTTGGCATCTCCGTCGCAGTGCATGCGGTGTTGTTGACGGTGCGCTTTGTGGACCCCGACAGCTTTAACCGCGTGTTTGAAGACACGCCGCTGGAGGTGATTCTGGTCAACGCCCGTACCAGTGAAAAGCCCGAAAAGGCCAAAGCCATTGCGCAGGCCTCGCTGGCCGGCGGTGGAGAGGCCGAGAAGGGTCGCGCTACCAGCCCCCTGCCCCCCTCGCCCTCGACGGACGCGGGCGACTCCATGGAACAGGCCAGCGCCAACCAGTTGCAAACCCTGCAGGAGCACCAGACCCTGCTGCTGGCGCAGGTCAAAAATCAGTTGGCCAGCATGCCCCCTCCTGATCCGCGCGACAACGCCAGCAAGTCGGAACAGAGCGAGCGGGAGGAAAAGCGCAAACAGCTCATCAAGTTGCTCGCCGAAATCGAGCGGCGCATCAACGTCGAGAACTCACGCCCCAAAAAACGCTACATCAGCCCGGCCACCAAAGAGGCGGTGTACGCGGTCTATTACGACACCTTGCGCCATGCGATTGAGGACAAGGGTACCGAGAACTTCCCCACTGCGGGTGGCAAGAAACTCTATGGTGAACTGACCATGATCGTCACCGTCAACCATGACGGACGCGTGCTGGAGACCGAGGTGGTACAGAGTTCGGGCAACCCCACGCTGGACCGCCGGGCCATGGTCATCGCCAAATCCGCCGGACCTTTCGGGCCATTCAACAAGGCCATGCGCCAGCAGGCTGACCAGATTCTGGTGGTGTCGCGTTTCAAGTTCACCCGCGACGAAACCCTGGAAGCCAACGTCTCCGCTGGACCATGAAGACGGCATGGCGGTGGTTGGGCCTGTGCGTGCTGGCGCTGATCGCGTTGCAGCTGTATTTCGTGTTCCGCGTGGCGCTTATGGTTGTTGTGGCGCCGCAGTCCACTGCGTTCGAGCGCTCCGAGGCCTGGCGCATCAGCACCGAAAAAGGCAGCTTACGCTGGCGCCAGCAGTGGGTCGACTACCCCCAGATTTCCGAAAACCTCAAGCGCGCCGTCATCGCATCGGAAGACGATGGCTTTGCCAACCACGATGGCGTGGACTGGGATGCGCTGGAAAAAGCCTGGGCCAAAAACACCCAGGCCGAACAGCGCGCCCAGCAGCGCAACACCACCAAGCCACCCAAGATTGTGGGTGGCTCCACCATCACCCAGCAATTGGCTAAAAACCTGTTTCTCTCCGGCGAGCGCACGCTGATCCGCAAGGGTCAGGAGCTTGTGCTCACCTTTCTGCTGGAGCGCCTGCTGACCAAGCGGCGCATACTGGAAATCTACCTCAACAGCGTGGAATGGGGTGAAGGCGTATTTGGCGCCGAGGCTGCTGCGCAGCATTACTTCCGCAAACCGGCCTCCAAACTCAGCGCCTATGAAGCCGCGCGCCTGGCCGTCATGCTGCCACGCCCCAAGTATTTCGAGAAGCTGCCGAACTCGGCTTACCTCTCCGGGCGGACCGGCGTTATTGTGGGGCGCATGGGGGACGCACAGCTGCCCTGACAGGAATATCGCTGATAACAGGCGTTGGCGCATCGCTGCGAACGTCTTGGTTATCGACCACTACTTGCGCAACCAGCTCTGCAGTCACCGCAGACAGTGTCCAGCCCAGGTGCCCGTGCCCGGTGTTGTAGAACACATTGGCAGCTTTGCCGCGCCCCACGCGCGGCATCATGTTGGGCAACATGGGCCGCAGCCCGGCCCATGGCACCACCTGGCGGGTGTTGATGCCCGGGAAACATTGGTTCACCCATTCCACCAGGGGGCGGATACGGTCGGCACGAATGTCCTTGTTGTATCCGTTGAATTCGGCAGTTCCGGCCACACGGAAGCGGTCTACGCCCAAACGGCTTGTGACCAGTTTGGTCTCGTCATCGAGCAAACTTACGGTGGGAGCTGCCGCCTGGCTTTGTTCGTCTGGCAGGTTGACGGTGATGGAGTAACCCTTGACCGGGTAGATGTTGACCCGGTCGCCAAGCTGGGCGGCAAAGCTGCGGCTCTCCACACCGGCACACACCACCAATCCATCAAAGTGGTGCGTTAACTGGCCGTCGCCTTCATTCACCGTGACTTCCGCCTTTGCGCCGTCGCTGCGCAGCGCGACGACGTTTTGACCATAGAGACAACGTACACCCAAACGCTCCGCCGCATTGGCCATGCCGGTCGCGAACTTGTGAATATCTCCGGTGGAATCGCTCTCGGTGAAATAGCCACCGTAGTAATTGCCCGCCAACGTGGGCTCAATGGCTCTCATCTCGGCAGGCGTTACCGCACGGCGCGGCAAGCCGCCTTGTGCCAGTAATTTGCTGACTGCACCTGCATGCTCAAAGCCTTTTTTGTCGCGGTAGATGTGCAGGATGCCTTCTTTCTTGAGATCAAAGTCCACCCCTTCGGCATTCGCCCACGCAAACAGGTGTTCGCGCGCCGCAATGGCCAGGCGCGTGGTGTCAACCGTGTTGCGCCGGTAGTGAGGAATGTTGCCGATGAACTCGGCAAACCAACTCAGCTTGTGCCAGCTGGGCTTGGGATTGACCAAGAGCGGTGCATCACTTTTGAGCATCCACTTCAAGCCCTTGAGGATGGTGGACCAGTGGTTCCACACCTCGGCGTTGGACGCCGACAATTGCCCGCCGTTGGCAAACGATGTTTCCATCGCAGCATAGCGGTTTTTTTCAAACAGGGTGACGGCAAAGCCTCTCTTGGCCAAGGCATAAGCGGTGGTGACGCCGGTGATACCGCCGCCAATAACTGCGATGGATGCTGCCTTTGATTTCATGGTTCATATCTCCAAACACGTCTGGGTGTCACAAGGACAAAAGGCATGCGCAGGCACCATGCACGGCATGCACCCCCTCTGTTTGGAACCTGAGAGATTCATGACCACCCCGTTGCGGTGAGGCCACTTGCTCCTGCGGTGTGCCGGGTGACTAAGCCCGGCAGCTCTTCAGAGATCAACGATTTAAATCGGTCCTTTTGCCTGAGAGTTTCCGGGGTGGTTGCTCCTTCGGCGCAAAGTTGCGCCACAACATCGCTGTAGCGTCACCTTGTCTCTCCCGATCTGAATTTCAAAAACAAACTATGCCAGAAAACGCTCCGTCAGTTGCACCCAGAAGGCCGCGCCCACTGGAATGTTGCGGTCTTCAAAGTCGTAGTTCGGGTTATGCACCATGCAGGCGCCGTGTCCGCCAGAGGCCGCATTACCGTTGCCGATGAACAGATAGCTACCTGGCACTTTTTCGAGCATATAAGCGAAATCTTCGCTGCCGGTGAGTGGCTCGGTCTGCAACACTACGTTGTCCGCACCCACCAGATTCACAGCCACTTCGCGCGCCAACGCGGTTTCTGCAGGAGTGTTCACCAGGACTGGATAGCCCGGCAAAAACTCAACCCGCGCCGCCACGCCATAGCTTTGTGCCTGCGCTTCGACCAACTCCACAATGCGGCTTCTTAGCAGACTTCGCACACCTCGGTCCAGCGCGCGTACGCTGAGTTTGAGTGTGGCCGTTTGGGGAATGACATTGTTGGCCACGCCAGACTGAAACGCGCCCACCGTGATAACCGCCATCTGCAGCGGAGGCACGTTGCGCGACACAATGGTTTGCAGCGCCATAACGATCGCCGAACCCGCCACGACAGGATCTGCGCTCAGGTGCGGCATGGCCCCATGGCCGCCTTTGCCTTCAATATGAACCAGGATGTTTTCGCTCGATGCCATGGTGGCGCCGTCACGAAGGAGCAATTGGCCTTGCCGGAAACCAGGCATGTTGTGCATGGCAAAAATGGCATCGCAGGGGAAGCGGTCAAACAGACCGTCTTCCATCATCTTGCGCGCACCACCCAGGCTTTCCTCGGCGGGCTGAAATATCAGGTTCAAAGTGCCATCGAATTGCTCCTGTGTCGCCAAATATTCTGCGGCAGCCAGCAGCATCGCGGTGTGCCCGTCGTGACCACAGGCGTGCATCAGGCCTGCAGTACCGCTCGCATGGGGCAACCCGGTGGTCTCTTGGATTGGCAGTGCATCCATATCAGCCCGCAAGCCCAGTTTGCGCGCGCTGGTGCCACGCTGGAGCTGCCCCACCACACCAGTCCCGCCCAAACCACGCGTGACCGCATAGCCCCAGCGCTCCAGGCGCTGCGCCACCAGATCACTGGTGCGGAACTCCTGAAAACCAATTTCCGGGTGCTTGTGGATGTCCCGCCGCAGCGCTGTGAAGGAATCTGCGCGGGCGTGCAGTGCTGACAAAGTAGCGGACATGGAATTACTGCGGTTCCAGTTTGATCGACTTGGCAATCGCGGCGGCCTTGACCACTTCCTTTTTATAGAAGGCGTCGAGCTGGGCCAAGGACATGGGTTCGGCCACGGTGCTGCCGGCGGTCTCAATGATTTTGCGAATGTCCGGGTTGCCCAGTGCGGCGTAGGCGGCTTTGTGTATGACGGCCATTTGCGCATCCGGCGTTTTGGCACTTGCTTCAATGCCAATCCAGATACTGAACTGGTAGTCTTCAAAGCCTTTGGTAGCGCTTGCCAGGCGCAACTTGGGCAAGCGCGCCAAAGCTTGGTTGGAGGCAACGGCCAACGCTTTGATTTGACCACCATCAATAGCGCCTATCACCGGGCCGACCAAGGGGACCACCGCAAAATCAATCACACCACCCATCAAATCCTTGAGATAAGGAGCCATACCGTTGTAAGGTGCATGCAGGCCCTGGGCACCAGCAGTTTGCAAGGCTTTTTCAGCCATCAGGTGGTAGAGGGAACCGATGCCGGTGGAGCCAAAGCTCAGTGGCTTGTCCGCCTTCTTGGCAAACGCTACAAACTCTTCGAGTGTGTTCACCGGCAAATCCTTGCGCACGACAATGGCAATGGGTGTGTACCCCACCAAGGCGGCCAGGCGCACGTCTTCTGGTTTGTTCTTGGCCGCGGCCACACCCAACGGTGTGTAGATCAGCTCCAACGGCGAGCCCGCCAACAGGGTATAGCCATCAGGCTGGGCGTTAGCTACCTTGAGTACCCCCAAAGCGCCGCCTACGCCCACCACGTTTTCAACAATGACGGGCTGACCCAACACTTCGGCCATACCTTTGCCGACCGCACGGCCCAACACATCCGAACCCCCACCAGGCGGAAACGCCACGATCATGTTGACCGGTTTGGACGGAAAAGTTTGCGCTGCCACCCCTGCAGCAATAGCCAAGCCAGCAAGCAATACGCTGCAAGAGCGCAAGGTTTTGTGAATACCGATGAACATGTTTGTCTCCTGATGAAAGGTGCAATGGCGCTGTTATGGCCTGCATCGTAGAGAGCACATATGAATGTGTCCAATGTATTATTTATCTGGTTATCATTCATTTTTATCATGGTTTTTTAAACCCGAAGTGCCATGAATATCAAGCATCTGGAGCACCTGCTTGCGCTTGCCGACACCGGCTCCTTCAGTCGCGCGGCAGAAAAGCTGTTCATTACCCAATCGGCGTTGAGCCGCAGCATTCAAAACCTGGAAGAAGATTTGGGCGGCAAAGTCCTCGATCGCATCGGCAAGCGCAATGAACTGACTCCCCTGGGCCTGGATGTCGTGTCCCGGGCTCGACACATTGTTCGCGACGCAGCGGAATTGCGCGACAGCGTCAGGCTACTGCAGGTGGGTGGCAAGGGCGCCATCAGTGTGGGGCTGGGCTCGGGTCCGGCTGCGCTTTTGATGGTGCCGCTGATGTGCGACGCAACGTCGCACAAGGGAATGCGTGTCGCGGTGACCCAAGGGCCTGTCGAGCTGCAGATTCTGCAATTGCGCAGTCGCCAGCTTGATGCGATGGTGGTCGATATGCGCCGGGTCACTCCCGCCACCGATCTCAACATCGAGTCACTGGCCGAACTGCGGGCTGGCTTTGTGGCACGCGCCAAGCACCCGCTGAGCCGCAAAAAAACCGTCTCGTTGGCAGATGTGCTGGCGTACCCGGTGGCATCCACGCCCCTGTCTGACGAGGTGGCACGCCTCATGGTGGACCAATACGGCCCCACAGCCAACCCGGCAGACATGGTGACGCTGCGTTGTGACGATGTGGCGAGTCTGGTTGCCACTGTGGCGCAGACTGACGCCATCTTTTTGGGTGTGACAGCAGCCACCCGGCGCGGGATGCAGGACGGCAGCCTGGTGGAGCTGAACCTGAAACCCAAGTTGCAGGCCCATGCGCAATTCGCCTACGTGACCCTGGCAGGCCGCACCCAGGCACCGGCCATGACCTATTTCCGCCAGTTTGTTGTGGACCACTTGCGCGACCTCCCCTGAGATGGGGGATGCGCAACTGCCTTAAACAGCCGACGCCATCAGATTGGGCATGTTGGCCATGGCCGCAAACGCATTGGTGCGCAGCCGGGCCAAAACGGCTTGCCGCTCAGCATCGGCCTTGTCTAGTTCTGCCACCATTTTCCCAAAGCCGTCGAGTCGGGAGTTGCTCACCCACTGACGCAAAGCCTTATCTTGCGACCACCGGAACTGGTTCATCATGCTGACCTGCGTAGCGGGCACATACCCCGCCAGATCCGCAGGAAACGGCACCGGAACGCAGAGTTGATTTTTGTGGGCGTCGTCAGTCCCATGGACTTCGACATAGGCGGTCAACGCTGCGCTTAAAGCCACCAAGGGAGCCCGGAGCAGCTGAATTTGAATGCGGCCTTCCCGAAACACCGGCTCGCATATGCGGTGCGATATCGCAGAGGCCGTGCAGTCCACATACAGCGTCCCAGGCTCCATGGCAACGGTGCCCTGGTCCATAACCATGGCATCCGACGCAATGGTTTGCACCCGGCCTTTGCGGATCACATGCTGAATTTTTCGCAGTAAGTCCACCTCACCGGTGGAGATGGTGGCGTAATGGAACATGGTGGGGCTGTGGCTGCGGTCGATGCGCAGCATCTGGCCGAGCGACTCCAGTTTTAAAAACACCTCTTCCACTGACCTGGCTTCTGCAAAGGCACCGAGTTTGTCGGCCTCGCCACCAATACTGTGGTTAAAAAACTCCAGGCCTGGCTGCGTCTGCAGGCGATTCACAAGCCACGAATCCCGTGGCATCACCCATTGAATGGAATCTGGCGCTGCACCATTGCGCAACAGCCAGACCGCTGCATCCATCGCCGTCTTGCCTGCACCCAGAATGCAAAATTTTCGCGGCACCGGCCACCCCTCGCGCTGCAACCAGAGTTGGGGCAAACCGTTGGGCGCAATGACGCGCACACCGTCAGCCACCGTGAAATTGTGCGTGTGGGTGGATGGAACGTTGGGAGAAAACCAGGTTGCATCCACCACTTTCTTGCGCGCGGTGACGGCTGTCTGCGCGCCTGACAACAGGGAAACGATGCGGCCATCGCCCGCGTAGTTGCTTGTAGGAAAGTAGCTGACGCGCCCGCTGGGCAAAAACTTGTGTTGCATCACTTTGTCGTAATAGGTGATGATTTCAGCCCCCCCTGCAAGTTCGTACATGCCACGGTTGGGGCCACTCTCGTCCTTGCGGCGGGTTCCGAGTTCGGTGGAGTTGACCCCGTAAAACGCCGACGGCTGGTGCAGGGCTACAAAGGGGTAGGCATCGTTCCAGTGGCCGCCGGGCGTGGCATGGCGGTCCACGATGGTGATGTGTGCGTCGCTCTCGTCGAGCAGGGTGTCGGCAAAGGCCATGCCGACTGCGCCGCTGCCGATGATCAGGTAGTCCGTATTCATGTTGAGTTTGTCCCCGTGTATGAAATCAAAGCGCGGCTTGAATCCTTCACGTTAAACCGGTGCGCGCCTGAAATGACAAGGGAGGCCCTACCCAGTAGGGTGACGCGCGTTGGCTTGATGTTCACGCCGGATTGCATTACTGTCAGGCCATGCAAACCTCAGACACCCTTGAATTGCTGGTCCGCAAAGACCAGATCGCCACCACCGCGCTGCGCACTTCACCTTTGGGCCCGTTGGCCGAGGGCAGCGTGCGCGTGGGCATAGACAGCTTTGCGCTGACCTCCAACAACATCACCTATGCAGCCATGGGCGATGCGATGCAGTATTGGCAGTTTTACCCGGTGGCCGATGCAGGCGATGGGATCGCCTGGGGCCGCGTTCCGGTATGGGGTTTTGGATTAGTGCAGGCGTCGCGCCATCCGGACCTGGCAGTGGGCGAGCGACTGTATGGCTACTTTCCGATGTCGAGCGCGGTGGACCTGGTGCCGGCCAAAGTAGCTACGGGCTCTTTCATGGATGCCTCACCCCACCGAGCAGCGTTGCACAGGGTTTACAACCAGTATGTGCGCTGCGCGGCTGACCCGTTCTACACCGCCGACACCGAAGACATTCAGGCCCTGCTGCGCCCCCTGTTCACCACCTCTTGGCTGATTGACGACTTTCTGGCGGACAACGACTTTTTTGGTGCTTCCGCTAACGGGGCCAGGCCCGTGCTGCTACTCTCCAGCGCGTCCAGCAAAACCGCCTACGGCACCGCCTTTGCGCTGGCACAGCGGGTGGGTGTGGAGGTGGTGGGTCTCACCTCGCCAGGCAATGTGGCGTTTTGCGAGAGCCTGGGTTGCTACCACCGGGTTTTGACCTACGACCAGTTGGATGCCATTGCGCCCGACGCACCCGCTATCTACATCGACTTTGCCGGTAATGCACCCCTGCGCAAGGCCATACACACCCATTGCACAGGCCTGCGCTACAGCTGCTCGATTGGCGCCACGCACGTATCGGAAATGGGCGGCGCCAAAGACACCCCCGGCCCCAAGGCCATCCTGTTTTTTGCACCGGCACAGATCAAGAAGCGCAGCGATGAATGGGGTCCACAAGTTCTGGGGCAGCGATTAGTGCAATCCTGGCAGGAGTTCATTGCTACCGTGGCCAAGCCGGATCACCCCTGGCTGCGCGTTATGCATCACGACGGGCCTGAAGCCGTGCAAGCTGCCTACCAGCAAGTGCTCGGCGGCAGGGGCGACCCGCGGGTGGGACATGTTCTGTCGTTGAGCGCTTGACGGCGGGCCCAATAGGTGCGGCGCGTCATGCGCCCTCTGTATCATGCCCTTCATGCTTGCCAAGTTGATGAGTCTGTTTCTGTTGGGTCTGATCCGGGTGTTGACCGGTTCCCAGGCCCGCTGGCACGGTTGCCCACCCAAAGCGGAGCAGCGCATTTACTTTGCCAACCACCAGAGCCATGCCGATCTGGTCATGATCTGGGCGGCCTTGCCCAAGGAATTGCGCGCAGTCACGCGCGCCATCGCCGCCCGCGATTACTGGACCAAAACACCCTTCAAGCAGTGGCTGACGACCGCCGTGTTCAACGTAATCTATGTGTCGCGTGACCGCACCGCCGACGAGGACCCGCTGGAACCACTGCTCGAAGCCCTGGCCAACGGTGACTCCATCATCCTGTTTCCGGAAGGCACGCGCGGACACGCAGAGGAACCCCAGGCGTTCAAGGCGGGTTTGTACAACCTGGCCTGCAAATACCCTCAGGCCGTGCTGATTCCTGCCTGGATCAACAATGTGCAACACGTGCTGCCCAAAGGAGAAGTAATTCCGGTACCGGTGCTGTGCTCGGTGACCTTCGGCGCGCCCATGCAGGTGCAGGAAGGCGAAGAATGCAAGGCATTCCTGACCCGTGCGCGCCAGGCCGTGATCGCCCTGCGGGATGTGTAGAAAGCACAGTAGACACCCATGTATTTCTACCTGAAGAACCTCAGCCCCACACAGCAGGTGGGTGCCCTGTTTATCCTCGTTTTCGGCCTGCTGGTGTTGGCCAATGCCACCGTCGTCATGCTGTCGCTTCGCGAGTACGCTGATGACGCGCAAGGCGAGCAGCGACGCCAGAACCTCAAGAGCATCAGCGGCGTTATCCGCACCAGCTGGCTAATGGTGCTGGTGTTCTGGGTGGGCTGGGTCACCGGGGACTGGGTGGGGCTGACGCTGTTTGGTCTGGTGTCGTTCTTTGCACTGCGGGAATTTCTGACGCTCTCGCCCACCCGGCGAGGCGACCACCGCAGCCTAGTGCTGGCGTTCTTCGTGGTGCTGCCCCTGCAATACTGGCTGGTGGGCAGCAGGCACTTCGACATGTTTGCGGTATTCATTCCTGTCTATGTGTTTCTGGCCTTGCCGCTGGTGAGCGCGCTGGCCAATGACCCGCTGCGCTTTCTGGAACGCAACGCCAAGCTGCAGTGGGGCATCATGGTGTGCATTTACGGCATGAGCCATGTGCCTGCCCTGCTGATGCTCAAGTTCCCGGGCTATGACGGCAAGAACGCTTTTCTGGTGTTCTTCCTGGTACTGGTGGTGCAAATCTGCATGGTGACGCAGCACCTGGTTTCGCGCCGCCTGCAAAGCCCCCCTGTGGCGCCAGCCATCAGCCAGAGCTTCAACTGGCGCAGCTGGGGTATTGGCATGGCAGTGGCCAGTCTGTGCGGCGCACTGCTGGCCGGCATTACGCCCTGGGTGCCGGGTACTGCGTTTGCGTTCAGCTTTATTGCCTGTTTCGCAGGGTCCATGGGACACCTGGTGATGAAGGCGCTGAAGCGTGATCGGGGCATTCCGAGCTGGGGCACACAGGGTCAGTCCACCACGGGCGCTGGCGGTTTGCTGGACCGGGTAGACGCACTGTGCTTTGCGGCGCCGGTATTCTTCCACTCGGCTAGATGGTATTTTGGCCTCTAGCCCGCACAGAACATGCACAACCAGCTACCAAAACAATAGCATGCGGATACTTGGCATTGACCCCGGATTGCGTACCACCGGCTTCGGCGTCGTGGATGTGCACGGGGCCGAAGTGCGCTATGTGGCCAGCGGCACCATCAGCACCCAGCATCTGGACACCCGCGCCCTGCCTGAGCGGCTCAAGGTGCTGTTTGACGGCATCAGCGAGGTGGTGCAGCGCTACCAGCCCACCTGCGCGTCCGTCGAGATCGTGTTCGTCAACGTCAACCCGCAGTCCACCCTGCTGCTGGGTCAGGCGCGCGGTGCGCTCATTACCGCGCTGGTCACGCAGAACCTGCCGGTGGCCGAATACACCGCCCTGCAGATGAAACAGGCGGTGGCAGGCCACGGGCGGGCACAGAAATCCCAGATTCAGGAAATGGTGAAGCGCCTGCTGGCTTTGCCCGGCCTGCCCGGACCGGATGCGGCCGACGCACTGGGCCTGGCCATCACCCACGCCCATGCTGGCAAGGCCATGGCGCGGCTGGCTGCTGCCGATGGGTTGGGAGGGGTATCAAAAATGGGGGCGAAGGCTTCGTATAGGGCGGGGCGGACGCGGTAGGGGGCAAACTGTGGCTAAAAAAGATGAAAACAATATGCAGCTAACTGATGTCGCCGGGGATGCCTTGGGGTTGACCCCAAGGGATTGAGTGCGGCCCAGCCTGCGGCACGGCACCAGTCAGTGGCGACCAACCCCAACTGGCCCCGAGCGATGGGTGAAGTGGATCTCACCCGGAAACTATTGGCTGGTAAGGTGCATTCAATGTCGCTTATTTACAAGTCATGTCGGCCGCGGGTGATGTGCAAAGGGGACTTTCAACGCTGGGCGGGACGGCGCGCAAGATGGTTGTTACATTTATGTAACGGCAGGTGGGGCTCGGGTCGCGACAGCATAAGCGAATCGATTGCGGTTTAAGAATTCAGTGTCGATAGGAGTCAATAGTGGAAATGCAGTTACTAGCATGGCTTGCGTCCGGGTTGGTGTTCGCGTCCTTCTTCATGAAAACCATCATGCCGCTGCGGACAGTAGCTATTGCCAGCAATTTGGTGTTCATCGCTTATGCGCTCATGGGTCTTCACTTTGGTGTTTTCGACAAGGTATTGCCAATCCTAGTACTTCACCTTTCGTTGCTGCCGCTGAACATCCTGCGCCTGCGCGAAATTCAGGCCACCATCCGGGGTGTCAAAGCAGCGACCACCCAGGCGCAATCCCTGGAAGGCCTGATTCCCTTCATGAAACAGGAGGTACGGAGCAAGGGGGATGTGATTTTCAGAAGGGGTGACCCGGCAAACCGTGTGTATTTCATTCGCACTGGAAGGATCTACTTGACCGAGATCGGGAAGTTCTTGTCAGCGGGCAAAATGTTTGGCGAGATCGGCGTGTTTTCGGACCATGCGCAACGCACCTTGACAGCGGTGTGCGACGACGAAAGCGAGTTGTTCGTCATCACCAAGGAGAAAGTGGTCGAACTCTTTTATCTCGAACCAAGCTTTGGATTTTTTATCGCCCGACTGCTGACGCAATACGCCAAAGTGGCTGATCCGCTGCAAGCGCTGAATCCGGGACAGTCACCGCAGAATTCAGGGCAATCAACCTCGTGATTTCTCGGGGTACGTCATGGTTCGATTTGTCGACGCGAAGGCCGGAATAGCACAGCAGGCCACCTATGTAGCAGCGGGGGCTCTTTCTCGCTTGTCGACACCGGTGAGCGCAATTTACAGTCTCGTCTCAACCAAGGCGTAGGAATGAAAAACGGCCGGCCAGCACCCTCCAGCGCACAAGTCAACCACATGCTCCGCACTATCGGGGGCGCGTGGGTCCTAGCTATTGTCGTTTGCACTGCAGCGGACTTGAGGAGCCCAGCGTTTTGGCTGTGGTTCGCAATCGCGCTGCTTTGGCCGCACCTCGTTTATTGGATGGCGCACCGCGCCCAGAACATGCACCGAGCAGAGACGATCAACGTCCTCCTGGACTTTTTCTGGTTCGGCGTGGTCGCTGCGTTCGCTTCCTTCCAACTCTGGCCGCTTATTGCCATGGCCGTGATCGCTATCTTGAATGGCATACTCTACGGTGGCCCGCGATTCCTGTTGCGCGCGATCCTGCCGCTCTCGGTGGGCGTAGTAGCTTCGCTGGTTATTTTCGGGTTCCATGTCAAACTAGAATCCTCGCCCATCACCATGGTGGTCAGCGTCTCGACCATCCTGTTTTACACCAGCCTCATTGCGACGGCCAACAGGGGGCTGAGGCGGCGCCAGAGCGCGACTCGTAAAGCGCTCGAAATCGAAGAACGCAAGTCAAATGAACTGCTACACAACATGCTGCCTGGTCCGATCGTCGGGCGGCTGAAGCTGGGCGAAAAGCCCATCGCCGACCAGTTTTCAGATGTCACGGTGATCTTTGCAGATCTGGTGGAGTTCACACCTTTGGCAGAGCGCCTAGGCGCGAGAGGCACCGTCTTGCTGCTAAACGATCTTTTCCGCCGCTTTGATGCCGCCGCGGCTCGCTACGGCGTGGAAAAGATCGAGACGACCGGCGATGGCTACCTGGCGGTCGCCGGCGCCCCAGCGGCGCTCTGCCAGCACGCTGCCGCTGCAGCGGATTTCGCACGCGCGCTGATTACCGCAGCTGCGGAATGCGCCGAGTCGAATGCCGAACGCGTACAACTGCGAATCGGCCTGCACACGGGTCCGATATATGGCGGGGTCGTGGGCGAAAACCGGTTTCACTACAAGATCTTCGGCGACACGGTGAACATCGCCAGCCGCGTTCAGGGGCAAGCCTTACCGGGCCGAATTCTTGTCTCTGCCACTGCGCATCGCGCACTACAGGCAACGCATGCGATGGAAGAGCGCGGCCCCGTGGAACTCAAGGGTCACGGGTCCATGCTTCTGTACTGGCTCGCGGCATGATCCCAGGCCTTTATCGGGCATTGACTGCATTAAGTTGAAGTCGGCAGCAGCAAGACCACAACTTCACGCCGTCCAAACCCAACAAGTGCCAGCAGCAGATAGCTCAAAGTACCCAGCGCTACCGGAACGCACGGCATGGAGATTGGATGTCAGCTCTGGGCCAAACTGGTCCTGTCCCATCAGGGACATTCTCTGACAAGTTATAGCGCAAACCCATTGGGCGCCGTTCCCACCCTGATTTTCTAGACGGTCTTGTCCAGCAACACGCCAACCATCTGGTTACTGGTCTTGAACACAGCGAGGTTGGCCAGAAAACCATTCTTGGCCTGTAATTGGGACACGATATCAGCCTCCAGCGAGGAACCTTCCGCAGGCGATCGCGTCACCGTGGTCTTCACACCGCCGCCAGTCTGTTCAGACTGCACCACTTCCTGGCGCTTGAAGCCCTCGGTAGACAGGTTTGCCACGTTATGCGCAGACACATTGAGCTGCGTTTGCGCAGCGTTCATGCCTGAGAGTGCAATGCTTGAAATGGAAGCCATGTGGGTATTATGCAACCCGCTCAAGAATAAGAACAGTGAAGAAGCAAAACGCCGCCAGCAACGTCCACTTCAGCACCTTCCAGCCCCAGTCTTTGTAGCGGGGTTGGCCAGTGCCCACGTACAGCGCAAACGACACGGCGCTGGCCAGCAGGCACAGAAGAATCAGGAAGCGAAACAACAGCATGATTTACCCACAGCGGTGGAGCGTTGGAGCCATGTCACCAAGCAGGGGCAGGAACTGCAAAGCCTGCAGGCGCGAGCTTCACATCCTCAAAGGTCACTATGTCCCACGCGTCCTGGTGGGCCAGAAGCTCGCGCAGCAACTTGTTGTTGAGTGCATGACCGGAGCGAAATGCGCTGTAGCTGGCCAGCAAGGGCTTGCCTACGATGTAGAGGTCGCCCATTGCATCAAGAATCTTGTGCTTGACGAACTCGTCGTCGTAACGCAAGCCGTCGGCATTGAGGACCTTGTAGTCGTCCATCACAATGGCGTTGTCCAGACCACCGCCGAGCGCCAGCCCGTTGGCGCGCATCATTTCTACGTCCTTGGTGAAGCCAAAGGTGCGGGCACGGGCGATGTCGCGGGCATACGAGCCGGTGCTCATGTCGAACTCCACGCGCTGTCCAGTGGTGTCCACCGCCGGGTGGTTGAAGTCGATCTCGAAACTCAACTTATAGCCGTGGTGCGGCTCCAGGCGCGCCCACTTTTCATTGGCACCCGTGCCCTCACGCACCTCGACCGGTTTAATCAGGCGGATAAAGCGGCGCGGTGCATTCTGCAACTCGATTCCCGCACTTTGCAGCAGGAACACGAAGGACGCAGCCGAGCCATCCAGAATCGGGATTTCCTCGGCCGTAATGTCCACATACAGGTTGTCCACACCCAGACCGGCGCAGGCCGACATAAGGTGCTCCACCGTATTGACGCGAGCGTCGCCATGGGAGAGCGTGGACGCCAGGCGCGTATCCGTTACTGCCGTGGCAGACACCGGAATATCCACCGGCTGCGGCAAATCCACCCGCCGAAACACGATGCCTGTATCCGGCGCAGCCGGGCGCAGGGTGATTTCCACCCGCTGCCCGCTGTGCAAGCCCACGCCGACGGCCTGGGTCAGGGATTTAAGCGTTCGTTGTTTCAGCACAGGATGGATTTTACCGGGCCACATCAATCAGCCTGTTTCCGGAGGAAAGCAGGGATTTCGTAGTCATCCATGCCGCCGCTGGACAGGGCATCCACCTTGGCCGCTGCCTGGGTGCGGTTGGTGCGCCACACGCTGGGGGTGGCCATGCTGCCGTAGTCGGGCTGTGTGATACCAGCACTGGCAAGTCCACCGGCCGATGCCGAAATGCCAGCGGTCTGGGCAATGTTGTTCAATGTGGGCACATGGAACGGCACGTTGTCGGTTCCGGTGCGCGTGCCGGTTTGAATGACTTGCATGGGCGGGCGGCTCCGGACTTGTCCCTGACGGCTCAGACCAGTAGCGACCACGGTCACGCGGATTTCTTCACCCAGCGCATCGTCGTAAGCCGTACCGTAAATCACATGCGCGTCGGGCGAGGCATAGGCGCGGATAGTGTTCATCGCCAGCTTGGACTCCGACAGTTTCAGGGAACCCTTGGCTGCGGTAATCAGCACCAGCACGCCCTTGGCGCCCGATAGGTCGATGCCTTCGAGCAAGGGGCAGGCCACAGCCTGTTCGGCGGCGATGCGGGCGCGGTCCGGGCCCTTGGCCACCGCAGTGCCCATCATGGCTTTGCCGGGCTCACCCATGACGGTGCGTACGTCCTCAAAGTCGACGTTCACATGGCCGGGCACGTTGATGATTTCGGCAATGCCGCCCACGGCGTTTTTCAGCACATCGTTGGCATGGGCAAAGGCTTCGTCCTGGCTCACGTCATCACCCAGCACTTCGAGCAGCTTCTCGTTCAACACCACGATTAGCGAGTCCACATTGGCTTCGAGTTCGGACAAACCGGCATCGGCATTGCTCATGCGGCGGCCACCTTCAAAGTCGAAGGGCTTGGTCACCACGCCGACGGTCAGAATGCCCATCTCCTTGGCCACCTTGGCAATGATGGGGGCCGCACCGGTGCCGGTGCCACCGCCCATGCCAGCGGTGATGAATAGCATGTGTGCGCCATCGATGGCGGAGCGGATGTCATCCTCTGCCTGTTGTGCCGCTTCACGGCCCTTGTCGGGTTTGCTGCCAGCACCCAGGCCACTGCCGCCCAACTGGATGGTCTTGTGCGCAGTACTGCGGCTCAAGGCCTGCGCATCGGTGTTGGCGCAAATGAATTCCACGCCGCCCACGGCAGTCGCAATCATGTGCTCAACGGCGTTGCCACCGCCGCCGCCCACGCCGATGACCTTGATTTGGGTGCCCTGGTTGAAAGCTTCTTCTTCAATCATTTCGATGGCCATATTTTTCTCCTGAGGTTTCACTAATTTCAATTGGTTGGATGCTTGACTGTTGCAATACTCTGCGAATGTTGGAGGTGGCCCTGTGCCACGCCATCGTTCATGCGGACTTCCCCTCGCCAGCCAAAGTTTGTGTTTCATGGTTAGAAGTTCCCCACAAACCAGTCCTTGACGGAGCTGAACGCTGTTTTGACCGAGCCGGCCTTTTGGGCCACCTTGTAACCGCGCAGGCGGGCCAGGCGAGCCTCTTCGAGCAAGCCCATCACCGTAGCGGCACGGGGCTGCGCCACCATGTCGGCCAGCGCGCTGGAATACTTGGGAACACCGCGTCGCACAGGTTTGAGAAAGATGTCTTCACCCAACTCCACCATGCCCGGCATGACGCAGCTGCCACCGGTGAGCACAATGCCGCTGGAGAGCAGTTCCTCGTAACCGGACTCACGCATCACCTGGTTGACCAGCGAAAAAATTTCTTCAATGCGGGGTTCGATCACGCCGGCCAGTGCCTGGCGACTCAGCATGCGCGGACCACGATCGCCCAGACCCGGCACTTCGACCTGGGTCTCAGGGTCAACCAGCAACTGCTTGGCATGCCCCGACTCCACCTTGATGTCTTCTGCGTCTTTGGTGGGAGTGCGAAGCGCCATGGCGATGTCGCTGGTGATCAGGTCACCGGCTATCGGAATTACTGCGGTATGGCGGATGGCCCCATTGGTGAACACGGCCACATCGGTCGTGCCCGCACCAATGTCGACCAGGGCTACGCCCAGTTCGCGCTCGTCTTCGGTCAGTACTGACAAGCTGCTGGCCAGTGGATTGAGCATGAGCTGCTCCACCTCCAGACCGCAGCGACGCACACATTTGATGATGTTTTCTGCGGCACTCTGCGCGCCGGTTACGATGTGCACCTTGGCCTCCAGGCGGATACCACTCATGCCGATGGGCTCACGCACATCCTGGCCATCGATGATGAATTCCTGTGGTTCCACCAGCAGCAGGCGCTGGTCGGTGGAGATATTGATGGCCTTGGCCGTTTCCACCACGCGCGCCACATCGGCCTGCGTCACTTCACGGTCCTTTACCGCCACCATGCCGCTGGAGTTGATGCCCCGAATGTGGCTGCCGGTGATGCCGGTATAGACGCGGGTGATCTTGCAGTCAGCCATCAGTTCGGCCTCTTTCAGCGCCTGCTGGATGCTGGCGACGGTGGCATCGATATTCACCACCACACCGCGCTTGAGGCCATTGCTGGGCGCAATGCCGAGGCCCGCCAGCTTGAGTTCGCCCCCGGGCATGACTTCGGCCACCACCGCCATGACCTTGGCGGTTCCGATATCGAGCCCTACGACGAGGTCTTTGTACTCTTTTGCCATGTATGCACCTGCTCTACGTTTCTGTGGTTTTCTCTACTTCTTTGTGCCATCCGCCACGACGGTGGTGACACCCCGCAGCCGGATGGCGTATCCGTTTTCATGCCTCAAGTCCGCTGACTCCACAGCACCGGGCTGTCTCCCATAACGGGCAGTCACTTGCGTCAGGGTCTTCAAAAACCGTTGTGCACGGGCAGACACCACTTCCGTCGAACCCCGGCCCATTTCTATGGCGGCACCGGTATCCAACAGAACGCGCCAGCTACCACCACTGGAGAGATCCACCTCTTCAACAGGCAGGCTCATCTGCTCAAACATGTCCGCCAGGGACCGGTACATGGCCAGCGCTTCTGCCGCCTGACCTTCAGGGCCATTGAGACGGGGCAGCATGTCCTGCTCCACTTCACCCACATTGGCCTCGAAAACCTCGCCATAGCTGTTGACCAGCCGCACATTGCCATCACTGCCCCAATAGGCCACTGGCTGATGCTCCTGCAGTTCCACGCGCAGCCGGTTGGGAAAGTCACGCCGCACCACGGCGCGGCGAACCCAGGGCACAGACTCAAACGCCGCCCTGACGCGGCTCAGATCAACAGTGAAGAAAGTGCCATTTATGCGCGGCGCCACATTAGCGCGCAACGTGACGCTGTTGTTGTGATTTACATCGCCTGTGACAAGAATCCCCTTGATGTCAAACGCTGGTAGACGTGAAACCCAGCGCGCCATTGCCACTGCGCCCAATACAACGAAAGCCAGCCCCAGGACCAGGGTGGTCATGTTCATCAGCTTCACGTCGATGGGGGTGGCCACGGCAGAGTTCATCCCATCGCCCTCGCATCCAGCGCAGTGTGTTCCAGCAGTCGCATACACAGGTCCTCGTAGCTCATACCCTCCGCGCGTGCTGACATAGGCACCAGCGAGTGGCTGGTCATGCCGGGAGAGGTGTTGATCTCCAGCAAATATGGCCTGCGGGTGGTGGCGTCGATCATCACGTCCGCGCGGGCCCAGCCGCGGCAACCCAGCACCTGGTAGGCCTTGCAGACGATGTCCTGAATGGCTTCTTCTTCGCCGGCAGGCAAGCCTGCCGGCACCAGGTACTGCGTGGTATCCGTGAAGTACTTGTTCTGGTAGTCGTAATTGCCATCGGGTGCCACGATGCGAATCACCGGCAGCGCCCGGGGAGACTCTGCCGGACCAAGAATGGGGCAAGTCACTTCGTCACCCGCAATGAACTGTTCGCACAGCACTTCGTTGTCGTGCTTCGCGGCCGCTGCATAGGCCACATCGCACTGGTCCAACGTCATGACTTTGGTGAACCCGATGGAAGAGCCCTCCCGCGCAGGCTTGACGATCATCGGTGCGCCCAGCTCCGCAAATGCCAGTCGGGTTTGCGCTGCGCTGCTCACCTGGCTCCAGGCCGGTGTGGGCAACCCTTCAAAACGCCAGATCCGCTTGGTCATGACCTTGTCCATAGATATAGCTGATGCCATCACACCCGAGCCGGTGTAGGGAATGCCCAGCAATTCCAGGGCGCCCTGCACCGTACCGTCTTCCCCAAAGCGGCCATGCAGGGCAATGAAACAGCGCGCAAACCCTTCGCGCTTGAGGTCATCGAGCGGGCGCTGGGCCGGATCGAACGCATGCGCATCCACGCCCCTGGATTGCAAGGCCTTGAGCACGCCACCGCCTGACATCAATGAAACCTCGCGTTCAGCGGAAGCCCCACCCATCAGCACCGCCACTTTTCCAAATGTGGCCCCCACGCTTGTCACTGCATGTACTGCGCTGCCCCCCTGGGGGGCTCTCGCGTCTTGGGACGGCGCGGCGACGCTCATGTCTTTTGAATGGAAAGTGCTCATAGCCCTCGCCCCTTCTCCACATTCAGCTCTGTTTTTTGTAGCAGCTCTACGATTTTCCCGGGCACGGCACCAATCGAGCCAGCACCCATGCAGACCAATACGTCGCCCGGCAACGCGTTGTCCACGGCGGCCTGGGGCATGGCGGCGATGTCATCCACAAAGATCGGCTCCACCTTGCCTGCAACCCGCAACGCCCGCGCCAGGGAGCGGCCATCGGCTGCAACAATGGGCGCTTCGCCAGCGGCATACACCTCGCCCAGCAACACGGCGTCGGCCTGACCAATGACCTTGACGAAGTCTTCAAAGCAGTCCCGGGTGCGGGTGTAACGGTGGGGCTGGAAGGCCAGCACCAGACGCCGCCCCGGAAAGGCACCGCGTGCGGCAGCCAGTGTGGCGGCCATCTCTACAGGATGGTGGCCATAGTCGTCAATCACGGTCACCATGCCACCCTGCTTGCCATCGGTGCCTGGCAAAGGCTGATCACCATAGCGCTGGAAGCGCCGGCCCACGCCCTTGAACTCAGCCAGCGCCTTGCAGACCGCGGCGTCGCCAATATTGAGTTCCACCGCAACGGCAATTGCAGACAGTGCGTTGAGCACGTTGTGCAGACCCGGCAGGTTGAGCACCACATCCAAGTCGGGTAGCACCACGCCGTTACGACGCTGCACGGTGAAATGCATCTGCCCGTTCACGGCGCGCACGTTGATGGCCCGCACCTGCGCCTCTTCGTTGAAGCCGTAGCTGGTAATAGGGCAGGTCACCTGCTCGCAGATTTCACGCACGGCGGCGTCATCAGTGCACAGAATCGCCGTGCCATAAAAGGGCATGCGGTGCAGGAAATCGACAAAGGCTTTCTTGAGCTTGCCGAAGTCGTGCCCGTAGGTTTCCATGTGGTCAGCATCAATGTTCGTGACCACCGCCATCACCGGCAGCAGGTTCAGGAAGGAAGCGTCCGACTCGTCGGCTTCGACCACGATGTGGTCGCCGCTACCCAGGCGCGCATTGGCTCCGGCACTGTTGAGGCGTCCGCCGATCACGAAAGTGGGGTCCAGCCCCGCTTCGGCCAGCACGCTGGCCACCAGGCTGGTGGTGGTGGTCTTGCCATGGGTGCCGGCAATCGCAATGCCCTGCTTGAGGCGCATCAACTCAGCCAGCATCAGGGCACGCGGCACGATGGGAATGTGCATCTCGCGGGCACGCACTACCTCGGGATTGTCGGCCTGCACCGCGGTGGAAGTGACTACGGCGTCCGCGCCGGCCACGTTGGCAGCGCCGTGCCCTACATAGGTCGTGATGCCCAGCGAAGCCAGCCGGTTGAGCGTTGCACTGTCGGCCAGATCGGAACCGGAAATCACGTACCCCAGGTTGCTGAGCACTTCGGCAATACCCGACATGCCCGAGCCACCCACGCCGACGAAATGAATGTGTTTGATCGCGTGTTTCATTTTGCGAGTTCCTCGCAGGCTGCCACGACAGCGTCGGTGGCGTGCAGTTGTTGCATTTTTTTGGCTGCTAGCCCTTGCTGCAAAAGAATAGATCGCTCTGTTTTTTGTAGCAAGCCAGCAAGTGCTTCGGGTGTCATTTCAGACTGCGGCATCAGCCAGCCAGCACCCTGGTCCACCAGAAAGCGGGCATTGGAAGTCTGGTGGTCGTCCACGGCCGACGGAAACGGCACAAAGACCGCCGCAGCACCTACCGCCGCAATTTCGGTGACGGTGCTGGCCCCGGCACGGCAGATGACCAGATCTGCATCCGCAAAGGCCTGGGCGGTGTTATCGATAAAGGGCGTAACAGTGACCCCCACGCTTGTCGCTTCGCGTACTGTGCGGCCCCCCGCGGTGGCCTTCGCGTCTTGGGACGGCCCGGCGATGCTCACAGCTATGCCTGCGGCCGCGTAGTTGGCACGCAGTTCGTCGATCTGCTTTTCACCCGCCTGGTGGGTTACCACCGGTCGCTGGTTGGCAGGTATCAGCGCCAGGGCCTGGGGCACCACGGTATTGAGGGCACGTGCGCCCAGACTGCCGCCAACCACCAGCACCTTGAGTGGCCCGCTGCGACCCGCAAAGCGCTCCTGCGGCGCGGGCTGGGTCAGGAACTCCGCGCGCAGGGGGTTGCCAATCCATTGGCCATTGGAGAACACTTTGGGGAAAGCGGTGAACACGCGGTCGGCCACCAATGCCAGAACCTTGTTGGCCATGCCGGCGACCGAGTTTTGCTCATGCAGCACCAGGGGCTTGCCCAGTGCCGCAGCCATCATCCCGCCCGGAAAGGTGATGTAACCACCCAGTCCCACCACCACCTGCGGCTTCACGCGGCGCACCACCTGGATGCTCTGCCAGAAAGCTGTGAGCAGACGCAGGGGCAGCAACACCAGGGTGCGCAGCCCCTTGCCCCGCACGCCGGAAAAGTTGACCAGTTCCAGCGGAAATCCGCGCTGCGGCACGAGGCGACTTTCCATGCTGTCTGGCGCTCCCAGCCAGTGCACACGCCAGCCCTTGTCGCGCAGGGCTTGTGCCACCGCCAGCCCGGGGAAGATATGCCCACCGGTGCCGCCAGCCATGATCAGAGCCGTTCGTTGTGAGGAAGCCGCCATCATGCACGCCCCCCATGCATCATTTGCCTGTTCTCGAAATCAATGCGTAGCACGACGGCAATTGCCAGCAGATTGATCAAGATGGCGGATCCACCGTAACTCATCAGCGGCAGTGTGAGGCCCTTGGTTGGCAAGGCACCGAGGTTTACCCCCATATTGATGAAGGACTGAAAGCCCATCCAGATACCCACGCCCTGCGCCACCAGACCAGCAAACACGCGGTCCAGCGCAATCGCCTGGCGCCCGATGTGCATGATGCGACGTGTCAGCCACAGGAATGCGCCAATCACGGCGATGACGCCGACCAGACCAAACTCTTCGCCAATGACCGCCAGCAGGAAGTCGGTGTGGGCTTCGGGCAGCCAATGCAGTTTTTCCACGCTGCCGCCCAATCCCACGCCAAATATTTCTCCGCGCCCGATGGCGATCAGCGAATGCGAGAGTTGGTAGCCCTTGCCCAGAGTCAACTTCTCGTCCCAGGGATTCAGATAGGCAAAGATGCGCTCGCGCCGCCATTCCGAAGTGGCGATCACCAGCGCAAACAGCAGCACCAGAATCGTGGCAATCAGAAAGAACATGCGGGCATTCACACCACCCAGGAAAAGAATGCCCATGGCAATGACCGCAATCACCATGAACGCGCCCATGTCCGGCTCGGCCAGCAACAACAGTCCTACCACCGCCACAGCGATGGCCATCGGCATCACCGCGCGGAAGAATCGCTCCTTGACTTCCATCTTGCGCACCATGTAATCGGCGGCATACAGCAACACGGCAAATTTGGCCAGTTCGGAAGGCTGGAAATTCAGAATTCCCAGTGCAATCCAGCGACGGGCGCCATTCACCCCTTTACCAATGAAGGGGACCAATACCGCCATGAGCAGCACCAGCGATGCGACAAAAAGCCAGGGCGCCACCTTCTCCCAGGTTTGCACCGGCACCTGGAATGCAATCAGCGCACCGACAAAAGCCACGCCGATGGACACCACATGGCGCACCAGAAAATGGGTATGGTTGTAATTGGAGAAACGGGGATTGTCGGGCATCGCAATGGACGCCGAATAGACCATGACCGTGCCCCAAAGCAGCAAGGCCACCACCACCCACACCAGCGGCTGGTCAAAGCCGCGTACGCGGGCCGGCGATGTGGTGGCCGAGAACGAACCGCGGCCACCCAGACGCACTGGCAGCCCGGTTGCCGCCGGTGCCATGCGCGACGCAAACCAGCCGCCGATCGTCTGGAACAGATCGCTCATGCTGAGGTCTCCATATCCACACCTGCAGCCATGCCCAGCGCCTTGACGGCATCCACAAACACGCGGGCGCGGTGTTCGTAATTGTCAAACATGTCAAAACTGGCGCATGCAGGTGACATCAGCACGGCATCGCCCACATGGGCGCGCTGGTTGGCCAGCGCCACCGCCGACTCCATGCTGTCAGCGTCGGACAGGGCCACACCTGTGTCCTCCAGCGCTGCACCAATCAGGGGGGCATCGCGTCCGATCAGCACCACTGCACGCGCATAGCGCGCCACTGGTGTGGCCAGCGGCGTGAAGTCCTGGCCCTTGCCCTCGCCACCCAGTATCAGAACCACCTTGCGATCCGCTCCCAGGCCATGCAGAGCTGCCACCGTGGCGCCCACATTGGTTCCCTTGCTGTCGTCAAAGAATTCGACCCCGTTGAGAATTCCGACGGGCTCCACACGGTGCGGTTCACCGCGGTACTCACGCAACCCAAAAAGGATCGGGCCGAGCGCACAACCTGCGGCCCCACTCAGGGCCAATGCAGCCAGTGCATTGCTGGCGTTGTGCCGACCGCGGATGCGTAACGCATCGGCAGGCATAAGACGCTGGATATGCAGTTCTTCTTCATCATCCTTGCGCTTTTTGCGGGTCTCGTCGGCTTCCAGTGCACGCACCAGCCAGACCATGCCATTGACCTCTTCAAAACCAAAGTCTCCTGGTCGCTGCGGCATGCCACTGCCAAAAGTGATGTGGGCTCGCTGCTGGGGACGCTGCAATTTCAGGCGCACCGGCTCGGGCAGCATGGCCATCACCATGGCATCGTCACGGTTGAGCACCATCAGGCCCTGTGCGCCAAAAATGCGGGACTTGGCCTGTGCGTACGCCTGCATGCTGCCGTGCCAGTCCAGATGGTCCTGGGTGATATTGAGCACCACGGCGGCCGTTGGCTCGAAACCGGTCACACCGTCCAGCTGGAAACTGGACAACTCCAGCACCCAGCACTCAGGCAGGGTATTGGCATCCAGATGACCCGCAAGGGTATCCAGCAAGGTGGGGCCAATGTTGCCGGCCACGGCCACGGTCTTGCCCGCATGGGCGACCAGTTGCCCCGTCAGAGACGTGACGGTCGTCTTGCCATTTGTGCCGGTGATGGCCAGCACCGCCGGGGTGTAGGCGCGTGCGGCACGCAGTGCCTGCAGTGCCATCGCATACAGGTTCAACTCCCCCCCCACCACCAGACCTATGGCGCGGGCTGCGTCCAAAACCGGAGCAACCACCTCGGGACTCAACCCTGGCGAGCGGTACACAGCCTGCAGACCCTGCCCATCCACCAGCGTGGACTGAAATTCACCCGCCACAAAACGCACCTGCGGCAGTTCCTGCTGCAAGCTGACCAGTTGGGGAGGCACTGGGCGCGTGTCGGCTACGGTCACGCTTGCCGAACCGGTACGCACACACCAGCGTGCCATGGCCAAACCCGAAGCCCCCAGACCCAGGATGAGAATGTTCTGCCCCTGAAGCGGCAGAAAAGGTGCATCCACCTGGACCTCCGGGACGTCAGCCGGGGCCTGCTCCAAGGGAGCCACAGCTTCGTCCGGCAGGGCAGCGGGCGCGATTTTTTCTTCCTGGGTGTCAGCGAAAATTTGTGCAACAAAGGCCGCCGCGTCGCGCGCAGCAGTGAGCGTGGTGGGCAGTTCGCGTGCGGGGGCTGGCGCTACCACAGCATCGTCCGCCGGGGACGATGCTTGGCTCTCGCTGCGGATGTGCGTATCGTTCTCGTTCATCGCAGTTTCAGGGTAGACAGCCCCACCAGGCACAGCAGCATGGTGATGATCCAGAAACGCACGACAACCTGCGTTTCCTTCCAGCCAGTTTTCTCGAAATGGTGATGAAGAGGCGCCATCTTCAACAGGCGACGGCCTTCGCCAAATTTCTTCTTGGTGTACTTGAAGTAGGTCACCTGCAGCATGACCGATAAGGCCTCGGCAACAAAGATGCCGCCCATGATGGCCAGCACAATTTCCTGGCGAACGATCACGGCAATGGTGCCCAGTGCACCACCCAATGCCAGAGCGCCGACGTCCCCCATGAAAACCTGCGCGGGATGTGTGTTGAACCACAAAAATGCGAGCCCTGCGCCCGCCATGGCGGAGCAGAAAATCAGCAACTCGCCGGAACCGGGAATGTAAGGGAAGAACAGGTATTTGGAAAACACCGAGCTACCGGTCACATAGGCAAACACGCCAAGCGCCGAGCCCACCATCACCACCGGCATGATGGCCAGCCCATCCAGTCCATCGGTCAGGTTGACCGCATTGCTGGAGCCCACGATGACCAGATAGGTCAGTACCACGAAGCCCAGAACACCCAGCGGGTAGCTGATCTCCTTGAAGAAAGGCAATTGCAAACCTGCTTTCGGAGGTAGGTTCACATCGAAGCCGGAGCGCACCCAGTTAAAGAACAACTCGACCACCCGCAGGTTGGAACTCTCGGAAATGCTGAACACCAGATACAGCGCCGCCAACAGGCCGATGACCGATTGCCAGAAATACTTCTCGCGTGAACGCATGCCTTCCGGGTCTTTGTGCACCACCTTGCGCCAGTCGTCTGCCCAGCCTATCGCACCGAACCCCAGCGTCACCAGTAGCACAATCCAGACGAACCGGTTGCTCCAGTCTGCCCACAACAGGGTGGAGGTGGCAATGCTCAGCAGAATTAGCACACCGCCCATGGTGGGCGTCCCGCTCTTGCTCAGGTGCGACTCCATGCCGTAGCCACGGATAGGCTGGCCAATCTTGAGTTCGCGCAGGCGGCGGATGACAGCAGGACCGGCAGCCAGGCCGATCAGGAGCGCTGTCAGGGCGGCCATCACTGCGCGAAAAGTCAGGTACTGGAACACCCGGAAAAATCCGAACTCGGGTAACAGAGTATGTAGCCATTGGGTGAAGCTCAGCAGCATCAGTGTTCTCCGTTCGAAAAATGCGCCACGACCGACTCCACAACCCGTTCCATGCGCATGAAACGAGAGCCTTTCACCAGCACACTCCCCACATGGGGCATGCCGGCGAGCACGGCTGCATTGAGGTCTTCAACAGAATCAAAGTGGTGCGCGCCAGGAAATACGTCGGTTGTGGAGCAGGTCAACTCACCCATGGCCAACAACTGTTCAATGCCCCTGGCATGCGCATAGCGCCCCGCCTCCGCATGGAAGGCAGGTCCTTCGTGCCCCACTTCGCCCATGTCGCCAAGCACCAGCATGCGCGGACCGGGCAGGTCCGCCAGCACATCAATGGCAGCACGAACGGAGTCGGGGTTGGCGTTATAGGTGTCATCAATCACGGTGCGCTGACTCCCCTGCACGGCGATTTCCATGGCACGGGAGCGTCCTTTTACAGGCACAAAATTCTGCAGGCCCAGCTCAACCGCTTGCGGTGTGGCGCCAGCCGCGAGTGCGCAGGCTGCTGCTGCCAGTGAGTTCTTGACGTTGTACCGGCCTGCAATGCCGAGGCGGTAATTCAGTGTGACACCCAGGCCCTGGGCAAGCACCCGCCATCCACCATGGGACCACTGCGCCTGGGCACAGGTCAGCACATCATCAGCCGCATGTGCATCGAGCGCGAACCGAACCACCCGTCGGGGAGATGCCAGGTCTTGCCACAAGGCAGTGAACTCGTCATCTTCAGGAATGACCGCAACCCCGTGCGCCCCAAGGGCCGCAATGACAGATCCGTTTTCTGCCGCCACCGCGCGGACCGTCTGCATGAATTCCAGGTGTTCACGCTGGGCATTGTTCACCAGCGCGACCGTGGGCTGGGCCATGCCAGCCAGCACGGCAATTTCACCAGGGTGGTTCATGCCCAGTTCCACCACCGCCATGCGGTGCGAGGCACGCAGGCGCAGCAGGGTCAACGGCACGCCGATGTCGTTATTGAGATTGCCGCGGGTAGCCAGGAATGTGTCGTCCGGGCACTGGGCATCCAGAATGGACGCCAGCATCTGGGTCACCGTAGTCTTGCCATTGCTACCTGTCACGGCGATCACCGGCAGATCGAACTGCGTGCGCCAGGCAGTGGCCAATGCCTGCAGAGCGGCTTTGGTGTCCTGCACTTCGATGCGGGGCAGCCCCGCAGGCAGATGGCTGGTACCCAGTCCTGCATGGCACACCACCGCGACAGCACCGCGCACTTGTGCTTCTGACAGGAATGCATTGGCGTCGTAGCGTTCGCCCTTCAGCGCCACAAACAAGTCGCCGGGTTCAACAGACCGCGTGTCGGTATGAATACGCAGCACCCTCAGAGCGCCATCTCCCACCAGGCGGGCACCCGCCATCCACTGGGTGGCTTGTTGCAAGGTCATCATCGTGCTCATGCCTGCGCTCCCACCTGGCCAGCGCGAGCGCCCAATGCCAGCTCTGCGTGGCTGCGATCCGAGAATGCGAGCTTGCTGCCGGCAATCTCCTGCACTGCTTCATGGCCCTTGCCCGCCAGCAAAATCACATCCTGCACAGCGGCACCCGACACCGCCTCGGCGATGGCTTGCGCGCGGTCCACCTGTACGGCGACGGCATTGGATTTTGGCATGCCCAGCAGAATCTGCGCAACGATCGATTCCGGCCGTTCACTGCGCGGGTTGTCACTGGTCACCACGACATGGTCCGCATACCGGGCCGCAATGGCACCCATCATCGGACGTTTGGAAGCATCGCGATCACCCCCACAGCCAAACACACACCAAAGTGCGCCCTGGCGCTGCGCAGTCAGTGGCCGCAGCGCCAGCAAAGCCTGCTCCAGCGCATCGGGGGTGTGCGCATAGTCCACCGCCACCAGGGGCTGGTTTTGCCCGCCCACACATTCCATGCGACCGGGAACCGGTTGCAACTGGCTGCAGGCCTGAACTGCCTGCGCAAGTGGCACATCCAGGCTGCGCATGGCCCCGAGGATGCCCAGCAGGTTGGAAACGTTGTAGCTGCCGATCATGTGGCTGCGCAAAGTGAGCGACTCACTCCCTTCGACAACATCAAAACGCAGACCCTGTACCTCGTGCTGGATGTTGCGTGCCTGAAGTCTCGCCGCCTGTCGGCAAGAGACGGTCCACACGTCCAGTGGCAACCCGCCCAATTGCTCTGCCAACATGGCCCCCTGCGCATCATCCACATTGACCACCGCACTGCGCAAGCCAGTCCACTGGAATACGCGACGCTTGGCTTCCCAGTAGGCATCCATGGTGCCGTGGTAATCCAGATGGTCCTGGGTGAAATTGGTAAACACTGCCACGCGAATGTGCGTGCCATCGAGCCGGTTCTCCATCACGCCGATAGAGGATGCTTCGATGGCGCATGCTTTCAGACCGGCGTCCACAAATTGGCGCAAGGTCTGCTGCAGCAGAACCGGGTCCGGAGTGGTCAGACCAGTTGACACCACATCCGGTGGGCAGCCCACGCCGAGCGTGCCGATAACCCCGCACGGCAGAACCCACTGCGCTGGCAAACTTGAAAGCGCCTGAGCCAGCCACCACGCCGTCGAGGTCTTGCCGTTGGTCCCTGTCACTGCCACCACCGACAAGGCATGCGACGGCTGCCCAAAGAATTCTGCAGCAACGGGGCCGGTATCGGCTTTCAAGCCGGCGTAGCAGGCATAGGCTTCGCCCGACAATTCAAATCCGGCAGCGCCCTCTTCTTCCATCAGGCATGCAGTTGCACCCTGTTGCAGGGCGGCCTTCGCAAATCGACGCGCATCTACCGCAGCACCTGGCCAGGCAATGAACCCGTCACCGGCGTGCACCTTGCGGCTGTCGGCGGTCAACCCGCCCTTGACGTGGGAGCGAAGCCACTGTGCTGCTTCAGATGGGGAGTGAAGCTTGCGCATCAGAAGCTTTCCTCCACGGCCTTGGCAACAATCTGCGGGCGCACCGCCATGTCGGGTTGAACACCCATCATGCGCAGCGTTTGCTGCACTGTGTCAGCGAACACCGGAGCAGCAACATCGCCGCCGAAATACTTGCCGTTGGTGGGCTCATCAATCATGACCGCCACAATGATGCGGGGATTGTCAATGGGTGCGATGCCGACAAAAAATCCGCGGTATTTTTTTTCAGCGTAACCCTTCCCCTCCTGCTTGTAGGCTGTTCCGGTCTTGCCACCCACGGAGTAGCCCATGGTTTGCGCCTTGGGTGCAGTGCCGCCGCTGCCGGTCACCATGTGCAGCATGTTGAGCACATCATGCGCATGGCGTGCTTCTATGACCCGTACGCCGCTGACTTTGTCGCCACCCTTAAGCAGGGTCACAGGGACCAATTCTCCATCGCGTGCAAACACGCTGTAGGCGTGCGCCAGTTGAAACAGGCTGGCGGACAGACCGTAGCCGTAACTCATGGTGGCCTGCTCGATCGGGCGCCAGGTCTTGTAAGCACGCAAACGACCGCTCACCACGCCAGGGAAGGGCACCTGCGGCTTTTGCCCCAGGCCGACCTGGCTGTACATTTCCCACATTTCGTGGGGCTGCATCTGCATGGCCATCTTGACAGTGCCTACATTGCTGGACTTTTGGATCACTTCATTGACCGTCAGTGCACCGTGTGGATGCGCGTCGGTAATGGTGGAGCCGGAAATGGTGATCCTGCCGGGCGCCGTCTGGATCACGGTCTCGGGTTTAACCAGGCCTTTTTCCAGCGCAAGGGCAATGACAAAAGGCTTCACAGTGGAGCCGGGCTCAAACGTATCGGTCAACGCGCGATTGCGCAGTTGCGCACCGGTGAGGTTCGTACGTTTGGCAGGGGAATAGC
Organism: Burkholderiales bacterium; assembly: GCA_028868305.1. GTDB lineage: Bacteria > Pseudomonadota > Gammaproteobacteria > Burkholderiales > Burkholderiaceae_C > Allorhodoferax. The sequence goes on along the minus strand of JAGWUS010000002.1, from coordinate 11,534 downwards.
TGGGGTAATTGGCCAATGCCAGCACCTCACCGGTCAGAACATCCAGCACCACAACGCTCCCCGCCTGAGCCTTATTCTCGACAACGGCGTCGCGCAGTTTCTGGTAAGCAAAAAACTGCACCTTGCTATCTATGCTCAGTTGAAGATCGCGCCCCTCCACCGGGGGAATCTGGTCGCCCACATCCTCCACCACACGCCCCAGACGGTCCTTGATGACACGGCGTGAACCGTTTTTACCCGCCAGTTCTTTATTGAACGTGAGCTCAACGCCTTCTTGGCCCTTGTCTTCCACATTGGTGAAGCCGACCACGTGCACCGCAGCCTCACCTTCAGGATACTCACGCTTGTATTCCTTGCGCTGGTAAATCCCCTTGAGATTCATCTCCGCAATCTGCTTGGCTACGCCGGCATCGACCTGGCGCTTGATCCAGACAAATGTTTTGTCCTCGTCTGCAAGCTTCTTTGACAGATCCGCTGCAGACATGTCCAACAGCTTGGCCAGACGCTGTGTCTGCTGCTTGTCCAGACTCACGTCCTCAGGGATGGCCCAGATGCTGGGCGCAGGAACACTGGAGGCCAGAATTAGGCCATTGCGGTCCAGGATGCGGCCGCGGTTGGCCGGCAGATCCAGAGTGCGCTCGAAACGCACTACGCCTTGGCGCTGAAAGAAATCTTTGGCCACGACCTGGATGTAAGCGGCACGCGCGGCCAATCCCAGAAACGCCAGCGCAATGGCCCCGACAACAAACTTGCTGCGCCATACCGGCGTACGACTGGCCAGTAGCGGACTGGAGGTGTACTGAATGCTGCGGCTCACGGCTTACCCCCCGGCGTGGCATCACCCGCAGTGGGTGTCGAATAGGTCACGTAAGTAGTGATGGCCGGAGTAGCTTGGCGCATCTGCAACTTTTCGCGCGCTAGTTTTTCCACCCTGGCAGGGGTCGCCTGGCCACGCTTTTCCACCTGCAGACGTTCATACTCCATCTCCAGACGACGAGCCTCTGAGCGCGCCTTATCGAGCTCGGTGAACACGCGGCGCGACTCGTACTGCACGCCGACCAGATACACGGCGCTTGCCATTACGGCGACGAGCAGTACCAGATTCAGCCGGATCATGCCGCTGTCCTGATGGCCACGCGCATGATGGCGCTGCGCGAACGGGGGTTGCCGCGCACCTCTTCATCACTGGGCTTGATGCGCCCCAGAGATTTCAGCTTCATGACCTTGGGTGCTGCAAACGGTGCGCGGCGGTCGTATGCATCGCGCGAATGCTTCGCGATGAATTGCTTGACGATCCGGTCTTCCAGGGAATGAAAGCTGATCACTGCAAGACGACCTCCGGACTGCAACACGTCAAGACTCGCTTCTAGCGCCTGTTGCAGTTCTTCAAGCTCGGCGTTGATGAAAATCCGAAAAGCCTGAAATGTGCGCGTTGCAGGGTCCTTGCCCGGCTCGCGGGTTTTGACCGTGTCAGCCACGAGTTGGGCCAACTCGGTGGTGGTTGAAATTGGGCCCCGTTCCTGTCGGCGAGCAACAATCGCCTTTGCAATTGCCCCAGCAAACCGTTCTTCACCATATTCACGTATCACCTCCGTGATTTGATTGACTTCTGCTGTTGCCAGCCATTGCGCGACGCTCTCGCCTCGTGTGGTATCCATCCGCATGTCCAGCGGACCTTCGAAACGAAAACTGAACCCCCGTGCTGGGTTGTCGATCTGGGGTGAACTCACACCCAGATCCATCAACAGACCCGTGACACTCTGCACCGGGAGTTCGCCCAGATGCACAAAACCTTCGTGACGAATGGAGAAACGGGGATCGGCTATGGCAGCCGATTCGGCAACTGCTTGGGGGTCTTTGTCGAAGGCAATCAATCGCCCCCGGGGGGACAAGTGCGACAGAATCAGGCGGGAATGACCGCCACGTCCAAAAGTAGCATCCACGTAGGTGCCATCGGCTGCACCGGCAAAGTCGTTGGCCCCGTCCTTGAACAATGCATCTACCGCTTCGTTCAACAATACGGTGGCATGGTTCCATGTCGTTTCCACCGTAGTCGCCTAAAACGAAAAGTCCTTGAAGACATCGGGCATGTCGCCCTGCATGGCCTTCGCTTCTTGGGCGTCGTAGGTCGCCTTGTCCCACAACTCGAAATGGTTGCCCATGCCCAGCAGCATCGTGTCTTTGGAAATACCCGCAGCAGCACGCAACTCGGGTGACACCAGCACCCGGCCAGTGCCATCCATCTCCACGTCCATGGCGTTGCCCAGGAAGATGCGCTTCCACCACTGGGCCGACATGGGCAAGGCGGCAATGCGTTCCCGAAATTTTTCCCATTCGGGACGGGGAAACACCATCAGACAGCCATGCGGATGCTTGGTGATGGTCAACTGCCCGCTGGCCGTTGCGCTCAAGACGTCACGGTGCCGGGTCGGCACAGAAAGCCGACCTTTTGCATCCAGACTGAGAGACGAAGCCCCTTGAAACACGGCAGAACACCCTTTTGTTGCGCAACAGCATGAATTGGCAATTCAGAGGCACTTTTCACCACTTAATTGCACTTTTTTGCACTGTATCAGCAAATGCACTGCTTGCAAGAGGGCTTGCGAGAATTTTTTCCAATGAAATCAAGGACTTAGAAACGATTTCAAAGGCAACCTGAACCCAAAAATCGTTCTAAATGAAGGACTTAGCGCCCCTTGTGAAAGTGATGCTTGAAGCCCGATGCTCGCTGCCGTTTACAAGATGTAACGGGACAGATCCTCGTTTTGGCTGAGTTCGGCCAAGCGGACGTCCACATAAGGGCCGTCGATCACCACGGATTGCCCTGCCATGGACGCAGCGTTAAAGCTCACATCGTCCAGCAAACGCTCCATCACTGTGGCCAGGCGGCGTGCGCCAATGTTTTCGGTGCGTTCATTGACGTCGAACGCAATCTGCGCCAGGCGGGTAATCCCCTCCGCTGTAAACTCCAGCGCCACATTTTCTGTGGCCAGCAGGGCTTGGTATTGCTTCATCAGCGACGCATGCGTTTGCGTCAGGATGGCCTCGAAATCCTTCACCGAGAGCGATTGCAACTCGACGCGAATCGGAAAACGCCCCTGCAACTCCGGAATGAGGTCGCTAGGCTTGCTCAGATGGAATGCGCCGGAGGCGACAAACAGAATGTGATCCGTTTTGACCATGCCGTACTTGGTGGTCACCGTAGTCCCCTCGACCAGCGGCAGCAGATCACGCTGCACGCCCTGGCGCGACACCTCAGCACCACTGCCCTCGCTGCGTGATGTGACCTTGTCAATCTCATCAATGAACACGATGCCGTTTTGCTCCAGCATCTGTAGCGCCTGCGTCTTGATATCGTCCTCATTGACGAGCTTGGCCGCCTCTTCATCGGCGAGCAGCTTCTGTGCTTCGCTGATTCTGAGCTTGCGGGTCTGTTTGCGCCCTTGGCCCAGTTGGCCAAACATGCCGCGCAACTGCTCGGTCATTTCCTCCATACCGGCAGGCCCCATCACCTCCATGTGCGGCGCGGGTGCCGCCACCTCAATTTCGATCTCACGATCCGCGAGTTGCCCCTCGCGCAGTTTCTTGCGGAAAGTCTGGCGCGCTGTGCTCTCGGGTGTCTCTGTTCCGGATGTCATTCCGAACTCTGCCCGGGGAGAAGGAATCAGGATGTCCAGAATGCGGTCTTCTGACGCATCCTCGGCACGCGCGCGCACTTTGATCTTCTCTGCTTCGCGGGTCTGTTTGACGGCAATTTCCGCCAAGTCGCGGATGATGGAATCCACATCCTTGCCAACGTACCCGACTTCCGTGAACTTGGTGGCTTCAACCTTGATGAACGGCGCATCCGCAAGGCGCGCCAGGCGACGTGCAATTTCTGTCTTGCCCACCCCGGTGGGGCCAATCATCAAAATGTTCTTGGGCGTGATCTCTGCACGCAAACCTGCTTCCACCTGCTGCCTGCGCCAGCGGTTACGCAATGCGATGGCCACGGCCCGCTTGGCCTGGGCCTGCCCCACGATGTGGCGATCCAGTTCGGTAACGATATCCTGCGGAGTCATGTCGGTTATCAGTCCAGTGTTTCGATGGTGTGCTGCATATTGGTGTAGATGCAGAGTTCGCCAGCAATTTCGAGTGAGCGTTTGACAATGTCGGTTGCGCCCAACTCGGTGTTATTCAGCAAGGCAATTGCAGCCGCCTGGGCGTAGGCGCCGCCGGAGCCGATGGTCACAATGCCGTTCTCAGGCTCAAGTACATCACCATTGCCCGTGATAATGAGCGAAGCGTCTTTGTCTGCCACCGCCAGCATGGCTTCCAGGCGGCGCAACACGCGGTCTGTGCGCCAGTCTTTGGTGAGCTCAATGGCAGCGCGCACCAAATGGCCCTGGTGTTTTTCCAGCTTGGCTTCGAAACGCTCAAACAGGGTGAATGCATCGGCCGTGGCCCCTGCAAAACCCGCCAGTACCTTGCCGTGGTAGAGCTTACGCACCTTGCGTGCTGTGCCTTTCACCACAATATTACCCAGAGTGACCTGACCGTCGCCGCCAATAGCGACTTGCATCCCTTGGGGCGTCTTGCGACGTACGCTGATGATGGTGGTGCCGTGAAATTGTTCCATGAAGACTCAGATTCGGGCATTTGCCCGGATTGCAATGGGCGAAGACGCCGAAAAACGGCGTGCCGTCAAATGGTCCGGGGAATGACCCGCGCGTACTCGTTGATGCCGATCACATTGAAGAACGCCGCAACCAAGCGATGAACATCCCGAAACTGGACGTTGGCACCGTCTGCCTGGCGCTGGGTAACCCAGTTGAGAATACTGCCCGCTGCAGAAAAGTCCACACGTACCAGATTGCGACAGGACACCTCCAGCGTTGCGCCCGTCTGGGCGTCAGAGCCCAACTCGGCCAACAGTTGCGTGGCATCTCCCAGAATCTCGCCGCGAAGCTCAGGCCCGCCAGCGGCACCCGCATCGGCACTGGAAGCAGCTCCGGAATCTGTAGATTCGTACTGGCACCGCGCCTCGACCCATGCCGGTGGCGCAACTTCAAAAGTCACACAGAAATCAAGCGCCGCCAGTTCAAACTCGTCAATGAGATGCATGGAACGCAGTGCGTTCAGACGCACCTGCCACCAGCCTCTATCTACCGCCCGATCACCAGACGGTGTCATGGCACGCAGACGCTGCACCAGCCTGTCAGCCCCCGAAAAACGCAAGGCCACCGACTCTCCGCACAGGCTCTCAAACAATGCATTCAGCAGCGGAACAGCATCTGCCGTGACGCTCTCCAGGCGCCCCCATCCCACGTACCAGGGTGTCGGGCTGGACGACAGTGCCGTGCGCAAGGCCTCCATGGCATGCAGATCCAGAACTGCTGGACTATCCCAGATCAGGACGTCACGCCCCCCGCCGCCTGCAAGCGTCTTTACAGTGCGCACCGACGGCCCGGGCACGGTGGCCCAGGAAGGCGCCACCGGTCCAAAACGGACACGGAATTCCTGCACCGCACTTTCGAACTGGGTGCGGTTACCCGTGGCACGGTACAAATCCAGCAGTGCTGCCGCCCAGGACAGCGCGATCTCGGGTTGCACAGCCTCGCCGCGCAGGGCCACCAGCAGGCCTTTTTCTGCCCCTGCGTCATCCCCATTGGCAAAGCGGATTGCAGCCTCTTCTAGTTCGGGGTCGGTGGTCATGTCATCCACTTCGATCGCAAACAGCTCGGACGTCGAGAAACTCTGATCCTCTGCCGAGGAGGGTGCCACTGCATAGCCCTGCGGCGCCGCTGCCCGCAACGATGCAAGCTCCGTCGGCATCTGGGTGGAGTGCAGTTCGCCAGAGTTGGAGTCCGGCGTAGCCCGCAAGCCCACGGCTTCCGTCGGTGCGAAATGATGCGGCGAATGGGCTGGCGCCTGGGTAGGGTACTGGCTTGAACTGTGCCCCTGGCTGTCCCCCAAGAGGCGGGAGTCCCGCGCAACGGCAAGATCCGTATTGCGTGTTGTCCCTTCCTGCTTGCCCTTCCACCATTGCTTGGACATCTGGGCTTCAATTTCGTCAATCTTCTTCAGGGTCACGGCACGCCCATCGGGGTCTGTCGCAACGCTGGACTGGAAGAAAGACGGCCGAGCCATATTGGCCATGGCCACTGGATCGCGGTTGCGCAGCTTGCGCAACTGGTCAAATTCTCGCTTGCGGACAAAGTCGTTTTGCCGTTTGCGCTCAATCATGGCCTTGAGGGCCTGCTTGTCATAACCACTTTCCTGCGGCTGATCCGGATTGTCCAGTTCCGACCAGTCCTTGGTCGGATTGCGGACGAACTTGGCGACCTTCGATAGCAAACCGGGGCGATCGTCTTTAGTGGCCATGAGAGCAGTTTATCGCAGGAGTACAACTTTGGCGGCGAATTAATCCCCAAACATCTTCTGCTTGAGCTCACGGCGCTGCTGCGCTTCCAGCGACAGTGTCGCCGTGGGGCGCGCCAAGAGACGACCTACGCCGATGGGTTCACCGGTTTCATCGCAGTAGCCGTAGTCACCGGCATCAATGCGGACAATGGACTGCTCAATCTTCTTGAGCAACTTGCGCTCACGGTCACGGGTGCGCAACTCCAGAGCATGCTCTTCTTCAATGGTGGCACGGTCGGCGGGGTCCGGCACCACCGAGGTATCTTCACGCAGGTGCTCGGTGGTTTCGCCCGCGCTGGCCAAAATATCCTGCTTGAGTTTGGAGAGTTTGAGACGAAATGCCGCCATCTGCACATCGTTCATGTACTCGGAGTCAGGCATGGCCATCAATTCCGCATCGGTCAGCTCAGCAACTGGCTTTGTTTTCCAGTTGTTGGCCAATTTGGGGTCTTTTTTGATCGAGGAAGGCAAGGCAGGAACAATCACAGGAGAAGGGATCGAGGGGCTGTAGCTGGCTTTGGCCGCCGTGGACGCAACAGATTGCGCCATGGAGGGGACGGTCAGCTGGGCCAGGCGCGAGGATGGGCGCCCGGCTTTTTGGGGAACGGCCGCTACCGCGGGCGCCACAGGGGCGGGGGCGGCTTTGGGCACAGTTTGTGGCATGGGTGCTGGTACTTTTTCTTTGGATGCAGAGACGACAGGAGCCAGTTTGGCCACAGACTTGACTACGGGTTTAACAGGGGCAGCGGCCTTGACGGGCGCCTTAGTAACTGGTTTGGCGGCAGCTTTGGCCGCTGGCTTGGCCATCGCTGGCGGGATTGCCTTGGCAGGTGTTTTCGGTTTTGCCTTGGGAGGGGCGACCTTTGCAACGGCCTTGACCACAGGTTTGGCGGCAGCTTTCTTGGGAGCCGGTTTTACCGCAGCTTTGGTCACCGGCTTGGCTGACGCCTTGACCACGGGTTTCGTTGCTTTCTTGGCAGCCGCCTTGACGGGTGCCTTGGCAGCGGGTTTGCTTGGTGTGGATTTCCCGGGTTTGGCTTTCACTTCTTGTCTCCTGGCAGGACTTGCCTGCGCGTGGTCTTTCGTGCCGTGGTCCCCACTCTTGGCTTTTAAGGGCCGCTCCGACGGGGTTTCTCCGGCGCGCGAGTGTACAGGTTTCCCCATGGGGAAACCCATCAGTTGCAAAATCGAGACAATCATGAGGCTCCCTGCCCTTGGTTATGGGGTCCGAAAAAAGCGCTGCCTGGCACCCAGTACAGGGTGTGCATTGCCCATTTACACCAGCGACTGCTCCAGACCTTGCAAAAGAATGTCTTTTGGCAGGTCAATGCCAATAAACACCATTTTGCTAATGCGCTGTTCGCCGTCGGCCCATGCGGGCCCCAGGTCGCTGCCCATCAACTGGTGCACGCCCTGAAAGATCACCTTGCGCTCGGTGCCCTTCATGAACAACACGCCCTTGTAGCGCAGCATGCGGGGGCCATAGATATTGACGATGGCACCCAGAAAGTCTTCCAGCTTGGCCGGGTCGAACGCCCGCTCGGACTTGAAGACAAAGCTTTTAACATCGTCGTCCTGGTGATGGTGGTGGCCATGGCCGTGTTCACCCTCATGGGCGTGCGACGGATGGGTGCAGTGCTGGCCGTGTTCATGGTCATGGTGGTCGTGTCCATGGTCGTGGTCGTCTTCCTTGAGGAAGTCGGGATCAATATCGAGCTTGGCATTCAGGTTGAAACCGCGCAGGTCAAACACCTCGGCCAGCGATACCTCGCCAAAATGCACGGCTTTTTGCGGAGCACGCGGGTTCATGTGCTTGAGGCGGTGCATCAGCGCATCCAGCTCGTCCTGGGACACCAGGTCGGACTTGCTGATGAAAATCTGGTCGGCAAAGCCCACCTGGCGGCGCGCCTCCTGGCGATCGTTGAGCTGCTGGGCGGCGTGCTTGGCGTCCACCAGCGTCAGGATCGAGTCCAGCAGGTAGCTCTCGGCAATCTCGTCGTCCATAAAGAAGGTTTGCGCCACCGGGCCGGGGTCGGCCACACCGGTGGTCTCAATCACCACGCGGTCAAACACCAGTTCGCCCTTGCGCTTTTTCTCGGCCAGATCGCGCAGCGTGGCGCGCAAGTCTTCGCGGATGGTGCAGCAGATGCAGCCGTTGCTCATCTGGATGATCTGCTCGTTGGTGTCGCTTACCAGAATGTCGCTGTCGATGTTTTCTTCGCCAAATTCGTTCTCGATGACGGCAATTTTTTGACCGTGGGCCTCTGCCAGCACGCGCTTCAGAAGCGTTGTTTTGCCGGAACCCAGAAAGCCGGTCAGGATGGTGGCAGGAATCAAAGACATGTGGGAACCCAAAAAATCAGCAGCGTGGAGTGTAGCGTTCTATTCTTTCCGCATGACGACCAGGCCCTTGAGGTATTCGCCTTCAGGGAAGTTGACGGTCATCGGGTGGTCCGGCGCGCCACCCATGCGCTCGGTGATGTAGCCATCCACCCCGGCATCGCACCCCGCAGAGGCCACGATTTTGTGGAACAGGTCGGCGCTGATACCGCCTGAGCAGCTGTAGGTGAACAGCACGCCCCCCGGCTCCAGCAGCTTGAAGGCCAAGCGGTTGATGTCCTTGTAGGCGCGGGCCGCCCGCTCGGCGTGGGCCACAGTGGGCGCAAACTTGGGCGGGTCGAGAATGATGGCGTCAAAGGTGCGACCTTCCTGCGCAAACTTGCGCAGCGAGGCATTCACATCGGCATCCATAAAGTCCGCCCGGCTGGCGTCAAAGCCGTTGAGCGCCACGTTGGCCGCCGCTTTTTCGATCGCCGGGCCACTGGAATCGATGGAGGTGACATGCGCCGCACCGCCCGACAGGGCAGCGACGGTGAAGCCCCCGGTGTAGCAATAGCAGTTGAGCACGCGCTGGAAGTTCAGCCGGCGCGTGGTCTCGGCAAACCTCTTGCGGCTGTCGCGCTGGTCCAGGTAAAAGCCGGTCTTGTGGCCTTCGGCAATGCTCAGGGCCAGTTTCCAGTCGTGTTCCTGCAGGATCAGGTCCGTTGCACCCTCCCCGCGTAACCAGCCAGTAGCCTCGGGCAAGCCCTCCAGGGTGCGGCTGCTCGCGTCGGAGCGCTCATACAGCCGGGTCAGGCCGGTCGCGGCCAGCAGGGCATCGGCAATCACGTCTTTCCACTTGTCGACCCCGGCCGAAGTGAACTGGGCCACCAAGGTGTCACCATAGCGGTCCACGATCAGCCCCGGCAGACCGTCGGACTCACCGTGCACCAGGCGCATGCCGTCACTTTTTATATCAAATCGGCCTCTAGCCCCCACAGAATTTGCACAAGCAGCTATAAAAAAGCTAGCGTCAATGCGCTGCTTTTCATCAAAGCTCCAGACCCGGGCACGGATTTTGGAGTTGGGACTGAACGCCGCCCAGCCCAGAAACTGCCCCTCGGCCGACTCCACCCGCACCGTCTCGCCACTGTCACCACCGCCTTTGGCGATGGCCGATTCAAAAATCCAGGGGTGGCGGCGAAGCAGCGAGCGCTCTTTGCCCGCGCGAAGACGAATGGTTTTCATGGGGGGATTGTCCGCTGGAATAGCGGACCCAAAAAAATCAACGGGGGCCAAGGCCCCCGTGTCGCATCACTTCAGAAAGCGCTATCAAGCTTGCTGGGCCTTGCGACGGCGGACGATGGTGCCAACCAAGCCCAAACCCGCAAGCATCATGGCGTAGGTTTCGGGTTCAGGCACGGCAGAAACCGCCTGGTAAGGCGAGATTGTGAAGACTTCCAGACCGAGCAGCCTAAAATTTTGAAGTCCGTTAGTGCCAAGTATATTTACACCGCCATTCGAATTTCCCATGCCGTAAGTGTGTCCGTATGCCCAGCCGGAATTCAAATTTGTGGTTGCATCAGTAGTGTCCGGTTTAAATGATGGCCAAAGGCTTGCAAGCCAATGACGACGCGGGTTTCAAGCGATTCATGGGTGTCCACGATTTGAATTTCAATTTGCACATTTGCGATGCTCTCGGGTTTGAACAGCCTGGGGTGACGCATGAACGTGGGCAAGACACTGTTTGCGCAGGTCATGGAGTACGTGCCATGGAAGACGTTCGGTCGAATCATCGATCGCCATGGTGGGGATTGCGGTGTGCGCACCTTGAGTTGCGCCGATTTGTTTCGCGTAATGGCCTTTGCGCAACTGACCTGGCGCGAGTCCCTGCGCGACATCGAAGTTTGTCTGACTGCCAACCGGGCCAAGCTGTTTCACATGGGGATGAAGGGCGTGCCAGCGCGTTCTACGCTGTCCGATGCGCTGAACCTTCGCGATTGGCGCATCTATCACGCGCTGGCGATGCGCTTGATTCAGCGTGCCAGAAGTCTCTATGCCCAAGACGCGTTGAACATCGACCTGGATGCTACCGTCTACGCGCTGGACGCAACCACTATCGACCTGTGTCTGAGCCTGTTCGATTGGGCGCCGTTTCGCACAACCAAGGCGGCGGTGAAGATGCATACGCTGCTGGACCTGCGCGGCTCCATTCCTGCTTTCGTTCACATCAGCGACGGCAAGATGCACGAGGTCAATGTATTGGACATCCTTCCGGTCGAGGCAGGTGCTTTCTACGTGATGGATCGTGGATACCTGGATTTCGCCCGGTTGTACAAGATGCATCAGGCCGGGGCCTTCTTTGTCACCCGCGCCAAGCGGGGTATGGATGCACGCAGGGTGTATTCGGCGCCAACCGATCGGGATACCGGGGTGATCTGCGATCAGAGCATTGCGCTCAACGGCTTTTACATCTCCAAGGACTACCCCGAACTCTTGCGCCGCATCCGCTTCAAAGACCCCGAGTCGGGCAAGACGCTGGTATTTCTGACCAACAACACAGCCCTGCCGCCGCTGACCATTGCAGCCTTGTACAAGAATCGCTGGCAGGTGGAGTTGTTCTTCAAGTGGATCAAGCAGCACCTGCGCATCAAGCGCTTTCTGGGAACGAGCGAGAACGCTGTGAAGACGCAAATCTGGTGCGCCGTGTCCACTTACGTGCTCATCGCCATCGTCAAGAAGGACCTGCAATTGGATGCCTCGCTCTACACATTGCTACAGATTCTTTCGGTGTCGGTTTTCGAGAAAACCCA
>JAGWUS010000073.1 GCA_028868305.1 Burkholderiales bacterium | reverse complement strand
GCACATCGCCTTTCTTGAGTTGGTCATCGACCCCACCGGCACCCTGGTGTTCGAGGCGGAGGCGGGTGGGGCCGGGCTCATGCAGCGTCCTCCGCGCCGGGCGCAGGAGCCGCTGCTGTCGCGCCGCCACATGCTGCTCAGTGTGCTGCAGGGCAGTTGCATCACTGCGGGCGTCATGGCCTTGTACGCACTGGCGTTGGCGCAGGGCTGGGCGCCTGCGGCGGCGGCCACGGCGGCCTTCGTGTGCCTGGTGGTGGCCAATGGCGTGCTGATTCTGCCCAGCCGGGCCGACCATTGGCGCCAGCCTTTGTTGCGGGGCTTGCCCGGCGTCAGCATGGTGGTGTTGGGCGGGACGCTGGCCGCGCTCTTGCTCGTGACCCTGTGGGCGCCGCTGGCGCAGGCCTTTGGCTTTGCCGTGCTGGGACCGCTCCCCTGGTTGCTTTCGGGGGCATGTGGGGTCGTGCTCTTGCCCGTATTCCTGATGAATAAACGGTTTCTTGCCCGCGTAAATGCTGCGTAGACTGCTATTAATATAGTAGCATTCTTCGGGTAAATAAAAAACCGCCCGAACCTTTGCAGGCTGGGGCGGTTTGGTGGGCCGTGCATGGCCCGGTGGGTGCGTGGGGGCTCAGGCCCAGATGACGGCGCCCTTGGTGTTGTACCAGGCTTCGAGTTGCGCTTCGGCCACGTTCTCGATCTTGGCGCGCTTGATCTTCATGGTCGGGGTCAGGCAGCCGTTCTCGATGGACCAGGGCTCGGGTGCAATCACCAGCATGCGCAGTTGCTCATAGTCCGCCAGCCGGCTGTTGAGTCGCTGGAGCAGGTCGCCGAGTTCTTTCTCCACTTCGGCGCGGAAGGCCGGGTCACGTTGCTTGGGGCGAATGTCTTCACCCAGCACCACCATGGCATAGGCGGACGGCTGGCCCACACCTGAGACCATGCTCATTTCAATGAAGGGGTGGGAGTTGAGTTCGTTCTCGATCGGGGCGGGCGCCACATACTTGCCCTTGGCGGTTTTGAACAGTTCCTTGACCCGGCCGGTCAGTTTCAGAATGCCTTTGGCATTGACTTCACCTTTGTCGCCGGTGCGGAAGAATCCATCCTGGGTGAACACTTCGGCGTCCAGATCAGGGCGCTTGTAGTAGCCCACCAGTTGTCCTGGCGATTTGATGAGAATTTCACCCTCGTCACTCAGGCGCATTTGTACGCCCGGGTTGGCTACGCCCACGCAGCCGGGTGCGTTGAATGTGTTGGTGGAACTGAACGAATAGGCGAAGTCTTCGGTCATGGCGTAGCCTTCCAGCAGGTTCAGGCCAAGCTTGCGGTACCAGGCCACCAACTCTGCGGGAATAGGGGCCGAGCCACTGCCGGCCATGAGCACCTGATCGAGGCCCAGTCCCTTGAGCACCTTGCGCGCCACCAGTTTGCCAATGATCGGGATGCCCAGCAGGCGGTTGAGCTTTTTGGGTGGCATCTTGCTGAACACGCCATGCTGGAACTTGAGCCATAAACGTGGCACGGAAATGAATACATTGGGCCGCGCACGGTTCAGGTCGGCCAGGAACGTCTCCAGTGTTTCCGCAAAGTAGATGTGGCTGCGTTCATAGACGAAGGACGCACACTCTACCCAGGCGCGCTCGAAAATGTGTGCCAGCGGCAGATAGGACAGGATGCGAATGTCGATGTTGCCGCCAGCGTTGTCCTTGAGGCAGCCCACAATGCCTTCAGAGGCGGCGGTCGCGCGTTCAAAGCTGTGCATCACGCCCTTGGGCTGTCCGGTGGAACCCGAGGTGTACATCAGGATGCAGATATCGGTCGGTGCGCGCTGGATGTGTCCGGTCAGGGGCTGGGTGCGTGCAATGATCTTGTCCCAGGTATCAAAACTGGTCTTTGGCGCCAGCGGGAGTGCAATGCAGGCCAGGCCAGCGGGCACCCCAGCTTGCTGCAGCTCCCAGGTGTCGAGCTTGCCCACGAACAGCAGACTGGCGCCGCTGTGCTCCAGCACATAGCGCACGGTGTCGGCGGTCTCGGTCGGGAAGATGGCCACTGTGGTGCCACCTGCCAGCCAGATGGCAATCTCCGCCATGATGAAGTGGGCGCAGTTCTTGGACAGGATCGCGATGCGAAAGCCGGGCTCAAATCCCTGTGCCTTCAGGTGCGCGGCCATGCGGCGCGCCTGGTCCATTGTCTGGCCCCAGGTGTAGTCCACGGAATGGCCTCCGCCCGTGGGCTGTGTCAGATACACCTCGTTTGCACGGGCAATTTCATGCTCCTGGATGTAGTCGAGCATTAGTTTCTTGGTGGCCATGGCCTTGTCTCCTTGTTAATTTGCCGCATTGTGACGGGTAAAGGAGGCTTTGGCTGTCAAAAACTGTACATTGGGTAGGGGTGTCTAAGTTGCCGCGTAAGATGTCACGCCCGCTGTTCTGGAAAACCCTTCTTGACGTCTCCATCTTCCCTGCCGCTGCGTAGATCTGACCTGCTATTGGCCCTGGTGGTGATCTTTGCGTGGGGTGTGAACTTTGCAGTCATCAAGGTGGGTGTTTCTGATGTACCACCGTTGCTGCTGGGAGCGCTGCGCTTCATGCTGGCCGCGTTTCCCGCCGTGCTGTTCTTGCATGCACCCAAAGTGCCACTGCGTCTCTACCTCCTGTACGGGATGACGATTTCCGTCGGACAGTTTGCTTTGCTGTTTTCGGCTATCCATGTCGGCATGCCGACCGGCCTGGCATCACTGGTACTGCAGTCGCAATCGTTTTTCACCCTGTTACTGGCGGCACTGGTGCTCAAGGAGCACTGGCGTGCCAACCAGCTTGCCGGACTGTTGCTGGCGGCCGTGGGTTTGGTGTTGATTGGCAGTGCACATGGCCTGTCCATGCCGCTGGCCGGCTTTCTGCTCACCATTGCGGCTGCTGTCATGTGGGCCTGCGGCAATATTGTGACCCGCGCTGTGGGAGCTTACGGCCCCATGAACCAGTTGGCCTTTGTGGTTTGGGCCAGTCTGGTGCCACCCATTCCCTTTTTGCTGCTTTCCGCCTGGCTGGAGGGCCCCACTGCCATGCAGGCCGCTGTGCAGCATTTCAACTGGCAGGCATTTTCAGCCATCGCTTACCTGGCCTGGGTGGCTACGCTGTTTGGCTATGGTGTCTGGACGCGTTTGCTCTCGCGTTATCCGGCGAACCGCGTCGCACCCTTTACCTTGCTGGTGCCGCTGGTGGGCCTGACCACCGGCTGGCTGGTCTTTGGTGAGGCACTCAAACCCGTGCACTTTGCCGGAGGCGCATTGCTGATGGCGGGTTTGTTGCTCAACCTGTTTGGCCACCGCCTGTTTGTGCGTTTGGGGGTGTCGGCATGAACCCGGACGCCAAAACGCTGTGGCGCGCCCCGCAGTGGGCGTTTTCCATCTTGCTTGCCCTGCTGGGCATGCTGGGGCCGTTTTCGATTGATACTTATCTGCCGGCGTTTGCAGGCATCGCGCAGTCCCTGTCGGCCACACCGGTGCAACTGCAGCAAACCCTGTCGGCTTACCTGTTTGGCTTTGCCTTCATGAGCCTGTTTCATGGCGCCATCTCCGACAGCTTTGGTCGCCGGCCGGTGGTGTTGTGGGGGCTGGCAGCATTCACGCTGGCATCGGTAGGCTGTGCCATGGCGCAAAGCATCGGACAGCTCATCTTCTTTCGGGCGGTGCAGGGGCTCACGACCGGTGCTGGCATTGTGGTGTCGCGCGCCATCATCCGCGATATGTTTGCGCCATCGCAGGCGCAAAAGGTGATGAGTCAGGTGACCATCTTTTTTGGTATCGCACCGGCCATTGCCCCCATGGTGGGCGGCTGGCTGCTGGTGCATGCGTCATGGCATGCCATTTTCTGGTTTCTCAGTGGCGTGGGCGTGATGTTATGGCTGGCGATTTTCCGGTTGTTGCCCGAGACACTGCATGTGGATCAGCGCCAGCACTTTCACCCCAAGCACCTGCTTGCCGGGTATTGGCAACTGGGTTCCGATCCACGTTTTTTTCTGCTGGCGATCGCCAGCGGCATTCCGTTTAACGGCATGTTCCTGTATGTACTGAGCGCACCGGTGTATCTGGGGGAAATTCTGGGCATGCGGCCCCAGCAGTTTTTCTGGTTCTTTCTTCTCAACATCGTTGGCATCATGGGCGGTGCACTGGTCAGCGGTCGGCTGGCCGGGAAGATCGCACCCAAGCGGCAGATTCGCATCGGCTTTGTCATCATGCTGGCCATTGGCCTGGTCAATCTGCTGGCCAATGCCCTGTTCACGGCGCATGTAGGCTGGGCCATGCTCCCTCTGGCCATCTTCTCGTTTGGTTGGGCTTTGATGGTTCCGGTGGTGACGCTGCTGGTGCTGGACCTGCATCCCGAGCGCCGCGGCATGGCATCGAGCCTGCAGATGTTTATTGGTTCGTCGACCAACGGCATTGTGGCTGGCGTGATTTCACCACTGGTCATGCATTCTGCGCTGGCCCTGGCGGTGGCCTCCTTGCTGATGATGTGCCTGGGGCTGGTTTCCTGGACATACATCCGCCACCGCTGGCCGGAGATTGGCCAGAAAGTGGTGCAGCTTGAAGGCTAGAACGCGTAATAAGGTCCGGTGCCGACGGGGGAAGACCGTCCTTCGATGCCAACAAACACGCGCCGGCCGTAAAAGAAGGGCAGTCCCCAGTCAAAACTGGTGTTGTTTCCCATGGGGCCAGTGAGTGTCGGCAATGCAGTATTTCCCGTGGCAAAAAGAGTAGATGCATTGATCGCTGTGAACTGCTCCGGGACAGGGATGGCGTTGGTTCCAACCAGTGTCGCTGCAAACGTGGTGGGGGTGCTGGGGCAATAAAAGCCCGACGCTTTACCACCGCACACTGGCATGGTTAAAGTACCAAAATACAGCCCATTTGATCCGCTGTCGATGAAACTCCCGGTCATGGTGATACCTTGAAACGCCGTTTTGATAGAACCTTGCGGCGTGGTCTGCAACAGTGTGGTGCCGCTAGGCATGTTGCTGGTATGCGTGCCAATACCAAACAGCATCTGGCCGATCACGCTGGCCGCTCCTGTGGTGGGCACGCTGGGCAGGGTGATGACGACGCCGTTGTTATCCGCACTGAATTTGGGTACCGGGTTGGCAACCTGTTGTAGCAAGCTGGCCGTTGGTTGAAGGATCGTCGTGCTTGTGCAACTGATGCCGGACGGGCAGCTGAAGTAATAACCATTGTTCACATTGCTGACGCAATACGGACCGCAATCCTGCTCGCGCAGCCCCACACCCAGAATGCCATTGGCCCCCAGATCCGCCACCGTGGTGAGGGTCTGGCCGGATGCGCAGACAGCGCTCAGGGCAGAGTAGGCGGGGTCGCCAATGATCTGTATCGGCAGGTCGCCTGCTGACTTGGGGCCCAGCACGACATCGGCGCGTGCCACCCGGCCAAAGGCATGGGTGGTGTCTACGAACTGCACGCAATTGAGCAGGGGCTGGCCGGAGGTGGAGGTCACGGAGTCCAGACCCAGTGCCGGATTCACAACCGAGTACAGCAGTCGCAGCCCGGTAGAGCCTGTGTCCACCAGCACATGGTCAATGGTCTGGCACAGGGTGGTTCCGCGCTTGCAGACGGTGACGGAGGTGAAGAGGCGGTTGACGTTGTAACCGGTGAAACTGGCGGGCCCGTTGTCCACGGTGAGTGGTACACAGGGGTCCGGCGCAGTGCACAGGACCGAAGGTGTCGGGGCTGGCGCAGCAGTGCCGCCCCCGCCCCCGCCGCCGCAACTGGCGAGTGCCAGCGCCAACAGGGCAAGAACCAGCAGCCGGATCAGCATCAGGGAATTACGCACGGTGCTTCAAGGCAGCAGTGTCTGGATGTCCACCCCTGCGGGCACCAGGTCCGGGGCGTAGGCATGGCCCTTGAAGAGTCCCATGCGGCCGGTGGAACTCACCACCAGGCCCGGGGTCTGCAGCACAACGGGAGCGCGCTGGCGCCCGGCCTGCTGGGCACGGTGGGTTTCCTGTTGCAGGGCGGGAAAGTAATTGCCCAGCAGAACCTGCAGGTTGGGCAGCACCGGCCCTTGCCAGGTCACGGCAAACACCTGGCCGGCCGGCGTGGCGTATTCCTGCACGATGGTGCTGCTCGCCAGTTGCGTCTCCTGCACGGTGTACAGGCTGGTCGCTGCCGGGGTGCTGGCCGACAGGCGGCGTGCCGTGGCGGCAGCGGATAGGGTGCCGGGGCTTGTTTCCAGCGTGGAGGGTTTTTGACCCAGGGCTGCATGGCCGAGTGTGTTGACCGTGAGCAGGGTACTGATGATCAGCAGGCGGACTGGAGTGCGGGGCATGGGGTGCCACTGTAGCAGGCACGAATCTGTTCGGTGTAGGTGACGACTGGCTGAACCACTGCCTGTTTGGCAAATTCCGGGGCATGTGTTTATACTGTAAAAACATACAGTATTAATTTGGGAGCCTTGCCATGCCTGCGTCTGCGCGCGTTTTCCCCCTGTCAGAACTCCATGCGGATGTCTGGCAGGCGCACGCTTTGGCTACGGCACCGGCGCGGGTGCAAGCCACTGGTAGTGTGGCTTTGGATGCACAGTTGCCCGGCGGTGGCTGGCCGGTGGGGGCCATGACCGAGGTCTTGCAGCACGCTGGCGTGCACTGCGAGTGGCGCCTGTTGCTGCCGGCTCTGGTGCGTTGCGGTCAGGGCCCGGTGGTGCTGGTGGGCGCACCCCAACTGCCGTTTGCCCCGGCCTTGGCTGCGCAGGGCTTGCCGGCACACCGGCTGCTCTGGATTGCGCCCCAGGCCATTGCACAGCGCCTGTGGGCGGCCGAGCAGGCGCTGCGCTGTGCCGAGGTGGACGCGGTGCTACTGTGGGTAGCTGCCATGCGTCCGGAACCGTTGCGCCGTCTGCAGATGGCCGCGGCGGAGCACAGCAAGCTGCTGTTTGTCATGCGGCCTGCACAAGCGCAGACCGAGGCTTCTCCGGCTGTGTTACGGCTACAGGTGGGGCTGGATGGGCAGCAGACCGATGCGCTGGAGGTGCGCCTGCTCAAGCGGCGTGGCCCGCCACTGGAGCAGCCTCTGCATCTGCAGGCCCGGGCGGCGCAGTTGTCCATGCTGCTGGCGCTGAACCCTGGGTCCTTACCAAGGCATCGCGATGCACTGGATCGCACTGCAGCCCGCGCCGCATGACGCCGCTGACGATGCCCCACCACTGGCCGATGCGCTCACAGCGCTGGCGTGGTGGGCATTGCAGTTCACCCCGCAGGTGGCGCGCGTGCAGGACGCGCTGGTGCTGGAGGTGTCGGGCAGCGAGCGCTTGTTTGGCGGTCGCGCTGCCCTCCTGCAACTGATTTTTAAGACAAATCAGCCTATAGCCCCCGTCCGCTATGCACAAGGCGCTACATCTTTGATAGCGATTGGGCGTCTGCATGCACTGGCGACGGGACTGCCCGGTGACCTGCTACCCGATGCCTTGCCCTTGCAGGCGCTGGCTGCAGCCTGCCCGCACCTGCCCACGCTGGTCCGGCTGGGCTGCCGCAGTTGGGGCCAGCTGCGCGCCTTGCCACGCGGCGGGCTGGCGCGCCGTTTTGGCGCAGAGTTGGTGGACGCGCTGGACCGTGCCTATGGCCTGCGCCCCGAGGTCTATCCCTGGCTCACCCTGCCCGAGGTGTTTGACGCGCGGCTGGAGTTGCAGTCGCGGGTGGAGTCCGCGCCGGCCCTGCTGTTTGGTGCGCGTCGTCTGCTGGCCCAGTTGCTGGTGTGGCTGCGCGCCCGTCAGCGTGGCGTACTGGCGCTGGAGTTGCTGTGGGAACTTGATGCCCACCGCGGGGTGGAGCCGCTGGGCAGACTGGAACTGCGCACTGCGCAGGCCACCCAGGACATGCAGCATCTGCAGCGGTTGCTGGGGGAGCAATTGGCCCGGGTGACCCTGCCGGCACCCGTGCTCTACCTGCGTCTGCGCACCTTGCAGACCCAACCGCTGGGTGGCGAGTCGCACAGCCTGCTGCCCGAGGATCTGCGCCACGGCGACAGCCTGCACCAGATGCTGGAGCGTGTGGCCGCCCGCCTGGGGCCAGCTCAGGTGCTGTGCGTGCACACGCAGGCCGACCACCGGCCGGAGTACATGCAGCACTGGCAGCCATGGACGCCGCAAACCCAGACCGAAAATGCTACAAAGAAAGGAGCTGCTCGTGCATATCCAGTGCGGGCTGGAACACTTAACGACTATGCATCCCTGTATCCTGCCTGGTTGTTGCCGGCACCGCAGCGGCTGGCCGTGCACCAGGGTCACCCGCAGTACCGGGGGCCACTGGATTTGCTGATTGGGCCGCAGCGGCTGGAAGCCGGGTGGCTGGATGGCGTGGCCGCACTGCGCGACTACTACGTGGCCCGCAGCGCGGCGGCGGGGTTGGTCTGGGTGTACCGGGAGCGGCTTGCGCCAGATACCCGCGAAGATGGCCCCCACTGGTTTCTGCACGGGCTGTTTGCCTGAGGCCCTCAGGCCGGTGGCGCGGGGGGAATTAGCTTGCCTTTGAATAGCAGTTGCAGTGTCTTGAGTGCGAGAAAAGCGATCACCAGGGACGATACGGCCAGTGCAATGCCGCCGACCAGGGGCGGCCAGCCACCACGACGCACCACCTCAATGACCGCGCCTGACAGGGCGGCCAGCGGGAATGAGAACGACCAGAAGCCAATGGCAAACGGCGCCTTGCTCCACCATCGGTACCGCGCCATCACCGCCACAATCGGCCCGGCAGAAAGCCCCAGGCCCACGATCAGCACATCGCCGGGCAGCATGGGCCAGATCACGGCGGCGGCCAGCGTACCGACTGCTGGCGGGGCCATCTCCACGCCAATGGTGGGGCGCAGCGGCTCGGGCATCACGCCTTCAAACAGACGGTTGAGTACGCGCACTTCCAGCAAGCCCCAGCTGACCAGTCCCATACCAAACAGCAGTGCGGCCCAGCCGGGGTAGCCCAGGGTGCTCAGGGCCATGGCGCCCACAAAACCACCCGCTACCGGGGGAATGTAGAGTGCAGGCGTGACTGACGCCACGGGCAGGGACGCCGTGGTCAGCATGGCCACTACGCGGATGGCAATGACCCCCTGTAGCGTGAGTGCACACAGGGTCAGCGTCAGCCAGCCAGGATGGAAGGGTTCGCCAAAAAACACCACGCAGAGCAAAAGCGACACCGATATCAGTGCCATCAGTGAACCGGCCAGCGGGTGGGTGAATTCGGACTGGATGGTGTGCGGGTAGCGCAGGCATTTGGCCAGGTACAGTACCAGTAGCACGCCCAGCACCATCACACCCAGCCAGGCCAGCCCGGTGCCCACACCCTGAACTTCTGCCGGCCAGCCAAAACTCGCGGTACGGCGCCAGGCACCCGCCAGTGCAAACAAGCCCACGGGGATGGCAAACAAACCCACCGGAAAACGGGCAAGCCAGGATGTCTTGTTCATGGTTTTCAAAACTGTTGATACAAATCAGAAACGTGCCCGCCAGCGGGGATAGCATGTACCTCGGGTTGTACGTGTGCGACCCTATTACAACATTGACAACATTGCGAGGACGACAGCCATGAAACTCTTGAAGGATCTTTTCTCTACCGACTACGGCCTGATGAGTGTTGCAGTCATTGTGGTCAGCCTGGGCATGGCTACCTGGTTTCGCGCGTTTTTCAAGCGCAAGATGGACGAGTCCGCCAAAGACGCCAGCGTCTGACTATTTAGGCGACATGGCATCCCAGGCGTTAAGTGCCTCGGCGGCATACATCAGTGCCGGCCCGCCGCCCATGTAGACGCAGACCGTCAGCATCTCTTCCAGTTCTGCACGGGAACACTGAAGGCGGTGCAGGGCCTTGACGTGAAAGCCAACGCATCCAGAGCAATGCTGGGTGATGCCGATGGCCAGCGCAATCAACTCCTTGTTCTTGGCGCTGATGGCGCCCTCCGCCATGGAGGCCCTGGCCAGTTGGCTGAAACCTTGCATGGCCTCGGGCTGGGCCTTGCGCAGGGGCGCCAGATTTTCATTGATATTCTGGATAAGGGTGGTGTGTTCAAAGGTACTCATGGCCGCGAGTGTGCCCAAGCGACATGCAAGCGCACTGATATAAGTCAATTAAACGGTTTGGCTGCAGGCTTTCGTGCCAGGTTCGACAATAGGCCGCTATGAAAAAACTTCCCGAAATTGCCCTGTCCATGCTCGACCTGGTGGCCGTGCGCGAGGGTGGCACTGTGGCCGACGCCCTGGCCATCGCCCTGCGTACCGCCCAGCATGCCGAAGTCCTGGGCTTCAAACGCTACTGGCTGGCCGAACACCATAATATGCAGGGCATTGCCAGTTCCGCTACCGCGGTGCTGGTGGGCCACATTGCGGGTGGCACCCACACCATTCGCGTGGGTTCGGGTGGCGTCATGCTGCCCAACCATGCGCCGCTGGTGGTGGCCGAGGCTTTTGGCACACTGGCCGAACTCTACCCCGGGCGCATCGACCTGGGGCTGGGCCGTGCGCCGGGCACCGATCAGCTGACCATGCGCGCCCTGCGCCGCGATCGTGTGGAGACCGAGGAAGATTTTCCGCGCGATGTGGCTGAACTGCAGCGTCTGCTGGGCCCGGTGCAGCCCGGTCAGCAACTGATTGCCAACCCTGGCGCGGGCACCAATGTGCCCATCTGGCTGCTGGGCTCCAGCCTGTTTTCTGCGCAGCTTGCGGCCGAGCGGGGCTTGCCGTATGCCTTTGCATCCCACTTTGCGCCACGTTATTTGCTGGATGCCATTGGCATCTACCGCAGCCGCTTCAAACCGTCGGCCACGCTCGCCAGGCCCTACGTCGTCATTGGCGTGCCCCTGATTGCGGCTCCCACGGACGAGGAAGCAGATTTCCTGGCCAGCAGCACCTACCAGCGGGTGCTGGGCATCCTGCGCGGCGATCGTCGCCGGCTTCAGCCACCCACCGCCGGTTTTACTGAAAAGCTGCATCCCCAGGAGCGTGCTGCGATTGGCGACTTCCTGGCCGCTGCGGTGATTGGTGGGCCGGAAACGGTGCGCCAAGGCCTGACGGCACTGGCCGAAGCGACGGATGCCGACGAGTTCATGCTGGTCAGCGATGTGTTTGACCCGGCCTTGCGCTTGCGCTCACTGGACATCGCTGCGGCGGTGATGGCGGACTAACCCGTTCGCCAGAAAAGCAAAAAGGCCCCTAAGGGCCTTAGAACTTATCCGTAAATAATATTTACGTCCAATTTGATCTTTCGAAACGCCATGATTGAAGCCGCCAAGTGGTTGAGCGCCAAGTAGCTACGATCAAGTTTCTCGTACCGCACGAGTAGCTTTCGGAATCG
>JAGWUS010000072.1 GCA_028868305.1 Burkholderiales bacterium | reverse complement strand
TGGGTCACTCAGGACACTGCTGGGGTGTCCGCCTTCAAAATGGAATGCTGTCCGCCATCAACGTGGAACGGTGTCCGCGATGACGGTGGAACGCCGTCCGCCATCAGCATGGAATCGTGTCCGGCATCACGTGGAATACGCACCCTTCAAGGTGTCGCTTCATTAGGAGCCCCTGCCTGTCGGTGAAGGTGTCCGACTTTTCGCCAGCGGTAATTAGTCGCAGGCTAGGCAGTGGCAAAACTTGTCAGGCGTGCGCTGGGGCAACACTCAGGCGCAATCCAACGGCGTGCAATACCTTGTGAACCGTTGCCAGTGTGGGGTTTCCGTCAGCACTCAGGGCCTTGAATAGCATCTTGTCCCCCACATCTGCGCGGCGTGCTACCTCCGCCATGCCGTGCGCTTTGGCAACGTGGCGCAGTGCCACCAGTAGCGCGGCTGGGTCGTCAAGTTCCATCACGGCCTCGATATATACGGCGGCCTCCGCTGGGTCTGTCAGCATTGGTAACAGTGTTTCTTCAAAACTAACGTCACGTGGGTGGTTCATGGTTTGCCCCTTTGTTTCCAGTCGTTCAAATATTCAATGGCCTGATTGATGGCCTTGTTCTGGTCGCCCTTGTCACTGCCACACAGCAGCAACACCATTACCGGCCCTTGCCTGCTCAGGTACACGCGATAACCCGGCCCGTAGTCAATCCGTAACTCTTGCACGCCATCGCGCAGCGGCTTGCAGTCCCCAAGGTTGCCAGCCTCAACGCGTGCCAATCTTGCGACGACGCGTTTTTGTGCGCTCTTGTCAGTCATGGCATAAAGCCATTCCCGAAAAGGAATCTTTCCGGTCGCATCAGAATAGGTGACAATTTTCATAATAGTATCTTATATCGTACTCTTATGCCACTGCCTGAAATTTGCCCGGTGTGGCTTTGGCATCAAACACAATCCCGGCTTGCTCCAATATCCACGCCTCTATGCGCTCATGGTGAACCCGTAGCAACTCCAACGGGCGCACGGTGTAATGCTTCTCAGCGGTTGCGCTGGGTTTGTGTCCCTGTATCTGTGCCACCACGCCCACAGGAACCTCTAGCCATTCGGTCAGGCTTTTGAATGAACGGCGCAAGCCATGCAAGGTAAGTCCCTCAAGGCCAGCGGCCCTACATGCGCGGGTGTGTGGGTTGTTGGGTTCACTCAGGCAACCCGTGGCACTGGTGTTGCTTGAAAACACCCATTCATTACGACGGGGTAGGGTTGCCATCAGGTGAAGCATGTAGGGCGTTGCTGGTATCTCGCGCGTTCCCTCTACCTTGTCCCGAATGGCAATGCCTTTCCATTGGGTGTTTATGTCCTCCCAGCGCAGCGCCAGCACTTCACCCGGCCTTGCACCTGTCAGCAGCATGATTTGCAGGCAAGCGGATATGACGGGGTTCTGTAGTTGTTGCACGGCGGCAAACCATACGGCCAATTGTTCGCGCTGCAATACGTCCGACTTTGTGCCAGCCCTGCCCAGCGCCTCGCGTGCCTTCTTTGTTTTGGCTGGGTTCTTTGTGGGCAGTAGGGCGGCATATTCCGGCTGTTCTGCGCACCACGTTAGAAACACGGTTAGCAGTCGCCATGCAAGACGGGCAGAGCTTGCGCGGGTCTTGCCCTCCTTTGCGGCCCATGCCTCTATGGTGGGTTGGTCAAGGTCACACAAGGCAAGCGGCATCAATGCAGCCAGCGGCCCCGGCTTTGTCAATTGCTTGCCAGCCCCGCGCCTTCCAGACGGTAAGCCTCCCGACTTGGTTTTGTCCACATGGTCGCGGTAATGCAGGTCACCCCAAAATGGGCGGCGCTTTTCTATGTAGTCTTTCCAGACTTCGCCCACGGTCAGGGCGGCAACTTTGGCGGCTTCCACGTTGGCGGCAGCGGTAGCGGTTGCGGCGGCTTTGTCCGCCTGTTGCTGGCGCTCTACTTCGCGGGGGTCTATGCCAGTGTCCAGACTTACGCGCAGACGGTTGGCCTCAGTCCGGGCAGCATCAATCGTCCATGCCCTTACATCCCCAATGGTGCGGCGGATGTTTTGACGGTTTAGCTTTGCCTCAAAGACAAACGCCTTAACGCCTTGAGGGTTCTTTGCACTGGCTGGGGTTGCCCTAACGCGCAGGCCCGGTGCCTTGGTGTCCCGCATAAAGGTCTGAGGCTTTCCAGCGGGGCAGGTCAAACGCTCGATTAACCCGGCGGTCAATTCTTGAGCCTCGCTCAGGTCGATATGCGCGTCTTTTTTCGGTCTAGCCATAGTGCACCTCAGTCCATGTAGCCACCATGTAGCCACTTTTTGGCTATTTTGGCGAATATTGCTCAACGCTTAGGCTGTAATCTTGTCCAGTGCATTACAGGTAAGTTGTTGATTTATATGGATTGTAGTTGCACTATTCAACAATGGCAAACAGAAAAAAGTCAGGATTGTGATTCCTGTTGTCGTGGGTTCGAGCCCCATCAGCCACCCCAAGTAAATAAAGAAAACCCTGCTATTGAATAGATAGCAGGGTTTTTTTCTTGGGTGCCTGGGTAGGGACGTTCAGTTCACCATCACCAATTTGCCCATCACGCCACGTGAGCCCATGTGTTCATAGGCGATCTTGAGTTCGGCCATGGGCATAGCGCGGTTGATCACCGGCTTGATCTTGCCCTGACCGTACCACTTGGCCAGTTCCATCATCATGGCGGCGTTGGCTTTGGGTTCGCGTTTGGCAAAGTCGCCCCAGAACACCCCGACGATGGATGCTCCCTTGAGCAGTGCCAGATTGAAAGGCAGGGCGGGGATGGGGCCAGAAGCAAAGCCCACCACCAGATAGCGGCCACGCCAGGCGATGGAGCGGAATGCGGGCTCTGCAAAGTCGCCACCCACCGGGTCGTAAATCACGTCCGGCCCCTTGCCGTCGGTGAGTGCCTTGATGGCTTCACGCAGATTCTCGGTGGCGTAGTTAATGGTGGCGTCGGCCCCAATTTTTTTGCACAAATCGCATTTTTCCTGTGTGGAAGCGGCTGCAATCACTTTGGCGCCCATGGCCTTGGCAATCTGGATGGCGGCCGTGCCCACACCACCGGCAGCACCCAGTACCAATACGGTTTCACCGGCCGTGAGTTGTGCACGGTCCACCAGCGCATGGTAGGAGGTGGCGTAGATCATGATGAAGGCGGCGGCATCCACCATCGGAAAACCTTGCGGCAGCGGCATGCACAGGGCCGCGGGCGCCAGGGTGTGGGTGCCAAAGCCACCCGTACCGCTGAGGCAGGCGACGGCCTGGCCCACCTTGAGGTGGGTGACGCCTTCGCCCACGGCCTGCACAATACCGGCATATTCCGAGCCCGGCACAAAGGGCAGGGGCGGTTTCATCTGGTATTTGTTCTGCACGATCAGGATGTCGGGAAAGTTCAGGCTGGCGGCCTTGATCTCCAGCAGCACTTCGCCTGCTTTGGGTTGGGGCGTGGGCAACTCTTTCCAGGTCAGGGCATCAATTCCGGTGGGGTTTTCGCAAAGCCAGGCGTGCATGTCAGTCTCCAAATAGGGAGCCGCCATCATAGGCGGAGGCAGCATTTTGTCTGCTGCCAATTTGTCCCGTCGGCGACCGGATCATAGGGGCGCACCTACAATCAGCGCTTACCTGCAAAGACCATGAAAATTCTCATCTCCAACGACGACGGCTACCAGGCGCCAGGCATTGTTGCGCTTTACGAGGCGCTCAAGGACATCGCCGATGTGGAGGTGATTGCGCCCGAGCAGAACAATAGCGCCAAGTCCAATGCGCTAACGCTGCACTCACCCCTGTACGTGCACCGAGCCGCCAATGGGTTTCGCTTTGTCAATGGCACGCCAGCCGATTGCGTGCACATTGCGCTGACCGGATTGCTGGACTACCGGCCCGACCTGGTAGTCTCTGGCATCAATAACGGTGCCAACATGGGCGACGACACCATTTATTCCGGCACGGTGGGCGCGGCCATGGAGGGTTTCCTGTTCGGCATTCCAGCCATTGCGTTTTCCCAGGTTGAGCGGGACTGGCACGAGTTAGAGTCGGCTGCGCGCAAGGCCCGCGAATTGGTTCTGGGAATGCAGCAACAGCACCTGATAGCCCAGACCCCGTGGCTGCTGAATGTGAACATCCCTAACCGGCCCTATGCCGAGATCGGCCATGTGAAGCTGTGCCGCCTGGGCCGGCGCCATGCTGCCGAGAAAGTGATCCAGCAGACCAGCCCGCGTGGTGAAACCATGTACTGGATAGGCGCGGCCGGTCCGGTCATGGACGATGCCGATGGAACCGACTTCCATGCAACGGCGCAGGGGCATGTCTCCATGACCCCACTGAAGGTTGATCTGACCGACCATGACGCCTTGCGTTACTGGGCCCAGTCGGCTTCGCGCCTGGGGCGGGGTCCAGAGGGCTCAGGCGCATGAAACAACGGCCCACATTCCCGGCGCAGCTTGACAGCACGCTGGCGAAGAATCGCCCCACTCCGTTGGGGGTGCCTGCTGTCGCAGCCGCGCCACCGGTCCGTGCTGCGGTGGTCTCCATGCCCCAGGGAGTAGGCATGGATTCTTCAGCGGTGCGCATGAACATGGTGCAAAAGCTCAAGGCGCAGGGGGTGACTGATCCCGCAGTGCTGCACGCCATGGGTACGATTGAGCGGCACCGCTTTGTCGATAGCGCGCTGGTCAACCAGGCCTATGAGGACACCAGTTTGCCAATTGGCCTGGGTCAGACCATTTCAAAACCGGGCGTCGTTTCCCGCATGCTGGAGTTGTTGTGCCATAGTGGCAAGGGCAGGCTGGGGCGTGTGCTTGAGATCGGTACCGGTTGCGGTTACCAGGCGGCAGTGTTGAGCCTGCTGGCCAGCGAGGTTTACAGCATCGAGCGCCTCCGTGGACTGCATGACAAGGCGCGGGAGAACCTGCGCCACTTGCGGCTGCCCAACGTGCACTTGCTGTTTGGGGATGGTATGGAAGGCTATGCCAAAGGTGCACCCTATGCCGCCATCATTGCTGCAGCGGGTGGCGAGGCAGTGCCACAGGCCTGGGTAGACCAACTGGCGGTAGGGGGGCGGCTGGTTACGCCCGTGGTCACCGGGAGTGAAAAAAGTGCTGCCCAGGCCTTGCTGGTTCTGGACAAGACACCCCAGGGGGTGCGCCAGACGCTGCTGGAGGCAGTGCACTTTGTCCCTTTAAAATCTGGCGTTGCCTGAAAGAAAGTGTTTATGTCTGGTTTGCTGCGTCGTGGATCCCTGTTGCTGGCGGTTGCTGGCGTGCTGGCCCTGTCGGGCTGTGGCTCCAAGCTGCTCAATCACGCTCCGGTGGAAGACCGGGGCAGCATGGGCACCGCGCCGGTGGTTGGTGACGCGCGCACCCAGCCGGTCAAACAACTGCCAGGTTTCGAGAATGCGGGCAAGCCGGGCTACTACACCGTAAAGCCGGGTGACACCCTGATCCGCATTGGTCTCGAAACCGGTCAAAGCCACAAGGATATTTCGCGCTGGAACGCGCTGGATAACCCCAATCGCATTGAGGTGGGCCAGGTTATCCGCGTTGCACCCCCCGCAGGAAGTGATGTGCCCGCAGTGGTGGTCGCCAAACCGGTGGCGAGCAGCTCGGTGGTGTCCACGCCCATTGCGGCTAGCGTGCCGACGCGACCCGTGTCGGCGC
The DNA here is from genome assembly GCA_028868305.1 of Burkholderiales bacterium. Lineage (GTDB taxonomy): Bacteria > Pseudomonadota > Gammaproteobacteria > Burkholderiales > Burkholderiaceae_C > Allorhodoferax. The sequence goes on along the minus strand of JAGWUS010000072.1, from coordinate 5,752 downwards.
CATCTTCTGCCCCCGTTGCTGCACCTGCCCCCGTGGCCGCAACGACCACCCCGGCGGCAACGGGCGATGACAACCTGGGCTGGATCTGGCCTGGCAATGGCCATGTGCTGACCGGATTCGATGAGGTCAAGAACAAGGGCTTGGACATTGCGGGTGCGTCCGGTGATCCGGTGGTGGCCGCTGCCGAAGGCAAGGTGGTGTATGCCGGCTCGGGTTTGCGCGGCTATGGCAACCTGATCATCCTCAAACACAACAATACCTACCTGACGGCCTATGCGCACAACAAATCCCTGCTGGTCAAGGAAGACCAGACGGTGAAAAAAGGCCAGAAGATTGCCGAAATGGGCGACAGTGACGCCGATCGGGTCAAGCTGCACTTTGAGGTACGGCGCCAGGGCAAGCCGGTGGACCCTGCCAAGTACCTGCCCGCCAGATAGTGGACTGATGCCATGACCAAACCCCGCAAATCCGGAGCAACGCCTGCAGCGAACACTTCGGATGTGGCTCCCGGGGATTTTGAAGAAAAAGAGGCGAAAGCCCTTGAGGATAGTGTACAGTCAGCTATTGAAATAGTAGCGCCTGCGGTGCTGGAAGCACTTGCCAAGGAGGCCCAGGCGGGTGATGAATCGGCGGATGCACTGGCGCTGTACCTGCGCGGTGTGCGCCGTACCGAGCTGTTTACACCTGAAGAGGAGTTCGCATGCGCGACCCAGGCCCGGGCCGGCGATTTCACAGCGCGCCAGAGCATGATCGAGCACAACCTGCGCCTGGTGGTCAGCATTGCCAAGGGCTATATGGGGCGGGGTGTGCCCATGGCCGACCTGATTGAAGAAGGCAACCTGGGGCTGATGCACGCCATCGACAAGTTTGAGCCCGAGCGGGGCTTCCGCTTTTCCACCTACGCTACCTGGTGGATCCGCCAGTCGGTGGATCGGGCGTTGATGTACCAGGGCCGGGCAGTGCGCCTGCCTGTCAATGTGGTGCGCGAAGTGCAGCAGGTGCTGCGTGCCCGGCGCATGCTGGAAAACGATGCCACGCTGGTGGCCCATCGGCCTGAGGGGATACGGGCGGACGACATCGGTGCCCTGCTGGGCAAGCCCGCTGCCGAGGTGGCGAAATTGCTGGTCATGGCCGAGTCTCCCCGTTCGCTGGACGCCGCGCTGGACAGCGATGGCGACGAGCACACCCTGGGCGACAGTCTGGTGGATGCCCTGGCACTGGACCCTGAGGGCGTGACCCAGAGCCACGAGGTGGATCATCTGCTGGAAACCTGGGTGGCCACCCTGTCAGCGCGCGAACGCGAAGTGCTGGAGGGGCGCTTTGGCCTGCACGGCCGTGAAACCGAGACACTGGAAGTACTCAGTGTGCGCCTGGGCCTGACCCGTGAACGGGTGCGCCAGCTGCAAAACGAAGCGCTGTTCAAGCTCAAACGCCACCTCTCGCGTCGCGGCATCAAACGGGAATTTCTGCTTTGAACCTGTCCCCGCGGAAAAGCTGCGCTGTGTACCTGAGACAATTCAGGCATGACCGATGAAATTTTGATTGAGAAGCCCCTGACTGAGGGGCAGTTGCTGGTGAAATCACTCGACCTGGAGGCCCAGGGCGTGGCCCACAGACCGGATGGCAAGGTGGTGTTTGTTGATGGTGCCTTGCCCTTTGAAGTGGTGAGTGCCCAGATTCATCGCAGCAAAAGCAGCTTTGAGAAGGGCACGCTGACCACGATCCACAGAGAGTCGTCGCAGCGGGTGCGTCCCGCATGTCCGCACTTTGGCCTGCACGAAGGCGCCTGTGGCGGCTGCAAGATGCAACACCTGCATGTGAGCGCGCAGGTGGCGACCAAACAGCGTGTGCTGGAAGACAACCTGTGGCATATCGGCAAGGTGCGGCCTGACAACATCCTGCGCCCGATCGAAGGGCCGGCCTGGGGCTACCGCTACCGCGCCCGCCTGTCGGTGCGCCATGTGCGCAAGAAAGATGCAGTGCTGATCGGATTTCATGAGCGCAAGAGCCGCTATGTGGCCGATATGAAAGAGTGCCCCGTGCTGGCGCCACAGGTCGGTGCGCTGTTGCTGCCGATGCGTGCCTTGATCGAGTCCATGGATGCGGTGGAAACCATCCCCCAGATCGAAGTGGCCGTAGGTGACATGGGTTCGGGCTTGGGTGCTGGGGATGTGACTGCACTGGTGTTGCGCCACATGGAGCCGCTGAGTGATGCTGACATGGCCCGCCTGCGCCAGTTTGCTGCTGATCATGCGGGTGTGCAATGGTGGCTCCAGGCCAAAGGCCCCGAGACGGTCAAGCGCATGGACGAGTTGCCTGGCCATGAAACCCGGCAGCTGGCCTACTGTTTGCCGGACTTCGGCATCACCATGCCGTTTCGCCCAACCGACTTTACCCAGGTCAATCCGCATATCAACCGGGTGCTGGTGTCCCGCGCCCTGGGCTTGCTGGCGGTTCAACCGCAGGAACGGGTGATCGACTGGTTTTGCGGTCTGGGCAACTTCACCCTGCCGTTGGCCACCCAGGCGCGGGAAGTGTTAGGCGTGGAGGGTGCCGAGTCGCTGGTGGCCCGCTCACGTGAAAACTATGCGGCAAATCAGGCTGCAGCCCGCACAGGGCATCCACTAGCCGCTACTGAATTTGTAGCGCGTAACTTGTTCGAGATGACGCCGGAGTTGCTGATTGCAGACCGTGCCGCAGACAAGTGGCTGGTGGATCCCCCGCGCGAGGGTGCTTTCTCTTTGGTGCAGGCGCTGGCCGCACTGCAGCAGCAACCCGAACTGTGCGGGGGCTGGACACCACCCCAGCGCATTGTGTATGTGAGCTGCAATCCCGCCACGCTGGCGCGCGATGCGGGGGTTCTGGTGCAGGAAGGTGGCTACCGCTGCGCGAAAGCTGGCGTGGTCAACATGTTTCCCCACACGGCGCACGTGGAGAGCATTGCAGTGTTTGAGCGGGCGGCTTAGTGGCCGGCGTCTTGCTTGGCCGTCTTGTCGGCTTTGTCCGTTGACTTGGCTTGGGACATTGTTTTGGGCACGTCTTGCGCAGACTTGCTTTCTGTGATCACCTCTTCAGGCGCGGATGGCTTGGAGCCCACGGGGGCAACGCCTTCAATCTTGTTGTCGCGCATGTATTGGTCCATCTCCCTCCATCCGGCATATATCGCTGCCTTGGAGGCCTTTTCATTGAGGGCATAGCAGTCCTCGATGGCGCGCAGACCATTGCGGCAAGCGCCGCCTATCGCCTTCGCATCCGCTTCGCGCTGGGCCACCTTGGGGTCTGCCAGCAGGGCAGCAATGTCGCATCCGGCCAGTAGGAGGGTGAGGGCGAGGAGGGATGTGCGTGCAATCATGGAAAGATCTGGCTTCTTTAGATACATATCGGCAGCTTTGTGCATTTTCTGAGTATGCCCGCATCGGCGAAGCCAAAGAAAAGGGCCCGAAAAGGGCCCTATCTCTGGGTGCGGCAAAAATTAGTCCCGCTCGCCGCCCATGATACCCAGCAGGGCCAGCAGGCTCTGGAACACATTGATAACGTCCAGGTACAGGGCCAGGGTGGCGGTGATGTAGTTGGTTTCGCCGCCATCGACAATCTGCTTGAGGTCGTACAGCATGTAGGCGCTGAACACGCCAATGGCCATGACCGAGATGACCATCATGCCGGCGGTGGAGCCGACAAACACATTGATGATGCCGCCCACCATGATGGCAAGGGCACCGATAAACAGCCATTTGCCCATGCCCGACAGGTCACGCTTGATGACACTGGACAGGCTCGCCATGACAAAGAACACGCCAGCGGTCCCGCCGAAGGCCGTCATGATCAGCTCCGAGCCGTTCTTGAAACCCAGCACCATGGCGATCATGCGTGAGAGCATCAGACCCATGAAGAAGGTGAAACCCAGCAACACAGGCACGCCGGCGGCAGAGTTCTTGGTCTTTTCAATCGCGTAAATGAAGCCCATGGCACCGCCCATGAACACGATCAGGCCCAGAAAGCCGGTCAGTTGCAGGGTGATGCCGGTCGCCACGCCAACCCAAGCACCCAGCACGGTAGGCACCAAGCTCATGGCCAGCAGCCAATAGGTATTGCGCAGCACCTTGTTGCGCTGCTCGGTGGACACCGCAACACCGAAGCGGTTGTTCAGAATGGTTTGGTCGGTCATATATTTACTCCTTCTAGGTCTGCTTGCTGCAGATGGCGCGATTTTAGGGTTTATCAAGGGCTGCACCGTCAAATGGCAGCAAATTGCCCTGAATTTAGGCAGGGGTGTTGTGCGTTCGGGATATGCCAGATGCACAACCCAGGCGGTATGCTCCAAGTTTTCGTCATTCACAGGAGACCCGCCATGAAAACCAAACCCGTACTCGAATTCGCCGACGTCAAAGCCATTGCCGCTGCCGCTGAAGCTGAAGCCCTCAAAAACAGTTGGGCCGTGAGCATCTGCATCGTGGACGATGGAGGCAACCTGCTGTGGTTCCAGCGTCTGGATGGTGCTGCGCCCATTTCTGCCCACATTGCGCCTGGCAAGGCGCGCACTTCCGCCATGGGCCGGCGAGAAAGCAAAGTGTACGAAGACATGATCAACGGCGGTCGCGCTTCGTTCTTGAGCGCGCCCAACCTGGAAGGCATGCTGGAAGGCGGCGTACCGATCCTGAAGGACGGTCAGTGCCTGGGTGCCGTAGGTGTCAGCGGTGTCAAGTCTACCGAAGATGCGCAGATTGCCAAGGCAGGTATTGCTGCCCTGGGTCTGTAAGCCGATAGCTCTTCAAGCAGCCACGGGCGTGCGGATGAGGTGATCAAAGGCGCTTAGCGCAGCTTTGGCGCCCTCACCCGCGGCAATCACGATCTGTTTGTAAGGCACCGTGGTGCAATCGCCCGCGGCAAACACGCCAGGCACATTGGTGTGGCCTTTGGCGTCCACCACGATCTCGCCAAACTTGCTAAGTTCGACGGTGCCCTTGAGCCACTCGGTGTTGGGCACCAGGCCAATCTGCACAAACACGCCTTCCAGCTCCACCATTTGCTCCACGCCCGACGTGCGGTCCTTGAAACGCACGCCATTCACTTTGCCATCGGCGCCGGTGATCTCTGTTGTCTGGGCATTGGTGTGCACGGTGACGTTGGACAGGCTCTTGAGCTTGTTCACCAGCACCGCATCGGCCTTCAGTTGGTCGGCAAACTCGATCACCGTCACGTACTTCACCACGCCGGCCAGATCGATGGCTGCCTCAATGCCGGAGTTGCCACCGCCAATCACCGCCGTGCGTTTGCCCTTGAACAGCGGGCCGTCGCAGTGCGGGCAGTAGGCCACACCCTTGTTTTTGTATTCGACCTCGCCGGGCACATTGACATTGCGCCAGCGGGCGCCGGTGGACAGGATGACGGTTTTGGACTTGAGGGAGCCACCATTGGCCAACTGCACTTCCACCAAACCGCCCGGCTCGGTGGCGGGGATGAGCTTGCTGGCTTGTTGCAGGTTCATGATGTCCACACCGTAGTGCCGGACCTGGGCTTCAAGTGCGGCCGAGAACTTGGGGCCGTCAGTTTCCAGCACCGAAATGTAGTTCTCGATGGCCATGGTGTCGTTGGTCTGGCCGCCAAAGCGTTCTGCAACCACACCGGTGCGGATGCCTTTGCGGGCAGCGTACACCGCAGCTGCCGCGCCGGCTGGGCCACCGCCGATGATCAGCACATCGTAGGGGACTTTGGCCGACAGTCTGGCCGCGTCCCTGTCCGCAGCGCCAGTGTC
>JAGWUS010000071.1 GCA_028868305.1 Burkholderiales bacterium | reverse complement strand
ACGGCGGCGTCGGCCGCGATCCCGGGGGCGCTGTCCGCACTCAAAGAGTCTCTGCAAAGTGTGCCGCTGGGCGCATTCAATTGGCGCGATCTGGAAGAGGCCGTCAGAACGCGGCAGCTTTTATCAGCCAAGGTGATTACCGAACGCCGCGAGGTGGGAGACAAAGTCCTGCGCGATCTGACCACGTTTGGCGAAGGCAAACTTGCGATGGACAAACTCCGCCTTCATATGGCCACGCTTGGCAAGCTGCTGGACCAGCGCATTGCGTTGTTGTCGGATGAACTTGCGGAAGAACGGGAAGGTATGCGCAAGGCGATGTGGCTCACCTCACTGGCCGCCTGGTTGCTGGTGGTTTTTGCCATCGGATTCTGGATGCGCGAGCGCCAGCGGCGGGCGCAGTTGTTTGCAGAGTTGGTGGGAAGCCACGCCCTGCTGGAAGAGCGGGTCCTTGCGCGTACCGCTGCGCTGCAGGCGGCCAATGCGCGTGTGCGCAATTTCGCCAGCGAATCCGAGCGCCTGGTGGAACTGGAGCGCACACGACTGTCGCGGGAAGTGCATGACCAGATCGGCCAGATATTCACCGGCATCAAGATGATCTTGCGGACGCTGCAGCCTGGCAGTCTGGCGCCTGAGCAGCAGACGGCCCTGACCCAGGCGCTGGATATGGGGGTGAAGACTACACGCCGCATTGCCGCTGAATTGCGCCCCCCCTTGCTGGATGACTTGGGGCTCCCCCAGGCTTTGGACCATTATTTGAAGACGTGTTTCTCTCCGTTGGACATCACCTACGCGCTGGACATGCCGGATGCACACGGTTTGAATGACCAGCAAGTGATGCAGTTGTTTCGTGTGGTGCAAGAGGCCTGTACCAATATCTGCAGACATGCGCGCGCCAGCCATGTCGAAATCACTTGCCACACTACGGAAGAGGGGCTCGTGCTGACGATCGATGACGACGGGACGGGTTTTGATGAAGGCCAGGTGCGGGAAGAAGCACTGGGGCTGGTGGGTATCCGCGAGCGTGTGCAATTGATGGGGGGCACGGTGGAGTTCATACGCCACACCAGTGGTGGCACACGGGTGGCAGTGCATCTGCCGGCCGTCCACAATGGGCATGGCAACGGACATGGCAATGGGGGAGTGGCATGAAGATCCTGCTGGTGGAAGACCACCCCATCTTTCGATTCGGGGTGCGCCAACTGCTGTTGCAGCGCTGGCCCGATGCGACGGTGGGTGAAGCCGATTCGCTGCAGGCTGCCCTGACAGCGGTGCAAGCCAGTGGATGGGACATCGCCGTTGTAGACCTTAACCTGCCCGATGCGCAAGGGGTTGAGTCGGTGATCCAGATCCATCACGCTGCACCCGCGCTGCGCATACTGGTTTTGAGTCTGCACGATGAGCTGGCCTATGCGAGGCAGGTGTTGCGGCTCGGTGCACAGGGGTACCTGACGAAGGAGCATGCCACCGATGAACTGATCCATGCCATCGAACGGCTGGAAAAGGGCGGGCGCTATATCTCCAGCTCCATGGCAGAACACATGGCGCAAAGTATGCTGGAGGACAGCGCACGGCCCGCCCATGAGCAACTGGGCAAGCAGGAGTACCGCGTAATGCTGCAAATTGCCGCAGGCAAGCGCGTAACGGATATCGCCACCACCATGCATTTGTCCCCCAAGACGATCAGTACCTACCGCACACGAATCTTTGAAAAGCTGGGGGTTACCAGCAATGTGGAACTGGCGCATTACTGCCTGACCCACCAACTTAGCGACATCCATTTGTAGGACGAGTCCTACTGTCAAATCAGGAAATACTGAACCACGTTTCCGTGTTTTGCGACTGGCCTGCAATGCAGCCGCTGGGCAAACTTCAAGGTATTGATTTCCTTGAAAGATTGCACCATGAAAGTTGTCATCATTGAAGATTCGGAACTGATCCGAAACCAGCTCGTGCGCATCATCAGCAGCCAGCCGCGCGTCCATGTGGTCGGGGTGACGGGTGAAGAAGAGGCTGCAGTGCAAATGATTCTGGAGCTGAAGCCAGACACGGTGCTGCTCGACCTCTCGCTCTCGCCGGGCAGTGGACTGCGCGTATTGAAGCGCATTCGTGCGGCCAAGTGTGCATCGCGTGTGCTGGTGCTGACCAATAACGCGGATGAAGCGATCAAGAAGCAATGCCATGCTGAGGGCATCTCCGGATTTTTCGACAAGAGCACTGAGGCTGAAATATGCCTGCAGCAGCTCTTTGACTGGCTTCCTCCACTGCCTGCCAACGAGCAATTGCGGCTGCAGACGCTGCGTGAAACAGGTCTTCTGGATGTGCCGGAACAGGAGGCTTTTGATGACATCGCCAAGCTGGCGCGTGATATTGCCGGCACGCCCATGGCCCTGGTGACCCTGGTCGACCAGGACCGGCAATGGTTCCTGTCGAATCAGGGTTTACCGGTGCGCGAAACTTCACGCTCGATTGCGTTTTGCGCCCACACCATCCAGAGCAGTGAAGTGCTTGAAGTACCGGATGCGCACACGGACCCCCGGTTTGCGGACAACCCGCTGGTCCGGGGGGACCCCAATATCCGCTACTACGCTGGCGTGCCGCTGGTGCTGGCTTCGGGCGAGGCGCTGGGAACTCTGTGTGTGCTTGATACGGTGCGTCGTAAGCTGTCCGAGACACAATTGAGTTCGCTGAAAACATTGGCGCACAGTGTGGTGGGAGAAATCGAACTGCGCCGAAAAATGCTCAAACTCGAGCAGGAAGTCGATCGTCGCAGAGCGGCAGAAATCCAGATTGCGCACATCGCCATGCGTGATGTGCTGACACAACTGCCCAACCGGGCTGCATTGATGGATCGTCTGGATCAACTTCTGCGCAAAGTTGCACGCAGCGCAACCCAGATGGCGTTTCTTTTTGTTGACCTGGACCGGTACAAGCTAATCAACGACACCTTGGGACATGAGATGGGCGACGCTGCGCTGGTGGAGGTGTCCAACCGGTTGATGATGGCATTGCGCGATTCGGATACGGTGGCCCGTCTGGGCGGAGATGAGTTCGCCGTGCTACTACCGGAAATAGGAAGTCTGCAAGCTGCGATGGCGGTGGCGGCCAAACTCAATGCGGCGCTAGGGGAACCCAGTTTGATTCGGGGAAGCCGTCTGCACTTCAGCGCCAGTATCGGGATAGCCATGGTTCCGGAACACGGAAACACGGTGGAGCAGATCATGCGCCATGCAGACCTGGCCATGTACCAGGCCAAGCACGCCGGAGGCGGGACCGCAGTTGCATTCTCCCAGACCATGGGCGCACGCGCAATGGATTTGCTGGCCTTGGAAAATGACTTGCGCGATGCTTTGCAGCGGGACGAAATTATTGCCTACTACCAGCCACAGGTCATGCTGGGGCATGCTGGCCTGTGCGGTGCGGAAGCCCTGGCGCGCTGGAGCCACCCGCAACTGGGGGTGCTGGGGCCAGACAAGTTCATCGGGTTTGCTGAGACCCGGGGCTTTATCCACCAGATTGGACAGCGCATGCTGGAGCAGGCCATGGCACAGATGGTAATGTGGGATGCGCGGGGCATTTATGTTCCCCGTGTTGCGGTGAATGTGTCCGCTGTGGAATTGCGCGAGGGGTATGCAGATTTTGTCGATTCGGCACTTAAACGCCATGGGCTGGCTCCCGAGCGTCTGGAGCTGGAGATTACCGAGTCCACCTTGGCAGCGGACAATTCCATCGCAGTGCGGGTACTTGAAATCCTGCGGCGCAAAGGCATCAGCATCGCGGTGGATGATTTCGGTGTGGGGTATTCCTCGCTGGGGCAACTGCGGCGCATGCCGATTGACACGCTGAAGATAGACAAATGCTTTGTGGACGAAGTGACCACCAATGTGCAGGACGCTGCCATTGTCAGCGCGGTGGTGACGATGGCTCGCAGCCTGGGCCTGCGAACCATGGCCGAGGGCGCTGAAGACCATGCCCATGTGGAAGCGCTGAAACGCCTGGGCTGCGACTGCGTGCAGGGGTATGTATGGTCAAAACCTTTGCCACCCGAAGAGTTCGCGCTTTGGACGCTGGCGTATATCCGCGACTCCAACCATGAAGACTTGACGACGCAGTATTGAGGCGCTGCTGCTACCGTATTGGCTGTTGTTGCTTCAGCATGCCCTTGGTCTCGATGAAGGCAATCACCTCCTGCAGGCCGGTGAGATCTTTGAGGTTGGTCATCACGAAGGGTTTGAGGCCTTTGGGCGTGGTGCGCATGCGGAGGGTGTCCTGCTCCATCACCGCCAGGTTGGCGCCGACGTAAGGCGCCAGGTCGATCTTGTTGATGACGAATAGGTCGCTCTTGGTAATGCCGGGGCCGCCCTTGCGCGGGATCTTCTCGCCGGCGGCAACGTCGATCACGTAGATCGTCAGGTCCGAGAGTTCGGGGCTGAAGGTGGCGGCCAGGTTGTCGCCACCGCTTTCCACAAACACGATGTCGGCGTTGGGGTGCTCCACCAGCATGCGGTCGATGGCTTCCAGATTAATGGAGCAGTCCTCACGGATCGCGGTGTGCGGGCAACCACCGGTCTCTACTCCCATGATGCGGTCGGCTGGCAGTGCACCGCTCACGGTCAGCAGGCGCTGGTCTTCCTTGGTGTAGATGTCGTTGGTGATGGCGATCAGGTCGTACTGGTCGCGCATGGCCTTGCACAGCATTTCCAGCAGCGTGGTCTTGCCGGAGCCCACCGGCCCGCCGATACCCACGCGCAAAGGGGGCAAGTTCTTGGTGCGGTTTGGAATGTGGTGAAGTTGTGATGTGTTTGTGGACATGAAATTTGCTATAAATACAGGAGCTGCATGTGTAGGTTGGATGCGGGCTGGAGGCCTATTACGATCTGAAAAGCCTGGAATACTGCACCTCATGCTGGCTGCTCAGGATGGCCAGCATGGGGGAGAACGCCTGGCGGGTGTCGTCGGTTACGCCCAGTGCGTGGTCGATGGCTGCGGGAATCTCTGCGGTCAGGCTGGACAGGATGCGTTGGCCTGCGCTTTGCCCCAGAGGCACGGACTTGATAGCCGCTTGCGTCATGTTCTCGGCCCAGCCAAACGCGTAGGCCAGCAGGCATTCGCGCACGGTGGCCTGGGTGGCACTTGCGGCCAGCGCAAAGGCCATGGGGTAGGTGGGCTCCTGGCCCGCCAGCAGCGCAATCTGCGCCGGTGTGGCTGTGGTGTGGTTGCGCAGCCAGTCCAGCAGGCTCTTGCCCATCTGCCCGGTTTGCGCCCGCAGCTCGCTGCTCTCGCGGGTTTGCAGCACCCAGGCGTTGAGCTGGGCAATGCGTCCGGCGTTGCCGTCGCGCCAGGCGGGTATGGCCTGTGCCACTGTGGGCAGGTCGGCACGCGCCAGGTTCAGATGCAACTGGTCCACCAGCCACACCGATGCTTCACTTTCTGTAGCAACCCACGCTGATTCGACCGCGGCCTCCAAGCATTCCGAATAGGAAAACCCGCCAATCGGCAGCGCCGGCGAGGCCAGCCACATGAGTTGCATCAGGCTGGCGTCAAGCATGGCGAATCAGTGGTGATGGTGATCGCCGTGGTGACCGCCGGTGGCGTAGGCGCCGTTCTCGGGCTCAAACGGCTCGTCCACTGCGTTCACGATCAGGTGCATGGCGCGCAGCATGTCGGCCAGCACATGGTCGGGCTCAATCTTCAAGTGGTCGGGCTTGAGTTCGATCGGCACATGGCGGTTACCCAGGTGGTAGGCCGCGCGAATCAGGTCGTACGGCGTGCCGTGCTGGTTGCAATGCGTGATCTTCAAGACCGATTGCGGCGCAGCGTGCACCTGGATGAGCGAGCCATCTTCGGCCACCAGCACATCGCCGCCGCGCACCACGGTGCCGCGTGGCAGGAACACGCCGATCTGGCGACCCAGCGAGTCGAACGCATCGAAGCGGCTTTTCTGGCGCACATCCCAGTCCAGTTCGACGCTGGGGGAGCGCTTGAGGATGGCGGGCGAGAGGCCGGCGCCTTGCGCCAGCAGTTTGGAGACTTGGAACATGTGTTGCTTGAAGTGTGGGGTTACGGCTGTTAATATAACAAACGTTATAACTTCAGGGGCCGGTCATGACTGTTCTCAAACTTACGCAAATTGGAAATTCGGTGGGGGTTATCTTGCCCAAGGAGGTGTTGGCGCGGCTCAAAGTGGAAAAAGGCGACACTTTGTTCATGAGTGAGGCTGCCAACGGCGTGACTTTGGTTACGTACAACCCCGAGTTTGAAGCGCAAATGGGTGCAGCACGCCTCATCATGAAAAAGCGCCGCGCAGTTTTGCATGAATTGGCGAAATGAGCCAATCCGCCTCGAATTGGGTGTGGATCGCGAGTGAAGTTCTTTACGCTGTCCATGACGAACAGCTTGCCGAACATGGAGGCTTGGCCGGACTGCGTGATGCCAATGCGATGGAGTCGGCCATGGCCCGTCCTGTGCAACTGGCCCACTATGGCGCCCCTGACGTGGCCGACCTGGCTGCGGCCTACGGATTCGGCATCGCACGTAACCATCCGTTCGCCGATGGAAACAAGCGCACGGCCTTTGTGGCAGTAGAGCTGTTTCTGGCTCTGAACGGTGTTGCGCTGACTGCAGAAGACGCCAGTTGTATTCTCACAATGCTGAGCGTTGCGGGCGGTGATATGGACGAAGCCAGTTTTGCGCAGTGGATACGCGCCCACTACGCCGCCCACTAAACGGAACGCTGGGCGCATTCAGAACAGGAAGTACCGTTGCGCCAGTGGCAACTTTACCGCGGGCTCGCAGGTCAGCAGCTGGCCATCGGCGCGCACGCTGTAGGTCTGGGCATCAATTTCCATGACCGGCAGGTAGCTGTTGTGCACCATGTGCTGCTTGCGCACCGCGCGGATATTCTTCACCGCGCTCACATTCTTGGCCAGGCCAAAGCGGTCTTTGACACCTGCGTTCAGGCCGGCCTGCGACACGAAGGTGAACGAACCCTTGGCCAGCGCGCCGCCAAGGGCGCCAAACATCGGGCGGTAGTGCACGGGTTGCGGCGTGGGGATGGAGGCATTGGGGTCGCCCATGGCGGCAAACGCGATGAAACCACCCTTGAGGATCAGCGCAGGTTTGACCGCAAAGAAGGCCGGTTTCCAGACCACCAGATCCGCCCATTTGCCCACTTCAATACTGCCGACTTCGTGGCTGATGCCGTGCGCAATGGCGGGGTTGATGGTGTACTTGGCCACGTAGCGCTTGGCGCGGAAGTTGTCATTGCGCACGGAATCTTCGGGCACCCCGCGGCCGGTCGGCTGCGGGTTCGCAAGCCAGCCGCGCTGCGCTTTCATCTTGTCGGCCGTCTGCCAGGTGCGGATGATGACCTCACCGACGCGGCCCATGGCCTGGCTGTCGCTGCTCATCATGCTGATGGCGCCCAGATCGTGCAGGATGTCTTCGGCCGCAATGGTTTCCTTGCGGATGCGGCTCTCGGCAAAGGCCAGGTCCTCGGCAATACCGGCATCCAGGTGGTGGCAAACCATCAGCATGTCCACATGCTCGTCCAGCGTGTTCTGCGTGTAGGGCATCGTGGGGTTGGTGGAGCTGGGCAGGAAGTTGGCCTGGCCCACGACCTTCAGGATGTCGGGCGCATGGCCGCCGCCCGCGCCCTCGGTATGGAAGGCGCACAGACCGCGACCCGCGCCAGCTTTGTCTTTCGTCGCCGCAATGGTGTTCTCGACAAACCCGGATTCGTTGAGTGTGTCGGAGTGGATGGCGACCTGCACGTCGGTCTCGTCGGCCACGTCCAGGCAGTTGCTGATGGCCGAGGGTGTGGTGCCCCAATCTTCGTGGAGTTTCAAGCCGATGACGCCGGCGTTGACCTGCTCACGTAACGCAGCGGGCAGCGATGCATTGCCTTTACCCAGGAAGCCCAGGTTCATGGGAAAGGCGTCGGCCGCTTGCAGCATGCGTTCGATGTTCCACGGCCCCGGCGTGCAGGTGGTGGCAAAGGTCCCAGTGGCCGGGCCGGTGCCGCCGCCCAGCATGGTGGTGACGCCGCTGGCCAGGGCCTCCTCGATCTGCTGCGGGCAGATGAAGTGGATGTGGCTGTCGATGCCGCCGGCGGTGACGATATTGCCCTCGCAGCTGATGACCTCGGTACCTGGGCCGATGATGATGTCCACACCCGGTTGCGTATCCGGGTTGCCAGCCTTGCCGATGGCCACGATGCGTCCGCCCTTCAAGCCAATGTCGGCCTTAACGATGCCCCAGTGGTCCAGGATCAGCGTGTTGGTCATCACGCAGTCCACGGCGCCTTCGGCACGAGTTTTTTGCGACTGCGCCATGCCATCGCGGATGGTCTTGCCGCCGCCGAACTTCACCTCTTCGCCATAGCTGCCGGCGGCGAGTGTGTAGTCTTTTTCAACTTCAATGAGCAGGCCGGTGTCGGCCAGGCGCACGCGGTCGCCGGTGGTGGGGCCGAAGATTTCCGCGTAGGCGCGGCGTCCGATAGTAGCCATCAGAGTTTTCCTTGCACAAGGCCACGAAAGCCGTAAACGATGCGGTCACCACCCAAGTCCACCAATTCCACGGTGCGTTGCTGCCCCGGCTCAAAGCGTACCGCCGATCCAGACGCGATGTTCAGCCGCATGCCTTGGGCTGCTGCGCGGTCAAAGTCCAGTGCAGCATTGGTTTCGGCAAAGTGGTAATGCGAGCCGACCTGGATAGGGCGGTCCGAGGTGTTCTTCACCAGCATTGAGGTGGTGCGCCGGCCAGTGTTGAGGGCGTGCTCGCCGTCGTCCAGAATCAGTTCGCCGGGAATCATGGTGTTACTTCGTTCCATGAGGAAGCCATATGGCCAGTGCATGCATGGGGAGATCTCCTTCAAATGATCGGTTGGTGCACGGTCACCAGTTTGGTGCCGTCGGGAAAAGTGGCTTCCACCTGGATGTCAGGGATCATCTCGGCAATGCCGTCCATCACATCGGCACGGGTCAGCACTGTGCGGCCTTCGCTCATGAGCTGGGCTACGGTCTTGCCGTCACGCGCTCCCTCCATCACCACCGCGCTGATCAGGGCGATAGCTTCCGGGTAGTTCAGCTTCAGGCCACGGGCCTTGCGCCGCTCGGCCAGCAGGCCGGCGGTGAAGATGAGTAGCTTGTCTTTTTCACGAGGGGTGAGTTCCATGGCGCGTACCGCATTCGAAGGTCAATAGGGTTTCCATAATAAGCAAAGCCCGTGCCGTCGGGGCTTGTGGCATGAAATCTGCACCCCTCTGCCGACGAAGCGCTTGCCCAGTGGGGCCGCCGCTCCAAGCCCAATTTTCATTGGTAACAACAACTCTGGGTCTGGGGATCTCTGCGGTAAACATTTATCTCTCGCCAGGCGGACAGTTTGTGCGATTAATATCGGATACGTGGTGAAGCTCCTTGGGCGGAGCCTTACTTGCGATCAATCATTATTTGCAGGACAAAACCATGTCAATACGAACTCGCATTCTGTTGGGTTTCGCGCTCCCCATTGCACTCTTTCTTGCGTTCACCGTTTGGCTGAGTGGCCAGTTGTCATACATCAAGCACGGCATGGAAGAGATGTCGAACGAGAGTGTTCGGTACGCATTGCTGGCTACGCAAGTCGAAAAGAACGTAGTACAGATTCAGCAATTTCTGTCGGATGTATCAGCCACGCGCGCAAGAGATGGACTAGATGACGGATTCAAGAAGGCCAAGGATAATCTGGATGCATTGACTGCTTCCCTGGATATGTTCGAGAAGCATTTTTCATCTACGGGAGACGCTGCTTCGCTGAAGACCATCAAGGAAATCCGGTTCAGGGCGGCCGGCTATTTTGAGACGGGGCAAGCGATGGCACATGCCTATGTCGCCGGGGGGCCAGAATCAGGGAACAAGTTGATGGGCAGTTTCGATGCTGCCAGTGAAAGCCTGCAGAAAGAGCTTGAACCCTTTGTCAAAGCGCAGGTTGCAAAGATGCGGGCAGATGTACAAGCGAACGTGAAGAAGGCGGACCAGATATCGGAAACCGCGTTGATTATTGTGGTGTGCGCAGTGTTGTCGGCCCTTGTGGTGGCGTGGCGCGTTACTTTCAGCATTACATCGCCCTTGAACAAGGCACTCGGGACGGCCAATTTGGTGGCTTCAGGAAAGCTTGACACGCAAATCGAAACTGATGACAGCGAGATTGGCCGGTTGATGGCACCGCTGGCAAAGTTGAAAGACACCTTGCTGCAATTTGAGGCAGCACAAGCTGAAATGGCGCGTCAGCATGAACTGGGCATGATCGACTGCATGATGCCGGTCAATCAGCTTGAGGGTATCTACCAGACCATGGGGAATTCCATCAATACATTGGTGCAGTCTCACATTGCGGTAAAGATGCGCATCGTTGATGTGGTGACCCAGTATGCACAAGGCAAATTGGATGTTGCCATAGACCGTCTGCCAGGCCAAGAGGCGAAAATCAGTTCCGCCATCGATGGCGTGCAGGCTTCTCTTCAGGCTGCAGCGGAGGCGGCCATTACCAACCAGCGCGTGGTGATTGCCCTGAACAAGGCGAGCACCAACGTGATGATTGCCGACACCAGCAATACCATCATTTTCATGAACGATACGGTGCAAGCCATGATGCAGCGCAATGAAGCAGAGCTGCGCAAGGTGCTCCCTAACTTCCAAGCCAGCAAGCTCCTGGGCCAGAACATTGATGTATTTCACAAGAACCCGGCCCACCAGCGCAACCTGCTCGCCGCGCTCAGCACCACTTACCGTACGCAAATCCAGGTTGGAAGTCTGTATTTCGGGCTGACCGCCAGCCCCATACTGGGCGGCGATGGACAGCGCCTCGGTACCGTCGTTGAATGGTTTGACCGCACTGCAGAGGTTGGGGTGGAACAGGAACTGGCTGGTATGGTTGCTGCCGCAGCGCAAGGGGATTTCAGCCGTCGCCTTCAGACGGAAGGCAAGACCGGCTTCTTCGCTGGATTGTCCAACGGCATGAACCAGCTCATGGAGACCAGCGAGCAGGGTTTGGTGGATGTGGCGAAACTGCTGGAGGCATTTTCCTCCGGCGATCTGACGCAGCGCATTGAGCGTGACTACCTTGGCCTGTTCGGACAGGTCAAGGACAGTGCCAACGCCACGGCAGAAAACCTGACCCGCGTACTGGGCGAAGTCCGTGGAGCCGCGGATGCGCTCACGGGCGCGGCGGGGCAGGTCAGCGCCACAGCGCAAAGCCTGAGCCAGGCCGCCAGCGAACAGGCGGCCAGTGTGGAAGAGACCAGCAGCCAGATCGACGTCATGTCCGCCTCGATCAGCCAAAACAGCGACAACGCCAAAGTCACCGATGGCATGGCCACCAAAGCCAGCAAGGAAGCCACGGACGGAGGCAGTGCGGTGAGCCAGACGGTTGCCGCCATGAAGCAGATAGCTGCCAAAATTGGCATCGTTGACG
>JAGWUS010000030.1 GCA_028868305.1 Burkholderiales bacterium | reverse complement strand
GCATCGGCCTGCGGAGACTGCATGAAGTCCAGCATGGCGCGCACAGTTGCAGCCTGTTTTGATCCGGTGCAGATACCGGCTGAAAAGGTGGTGATGATCTGGATGGCCGCAGGCAGCGGCCCCACGACATCAATACCTTTCACGTGTATGAGTTCGCTCAACTGCTGAAAGCCCAACTCGACGTCACCACGGGCCACCAGCGAGCCCACTGGCACGCCGGGCGGAGCCTGCACAATGCGGTCCTGAATCTGCTCGGCAATGCCCCAGCGCTCAAACAACTTGACCAGCGCCAGGCCGCTGGGGCCGGTGGAGTAACTGATGCTGCGCGCGGCCATGACAGCCTTGCGGACTGCGTCTTCCGAACCGAGATCGGGGTGAACCGTTCCTGCGCGCACGGCCACCGAAACACCGGACAGCACCAGGTCCACCTTGCTGCCGGCGTCTATACGTCCAGCCGCAATCAGCTTATCAATGGCGTCAGACGCCAGAATCACTACGTCAAAGGGCTCGCCCGCCTGCACCCGTTTGGCGGCATCCACACCGCCCACAGATTCAATTTGCACCGTGCACCCCGAGCGCTGCTCGAAGTCGGCCACCAGTTGCGCAAGCACCTGGCGGGTGGCCATGGACGAGATTCCTCTGATCACGGGTGCGGTGGTAACGGACACAGTTTGAGACGCAGTTTGCATGGACTTGATTTTGTGCGGACCGGGGCACTTTGTTAAGGTAAACCCCACACTAGCAGCTATCACATATTGGCATAATAAATGCGCAGCTATTCAAACTGCGTATTTGCACAAGGGGAAAGCGGCATGGACCTCAAACAGCTGGAATATTTTGTCCGCGTGGCCGAAATGGGCAGCTTCACCCGCGCGTCCGTCGCACTCGATGTCGCCCAGCCGGCCCTTAGCCGCCAGATCCGCCTGCTGGAAGTGGAGTTACGCCAGAATCTGCTGACCCGCAACGGCCGTGGTGCCATCCCCACCGAGGCCGGCAAACTGCTGCTGGAGCATGGGCGCGGCATCCTGCACCAGGTGGCCCTGACGCGGGAAGAACTCAACGCCTCGCGTGGCGCCCTCGCAGGCAAGGTCTCCATCGGGCTGCCCCCTAGTCTTTCCAAGCTGATCACGGTGCCACTGGTCAAGGCGTTCAAGCAGCACATGCCGCAGGCGCAACTGATGTTGACCGAGGGGTTCTCGCTGCTCATGCATGAGGGCCTGCGTGTGGGCAACCTCGACATGTGCGTGCTCTACAACCCGGACCAGTCCTCCGACCTGGAAATGTCCACCCTGCATGAGGACGAGCTGGTGCTGATCTCGCCAGCAGACGCTGCGGCCTCCAGCAAAGCCCGGAAAAAGAAGCCCGAGCCGGTGCATCTGGCCGATGTGGCCACCCTGCCCCTGATTCTTCCCAGTCGACCCAATGCATTCCGCATCCTGATCGAGGGCGAGATGATGACCATCGGCAAGCGCCCCAACGTCATCTTTGAAGTGGATGGCCTCAATGCCATTCTGAGTCTGGTCAAGGAAGGTATGGGCCACGCCGTGCTGCCAAGCTACACCCTGAGCAACTTTGAAAGCGACAGCCCCTTTACCGTCAAGGCCATCCACTCACCCAGCATCCGCAGCCACCTGATGCTGGTGTGGTCATCGCGCAGACCCACCACGCAGACTCAGAAGCGGGCCATGGAAATACTCTCCGGGGTCGTGCTCAAGGCGATCGACCGCTAGCCAACAACAACACGCTAAAGTCCATGCCATGAAGAGAATCGCTACTATTTTTATAGCTGCTTGTGCAATATCCACGGGGGCTGAAGGTCTTTTTTTTGTAAATTCAGCACACGCGCAGCCGGCCACAAGTTTCCCGGCGCGCCCTATCCGCCTGGTGGTGCCGTTCACACCGGGTGGCTCCACCGACATCCTGGCGCGCGCCATCGGTCAGAAGCTGACCGAGGCCTGGGGCCAGCCGGTTGTGATTGACAACGTGCCGGGCGCCGGAGGTGCCATTGGTGCAGACAAGGTGGCCAAGGCACCGGCTGACGGCTACACCCTGCTGATGGGCCACATTGGCACCCTGGCGGTCAACCCCTCGCTCTATCCCAACCTGCCCTACGACCCGGTCAAGAGCTTTGCCCCCGTGGCCTGGGTGGCACGCGTGCCCAATGTGCTGGTGGTGCATCCGTCGGTGCCCGCCCGGAATGTGAAGGAACTGGTGGCTCTGGCCAAATCCCGGCCCGGGCAACTCAACTATGGCTCGGGCGGCAATGGCAGTGCAGCCAATCTCGCCACCGAATATTTCAAACTGCAGACCGGTACCGCCATCCTGCATATTCCCTACCGCGGCACAGCGCCTGCCGTCACCGATCTGGTGGGTGGCCAGATTCAGATGCTGTTTACCGGCGCACCTGCCGTCATCGGGCAGATCAAAAGCGGGCAACTGCGGGCGCTGGCGGTCTCCAGCCCCCAGCGTGTTCCAGCCCTGCCCGACCTGCCCACTGTGGCAGAGGCCGGCTACAAAGACTTTGAAGCCGACCAGTGGTATGGCGTGGTGGCCCCGGCGGGCACGCCAACTGACATCGTGGCCAAACTCAACGGCCAGATCAACCAGAGCCTGGCATCTCCCGAGCTCAAAACCCGCCTGAACAACGAAGGCGCCATTGCCACGCCGGATACGCCGGCCAATTTTGGCAAGCTCATCGTGACAGAAATCGCGCGCTGGAAACCCGTGATTTCGTCTGGCCGCGTCAAGGCCGATTAAAACTTTTTTACAACGAGGAGACACCATGAAACTGCAATTGAAAACCACCATCGCTGCCCTGACCCTGGCAAGCACCGCACTCGCAGGCGCGCAGACCGTACCGATTTTTGGATTGGTCGAACTCAGCGGCCCCGGGGCCACCTCGGGTACCAACTTTGACAACGGTATCAAACTGGCCGTCAAGGAAATCAACGCTGCTGGGGGCATCCTGGGGCGCAAGATCAACTACATCTCCATGGACACACAGACCAATCCCAGTGTGGCCAAGGCCCTGGCCCAAAAAGCGGTTGACCAGGGCGCGTATGTCGTCATGGGCCCGGTGTTTACCGGCTCCATTCTGGTCAGCATGGCCGAAACACGGCGTGCCGAAATTCCCAATTTCACGGGAGGGGAAGGCGCCTCCATCACCCAGCAGGGCAACCCCTACATCTTCCGCACCTCATTCACGCAAACCACGGCCATGCCCAAGGTTGCCAACTACATTCGCGACACCCTGAAAGCCAAAGCCGTCGATGTGGTCTACGTCAACAACGACTTTGGCAAAGGCGGCCTGGACATGATTCGCAAGGAACTCGAAGCGCGCGGTATCCAGGTGCCCAACGCCATCTCCACCGAATCCGGTCAGGTGGACTTCAGTGCAGCAGTACTCAAGGCCAAGCAATCTGGCAGCGATGCCACCTTTGTGTACAGCAATGAAGAAGAGTCGGCCCGCGCGCTGCGCGAATTCCGCAAGCAGGGCTACACCAAGCCGCTGATTGGCGAAACCACCCTGACCAGCCAGAAAGTGGTGGAACTGGCCGGTGAGGCCGCCAATGGTGCCATTGCCCACGTGGGCCTGACGGCGGATGCGCCCGAACCCCTGATCAAAAAATTCAGTGATGCATTCCAGGCCGAATACAAAACCAAGTCAGACCACAACGGTCTCAAAGGCTATAGCGGCATGTACATCGTCAAGGCGGTGACCGAGAAGGTCGGCAAGTTCGACTCCAAAGCCTTTGCTGCCGCCATGAAGGGCGTATCGCTGAGCGTCAAAGACCACCCCGGCATCCTGATGGATGTGAGCTTTGACCAGAAGGGCGACCTCGACCGCGAGAGCTACATGACCAAGGTCGAAAACGGTAAACAGGTCATCGTGGGCATTCTTCCCGCCGCCGGCCGCAAGTAAACGACCCGACGCCAGCGCCATGTCCATCTTCAGCGCCCCCAAAATCGATTGCCACTGCCACATTCTGGACCCGGTTCAGTTCGCCTATGCGCCAGATGTGGCCTACCGTCCGCAGGGGCAGGAAACCGGGAGCGCCGCGTACTTTGCACAGGTGCTGCGCTCCTACGGTTTTGCGCATGCCTTGCTGGTCGGGCCCAATTCGGGCTATGGCACTGACAACCGCTGCATGTTGGACGCCATTGTGCGCAGCGATGGCATGTTCAAAGGCATCGCCGTGGTACCCAACAACGCCTCAGCGGACCTGCTGCAGGCGCTCAAGGCACAGGGCGTGGTGGGCATCGCGTTCAACGTGGCGCTGCATGGGTTAGCACATTACGCCGATATTGCGCCCCTGCTACAGCGTCTGGCCGATTTGCAGTTGTTTGCACAAGTGCAGGTGGACGCCCCGCAAATGGTGCAGCTGGCACCCCTGTTACTGGCCAGCGGTGCCAGGATTTTGATCGACCATGGCGGCCGCCCTACGGTGCCGCTGGGGCCACACGAGCCCGGCTTCCAGAGCATTCTGCAGCTAGGCGCGACGGGACTGGCCCATATCAAGCTGTCGGGGTGGCAAAAGTTCTCTGCATTGCCCTGCCCTTTCGCGGATACCGATTGGGTATTCACCGAGTTGTTGAACGCCTTTGGCCCTACGCACTGCATGTGGGGGTCGGACTGGCCGTTTCTGCGCGCCACCCAGCGCCTTGACTATGGACCTTTGCTGAACCTGTTTGCGCAACGCGTCCCCAATGCGCAGGTGCGCCAGGCCATTCTGTGGGACACGCCGCGCAGGCTGTTTGGTTTCGGAGCCGACGCAGCGGCCCAATTGTGAAGTGTCAGGCCGAGGGTGCCAAATGTTTTAGACCCCATAGCAAGGCGCTGAGGGTGAAAAACGATGCCACCGTAGTGACCAGCAAGGCTGCCGCAGTGACCTCTTCATGGCCATGCTTCTGGGCCAGTATCGGATAAATGCCGAGCATGGGTATGGCCGCAAACATGATTGCAGCAATGCGCAGTTGCGGATCAGCCACCGGCACCAGCCATGTCACGGCCACCCACACTGCCAGGGGATGCAGAATCAGTTTGCCAAACGTGATCAACGCCACCTGGCGACCCAGTCCCCTGGTTTGCAGTCCCACCAGGGTGCCTCCGATGACCGAGAGCGCCAGCGCACTGGTTACCTGCGAAAACAGGTTGATGGTACGGGCCACAGGCCCCGGCAAATGCCAGCCCGACAAGGAGTAGCCAAATCCCAGCAGAATGGCCACGATCATGGGGTTCCTGAGCAACCGCCCCAGCGTCTGCAGCATGACGCGCAGCCAATGCCCCTTAGCACTGCCGTCGGCATCGGCAAGCGTCATCAGCAATGGCAGCTTGAGCAAGTTCTCAACCACCATATTCAGGGCCAGTGCGACCGCCGCAACGGGGCCCAGGGCCAGCATGGCCACCGGATACCCCACGTAACCGCTGTTGGAGCACGACATGCCCATGGCAAAGTAACTCTGGTAGCTGGCGTTACTGCGCAACACCATCCTTGCCCAGGTATAGCCACTGAGCATGACCACCATGGAACCCAGCGCATACGACACCACATAGTCGGCATGCATGACTTCGCGTAGGGGCTTCTGCGAGATGGCGTTGAACAGCAAGGCCGGCAACGCAAGGTTGATCACGAACTTGCCCAGCACGCGCATGTCGGCTTTGGTAAACAAGCCGTAGCGCGTAACAAGAAAACCAACGGCAATACAGAAGTAGATGGGGCCGGTGATGGCCAGAATATCAAGCATCAGGGCTTCCGTTGGCCCGCGTACGCAACAGCGCATCGGCGTAGTCTTGCCATGGCGCGCCCTTGGCCACAGCGGAAAAAACACCTGCCTGGGCCTGGTCGGCCACCCACTGGTGCTTGGCAGCAATGGCCGCCCCCATGGTGGGCGCAAAGCCCGCCTCCTGCACCGAGGCTGCGCACTCGCGCATTTCCTCGGCGCGCCGCTGACCGTGCTGCACCACGCGGCTGAAAAAATAGGCACCAGTCTGCGCCCAGTCAATCGACGGGAAGGTCTCGGCCAGCGTGGGCAGCACGTGGTCTTCCACACCATAGGCGCGCGCGGTGGTGTAGCTCTCGATCACCAGCGCTTCCAGCCCCTTGATCATCACGCTGCGGCACATCTTGATGGCAGAAGCCACACCAATCTCTGCCGCCACCGGCTTTACGTCCATGCCCATGCCGTTGAGCCACGGCGCCAGGGTGTGCGCCTGCGTACCCCCCAACACCATGGGCACTTTGATGCCATAAGGGGGCACCGAGGTCATCACACCGGCCTCAACATAGTGGGCACCTGCGGCCTCCACCAGCTGCGCAGCCTGCTGCTTGGTGCCGGGCGAAGCCGAGTTCAGATCCAGAAACACCATGCCGGCGCGCAGGTACGGTGCGGCAGCCTGCGCCACAGCCAGGGTGTTGGCGGCGGTCACCGCCGAGATCACCAGATCGGACTGGGCGCACAACTCTTGCATGCCCAGCGCTACCTGTACACCTGCCGCACCCGCCGCGGTCCGGCTGCCACCCACATCTGCGGGAAACTTCACGTCCCAGGAAGACACCCGGTCAAAGTGGTCCTTTAATCCTGCAGTGAAGATGCGGCCGACTTCACCGTACCCTACCACCCCCAATCGCTTCAATGGCAGTGGCATAAATTACATCTTGGGCACACCGGCACGGGTGATCACCTCGCTCCAGCGTTTGATATCGCTTTGCAGCAGTGTGCCCAACTGCTCGGGCGTCGAGCCCTTGGCCTCAACGTTCAGGTCGTACAACTTCTTTTTCACGTCCGGTGAATTCACGGCAGCCTGCACTTCACGGTTCAGACGGGCGATCACGTCTTTCGGCGTCTTGGCCGGGGCTGCCAAGGCGTTCCAGGACGACACATCAAACCCTGCGATGCCGCTTTGCATCAGGGTGGGAACATCGGGCAACTGGCTGGCGCGCGTGTCACCCATGACGGCCAGCACACGCACGGCATTGGACTTCACCTGGCCCATCATGGGGCCCAGAATTTCCACTGCCACATCGACCTGGTGGCCACGCAGAGCCGTGGTCACGGCCGGCGTTCCGTTGAAGGGCACGATCAGGAAATCCAGTCCAGCCCGGGTTTTGAACAGCTCGGCCGCGAGGTTCTGGGTACTGCCAATGTTGACGGTGCCCACATTGAGCTTGCCGGGATGGGCTTTGGCATAGGCCAGTAATTCAGCCATGGACTTGAATGGCGCATCGGCCGCCGTCAGCAACGCAATATCAAAGGTTCCCAGGGTGGAGATGGGCGCAAAGTCACGCACCGCATCAAAAGGGAGGGACTTGAACAGCCCCGCACTGACTGCCGTGCCATTGGACATCAGCAGCAGGGTGTGGCCATCGGGCTCTGCCTTGGCCACGGTGTCCCCCGCCGCCACGCCGCCGGCACCCGGCTTGTTCTCAATCACTACCGACTGCCCCAGCGACTCTGACATCTTCTGGGCCACCGTGCGTGCGGTCAGGTCGGCCACACCACCTGCACCAAACGGCACCACGATACGAATGGGTTTCGACGGGAATGGCTGGGCACCGACGGGCGCCGCGATGAATGCTCCGAGGCACAGACCTGCAGCCGCCACGTTACGCAGAATTTTAAAACTGAATTTCATATCAATTGGCCCTCCAGCCCGCGTGGAATTTGTGCGGGAAGCTATAAAAATGTAGCGAATTTCTAACGCGCCACGCCCAGTAATTTGTCCAGCAATTCGGGTTGCTCCTGCAGACTGACTGCAGTTCCGGAGTACACCACTGTGCCCCGGTCCAGCACTGCCGCTGTGTCCGAAATGGCCAGGATCGCTTGCGGGTGCTGCTCTACGATGATCGCGGAAAGCCCCTCTTCGCGCGTGATGCGGCGGATGGCCCGCAACAGTTCCTGCACGATGATGGGTGCCAGACCTTCGCAAGGCTCGTCCAGCAGCAGCAGTGTTGGGTTGAGCACCAGCGCACGGCCCACGGCCAGCATCTGCTGTTCACCACCGGAAAGTTGTGTGCCCAGGTTGGTCTTGCGCTCGGCCAGTCGGGGGAATAGCTCGTAAACCCGGGCCGGCGTCCAGGGGCTGGACGCACGACCGGCGCGAGCCGGGCGCATGACCGCCGTCAGGTTTTCGTCCACGGTGAGCGACTTGAAGATATTGCGCTCCTGTGGCACCCAGCCAATGCCGGCTGCAGCGCGCTCGTGAGAAGGCAGCTTGTGCAGGGCCACCGCGGTTGAACCCGCGCCCAGCATGATGGTGCCCCCGTGCTGGCGCGTGGCACCTGCCAGCGTGTTCATGAATGTAGTTTTACCCGTGCCATTACGGCCGAGCAAAGCCAACGTCTCGCCTTCGTTGATACGGACCGACACGTTGTGCAGCACTACCGCTTCGCCGTACCCAGCACTGAGGTTTTCAACCTTGAGCAATTCAGCCATGCTGACTACCTCCTGCCAACGCCTGGGGAACTTCGTGGCCCAGGTACACCGCCTTGACCTGCGGGTCGCTGGCGATCTGGTCCGGGTCTCCCTCGGTGAGCACCGTGCCGTTGACCAGCACTGTCATGCGCTTGGCAAAGCTAAATACCAGATCCATGTCATGTTCAATCAAAAGGATGGACACATCCGCAGGCAGCGCCGCCACGGTTTGCAGCAACTCTTCGCGCTCACCAGCGGGCACACCGGCCACGGGCTCGTCGAGTAAGAGTACCCGCGGCTCGCACGCCAGGGCAATGGCAATTTCCAGCAGGCGACGCTTGCCGTAGGCCAGCACCCGCGTTTCCTGCCCCATCACACTGGTCAGGTGGAACTGCGCCAGCAATTGATCGCAGCGCTCGTTCACGTCGGCACGGGCACCCAGTGCCTGCCACCACTTGCCACCCAGCCCGCGGTGCTGCGACACCACCATGGCCAGGGTTTCCAACGGGGTGAGAGTGTCAAACAGCTGGTTGATCTGAAAAGTGCGCACCATGCCGCGGCGCACCCGCTGGTGCGGCGCGAGTTGGGTGATGTCCTGACCTTCCAGAATGATCTTGCCCTCGGTGGGCTGCAGTACGCCGGTCAGCAGATTGATCAGCGTGGTCTTGCCGGCACCGTTAGGGCCGATCAGCGCGTGGCGTGCGCCCTTGTGCAGGTTCAGCGTGACGTTGTTGGTGGCGGTGATGCCACCGAACTTCATCACCAGTCCTTGGGCGGACAGCACGGTATTGCTATCGGTGCTCATACCTTGCCCCCTTTGTTGCTGGACTTGCCTACCCCGAACCAGGTCCAGGGTCGCACCAGGCGTTCACGCCCCACCAGCACCAGCACCACCAGGAACATGCCAATCCAGAAGGTCCAGTACTGCGGTGTGATGGCAGAAATAGTGTCCTGCAGCAGCTTGAACACCAACGCACCGGCGACGCCGCCATACAGCCAGCCAGTACCACCGATCACCAACACCAACATGACATCAGCCGAACGGTGAAACTCGAACAAGTCCAGCGACGCAAATCCGGTGGTCTGCGACAGTAATGCACCAGCAGCACCGGCGGCACCCGCAGCCACGGTGTAGACCACCGAGAGGCGTTGCGAGACCGGAATGCCGATGGCCATGGCGCGCAGGCGGTTGTCGCGGATAGCCTTGAGCGTGGCACCAAACGGCGAATTGACAAAGCGCTTGGCCAGGATAAACAGCAGTAACAGGATAGTGAGCGAATACCAGGCAGCGGTCTGGCCCTGCAAATCAAAATCGAAGCGACCCAGCAGTGGTCCCATCATGACGCCCTGCAGACCGTCCGCACCGCCAGTGAGCCAGTCGAGCTTGTTGGCCAGTTCCATCAGGATCAAGCCCACACCCAGAGTCACCATCAGGCGAGTGAGATCGGTACCGCGCAGGATGGTCACACTGCAAATCGCACCGAGCAGCGTAGCCGTGGCAATACCCACCATCAAGCCGACCAACGGATCGGGCATGACCAGCTTGGAGAACAAGGCGGCGGAATACGCACCCATGCCGAAGAACGCGGCGTGGCCCAGCGACACAATGCCGCTGTAGCCCAGAATCAGGTCCAGCGACAGTGCAAACAGCGCCAGGATCGCGATTTCATTGATGATGAGCGCGTGGCTGGACAGTGCCCAGGGCGATGCCAGCGCAGCGGCCCACAACACCACCTCCCACCAGCGCCAGCGACCGCTTTGCAGCGCACCGACTGCATGTAATTTGGACGCACTCATGCTTTGCCTCCCTGTCGCACAAACAGGCCTTGCGGACGCCACACCAGAATCAAAATCATCAGGAAATACACAATGAAGGCACCCATCTTCGGGATGTAATACTTGCCCGCCACGTCGGCCACGCCCAGCAGCAAAGCGGCCAGCAGCGGCCCGGTGATGCTGGAAGTGCCGCCAACAGCGACTACGATCAAAAAATAGATCATGAACTTCAGCGGAAAGCTGGGGTCCATGCCCAGCACATCGGCGCCCAACGCCCCCCCCAGACCGGCCAGCCCAGAGCCCACGGCGAAGGTGGACAGAAACACCATATTCACATTGATGCCCAGACCGGCCGCCACGCGCTGATCATCCACCGATGCGCGCAGGCGGCTACCAAAGCGAGTTTTGGTCAGGATGTACTGCAGGGCCACGGTCAACGCTGCGCACACCGCAATGATGAACAGGCGGTAATGTCCCATGCCCAGTATCCAGTCGCCTTCACCCAGTTCGGTACGACCCTTGAGCCACTCCGGCAGCTGCAGGTTCTGTTGGGTGGAGCCGACGAAATAATCCACCGCAGCCACGGCCATGAACGTCAGGCCGATTGAAAACAGCACCTGATCCAGATGCGGCTTGTGGTACAGCGGGCGGTACAGGGTGCGCTCAAGCAAACCACCCAGCAAGGCCGAGCCCAGAAACGCCAGCGGCAGGCACAGCAGAAACGGCACGCCCAGACGCTGTATCAGCAGCACCGTGATGTAGCCACCCACCATGGCAAAGGCACCGTGGGCGAGGTTGATGAAGTTCATCAGGCCCATGGTGACTGCCAACCCAACCGCCAGTACGAATAGCAGCATGCCGTAGGCAACACCGTCAAAGAGAATGGTCAACATATCGATCGCTCAGAAAAATGGGCGTAAGCTCATAAAAAAAGCGAAGGGGGTCCCTCGCTTTTTTTCAGTCAGTCGGGTTTCAGGAACCTGCAACCCGATCGTTCCTCAGCGGGCTTTTCCCGGGTCCTTGACATCCTTGATCACATCAAATTCGATGTTGTACAACTGGCCATCTTTTCTTTCCACCTTGCGCAGATAGATGTTCTGCACAACGTCACGGGTTTGTGCGTCGATGTACATCGGCCCGCGCGGGCTTTCAAAAATCTGGCCCTTCATCGCGGCCAGCAATGCATCACCACCGCCCTGCCCCTTGGTTGCCTTGATGGCTTCGTAAATCACACGCATGCCGTCATAGCCACCTACGGCCATGAAATTGGGGCGCAGGTTGTTGTTGGCTTTCTTGAAGGCTTCGACGAACTTCTTGTTCACGGCAGAGGGGTGTGCAGCAGAGTAGTGGTGCGAAGTCACCACACCCAGAGCGCCGTCACCCATATCGTTCAACTGGTCGTCATCGGTAATGTCACCGGTGCCAATGAGTTTGATGCCGGCTTTGTCCATGCCGCGCTCCAGAAATTGCTTCATCACTGCAGCACCGGCGCCCGAGGGCACGAACACAAACAACGCATCAGGCTTGAGGTCACGCACTTTTTGCAGGAAAGGTGCGAAGTCCGGATTGCGCAGTGGCACACGCAACGACTCGGTCACCTGGCCGCCGTTGAACGCCAGGCGCTCCTTGAAAAATTTCTCTGCATCAATGCCAGGACCATAGTCACTGACCAGGGTCACCACTTTCTTGATACCGTTCTTGGGTGCCCAGTCGGCCAGTGCAACAGATGCCTGGGGCAGCGTAAAGCTGGTACGCACCACATAGGGCGATGCCTCGGTAATGCTGGAGGTTGCTGCCGCCATCACGACAAGAGGGGTCTTGGACTGGGTTGCAATGGCTGCAGTCGCCAGTGCAGAGGGCGTAATGCCCATGCCGGCTAGCACATTCACTTTTTCATTCACCACCAGTTCCTGGGCAATGCGCTTGGTGACATCCGGAATGCTGGTGTCGTCCTTGACGATGAGTTGCACCTTCTTTCCAGCAATCATGTCGCCGTTCTGGGCCATGTACAGCTTCGCGGCCGCCTCAATCTGGCGTCCCGTGGTGGCTTGCTGCCCTGTCATGGGAAGAATCAATCCAATCTTGAAGGTGTCGCTCTGGGCCATGGCATGGGGCGCCACCAGCGTTAGGGCGGCCAGAGCGGTGCCGGTCAAAAAGAGTCGTTTTTGCATTTTGTCTCCTGCTGATTGAAGTAACTGGGTCCGAACTATGTCTTTGAAAAACGGGAACGGCAATCGCGATTCTCAACAGTTAGATATAACATTGTTGAATAACTCAAAGGATCCGCAAGCAAATTTCTCAAATCACAGTCAGTGTAATACGCTATCCCGCGACCTGCTGGACAGGCATGACACATTCATCCCTCGGGATGGTCTACGATGTTGCCTGTCATCAAAACCACAAGGAGACTTTCAATGCCCCAACTGCCCGCCCACTACGACCACGTTGGCAGCTTTCTGCGCCCCAAATACCTGCTGGACGCACGGGCCGAGAAAGCGGCAGGCACCATTACTGCCGAGCAACTCCGCCTGGTGGAGGATAAGGCGATCACCGAGATCGTGAAGTTTCAGGAAGACGTGGGCCTCAAGAGCATTACCGATGGCGAGTTCCGACGCACCTACTTCCACATTGACTTTCTGGAACAGATTGGCGGCGTCAAAACGGACATCCCGGTGACCATTCAAAAGCCCGATGGAACCCAGGAGTTGGCCCCGCCTGTCATGCGCGTGATCGACAAGGTGCGCCACGTCAAGGACATCCAGTTGGCCGACTTCAACTACCTGAAGAGCCAGGTCAGCAAAGGCAACACACCCAAGGTCACGATTCCTTCCCCCACCATGCTGCACTTTCGTGGAGGACGCGCCGGCATCAGTCGCGAAGCCTATCCCGAGTTGGACCCGGCGTTCTACGATGACGTAGCCAAGGCCTATGGCGAAGAGTTGCGCTCTCTGGCCGCAGCGGGATGCACCTACGTGCAGATGGACGATACCAACCTCGCCTACCTGTGCGATGAGAAGATGCGCGAAGCCGCACGCCAGCGGGGCGATGACCCCAACGAACTGCCCCACCGCTATGCCACTTTTATCAACAAGGTGGTGGCACAAAAACCCGAAGGCATGCTGCTAGCCATGCATCTTTGCCGAGGCAACTTCAAGAGCACCCATGCTGCCAGCGGCAATTACGAGCCAGTGGCAGAGGCCTTGCTCAAGGAAATGAACCTGGATGCGTTTTTTCTGGAGTACGACGACGAACGCAGTGGCGACTTCCGCCCCCTGCGCTACCTGCCCAAAGGCAAAACCGTGGTGCTGGGCCTGGTGACCACCAAGTTTGGCGAGATGGAAAGCAAGGACGCACTCAAGCGCCGCATTGAAGAGGCTGCCAAGTACGCGCCCCTAGATCAACTGGCCCTGTCACCCCAATGCGGGTTCAGCAGCACGGTGCATGGCAACAACATCGCGGTAGAAGCCCAGCGCGCCAAGTTGCGTCTGGTGATTGAAACTGCACAAGAGGTGTGGGGCAACTGAGCCCATAAAAAACAGGTGTGCACCTGGCAGGCGCACACCTCTTCAACCCGAGCAGTGGCTGCTCAAATCAGGGTAACACCCGTCTTGGACTGCAGGAGCTCGCGGGTTACGCCCGGTGCCAGTTCCACCACGATCAGACCGTGGTGTGTGACGTCCATGACCGCCAGATCCGTAATGATGCGGTCCACCACGGCCTTGCCAGTCAGCGGCAAAGTGCAATGGGGAAGAATCTTCATGTCTTCCGTCCCATCTTTCTTCTTTGCGACGTGCTCCATCAGCACAATCACGCGCTTCACGCCGGCGACCAGGTCCATCGCGCCACCCATGCCCTTAACCATCTTGCCGGGGATCATCCAGTTGGCCAGATCGCCCTTCTCACTGACCTGCATGGCGCCCAGGATGGACAGGTTGATCTTGCCGCCGCGGATCATGGCAAAGCTCTCATGGCTGCCAAAAATGCTGGAGCCCTTGATGGTGGTGACGGTCTGCTTGCCGGCGTTGATCAGGTCAGCATCCACCTGGTCTTCGGTTGGGAAAGGGCCAATGCCCAGCATGCCATTTTCGGACTGTAGCCACACTTCCTTGTCGGCGGGCACATGGTTGGCCACCAGCGTGGGAATGCCGATGCCCAGGTTCACATAGAAACCGTCCTCCAGTTCCTGGGCTGCACGTGCTGCCATTTGGTCTTGATTCCATGCCATGTTCAGACTCCTGCTTTCTCGGTGATGGTGCGCTTTTCGATCCGTTTTTCCGGAGTGGCGTTGAGCACAATGCGGTGCACATAGATGCCAGGCAGGTGCACCTGGTCGGGCGCGATGTCGCCGGTCTCTACAATTTCTTCAACCTCCACAACGCAAATCTTGCCTGCCATGGCCGCGGCAGGATTGAAGTTGCGTGCGGTAAAGCGGAACTGCAAATTGCCCGATTTATCGGCACGGTGGGCCTTGACCAGTGACACGTCAGGCACCAGTGCGCGCTCCATCACGTAGGTTTCGCCATCGAACTCGCGCAATTCCTTGCCGTCGGCCACAATGGTGCCAACGCCGGTCTTGGTGAAGAAAGCCGGGATACCGGCACCACCGGCGCGCAGCTTTTCGGCCAGCGTGCCCTGGGGCGTGAATTCCAGTTGCAGTTCACCGGCCAGGTACTGGCGCTCGAACTCCTTGTTCTCGCCTACATAGCTGGAAATCATTTTCTTGATCTGGCGGGTCTCGAGCAGCTTCCCCAGGCCGAAACCATCGACCCCGGCGTTGTTGGAAATGACGGTCAGGTCTTTCACGCCGGTGTCCCTGAGCGCGTCAATCAGCGCCTCGGGAATGCCGCACAACCCGAATCCGCCCACGGCCAGAAGTTGGCCATCTCTCACGATGCCTGCAAGCGCCTTCGCTGCGCTGGGATAAATCTTGTTCACTGCGTGGTTCTCCAGAAAAGGAATCAGAAGCCGTACGATACTACGTAACCCATTACGTAGTTCTTCGTAAAGCCAAACCCTGCCCTATGGACATTGACTACCGCCTCGCATTTGACTTGGCCCCGGTTGGAATGGCCCTTTCACGCAACCGCACTATCGTGGACTGCAACCAGCATCTGTGCGAGATGTTTGGTGCTGAACGCGGCCAGCTGATCGGCCAATCTTTCCAGATCCTGTATCCCAGCGTGGATGAATACGAGCGCACTGGCGCACGCATCGCGCCCATTCTGAACAGACGGGGCACCTATGCCGATGACCGCATCATGCGGCGTGTGGACGGGCGACTCAAGGGCGAGGCCTTCTGGTGCCATGTCACCGGACGGGCACTGGTGCCCGATGCGCCGCATGAGGCCGGTATCTGGAGTTTCGAAGACCTCAGTGCAACCCGTCCAGTACGGGCCGAACTCACCGCCCGCGAGCGCGAGGTGGCTGCCCACCTGATGCAGGGCATGACGTCGAAACAGATTGGAAAGACACTGACCATCAGCCACCGCACGGTAGAAATTTACCGTGCAAGACTGATGCGCAAGTACAAGGCCAGCACCACGGCTGACCTGGTGCACAAACTGATGGCAGCTTAGACTTATTGGCCCAACTGCGCTACAGCGCGCAGGTTTTCTGCCGTGGTGGTGAGAAAGCCAAAAAATTCCAGGTAGGCCGGAATTTGCTCAAACAGCATGTCCGAGCCGACCTGCACAGCGCAGCCGCGGCCTTTGGCTGCAGTGAGAAACGCGGTCATTTCGGTGCGCATCACCACTTCGCCCACAAAGGTGCTGGCCGAAAGCCGGGACACATCCAGCGGCAGCGGATCACCTTCGTTCATACCCATGGGCGTGGCGTTGACCACCAGATCGCAACCCGCGGGGTCGTTACTGCCGGTCTGCACTTCAATCTGGGGATAGTTTTGCTTGAGGCGCTGGCCCAGACCGTCTGCGCTGGCACTGTTCACGTCAAACAGACGGATGGACGCAATACCGGCTGCCGCAAGCGAGGCTGAGATGGCACAGCCAACACCGCCAGCCCCTACCACCAGAACCTTCTTGCCCTTCAGGTTCAGCCCCTTGCGCTGCACACCTCGCACAAAACCCTCACCATCAAACATGTCGCCCACCAGCCGACCGTCGGCGGTACGCTTGACGGCGTTGCACGCACCCGCCACGCGCACGGTGGGCGTAACTTCATCCAGCAGACCGACTGTAGTGACCTTGTGTGGCATGGTGATCAATGCGCCACGGATATTGGTCAGGCCGAACACTGCTTTCAGTAACGCAGGGTACTCTGGCGCCTGGCAACCCATGGGTACCACCACCGCATTGATACCAGCCTGCTCGAAGTAGGGGTTGTAAATCATGGGCGATTTGAAACTGTGCGTGGGGTAGCCGATATGGGCGATGATTTCTGTGTTGCCGTTGATCATGAAAACTGTCCGAAAAGAAAATTAACGATTGCCAAACTTTCGCACCAGGCCGCCCAGCGCAATCAGGTAACCGTCCACGCCAAAGCCAATAACGATGCCCGAAGCTGCGGGCGACACCCAGGAATGATGGCGAAACTCTTCACGCGCATGCACGTTGGAGATATGGCATTCGATGACAGGCAAACCGTCTACACCCTTGATAGCGTCGTGCAAGGCAATCGACGTATGGGTGAATGCCCCGGGGTTGAACACACAACCCAGAGCATCTCCCGACTTGAACAAGCGGCCGTACTCGTGAATTTTGTCCAGCAGCGCGCCTTCCCAATTGCTTTGAAAGCACTCGACTTCGTAGCCTATGCGCGCACCTTCGGCCTTGCACATGGCCTCTACGTCAGAGAGCGTAGTGCTACCGTACTGCGCAGGCTCCCGGGTGCCCAGCAGGTTGAGGTTGGGGCCATTGAGGATCAGAATTTTTTTCATCGCTAGGGCTTTCAAATTGAACCAATCAGAAGCGCACCCACCACCCGGTAGGAACGCTCCCGTATTGTCTTACTTGCGCAGCTTGGCCAACTCGGCCTGCACGTCAGCCACCGTAGTGCCAAGGGCAGCGCTGTGCTTGTCGATAACGGGCTTCATTTTTTCACGCAACTTGGTCATTTCAGCAGCCGACAGAGTTGTGATAGTCATACCATTTTTCTTCAACAACTCCAGATTGGTCGCAACAGACGCGCGTGCCGCTTCGCGTTGAGTCTTGACAGCTTCCTCTGCGGAATCCGCAATGATTTTCTTCTCTGCAGGACTCAGTGTGTCCCACACTTTTTTGCTGAAAATAACGGATTGCGGGTTGTACTGGTGATTGGTCAGCGCCATGAACTTTTGCACTTCCCAAAACTTGTTGGAAGCCACCACGGAAACCGGATTTTCCTGACCATCAATTGCGCCCTGCTCCAGCGCGGCGTATACCTCCGGGAAAGGCAGCGGAGTGGGGTTTGCGCCCAATGCCTTGACCCAATCCACATTGATCGCGTTGGGAATTACACGCAACTTCAGGCCGGCAATGTCATCTACCTTGTTGATGGCGCGCTTGCTGGTGGTGATGCTGCGAAAACCCAGCTCTTGGTAAGCGAGGCCGATGATGCCCTTGTCAGCCAAAGCGGCGTGCATCTTGTGCCCGATAGGGCCATCCGTAATGGCGTCCGCTTCCTTCTCATTGGCAAACAGGAATGGGAAGTCAAACACTTCCAGGGCTTTTACTTCGCTGGCCAGAATGCCGGAATTCATGACAGCCATTTCCACCGTTCCACCCTTCAAGGCAGACAAAGTGGCTTGGTCGCTACCCAATGTGCCATTTAGAAAAAGCTGAACCTTGATCTTGCCGCCGGACTTGGACTCGACAGCCGACTTGAACTTGTTCATACCAGCTACTGCTGGGTGGCCTTCGGGGCCGTTCAAGCCGTACTTGAGCGTTCGCTCTCTGACTTCCTGTGCCGAAGCAATACCCATGGCTGCAAGCGCAACGGTGGCAAGAACAGATTTGATAAACAGACGTTTCATGGTTGTCTCCTCGACAGTTGATATTTGTTTGGATGTACGCCCTTGAGAAGGCCTGCGCGTGGCGTACCCAGGCACGCGCAGAACTGTGGAAATCAGTAGAACCAGTGCGCAGGCACCATCACCAGTTGGGGGAAAGCGACCATCAGGAACATGATGAGAAACTGGGCGATCATGAAAGGCACCACGCCCTTTGTCACTTCGTCCATGGTGACCTTGCCCGCACCTGCAACTGCATTGAGCACAGTTCCCACAGGCGGAGTAATCAGGCCGATGGCGTTATTGATGATGAACAAGACACCAAAGTACACCGGGTCAATACCAGCGGCTTTGATAACAGGCATCAGCACCGGGGTCAGCAACAAGATAGTCGGTGTCATGTCCAAAGCGGTCCCAACCACCATGGTCAGCACCATGATGGCCAGCATCAGCAGACGTGGACTGTCCAGCATGGGCTGCAACAGTTCCACAATCTGACCGGGCAAATTGGCTACAGTAATCAGCCATGCCGACACCATGGCGGAAGCCACCAGAAACATCACCACCGCACTGGTCTTGGCAGCGTTGATAAACAGGGGCAGCAACTTCTTGAAGCTCAGTTCGCGGTAAATCACGGTAGACACAAACAGTGAATAGACCGCAGCAACCACAGCGGCTTCTGTTGGCGTGAAGATGCCAAACTTCAGGCCAAACACGATGATGAAGGGCAGCACCAGGGCCCAGGTGGCCAGGCGCAGAGCCTCCACAATTTCCTGGAATGTCTTGCGCGGTGGTGGAGTCAGCTGCTCACTGCGCACCAGCCACCACCAGGTTGCCACCAGAGACACGGCCAGCCACACGCCGGGGAAGATTCCGGCCATGAACAGTTTCGTGATGGACACTCCACCGGCGACACCGAACACCACAAAGCCGATGGATGGCGGAATGATGGGCGCGATGATCCCGCCTGCAGCGATCAACCCCGCCGAGCGTGACTTGTCGTGGCCAGCCGCCACCATCATGGGCAGCAGCAAAGCCGTCAGTGCTGCGGCATCGGCCACTGCCGAGCCCGAGAGCGACGCCATGATCACTGCAGCCACAATAGTCACATAGCCAAGACCACCCTTGACATGGCCTACCAGCGCCATGGCAAAGTTGACGATGCGACGGGACAGGCCCCCCGCATTCATGATCTCTCCGGCCAGCATGAAGAAGGGTACGGCCAGCAGGGAGAAACTGTTGGCGCCCTCCAGAAGGTTTTGCGCCAGGATCTGGGCGTCAAAGTTGCCCAGATGCACCATAAGCGCCACTCCGCAGAGCAACAATGAAAAAGCGATGGGGATACCCAGAGCCATTGCGGCAATCAGGGAACCGAGAAAAACGATAACGGTCATGATGTGCCTCGTGCTTAGTGTTGGGAAGGTTCTCTGGATTCGCCGTGGGGGGACTCTTCCGACTCCTGCATCAGCAGGAGGTGGTCGTCATCAATCTGGCCGGTGAGCAGCTTGTACAAGTCCAGCAACAAAATGGGAGCACCGAACACAGAAAACACCATGCCAGCGGCATAGAACCAGCCCATGGAGGCTTCCATGACCGGGCTTTCAGAATCCACATTGACCTTGTATTGCTCCAGACTGCCCTGGAACAGCAACCACAGGCAGTACAACATACCAATCAGTGACAGGCCCATGCAGATGCGCTTGCCCAATGGGCCGAGCTTGCCGACCAGCATGTCGGTACCCAGGTGGGCGTTGTCACGCAAGGCGACAACGGCACCCAGGAAGGTGAGCCAGACAAATAGCCAGCGCGAGAGTTCTTCGGATACGGTAAAGCCCGAGTTGAAGCCGTAGCGCATGACCACGTTGCCAAATACCAGTATCACCATCAGCAGCATCGCTGCAGCAATCAGGTAGCCAATGATCTGGCAGTACCCGTCTATCAATTTTTTTACCACGCCTATCTCCTCAAATATTCCAGTTCTCATAATGTACGAACTGGTTAGTTTTATTTTCATAGGGTTTTCCCTATATCAAAGCGTTTACATGGATTTAGCTGTTATGCCAACTTGTTCTTTCTTCTGGGCTGTACAGCACGCCGTCGGCCTGCATGGCCGCAATATCGGCGTCCGAGAAGCCTAGCCTGCTGGCGATCTCGGCGTTGTGCTGGCCCAGGTCCGGCGCAACCTGGTGAATGGTCGTGTCGCAACCCGAAAAGCGAAATGGCAGGTTGGGCAGCTTGATCTTGCCCAGGACCGGGTGGTCCTGCTCATAGACCATGCCACGCGCCTGAATTTGCGGATCGGCCAGCACCTCGTCAATGCGCTGCACCTTGGCGCAGGGCACGTCAATCGCATCCAGCGCCGCCAGCACCTGCGCAACCGCTTGGCGGGCAACCCATTCTTTGACCACCGGCAGAATTTCCAGGCGGTTGGCGTTACGCCCGGCGTTGGTA
Source organism: Burkholderiales bacterium (assembly GCA_028868305.1). GTDB lineage: Bacteria > Pseudomonadota > Gammaproteobacteria > Burkholderiales > Burkholderiaceae_C > Allorhodoferax. The sequence goes on along the minus strand of JAGWUS010000030.1, from coordinate 27,443 downwards.
TGAAAGCGGCAATCGGACCCAAACCCTGCCGGACCACCGGTGCTTTCTACCAGGGCGGCAAAACGCTTCCAGGCGTCGTCCACCTGCGCCGCAATCACCAGGTCGCCATCATTGGCGCGGAACACGCCATACAGTGTGGAGTTGGGCATGTCGTGGCCGGTTTGCACCGGCACCTCTTTGCCGCCCGACAGGGTGTAGCACTGCACGGCGTATTCGTGCATGGACACCAGCGTGTCATAAAGCGCCATATCAATGTGCTGGCCCTTGCCACTCTTGACCCGACCCAGCAGTGCTGCATTGATGGCAGCCACCGCATGGATGCCGGTGTACATATCGCCCAGCGAGATGCGCAGCAGTGGTGGCGCTTCGCCGGGGTTGCCCACCATTTGCATGATGCCGCTCTTGGCCTCTGCAATCAGACCAAAGCCGGCGCGGTACGCGTCCGGTCCGGTGTGGCCGTAGGCGGAGATGGAGCAGTACACCAGGCCCGGGTTGCGTTTGGCCAGGTCGGTGTAGCCCAGCCCCATTTTGCTCAGTGCACCGGGGCGGTAGTTCTCCACAAACACATCGGCGCTGTCCACCAGCTTTTCCAGCAGAGCACGGCCACGGGGATCCTTGATATTGACGCAGACACCCTTCTTGCCCATATTGAGTTGCAGGAAGTAACCGCTGTATTCGTCCTCCTCACCGACAAACCAGGCGTGCTGGCGGCCGGCATCGCCGGTGGTGGGACGCTCGATCTTGATGACTTCCGCGCCCAGGGCCGCCAGGCAGCGGCCCACATAGGGACCTGCCAGAAAGTGGCTGTAGTCGATGACGCGGATGCCATTGAGCGGCAGATCCTGTTGTTCGTTTGACATCTTTTAGGCCTCCAGCCCTTTTGGAATGTGCACAGTCCGCTATCAACTTAATAGCAACCAGGGCGACGCGGAATCATCAGACGATGTTCGCCCTTTTGAACCACCTCACCGTTCTGGTTAATCAACTCACTCGGCAAAACCACAATGCCCCAGCCCGGGCGGCTCCTTGAGGCCCGCAAACCACTGACCTTGAACTTCACATGCAGCACGTCGTTGACCCTGATGGGCAACAGGAAATCCCAGGTCCAGCCCAGCGACATGCCGGGCAGAAAGCGGTATTCGCTCTGCGTCTTCAAGCCATCGGCAATGGAGAGACCGAACAGCCCGTGCGCCACGATGCAGCCAAAGTGGCTGGCGTTGGCATAGGCCTCGTCCACATGCACAGGGGTGTGGTCGCCCGTGAGGTCGGCATAGGCCAGGATGCGCTCTTTGGTGACGGTGTAGCTGGGGCTGATGCAGACGTCGCCGTCTTGGGCATCGTCCCAGTATTTCTCGGGGGTGGTGAAGGTGGACATAACGTTTTGAACACTTGTAATTTGGAAAGTCAGGCGCGGGGATTCACCGCCAGCGCCTCTGCCACGGCATTGCCGCTGGCCTGCATAAGTTCCACCGCCAGGCCATCGGGCAGGCGAAGCCAGTTGCGACCCTGGGGCATCTCCGTGACGCCAAAATGCGCGGCTTCTTTGAGCGCCTCTTCTAGGTCTTCCACCATGATGCCCAGATGGGCAAGGCGACCCTCCGGCCCTTCAAACGACGGATCAGCCATGAGTTGCACGCCGCCCAGGCTCCAGTACTGGGTCGGGTTGTCAAGCGGACCATCGACCTGGCGCATGGTCTGGCCCAGCACGTCCCTGAAAAAACGGATGTGCCAGTGGATGTCTTTCACACGCACCGCGACGTGCTCCACATACGATTTTTTGGAATAGGCCATAGCGGGCTCCTGAAGGGAAGAATGGGTTTATGCGGTAGCGCTGGCAGCGTTGGCGGTAAGCGCGCGCTCGATGCCCTTGATGGCCGCCACCAGCATCTGGTTCACCGGCGTGGCCACGCCACACTTCTGGCCCCAGCGCACAACGGCTCCGTTGATGTAGTCGATCTCGGTGACCGAGCCTTTTTCCAGGCTTTGCAGCATGGAAGTTTTGAACTCGAAGGGCAGCCCGGCACTGGCCTTGACCCAGGCATCGCGGGGCTCGGCCGTGCTCAGACGCACGCCCGAAGCCTGGGCTACGGCCATCGCCTCGGCGACTGCGGCAATCGCAGCCGCTTCAATCTCTGGCACCTGGTACAGGTAGCCGTAGTTCAGCCGTGTGATGCCACTCAGTGCCCCGGTAGACACATTGACCAGCAGTTTGTCCCACATCACCCCCAGGATGTTGTCGCTGACCGTGGTTTCCAGCCCTGATGCGCTGAACGTGTCCGCCACGCGGCGCGCACGCTCCGTCACGCGGCCGTCCAGTTCGCCAATAAGGGTTTCTTTGCCCTGGGTGCCCGCAATCACATGGCCAGGGGCCAATTGCGTGCCCCCCACATAGGTCTTGCCAGCCAGCACCCTGTCGCGGCCCACCATATCAGCCAGCACCTCTTCGTGGCCCAGGCCGTTTTGCAGTGAGAGCACCACCGTGTCGGCCCCCACCAGGGAACGGGCAGCCTCCATGGCCTGCCGGGTATGGAAAGATTTGACGAGCACCACCACCAGATCGACCACGCCAACGGACATGGCCATCGTCGCTGCATGCACGTTCACCATGCGGTCCACGCCGTCACTGCGCAGTGTCAACCCGTGACGGTTCATGGCATCCACATGGTCGGCGTTGCGGTTGACCAGCCAGACCTCATTGCCGCCCTCGGTGAGCACACCACCTATGGCACAGCCCAGGGCTCCGGCGCCCAGAATACAGATTTTCAAAAGACGCTCCTCATGCCCTTTGCAGGGCTTGGGGGCGAATTCTGGGGACTCACAAACATTACGTCCATGCAGTAGAAGCAATAGATATCATTGCGTTACGCAATAAATATAGGGCTTCTATGGATGCCGATCTCCCCCTGCTGGACATCAAGCTGTTGCGCCTGCTGGACCAGCTCTACACCAGCCGCAGCGTGACCCGCTCGGCCGAGGCTCTGGCACAAAGCCAGCCCACTGTCAGCATCTGGCTTGCCCGGCTGCGCGAGCAGTTGGGGGATCCGCTTTTCGTCCGCACTTCGGAGGGGATGCTGCCCACTCCGCGCACCGACGCGCTGATAGGGACCGTACGCGAGGTGCTGGAGGGGCTGCAGCGGCTTTCCCAGGCCGGAGCCGAGTTCAAGCCGGCCACCGCCCAGCGGCGCTTTTCCATTTGCATGACGGATGCCAGCCACATCACCCTGCTACCCCGGTTGCTGGCCCATGTGCGCGCGGTAGCCCCGGGGATCACTCTGCAGGCCAGCCACATTGACTTCAACCTTGCGCAGGCGCTGCAGGCTGGCGAAGCGGATCTGGCAGTGGGCTTCTTGCCTTGGCTGGATGTGGGCTTTTACCAGCAGACCCTCTACGCGCAAGACTGGATTTGTCTGTCCAACGCCAGGCATCCACGGATAGCCGACAAGGGCGCCCTGCACTGGAATCTGGAGCGCTACCAGGCCGAAGCCCACATTGGCATCAGCTCCGGCACCGGATATCAGTTGCTCGAAAGCACCGTGGTGTCGCAGGGCATCACACGCAACATTCGGTTGGAAATGCCAGGCTTTCTGGGGCTGTCAGCCATTCTGTCAACCAGCGACCTGGTTGCCACCCTGCCCCGCCACATTGGCGAAACCCTGGCCCGGGCAGCCGGTCTGCAGGTGCTGCCCTGTCCATTTGCCATTGCGGGCTTCACGGTCAAGCAGTACTGGCATGCCCGTTACCACCACGACGCAGGCAACCGGTGGCTGCGCAACGTATGCGCAGAACTTTTCATGCGCGAGGCGCCGCTTGCCTAAATCGCGACAAAGCGCGTGACCATGTCCACAATGTTCGCCCGGCGCTGGTTGCGGGCTTCAAGTGCCTGCACTTCGCGGTCAAAGATCAGGCCGAAGGTGTACTGATTGGATACATTGAAAAAGCTCAGTGCTGAAATGGAGGCGTGGATATCCAGCGGATCCAGCCCGGCACGAAACACCCCTTGCGCCACTCCACGCTGGTACAACTTGGCGATGGTTTCAATGGCAGCCTGGTTGACCTGACGCACGCTCTTGCTCTGGGCCAGATAGTGACCCCGCTGGATGTTCTCGGACATCACCAAGCGAATGAAGTCCTGCTCGCCCTGATGGTGGTCAAAGGTGAACTCAACCAGCCGGCGCAACGCGAGCATGGGCGGCAGGTCTTCCAGGTGCAGTTCGCTTTCGGTCTGGCGTACGCGACGATAGGCATCTTCCAGAACCGCAACGTACAAGCCTTCTTTGCTACCAAAATAGTAGTAAATCATGCGCTTGCTGGTTCGGGTGGCGGCCGCTATAGCGTCAATGCGCGCCCCGGTCAGCCCCTTGTCTGCAAACTCATGTGAGGCAACCTGCAAGATCTCGGCCATGGTGCGGGCGGGATCATTGGTTCGCGATGGGGCTGTCGGTGGCTCTGCCACCTTTTGTACCAATTCGTTCATTTTGCCAAGATTACAGCAAATTACGCATGGCGCGCGCGGTTTCCTGCAACACACCGAGCACGCGTCGCAAGGCGTCTTCGGTGGATTCATTGCCCATGGGCATGGAAACGCTAAGTGCCCCCATCATGTCGCCATGGCGGTCCATCAACGGCACGGCAACGCCCCGGAAATTGAGTTCGAGCTGCTGCTCGGAAACCGCCCAGCCCTGCATGCGGATACGCGCCAGTTCCAGACGCAGCCGGTCCTTGCTGGCAATGGTATGGGAGGTATAGGCCTTGAGTTCATGCTCGGTGAGCCAGCGCTCCAGCCACGCCGGATCACGCATGGACAGCATCAGCATCCCCGCTGCAGTCACCTGGGCCGGCACCCGCGCACCCAGCACAAAGCCGGTGTTCATGCTGCGGTTGGGACCATTGCGTGCAACATACACAATGTCATCGCCGTCCATCACGCAGACGTAGGCAATTTCCTGGGTACCCGCGGTCACCCGCTGCAGAAAGGGTTGCACCACACGAGGCAGCCGCGCCGACTCCAGATATGACTGGCCCAGACGCAACACCCGGGGCGTAAGCCAGAACAGCTTGCCGTCCGACGCCACATAGCCCAGATGCTGCAGGGTCAGCAGGTAGCGACGTGCGGCCGTGCGCGTCATGCCACAGCGCTCGCCGGCCTGGCTGGCAGTCATCCGGGGATTGGCGTCATCAAAGGCCTCAATGATGGACAGCCCTTTTTCCAGGCCCGCAATCCAGTCCCGCTTGTCCAGCGCAGGCTCGGTGGGTGTCGCGCTTCTGGAGCTTGTTTTTTCGAGCACTTGCATGGTTGCCATTCTGATTTGTGAATTCCGCGGCTTTATTAGGTAAAACCCGTAAAACGATCGATAATCGAACGTCAATGATCGATAAACGATCATTTTATCTAATTTAATCTACTTTTTTGAGGATCAAGCCGGTAAAGTCCGCCCCAATCCAGGTTAATTGATCGATCAGCGCGCTTTTTTTGCTGCATTCAGTTTCCCGGAGAGGTTTTCAAAAAGTATTCATTTCACCAACCGAAGCATTCCCGAGGAGCGTCCCATGAACAAACGATTCACTCTGAAATTAATAGCAGCTTGTGCAGTATTGGCGGGGGCTAGCGCCTCATTTGCCCAGGAAACCATCAAGATCGCCAACATTGTGGAACTCTCCGGGGGCGGCGCCTCCGCGGGCACCAACTTCAAGAACGGCGTGGAACTGGCGGTCAAAGAAATCAACGCCAGCGGCGGCATTCTGGGCAAGAAAATCCAGACCATCACGTCTGACACCCAGACCAATCCCGGCATCGCCAAGGGCCTGACCCAAAAAGCAGTGGACGACAACGTGTTTGCCATCTTCGGTCCGGTCTATTCCGGCTCTATCATGGTCAGCATGGCTGAAAGCCGCAAAGCCGAAATCCCCAACTTCACTGGGGGGGAGGCAGCTAGCATCACCATGCAGGGCAACCCCTACATTTTCCGCACCAGCTTCACACAAGCTACTGCCATGCCCAAGGTGGCGCGCTACATCAGCGACCAGGCCAAGCTAAAGACCCTAGCGATCATTTACGTGAACAACGACTTCGGCAAGGGTGGCCTGGACATGCTCAAAAAAGCACTGGCCACATCCAGCACCAAGGTCGTGGCTGAAATCTCCACCGACAGCGGCCAGGTGGACTTTTCTGCTGCCGTGCTCAAGGCCAAGCAAAGCGGTGCTGATGGCGTATTTGCCTACTCCAACGAGGAAGAGTCTGCCCGCATCCTGCGCGAGCTGCGCAAGCAGGGCTGGAACAAGCCTGTGATTGGTGAAACCACCCTGACGGGCCAGAAAGTCATTGACCTGGCTGGTGAAGCCGCCAACGGTGCCGTCGCCCACGTTGGACTGACGGTGGACGCCCCCCTGCCTGCGATCCGCGCCTTCCGCGCCAAATTCGAGAAAGAGTACAAGTATGTCTCCGACCACAACGGCATGAAGGGCTACTCTGGCATTTACACCCTCAAGGCCGCCATTGAAAAAGTGGGCAAGCTTGACCGCAAGGCTGTCGCTGCAGCCATGCATGGCTTGACCATCTCCGCGGCCAAGGAACCCGGCGTCCTGATGGATGTCAGTTTTGACAACAACGGTGACCTCGACCGCGAGAGCTTCCTGGTGGAAGTCAAGAACGGCAAGCAGGAGGTTGTGGCCACACTGCCCGCGCTCCACCCGGCCACAGTGGCCGCCCCTGCCAAGGCGACCGCCAAAGCCGCTGCAAAAAAATAAAGTAGCACTCCGGTCAGCAGGGCCAGAAACCCTGCTGGCTAGCAGCCCCTTTCGTTCACGGACAGCACTATGACTGACTTCCTTCAACTCTTCTTCAGTGGTATGGCCACGGGGTCCATCTACGGCCTCGCCGCATTGGGCTTCACCCTTTTGTGGCAGGCCAGTGGCACCATCAACTTTGCCCAGGGCGAATTTGTGATGCTTCCGGCATTCATGATGCTGGCCTTCATGTCGTTTGGCGCACCAATGGCCGTGAGCTTTGTGTTCTCGGTGGTGCTGGCGATCGTGGTACTGGGCTGGATTTTCAAGCGCGGCATAGTGGACCCGCTGTTCAAGTTTGGCATGATGCCCATCGTGGTGGCCACCATTGGCCTGTCCATCGCCATGCGCAACGGCGTCAAGGCCGGCTACAGCGCAGAGGCCCACCCCTTCCCCAGCCTGTTTGCGGACAAGCTGTACAACATTGCTGGCGTCACCATCACCCTGTCGGATGTGGGCACCTTCGCCCTGGCACTCGCATTGGTGTTTGCCACGCAAGCCTTCATGACCAAGACCGTGACCGGCCGCGCCATGCAGGCCGTGGCCCAAAACACCGAAAGCGCCTCGGTGTTGGGCATCAATGTGCCACGCATGATCTTCTACGCATTTGCCATCAACGCCGTGCTGGCCGTGGCCGCTGCGTTGCTGGTCACCCCCACCTACCTGGCCAAGTTCGACATGGGCGAATCTCTGGGCAACAAGGCATTCTTTGCGGCCATCATCGGTGGCTTCAACAATTCCCGCGGCGCCCTGCTCGGTGGCCTGATCGTGGGCGTCTGCGAGAACCTGGCTGCAGCCTACATCTCCCCCGCGTACAAGGATGCCGTGGCACTGGTGATCTTCATGGTCGTGATTTTGTTCAAGCCGCAAGGGCTGCTGGGCAAGAAAGAAGAGCGCAAGGTCTGATATGAAAAAGCTCAACATTTTCCTGATGGTCGCCATCACCCTGCTAATGCTGGCGGTACCCCATGCACTCAAAAACTACGGCATCTACCTGTTGACCTACTGGCTGATCTTCATCATTGCCACCATGGGCCTGAACCTGACAGTGGGCTACGCGGGCCAGAAGTCCCTGGGCCACGCTGCCTTCTTTGGCATCGGCGCCTACACCGTGGCCATTCTGATGAAGGCCGGCTTCAGCTTCTGGCTGGGCTTGCCTGCGGCCGCGCTGATCTGCTTTGTAGTGGGCATCATTCTGGGATTTCCAGCCCTGCGGGTGCAAACCATTTACCTGGCCTTTGCCACGCTGGGTTTCAACACCGCCATCTGGCTGGTGATGCGCAACGAGGAAGCCTTTACCGGCGGTACTTTCGGTATCAACAACATTGCACGCCCCGAGCTGTTTGGCCTGTCGCTGGAAAGCAATCTGTCCTATTACTACTTCACGCTGGGTGTGACCGTGATCATGGCGCTCCTTTTGCTAAGCCTATTGCGCTCGCCCTGGGGTAAGGCATTCACTGCGCTGCGCGACAACCCCATCCGCGCCGAGAGTCTGGGTATCGACACACGCAACTACACCTTGCTGAGCTTCGCCATTGGTGCGGCCTACGCGGGCATTGCCGGCGGTCTGCTGGCCAGTCAGGTTCAGTTTATTGAACCCGCACAGTTCACCGTTGGCACCTCCATCATGATGTACCTGATGGTGGTGGTCGGCGGCCCCGGCTACTTCCTGGGCCCGGTGCTGGGCGCAGCCGTGGGTGTGGTGATGCCCGAGTGGCTGCGCGACGTTCCCAAGGTCTCCGACTGGTACCTGCCCATCTTCGGCGCCGCCGTGGTGCTGCTGATGATATGGCTGCCGGACGGCCTGCTGAGCATTCCGGACCGCATACGCGCCAAGAAACAAGCCAAAGAGGCGTCCGCCGCACGCGCCGCATCTGCCAAAAGCATGGGAGCCAAAGCATGACACACCCCCACCACCATGACCGCACCGCAGGGCAGCCGGTGCTGAAGGTCACGGGCCTGAAAAAAGCCTATGGCGCCATCCAGGCCGTGGGCGGCGTGAGCTTCGAAGTGCAACCCGGAGAGATCTTCGGCGTGATTGGCCCCAACGGTTCTGGCAAAACCACGCTGTTCAACAGCATGCTGGGCCAGATCACACCCGACGAGGGCAAGATTGAACTGAACGGCGAAGACGTGACCACCCTGGGTCCGCTGGAACTCAACCGCCGCGGTGTCGGCCGTACCTTTCAGACCCTGCAGGTATTTGGCAAGATGAGCGTGCGGGACAACCTGATCGTGGCTGCGCAGGAGCACACAGGCTCCATGTTTGGCCGCATGTTTGCGCCCAGCGACTCCGGCCTGGGCGACAAGGCCGACGCCCTGATTGACCAGTTCCGCATTCGCCATGTCGCCGACAAAAAGGCCGGTGAACTGTCCTACGGCCAACAGAAACTGGTGGACATTGCCATGGCCTTCATGAGCGAGCCCGACCTGGTGCTGCTGGACGAACCCTGTGCCGGTGTGAACCCCAGCCTGGTGGGCGGCATCTCCGCGCTGCTCAAGCAACTCAACCAGAACCCGAAGATTGGCAAGCACAGCTCTTTTGTGGTCATTGAACACAACATGGATTTTGTGATGGACCTGTGCCACCGCATCATGGTGATGGTGGAAGGCCAGGTGATGGCCATCGGAACGCCGGCGGAAATCCGCGCCAACAAACAGGTGCTCGACGCCTACCTGGGAAGCTGATCATGAGCAACAACATTGCGGCAGATATCTGTATTGAATTCGATGACGTGGTGGCGGGATACAAGGACTTCATGATCCTGAACAACCTGTCCTTCAAGGCCAAGCGCGGCACCATCACCTTGCTGCTCGGACCCAACGGTGCGGGCAAGTCCACGGTGCTTAAAACCCTGTTTGGCCTGCTCAAGCCCCGTCAGGGCAAGATCCTGCTCGACGGCGTGGAGGTCAACGGCTCCAGCCAGAAAGCACTGCTGGCCCAGGGCATTGCCTTTGTACCGCAGGGACGCAACCTGTTTGGCCAGCTCTCGGTGTTCGAGAACCTGGAGCTCGGTGGCATTACGCTGGGCATGAAGACCACGCACGAGCGTATCCCCGAAGTGCTGGAGTTTTTCCCGCGCGTCAAGCAGCGACTGCACTCCCCCGCATCGGCCTTGTCCGGCGGTGAACAGAAGCAGCTGGAAATTGGCCGTGCACTGTTGTTGCGCCCCAAGGTCATCCTGATTGATGAGCCGTCCATTGGCCTGAGCCCACTGGTGGTGCAGGACGTGTTCAAGCTGCTGCGCAGACTGGCAGACCAGGGCACCACCGTGCTGATGGTGGAGCAGAACGTCAAGAGCGCGCTCAAGATCTCGGACGAAGCCATCGCGCTGGAGTCAGGCCGTCTGGTGCTGCAGAAACCCGCCTCCGAACTGCTCGCCGACCCGCACATCGAGCGCCTGTTCCTGGGCGGCGCGCACGCTGCTGCGCCCACCACCGTCTGAACCCTGCCTGCACGGAGACCACCATGACCCACGCATTGACAAGCACTCGCACTAGCGACACCGATCGTGAAGACATCAACGAAGGCCCCAACCCGCTGGGCATGGTCGGTATCGAGTTCATCGAATACGCCACCTCCAAGCCGCAGGCGCTGGGGAATCTGCTGGAGACCATGGGCTTTCGCCCCATCGCGCGGCATCGCTCACGCGAAGTGCTGCTATACCGGCAAGGTGCTCTGAACATCATCGTAAACGCCCATGGCACCGGTGCTGCACTGACCGACAAACCGGTGATTTCGGCGATTGCGGTCCGGGTGCGTGACGCAGCAGCGGCCTACAAACGTGCACTGGAACGTGGCGCCTGGGCCGTACCGGTCAAGGTTGAAGTGATGGAACTCAATATTCCGGCGATTCATGGCGTTGGAACCAGCCGCATCTACTTTGTGGACCGCCATGGCGATTTCTCCATCTACGACGTGGACTTCACACCCATCCCCACCGTGGACCAGCAGCCCCCCAGCGTTGCCGGCCTGCATCTGTTTGGAATCGTGCAGTACATCGGCAACGACCGCAGTGATGACTGGACCGAGTTCTATGCCTCGCTTTTTGGCTTCACCGAGCTTGCGCCAGATATCCGCTTCGGCATCCTGCCTAAGGGCCGCATTCTGCAAAGCCCCTGCAAAACCTTTTATCTGCAGCTGATCGAACCCGAGCCCAGCGTGCTAGATGTGGAAGACGACGAATGCCTGCAACGCATCGGACTGGGTGCGCCCGATGTGCCTGCGGCGGTGGAAGCACTGCACAAACGCGGTGTGGAGTTTGTTGCCAGCAAGGATGCACAGCAGGCCAGCCGCGGCGCGCTCACCCGCTCGGCCATGGGTGGCGCCATGTTTGAACTTGTCCACCACACTCCGGCCGGCATGGCCCCCACGCTCCCCGCTGCGCGTGGTTCGCTGCCCCCCGAGGGGGCGCACCCCGCCTTGGGGCGGCCCGTCGGCGGGGTCTAACCATGAGCCAGTTTCAGGGCAATATCGACAACTTCGGGATGGACACCATCTCGCTGGCCGGCCCACTGCAGGCCAAGCTGGATGCGATCCGTGGCGCAGGCTTCACCCAGGTGATGCTGCTGGCACGTGACCTGGTGGGGCATCCCCAGGGCTGGGAAGCTGCGGTGCAAGAGGTGAAAGACAGCGGGCTGCGGGTTACGGGTTTTCAGGTGCTGCGCGACTTTGAGGGGCTGAGTGGCCACCTGCATGAGTACAAGATAGACATCGCCAAAAGCATGATGGAAATGTGCGCGGCGCTGGACTGCCGCACCATGCTGGCCTGCTCCAGTACTTCGACCCACGCGACTGGCGATACCCCGGCCCTGGTCAGGGACCTGCGCAAGCTGGCCATGCTGGCCATCCCCATGAACATCCGGATTGCCTTTGAGGCACTGTCCTGGGGGCGCACCATCAATGAATTTCCGCAGGCCTGGGATGTCATTACCCAGGCCGACATGCCCAACCTGGGACTTGGTTTCGACTCTTTCCACATGTTTGCCACCAAGACGCCGCTGGAAGAGCTGGAAATGCTGGACCCCAGCAAAATCTTCCTGGTGCAGCTTGCCGACTTCATGTGGAACGAAATCAAGACCGTGGAAGAGCGTATCAGCACGGCCCGCACCTTCCGGGTGTTTCCCGGTGAGGGGGTGCACAGCGAGGCTCTGGCAGCACTTGTCAGCAAACTCCACGAACTGGGCTACCGCGGGGACTACAGTTTTGAGGTCTTCAATGACGACTACCAGCAGATGCCCCTGACTGCCGTGGCCCAAAGGGCCAAAAAGGCAGCGCTCTGGCTCGGTGAGGATGTGCTGCGCCGCTCGGTCCCCCTCCCCAATGCGATGCGACTGAAGCGATGAGCAGCGTACTGGAAGGCTTTCTGTCCACGTCCGAGGTGCTGGAGGCCTTTGGCGACCGCAACTTTGTGGCGGCCATGCTGCGTTTCGAGTCCGCCCTGGTCAGTGCCCAAGCCGCCGCAGGACTGGTGCCTGAATCGGCCGCGCGGTCTATCGTAGGCACCTGCAAGGTCGACCTGTTTGATTGCAGCAAAATCGTGCGCGAGAGCAGCCGCTCCGGCAGCCTGGCCATTCCACTGGTCAGGAGCCTGAAGGAAACCGTGGGCCTGTTCAACCAGGACGCCGTGCCTTTTGTGCACCTGGGCAGCACCAGCCAGGACGTCATCGATACCACCATGGCCCTGATCACCAGGGACGTTCTGAACGACATCGAAGTGCTCTTGAAAAAGAGCATCGAAGCTCTGCTTACCCTGGCGCAGAAACACATGGCCACGCCCATGCTTGCCCGCACACTGATGCAGCCGGCCTCGGTCACCAGCTTCGGTCTCAAATGCGCCCATTGGGCTGCGCCCCTGGTGCGCAGCCTACATCGCTTGCGCGTGGCCCGCCTGGGAGCGCTGAAAGTGCAGCTCGGTGGCGGCGTGGGCACGCTGGCACGCATGGGCGACAAAGGCCCGCAAATCGTGGCCCATATGGCCAGGGAGCTCGGCCTTGAAATTCCGCAGTCGTCCTGGCATACCCAGCGCGATGAATGGCTGGCATTGGGCTGTGATTTGGCCCTGATGGTAGGTAGCCTCGGGAAAATCGCCAAAGACATTTCTTTGCTGGGCCAGTTGGAGGTAGGCGAGGTTTCGGAAGGCCGTGAACCTGGCCGCGGCGCATCCTCGGACATGCCTTACAAAAACAATCCGGTTGCCAGCATGGCCGCGCTGGCTGCGGCGGCGCGGGTACCGCAACGGCTGGCCACCATGCTGGCTGCCATGCCACAGGAGCACGAACGGGCTTTGGGTGGCTGGCAGGCAGAACTGGCCGAATGGGCCCAATTGCTCATGTCGGCACACGCCAGTTCCAAGGCCATGGCCAGCGCTCTGCCAGACCTGGTAATCGACACCGGACGGATGAGCGCCCACATTGCAGACGCTGCGCGCTCTGTAACCAAAGAGGAAGCCAGGACCTGGTTCGACCCGCAACTTGCCAATGGCGCAGGAGAGATTGCACGCAGCTGTCTGCAGGCTCTGCGTGCCGATCTGGCAACGCCAGCCGTACGGCTGGCGGCTTAAGCTACCGCCAGGGAGCCGCTGGCTGCAGCCCGGAATTCGGTAGGACGCATGCCGGTTTGCTTATTAAAGAACCGGCCAACACGGTCGCCATCGAGAAAGCCGGCAAGCTGGACCGCAAGGCCGTGGCCCAGGCCATGAAGGGGCTGGAAATCAAGGTTGCAATGAGCCCATGCATCCTGATGGACGTGAAGTTTGATGACAGGGGCGACCTGGACCATGAGAGCTACCATGTCGAAGTCAGGAATGGCCGCCCGATGGTTACCGAAGTGCTGCCGCCCCTCGGAAAGAAATAACGCCGATTCAGTTCAGGGTCATGGGTGGGGATGTTGCTTCCTTCGCTGCGGGTAAGGCGGCCTCCCTCTTCAGGTGTTCAAAGGCCGCATTGGTCGACAGAAAAATAAGCCCCTGGAGTCGCCTGAGAAAAATAGTCCCCTCAAGGCTGTCCTGGACCGGTCCCTTCACCTCTGTCAGATAGAGTTGAATGGCGCTGGCATTCAGATCCTGCTGAAAATCGGTTAACGCGTCCAGCGCCGTCAGATCAATCCGGTTGACGGCGCTCATGATGAGGACCAGATCGTGAAGTCCAGGCACTTTAGCGATTTCCGCCATCAGGCGCGCCTCCACAGCGGCCCAGTTGCCAAAGAACATGCTCTCATCGATCCGCACAAACAGCACACCGGGGATGGTCTCGACCCCGTGTCGCGTGACATTGCGAAAGTGCTCTGACGCCGAGATACGTCCCACCACCGCAATGTGCGGGGTGCTGGCCCGATACAGCAAAGCGCCCAGGGACAAGCCTATCCCCAACAGGATGCCGAGTTGCAATCCAAACACCAGCACACCCAATGCAGCCCCCAGAAATGCCAGTGCATCGGCCCGGTCGTACACCCAGGCACGCCGCAACATCGCAGCATCCACCATACTGATGGCAGCCACAACAATAGTGACCGCCAGAATCGCCAGCGGTATGCGGGCAAAGCCGGCCGTTCCCACGGCAAGAATCACCAAAATACCCAGCCCAGTCACTACGCTGGCCAGTGGTGTTTGCCCACCCGAAGCAACGTTCACGGCGGTCCGGGACAGTCCGCCACCCACCGGCATGCCGCCCGTAAAGGCCGCCACGATATTGGACAGGCCCAGACCGACCAACTCACGGTTGGCACTGATCCGCTCACGCCGTTTGATGGCCAAAGCCTGGGCCATGGTAATGTTTTGTACCGTTCCGATGAACGCCAGCGTCAGGGCCGGAATCGCCAGCACACCCAGGGAGCTGAACCGCAGGGCATCCAGCGTGAAGAACGACGCGCCAAGCTTGACATCCCCCACCACGGCAACGCCATGGAGCCGGTCCAGGTCGAACACGACAACGCACAGCGTCGCAACCGAAATCACCAGCAGGGGGATCAGTCGCTCGACCAGTTCGGCGCGCGCGCGCGGCACAGCAAACCGCTGGAGCGTCCGGGCCAGCCAACGGCGCGAGCCCCACAACACCAGCACCCCCACCGTGCTGATGACGCACGTCACCGGATTGCTCTGCGGCACATGCTCCAAAGTTTTCACTAGCACATCCCACGCACTGGCACCCTGTACCTGCAAACCGAGCAGCAATTTGAGTTGGCTGTTCAGTATCAGCACCGCAGACCCTGTGATAAAGCCCGCCACTACGGGGCGACTCAAAAGATTGGACAGAAACCCCAAGCGCAAGGCGCCGAGAGCGAGCACTAGGACACCGGAGAGCAAAGACAGCGCCGCAGCCATGGCAATGTAGCTTGGAGACCCAGGTTCCGCGATCGGACTAAGTACTGAAAAGGTCATGATGGCCGTGATGGCCACCGGGCCCACCGACTGCGTCATGCTGCTGCCCACTAGGGCATAAACGATGACCGGCAAGATGCTGGCAAACAAGCCTGCCTGCGGTGGCAACCCGGCCAGCAGGGCGTACGCTAGGCTTTGGGGCAGAACCAGAATAGCCACCATCACACCTGCAAGCAGGTCACTGGCAAGATGCTCTCGGGGATAAGGCTTGCACCATGCCGGCAGCAAGAGGTCAAAAATACGCAACACTGGACCTGCCTTTCTACCCGGGGCGTTCTGCGGGTGATGCCGAAGTTTACCAAGACACCCTCGGTACCCCCCCTGGGTTCCATGGCGGCCTGTTGGGAGCCAACGGGCGCAGGTCAGCCAGCGCTGAAGATGGCACGATCCATCACCTGCAGATTGGCTGCCACCCTGGGGGAAAACTCCATCTGGTCCAGTACATCGCGCTGCAAGTCGATGCCAGGCGCAATTTCAAACAGCTCAATGCCCCGAGGGGTCAGCCGGAAGCTACCACGTTCGGTGAGGTACAGCACCTCCTGACCGCGCACCAGGCCCTGCGGGCCGCTGAAGGTGATCTGATCCACTTTCTTCACCAGCTTTTTCACCCCACCTTGTTGGTTCACACGCATCTGGCCGTCGCCTGTGGCGAGCTTCACGCCCTTGGCCGCCAGCGTGCCGCAGAACACCACCTTTTTCGCGTTCTGCGCAATGTCGATGAAGCCGCCAGGCCCCACGGTCACACCCCCCAGGCGCGAAACGTTCACGCTGCCCTCTTCATCAAACTCACCAAACCCCAGAAACGCAATGTCCAGGCCCCCACCGCCGTAGAAGTCGAACTGCGTAGCCGCGTCCAGCATGGCGGTAGCGTTGCGTGCGTAGCCGAATAACACGCCGTCCATCAGCGTGCCGCCGTAGGTGCCGTGCTCGATGGTCTGATAGATGCGGTGCTGCTCGTTACGCGCAGCGATGAGTTTGGCTACCGCATCGGGCACGCCTACGCCGTAGTTGATGACCGGGCGCGCTTTGCCGGTGTTGAAGAGTTCAGCGTGGGCGCGACGCGCCACAGCCTGGCGTTCGCTAAAAGCCTCTTGTGACGCGGCAAGCTCGCGCGCATGGTCGTCGGCTTCGCTCGCGTGACGCGCTGCGCCGGTGAGTTCGCCGCTGAAAGCCGGGTCGAACGGGATGTCGTAGCTGGTCTGCTGGGTCGGGTCGACCACGATGGCGTCCACCCAGGCAGCGGGGATGCGCACCTCGCGGGCCTTGAGTGCACCTTTGGGCAGGCGTTCCTTCACCTGCACGATCACCGTGCCGCCGCTGTTTCGCGCGGCCAGTGCGAGAGACTGTGCGTCGAGATTGGCGGCTTCGTGTTCGAAGCTGATGTTGCCGTCTTCGTCGGCGGCGCTGGCGCGCACAATGGCCACGTGAATGGGAAAGGGCTTGTAGCGCAGCCACTCGCGGCCATCGATCTGGATCACTTCCGCCAGGTCGTCTTTCGCGGCGTCGTTCATGCGGCCGCCGCCGAATCGCGGGTCGCAGACCGTGCCCAGGCCGACGTGGCTGATCAAGCCGGGGCGGCCGGCGCCAATTTCGCGCATAAGCTGGCTGCTCACGCCCCCGGGCAGGATGTAGGCCTCGATCTTGTTGCTCAGCGCCAGCTGCTGCATGGCAGGCGACCAGACCCAGTGGCCACCGATCACTTTTCTGACCAGCCCTTCATGCGCAAAATAGTTCATGCCCTTGGTCTTTTTGTCACCAATACCCAGGGCGTGCATCACCGTGAGGTTGCGGGGGGTCTGCGTTGTCATGAACCGCGCTTGCACTGCTTCGAACATGTGCGTGGCTTCCATCAAGCCGCCGCCGCCACCCATCAGTCCAATGGTGTCGCCGTCCTGGATCAGATTCGCTGCGTCGGCAGCGGTCATGAATTTGGAGTGTTGCATGGCGCTTACCGGTTTACATCAAACAGCACAGCGCCCTTCTTCATGACGCTCTTGGCAATCACCCCCCGGTGAATCTCGGACGTGCCGTCAAAGATGCGGTAGATGCGGGCGTCGCGGTAGTAGCGCTCAACTGGCAGCTCCTTGCAGAAACCCATGCCACCAAAAATCTGCACCGCCCGGTCCACCACACGGCCCAACGTTTCGGCCGCATGTACCTTCACCATGGCGATCTGCTCGCGCGCGTCCAGCCCCTGGTCCAGCATCCAGGCCGCCTGGTAGACCATCCAGCGCGCGGCGTTGATCTCGATCACGCTGTCGGCAATCTGCTGCTGCACCATCTGGAAGTCGCCAATGCGCTGACCGAACTGCTTGCGGTCGCTGGCGTACTCCACCATCATTTCGCAGACATGCGTGGCCTTGCCCACCGCACGCGCGCCCACCTGCGCCAGGCGCACCACATTGAGCGCGCCCATGGCCAGCTTGAAACCCTGACCTTGTTCGCCCAGCAGCGCGACATCTTCCAGCACCACGTTGTCAAAGAACAGTTCGAGATGCGGCGTGCCGCGCAAACCCATCATTTTCTGGTCCTTGCCCACCGTGAAGCCAGCCAGGCCCTTGTCCACCATGAACATGCTGATTTCCTTGTCGCCGGTCTTGGCAGACACCAGAAAGAAGTCAGACCACTCGCCGTCACTGATGAAGTGCTTGCTGCCTTTCAACACCCACTGGCCCTGCTCATTGCGTTTGGCGTGGGTCTTGATACCCGCCGCGTCAGAGCCCGCGCCCGATTCAGTGATGGTGATGGCACAGGTGCGCGCGCCTGCCACAGCGGGTTTCAACCAGCGGTCGATCTGCGCGCCCTTGCAATGCAGCAGAGGCTCGTATACGTTGCCAAACGCACGGCGGATCAGCATGTCAGTGGTGTGGCCAAACTGCTCTTCGCAAATGATGCGATCGATATTGGACAGACCACCACCCCCCAGTTCAGCTGGCATGTTCAGTGCGTACAGGCCCAGCGCTTTCGATTGGGTGTGGATGCGGCGGGCATCGGCCTCGGGGAGGGCACCGGTGTTTTCCAGCGCGTCTTCAAGGGGTTTGAGTTCTTCGGCGATGAAGCGACGGATGGTGTCGATCATCATTTTCTGTTCGTCGTTAAGAGAGAAGTCCATGGTCGTTGATCTTTCAGTGTTTGTGGCTTACAGGGTTGCATCAGCGATACCGTCGAACCGGCTCGGCCGGGCGACTGGTATCGCCCCCTTGAGAGGGTGGCGCGAGGCGCCTCCAGGGTGTACCTACTTCAAGCGCTACTGAACCAGCGCGCACCGAAGAAAAACGGCAAACGGGAAATGCGGACGAAGGTGATCAACATGGCAGTGCTTCAACGAACGGGCGACAGGCGGCGATGCAGGTGGCAGCCCACTCAGTGGGGCCGGCTGTCTTTTCTCGCTCAAAATTGACCACCTCGACACTGATGGGCAGATCGGCGGGCAGCGTATCAAACAGGCCCTGCACATCGATGCTGCCATCACCCGGCAACAGACGCTCGCAGCGCGCGGTGTGGATCATCTGCTCGGTGGTGAAGTTCAAACCTGCTTCTGCATCGCAAATCTGCGCGTAATGCAGCAAGTCACGCGGTATGGCGCGGATATCGGAAAGCGTGGTGGTGGACCGGCCAAAGTGCAGTGCATCGACCAGAATGCCCGCGTTGGTTGGCTTGCCCGCGTTGTTGACAATGCGAAGAGCCGATTTGGCATCGGTCACTGCGGTCCAGGGCATGAACTCCAGGTCGGCCGTCATGCCATACGGCTTCATCACTTCGCACAGGCGGGCGTAGTTGGCGGTCAGTCGGGCTTCGTCCCTATCGTCTCCGGCCACCAGGATCGCCTTGGCCTTGAGCGCTGCACCCGCGTCATACAGCGCGTCCCAGGTGTGCGGGTCGAACTGCTCGCCAATGCGGATGATCTCCAGGTCAAACACGCCCACGCCGGTATCGTTCTGTGCTGCCACGGTTTCGCGCAACACCGTGGGCAAGCCCAGCAGATGTTGCTGGGGTGCGCCGGGTGCATTGGGCCAAAGACGCAGGCCCACATAGGCGTAACCGTTGGCCGCTGCAATGCGCACAGCTTCGGGCGGCGTACAGCGGTGGGAGGTCAGATAGGCCATGGAATAGATGCGGGACATGGAGAGCTCCAACAGGCTATTTCAGTGGTGACAAGGCCGTAGGCATGGCGATGGTGGACACCATGTTCGTAGTCAGGTGCGCAGGGCCGCCCTTGGGAGGCCAGATGCCCTGGGCCACCGCATCGGCACGGGCTTTGGAGCGCGCGTCCAGCGTGGGGTAGGCCCAGATATTGGTAAAGCGCAGCGGACCGTCCAGAGCCACCATGGCCACCACACAGGGCGACAGCTTCTCGCGCGGCGGCACGTACTGCTCCCACAGGTCAATGGTGGCTTGCACTCCACCGGGCTTGATGCCGTAGGTGCGAATCTCGTACACCGGTCCAGTGATGCCGGACTCGCTGCTCGGACGCACCGGCTTCATCCACGGAAAGCCCCGGTAGCTGTGTTGCTCGAGGGTCTGGAAAATCTCTCCGCAACCAAAAGGGTTAGCGCTCTGCTGGGTGCGTGCACGTTCCGCTTCCAGGGTGGCCAGATCGGCAAAACCCCGCAGGACAATCATCTGGTTCAAGACACCAATGTCGGCAAACCAGCAGCCCAACAGTTCGCCTTGGGCCTCCGTACGGGTGGCATAGGCCTGTACATGGGTGGCGGCGGTGCCTGCGGTGCCAAACGGCAGGGTCATGGTGGCAAGTTCGTAGTACATAAGGTTCCTCGGGTTGACGGCTAGGGTGTGAATTTGCTATTAATTTAGGAGCTTCTTGTGCAAGCATCATGAGGGCTTGAGGCATTTTTCTTATAAATTTATGCCTGCCGCATGCTGTGCGGCAATAAAGCCGAAAGTCATGGCCGGGCCGAGCGTGATGCCGCCACTGGGATAGTTGCCGCCCATCATGCTGGCCATGTCGTTGCCTCCCGCGTACAAGCCGGGTATCGGCTGTTCGCTGGCGTCCAGCACCTGGGCACGGGTGTTCACCTTCAGGCCGGCAAAGGTGCCCAAACTGCCGGCGACCAGCTTGACAGCGTAGAACGGTCCCCGCGTAATTGGGGCCATGCAGGGATTGGACAAACCCTGCCTCTGGACTTCCGCCGCATCGCCCTGCATACGGTTGTAAGGCGTCTCGCCTTTGGCGAAATCTTCGTCCACCCCCTTGCGGGCCATGCCGTTGTAGCGGTTGACGGTCTTCTGCAACCCGTCGGCACTAATGCCACAAGCCTGCGCCAGATCGGCCAGCGTGTTGCCCTTGCGGATATAGCCGTTGCGCAGCATGGGCCCCAGGGGCATGGGCGCCGGCTTGGCGGCCCCCAGACCGTAGTGGCGCATGAAGGTGTGGTCGCACACCAGCCAGGCTTGCACGGGTTGACCCGCAGGAGTGGCTGTCAGCAGACCCTGCATGAAGTCGTGGTACGAGTCGGCCTCGTTGGTGAAGCGCTCGCCCCGAACGGTCACAGCAATCACCCCCGGCTTGGCGCGCTCGATCAGGTGGGGAAAGTGGGCAAAGCTGCCATCCTTCTGCGGAACCAGCGATACCGGCGCCAAGGCGGCCGCCTGCACCAGATCACTGGCGACCACTCCTCCAGCAGTTTCGCCCAGGCGCAATCCATCCCCGGTGTTGCCACGGGACGCGGCGGACCAGTGCGCGTGCCCCGTAGGCGCATGGGGGAGCAATGCTTTTTTGCGGGCGGCGTCATGGGGAAAGCCGCCACACGCCAGCACCACACCGCGGCGGGCACGCACTTCGACATCGCCACCGGGCGAGCCCAGAATGGCGCCCACAACGCGCCCCTGCTCCACAACCAGGCGTTTGGCGGGGCTGCTGGTGCGAATCTCCACACCTCTGGCAAAGGCCGATGCCGCCAGACCCGCCACCAGTGCATTGCCGTTAACCAGGCGCATGCCGCGGCGGTGCAGCAGCAGGTCACACCCATGGCGCAGGACGCGTTGTGTGACGTACAAAAATGACGCCGGCTTGCGCATGGCATTCAGGAAGTGGCGCAGCTCGGCACCCGAGGCAATGCCCATGCCCCACAGCGTGGTTTCGGGCAATGGCGGTTTGAGCGCTGCAATGTGCCGGCCAAGTTGTCGGCCATCAAATGGGGCGGCGCAAATGGAGCGGCCACCCAGAGCCGCATCGGTGGTGCGGCCATGAAAGTCGGGGATGCTGTTGCCATCGATGAACTGCAGCGCGGTCTGGTTTTTGAAAAACTCGACCATCTTGGGTGCTGCCTCCAGAAACGCCATAGCACGCGCTTCGTCGTACTGCGCACCCAGCTCGTGCTTCAGATACGACAGAGGCCTGGCAATGTTTTCCCGGATGCCCACAGCCACCGCCAAAGGGTTGCGCGGAATCCACATCCAGCCCCCCGACCAAGCCGTGGTGCCGCCGTACTGCGGATCTTTTTCAGCAACCAGGACATTGAGCCCCAGGTGCGCAGCCACCACCGCACTCGACAGGCCGCCCGCGCCAGAGCCGATGACCAGCAGATCCACCTCCTCGGTCATGGCGCGTAGATCGGTTGCGCCATGCCGTTGCGGGTCACGTCGGGCAGTCGCTTGTTGAAGAACGGGGACGCCCGGCTGGCAGCAGCGAGTTGCCCGGCCATGGAAACCAGCTCCGGCGCCATGGCTTGCATTTTCTCCTCGGTAAACCGGGCGGAAGGACCCGCAATGGTGACCACGCCCATGGCGCTCTGGCCGGCCAAACGCACCGGCGCGCCCATCGCGTTCAGCCCGGCTGTAAAGGTTTCCACCGTCAGGCTGTAGCCACGCTCGCGTGCGGCCTGTACACACTGCAGTACCTCCTGGAGAGAGCCCGGTGCGTTGGGGCCGTAGTCGCTGGACTGGCCCAAGCCCTGCTGCGCCACCAGCGCCAGGGCCTGTTCATCGCTCAGCGTCATCAGCCAGGCATGCCCGGAGGCAGAGCAACTCAGACGCGCATCGCTGCCCATATCCGGGTCATAGCGCAGGCCCTGGCGTGCGCCCTGGGCACGAGCCACCCAGGTGAGGCGGTCGCCGTCAATCACTGACAGCCGCACCAGTTCGCCCGACAGTTCGGCCAGGCGGTCCAGCAGCGGCTGCGCCACATCCACGATGCCGGAGTTGCTGAGATAACTCAGACCCATGGCCACCAGCTTGGTGGTGAGCACGTATTCACCGTGGTCACGCGTTTGCCGCACATAGCCGCAACGCACCAGATCGGTCAGCAGGCGGTGCACACCGCTGCGCGGAATATTGAGTTGATCGGCAATGGCTGCCATCTCCAGACCGTGCCCGTGCTGGGCCAGCAGTTCCAGAATCCCCAGGGTGCGATCGAGTACGCCGTTCATACAAAAGCCCTCACGGCTTGGAGCGGTCCTGCGCCGTTCATGGCTTGTTGACTTCCACAGTTTGTCCAGTGGCCGCCGCCTCAGAAACTGCCAGCGTCGCTTGCAGGGTGCGCAGTCCGTCCAGCGCACTGCACAGGGGCTCTACCCTGCCCTCGATCAACGCACCGAAATGCTCCAGCTGCCAGGTATAGGGATCGGCCTTGTGCACAAAGGTCTTTTCCAGCGTGATCTCCGCATGCCAGCTGCGCTCGCCGCGGTAGCTCCACATTGAGAGATCAGGCAGGGACAGCGATCCGTGTGTTCCCGCAATGAAGTGCGACTGCACCTCCTGGCGCGGATACTGGTCCTGCTCACCCGCGCAAAAGTCCCAGATCCAGGGCGAGGTCGCCGTATCGGACAGCACCAGCGTACCCAGTGCACCATTCTCGAAGCGCACCACGGCGGCGGCAGTGTCCTCCACTGCAAAGCTACGCACCGCATTGCTGCTGAGGGCCTGGATGGATGCAATCTCGCCCAGCAGAAAACGCAGCATGTCGATCTCGTGGATCAGGTTGATCAGGATGGGGCCACCGCCTTTTTCTCGTCGCCATGCCACATTAAAGTAGGGATCCGGCTTTAAAAACGTAGCCATGACATTGGCCGTGACCACACGCCCCAACTGACCGGATTGCAGGATATCCCGCGCTCGGCGGTTGATGGGGTTGTGACGGCGGTGGTGCCCCACCAGCACCGGCACACCGGTGCGCGACTGGGCGTCCACCAGTACCTGGGCCTCGGCCACCGTGTCAGCCACCGGCTTTTCCACCAGTGCCGCCACGCCACACTCCAGACAGTCCACCGCCATGGAAATGTGCATGGAATTCGGGGTGGCCACCACCGCGCCACGCGGTTGGGTGCGGTCCAACATGGAATGGTGATCGGCAAACCAGGGCACGTTCAGGGACTGCGCCAGGGCTTTTCCGGCGTCGGTCGGGTCAGCAATGGCAGCCAGTTGCAGGCTGTCGCTGCGGACGATGCGATCAATGTGTGTGCGGCCAATGGCGCCGGCACCGATCACTGCAATAGGGGTTTTGGGCATGGGCAGGGCTCCAGACAGGTTATTGCGATTCTAGAACAAAATGGATTTAAGTTCAATAGTTGAATACTATTCCGTTTTTGTGTAACATTCATCAAAAATTCAGCCAACACACCCACCTTTATCACCACCCAATCCCATGACAACACTGCTTGACGGCGCCACCCGCGTCCATTTCATCGTTGGCGACCCGATCGCACAGGTCAAATCTCCTGCAGGCGTAACGCAGGCCTTTCATGACAAGGGACGCAACGCCATCTGCATCCCGGCCCATGTGCCGCCGGCGGACCTGTCGGCCTGGACCCAAGGGGTGTCCCTGGCAAAAAATGTGGACGGCATCATCGTGACCGTGCCGCACAAGTTCGCATGTTTTGACCTGTGCGCTACCACCTCGGAGCGCGCCAGCTTTCTCAAAACCGTCAACACCATGCGCCGCAACCCCGACGGCACCTGGTTTGGCGACATGTTCGACGGCCTGGGTTTTGTTTCCGCGATGCAGGACAACGGTTGCCAGCCTGCAGGCAAAAAAGCCCTGCTGGTCGGCGCCGGGGGGGCAGGCTCGGCCATTGCCCATGCGCTGGTGATGGCCGGCGTGCGCGAACTCGCCATCCATGACGAAGACACTGTGCGCCGCACCACGCTGGTCAACCGCCTGGCCGGCCTGGACAAGTGCTCTGTCATGCACGGCACGGCGGACCCCAACGGCTTCGACATCGTGATCAATGCCACACCCGTAGGGATGAAAGCGTCCGACCCCTATCCTCTGGAAGTGGGCCAAATCACCAGCACCATGTTTGTCGGTTGCGTCATCACCCAGCCCGCCATCACCCCACTCATTGCTGCTGCGCGCGCCCAAAGCTGCGCCACCATGACCGGCGCCCACATGTTTGGCCGCGTTCGCGACCTGATGGTTGATTTTTTGCTGGGGGCATGAGATGAACACACTCGTCACAACCCTGCAGGACATCAAGGACAACGCAGCCTACGACGTGGTCGTGGTCGGCGCCGGCGGCGCAGGCATGTCGGCAGCACTGTTTGCTGCGATTGAAGGCGCGAAGGTGCTGCTGGTCGAGTGCACCGAAACCGTGGGCGGCACCACGGCCTGGTCGGCCGGTACGACCTGGGTTCCGGGCACCCACCACTCGGCCGCCGTCAACCCGCAGGACACCCTGGCGGACGCAGCCAGGTACCTCACCAATGCCATTGGCGACCGCACCTCTGAAGCCCTGCGCCATGCATTTCTGGACCATGGCGCTGCGGCGGTGCAGTATGTGGAAGAAAACTCCGACCTCCAGTACCGTCCCTACCCCAGGCACCCGGACTACATCTCCGACCTGGAGGGCTCCACCCTGAACGGCCGCGCCCTGGAGCCGCTGCCCTTTGACGGACGTCTGCTGGGCGATCTGTTCAAGCTGGTGCGCCCGCCCATCCCCGAGTTCACCGTGCTGGGCGGGATGATGGTGGACCGCACCGACATCAACCACCTGCTGGCGCGCACCCAGACACTGGCTTCCTTCCTTTACACCGCAAAAATCCTGCTGCGCCACGTTTCCGACCGTATCCGCTACCCCCGAGGTACGCGTCTGGTGATGGGCAATGCGCTGGTGGGGCGACTGCTGTATTCGCTGTCCAAACGCCCCAACGTGTCGTTGCTGATGGAAACCTCGGTAGAGAGCCTGGTTCATACCGGCAAGGGCGTGGAGTCCGTGGTGCTGACGCAAAGCGGTCAGCGCCGCACCATCCAGGTCACAGGCGGTGTGGTGCTGGCCAGTGGTGGATTCAACCGCCACCCCGCACTGCGCCAATCCATGCTGCCCGGCGCCAGGATGGAATGGTGTCCTGCTGCACCCGGCCACACGGGCAAGGCCCACGACCTGGCCTTGGGCCTGGGCGCGCACTATGGCACCGGCGGGCTGTCCCATTCCTTCTGGGCCCCCGTATCGCTGCGTAAACGCGCGGACGGCAGCACTGGCGTTTTTCCCCACTTTGCGATGGACCGCGCCAAGCCCGGCATGCTTACCGTCAACCAGGCAGGCGTTCGCTTTGTGAACGAGAGCACCTCCTACCACCTGTTTGGCCTGGCCATGCAGGAAGCCAACAAAAGCAACCCCGCCATTCCGGCGTACCTGATTTGTGATGCGCAGGCGCTCTTCAAATACGGCATCGGCATGGTGCGTCCTGGCGCCAAAGCCGGTGACTCCTCCACCACGGAGTTTCTGGCCGACGGCTACCTCACCATGGGCAACACCCTGGAGGAACTGGCCCATAAGCTGGGCATCAACGCTGCGGGACTAGAACGCAGCGCCCGGCAGATGGCCGACTACGCCGCCACCGGGGTCGACCCCGATTTCCACCGCGGCGTGACGGCGTATCAGCGCAACATGGGCGATGCCACCTGGACCGGAAAGAACCCCAACCTGGGTGCGCTCACCCAAGCGCCCTACTTTGCAGTCAAGCTCTACCCCGGCGACATCGGCGCATCGACCGGTCTGGCAACGGATACGGAAGCACGGGTACTGGGTGAAACGAAAGAACCCATCCCCGGTTTGTACGCCGTAGGCAACGACATGCACTCCATCATGGGCGGGGTATACACCGCACCCGGCATCACGATTGGGCCGGGCCTGGTGTTTGGCTACATTGCCAGCCGGCACGCCGTGGCGCGCAGCCGACAAGCGGTCAGACCAGCGGGACAGTGAGCTGTTCTATCACCGCGCGGGTGTCGGGGCGCACGCCGCGCCACCACGCAAAGGCCTCGGCCGCCTGCTCGGCCAGCATGCCGACACCATCGGCCAGGCGGGTCACGCCAGCGGCTTTTGCTGCCTGCAGGAAGGGCGTGAGCCCTTTGCCATAGGCCAGCTCATAAGCCAGGCAGTTGGGGCCAAACACGCTGGCTGGCACCGGTGGCATTTCGGCACGCAGGCTGGCAGATGTCGCGTTGAACACCGCATCAAATACCTGGCCTGCCAGTGCTTCGTAACTGCAGCCCAGCACATTGCCGTGGGCAGCGCCGATGGCAGCCAACTCGGTCGCTTTGCCGACGGTGCGATTGGCAATCACCAGTTCGGCAGGTTTTTCCGCCAGGAACGGCAGCAGGGCACCGCGTGTGGCACCGCCTGCGCCCAGCACCAGCACGCGTTTACCCGCCAGCGGACAGCCCAGGTTATGCACCACGTCCCGCACCAGCCCGACGCCGTCAAAGTTCTGGGCCAGCACACGGTCGCCTTCAAACTTCATGGCGTTCACGGCGCCGGCCAGCTTGGCGCCTTCAGACAACTCGGTGGCATAGGCAAACGCGTCGAGCTTGAAGGGTGCGGTCACGTTCATGCCTTTGCCACCGGCCTTGCGAAACGCATCGACCGCCGCCGCGAAGCCGTCCACTGGCGCCAATAATTTGGTGTACTCCAGGTCTTGACCCGTCACCTGGGCAAATGCAGTGTGAATGAGGGGTGACTTGCTCTGAACAATGGGGTTGCCGATGACGGCGTATTGGTCTGTCATAAAAAGTGCTTGGGAGCTAAAAATAATCTCGCAGGCGATAGTACGACATCCCCACGACCTGCATGAGCGCGGCCAGCGTCTGGCCAACAGGAAATGGTGGATTTCTGAGCCTGGAAAACAGCTTCAGGTGCGCATCGTCCCCACCGATCGCCTCGGCCAGCACCCGTCCGGCCACGCAGGTCGGCACGATGCCATGGCCTGAAAATCCCTGCGCCCAATAGACATTGCGCAAGTGCCCGAAGTCCGGCGTGCGCGCCATGGTGATGTCGATATGCCCACCCCAGGTGAAAGCAATGCCCACATCGGCCAGTTGTGGAA
>JAGWUS010000070.1 GCA_028868305.1 Burkholderiales bacterium | reverse complement strand
CGGGGGTGACACCCTGGCGGCGATTGCCAAGTACGGCATTGAAAGCCAAGTGGGTTACATCAGCACCGGCGGTGGGGCGTTTCTGGAGGTGCTGGAGGGCAAGACGCTGCCGGCGTTTGAGATTCTGCAGAAGCGCGCCCAACCCGACTGATCTGTCGCGCTACTGAATTTATAGCTGCTTGTGCATGTGGCACGGGGGCTAGAGGCACTTTTTATTTAAAACCCGAGGAGATTGACATGGCTTTTATTTCGCTACGACAAATGCTGGACCACGCTGCCGAAAACGGATATGGCGTGCCGGCTTTCAACGTGAACAACCTGGAGCAGGTGCAGGCCATCATGGAGGCTGCCCAGGCCACCGATAGCCCGGTCATCCTGCAGGCCTCTGCGGGTGCCCGCAAGTACGCTGGTGAGGCCTATCTGCGCCACATGATGCTGGCGGCAGTCGAATCGCACCCCGACATTCCGGTGGTGCTGCACCAGGACCACGGCACCACGCCTGCGGTGTGCCAGCAGTCCATTCGCTCGGGCTTTACCAGCGTGATGATGGACGGTTCACTGATGGGCGATGGCAAGACCCCCGCCAGCTACGAATACAACGTGGACGTGACCCGGCGGGTGTGCGAGATGGCACACGCAGTGGGCGTGTCGGTGGAAGGTGAATTGGGTTGCCTGGGCAGCCTGGAAACCGGCGATGCCGGCGAAGAAGATGGCATTGGCGCGGAAGGCAAACTCAGCCATGAGCAGATGCTGACCGATCCGGTGCAGGCCAAAGACTTTGTGGCGCATACCGGCGTGGACGCATTGGCGATTGCCATCGGTACCAGCCACGGTGCCTACAAGTTCACCCGCAAGCCCACAGGCGACATTCTGGCCATTGACCGCATTGCCGCCATCCATGCACAGATCCCCAACACCCATCTGGTGATGCATGGCTCTAGCAGCGTGCCACAGGAGTGGCTGGCCATCATTCGCCAGTTTGGCGGTGACATCAAGGAGACGTATGGCGTGCCGGTGGAAGAGATCCAGCGCGGTATCAAGAGTGGTGTGCGCAAGGTGAATATTGACACCGATATCCGTTTGGCGATGACGGGTGCCATGCGCCAGGTGTTTGCCCAGCAGCCCAGCGAGTTTGACCCGCGCAAGGCATTGCTGGCTGCCAAAAAAGCGGCTGCGGACATCTGCAAGGCACGCTTTGAAGCGTTTGGCTGTTCCGGCATGGCCAGCCGTATCAAACCGGTTCATCTGGATGCCATGGCAGCACGGTATGCACGATAACCCTATTCCTGCATAAATCCGTTAATGCTTATATTCTCACCGTCTTTTTCAGGAGACTCAATGAAACTCGTGCAAGTACTCATAGGCGCAGCCGTTCTGATTTCGGCCCCCGCATTTGCCAGCAAAGAACTGGCCCAGAAAAATGCTTGTCTGGCTTGCCATGCAGCAGATAAAAAACTGGTTGGCCCTGCTTACCAGGAAGTGGCCAAGAAGTACGCCGGACAAGTGGATGCTGAGGTCAACCTGGCCAAGAGCATCAAGGCCGGTGGTTCTGGCAAGTGGGGCCCGATCCCCATGCCCGCACAGGCTGCGTTGAGCGAAGCCGACGCCAAGACACTGGCGGTCTGGGTTCTGGCGGGCGCGAAATAAATTAAGCGCTTTGCGGAAACCCAAAAAAAACCGCCAGCAGGCGGTTTTTTTTATGCAAACTTTTCCAGCAATCGCGCGGACCGTTCGACCTCCTGAATGGCCTCCTCATCGGTTTTGGATTCGTGGACTGCTTCAATCAGTGTGCAGGTCATCATTCGGTAAAAGGCCTTGTCCATGGCTTTGCGTGTGGCCGACATCTGGGTTGCGACCTCTTCGCAACTGCGTCCCGTCTGGATCATGTCGACCAGACCACGCACCTGACCCTCGATGCGACGCAGGCGGTTCACCATGTCCTTCTCGTGATCCCCCCGGTATCCGGCAGCTGGATCAGCACTGGTTTCGGGCGTTGCTGGGGTGCTTGTGGCTTTTTTGATCATGGCGCTTGAAAAAATGTCTGGAGTAAGGGCACACAGTGTGCCAGATGTTGGAGTTCTTTCCAAAGGTGGTAGTTGACATACCCCGAACGGGTATAGGGTTCTTACCTATTCCCCTGGGGGTATATTTTTAGGATGATTGTTCCAGATCAAACTTTCAGTGAAGTGCACTGGAAGGCTTGATTCTCCCTTACACAATTTTTTCTGGAACGCTAATGAAATTGACTTCCCTATTTGCCCGTCTGGCCGTATTGGCTGTGGCAGTTTTCCTCACCGGTTGCGGCACCATTGGCACGATGGGCAAGCTTGAAGAAGGCGCTGGCGCGGAAGCCAATCGCATGTGGGACCGTTGGGTCGATTCTGAGGGTGACATTGCCGTTGCAACCACGTGGGAGCGCAAGGTCAAGGACGGCGTGACAGCGGATGATATCGAGCAGATTCTGCGTAGCGTTGCCACCGAGCGCAACATGAAAGAAGTGGGTGTTCTGCCCCTGTCCAAAGAGCTAGAAGCCCGCACAGGCAAGAAGCAAAAGCTGCTGACAATCTATTCCTTCTGCACCCCTGCAACCGCCCGCGAGATGGTGGACTTCAGCCCCCACATGGCCGCCTATCTGCCATGCCGAATTTCGGTGGTGGAGAAGGAAGATGGTCTGTGGCTCTATACCCTGAACATGGACATGATGGTCAAGATGGGCCGCAAGTTGCCGTCCCCTCTGAAGGAGAACGCCTGGGCTGTACGCAGCACCATCTGGGAAATGATGGAGCGCGGCTCCAAGGGTGAGTTCTGATACCGGTGCCGACTGATTTTCAATATTTTTATAACGGAGACAACCCATGAACAACGCATCCTCTTCAATCGCAACTTTCAACTTGCGCCCTTTGGCTGTGGCTCTGATTTTGGGCGGTAGCCTGACGTCTGCTTTTGCCACCAATGGCTATTTTTCGCATGGCTATGGCATGAAGGCCAAGGGCATGGGCGGAGCGTCCGTTGCCATGACGGACAACGCATTTGCGGGTGCCAATAACCCGGCCGTAGCTGCGTGGGCGGGTAATCGTGTGGAAGTGGGGGTGGACATGTTCATGCCCAAGCGTGGCATGGAGCGCACCGGAGGTACGGCGCTTGGCGCAATTGCGGTCGATAGTGATAGCAATACGTTCTACGTACCTGAGTTCGGCTACAACCGCGAAATTAGCAAGCAGTTGGGCGTTGGTATCACTGTTTACGGCAATGGCGGGATGAACACCGACTATGCTGGGGGACAAATCAATTGCGGTGCAGGGGCTGCCAACGTGCTGTGTGGTTCCGGACGGTTGGGGGTCAATCTGGAGCAACTCATTATTGCACCGACGATCGCCTACAAGGTCAGTGACAGTCATTCCTTTGGCGTTTCTCCATTGATTGTCAGGCAGACATTCAAGGCGGATGGCTTGCAGGCGTTTGCTGCGCCTACTTCGACATCCAATCCCGCAGCGGTTACCAACAATGGCAACGACACCAGCAGCGGGTATGGCATTCGTTTGGGATACCTTGGAAAAGTCAGTGATGCACTGAACATCGGCGTGTCTTACTCACCCAAGATCGCCATGTCCAAGTTCTCGCAGTACGCGGGTCTGTTCGCCGAAGCCGGTGGTTTTGATATTCCAGCAAATTTGACTGTCGGTTTCAGTTTTCAGGCCACGCCGGAAGTGACTATTGCAGCCGATTACCAGAGCATTAAGTACAGCGGTGTTCCTTCGATCGCCAACCCCAGCAACGCCATTGCCTCCGGTATCCCATTGGGCGCAGCCAATGGATCTGGTTTTGGTTGGTCTGACGTGAATGCCGTGAAAATCGGCGTTCAGTGGCGTGCTAGTCAAAAGCTGACGATGCGTGCGGGTGTCAATGTTGGCGACAATCCGGTAAAGAGTGCTGATGTGACCTTTAATATCTTGGCGCCTGGCGTCGTCACGACGCATTACACGGTCGGTGGCACTTATGCGATGTCCGACAAGTCTGAAGTGACGATGTCCTACATGTTCGCGCCATCGAACTCGGTTACCGGATCGTCCCTCTACAACACATTGATGGGGCCTGGAGTTGCGGGTAACGAAACCGTCAAGATGTCTCAGCAAGCCATCGGCATCCAGTTTGGCTGGAAGTTCTGAGGCCAGGGTTCATCAGCTTGTGCTTGCGTTGGAAAGTCGTTACCGTTTTTGTATATGAGACTTTCACATGTTTTCGCAATAGGTCTGGTCTTGGGCTCTGGCGTTGTCATTGCCCAGGTGCCAGGTATTTTTCAAGGCGCGGACTTGAAACTTGGTGAAAAGCTGATTGCGGAAAATCAGTGTGTTGCCTGTCACAAGCGCAATTTTGGCGGTGATGGCTCGGCCATCTACCGGCCTGCTGGCAAGATCAATACGGCAGGGTATCTGCGCGGGATGGTGGAGAACTGCAACACCGAGTTGAATTTAGGGTTTTTCCCTGAAGAGGTGACCGCCGTAGCGGCTGTTCTCAACCGGGATCACTACAAGTTCAAATGACGTTTTGTTGAGGCGGAGACCGTAATGTTGAGGTCAGACGTTTGCTTGATACTTTGTATATCAGTTAATTCGAATATATTGTGATTTTGATCGAAGGAGACTTTGTGAAGCAAGATGATTTGTCCTCGGGTCGCATAATCAAGGCGCCCGAGAATTTCTTGAGCCGGGATGGCATCAAGACCGTTTTTGCCGAGGGCAAGAAGGGCCGTCGCGATTTCATTCGCAGCGCCTTTGCTGCCGCAGCTGCAAGTGTTGCTGCCCCGGTGGTCATGGCCCAGGGCAATCCTGTGCCCACAGAAGGTGGTGATCCCAATATCCTGAATTTGCCGGAGCATGCGACCGGGTTGGGGCAGGGCGTTTCTCCTGAGGGCAGCTACGGCAAGCCTTCAAAATTTGAGACCAATGTGCTGCGTCGCCAGAGTCCCGGGCTTACGCAGACGACGCAGGCATCGGTGTCGTTTGCGCCTCTGCAGTCGCTATTTGGCATCGTGACCCCCAGTGGTTTGCACTTTGAGCGTCACCATCAGGGCTGGTGGGATATTGATCCATCGAAGCACCGTTTCATGATCAACGGCATGGTGAAGACACCCAAGGTGTTCACCATGGACGAGATCATGCGTTTGCCTTCTGTGTCTCGCTTCCACTTTATTGAGTGCGGTGCTAACACAGCGGCCGAGTGGGGCAATGTGGCGGTGCCGACGGCGCAGTACACCCACGGTATGTTGTCCTGTAGCGAGTTCACCGGGGTGCCGCTGATCACGTTGCTGGAGATGGCTGGTGCTGATCTGAAGAACGGCAAGTTTGTGCTGGCTGAAGGTGGCGACGGCTCGTCGATGACCCGTACCATCCCGATGAGCCTGATTACTTCGGGTGAAGTGATCGTGGCCTATGGTCAAAATGGCGAAATGTTGCGCCCTGAAAACGGGTATCCGCTACGCCTGGTCGTTCCTGGCGTGCAGGGCGTGAGTTGGGTGAAGTACCTGCGTCGTGTGGAATTGGGTGACAAGCCCTACGCCACTAAAGACGAAGCAGTGCACTACATCGATTTGCAACCCGATGGCATGCAGCGCCAGTACACCAACATCCAGGAATGCAAAAGCGTGGTAACCACCCCTTCTGGCGGTCAGGTGCTGCTGGACAAAGGCTTCTACAACATTACCGGTCTTGCATGGTCGGGCCGGGGCAAAGTCAAGAAAGTGGATGTGTCGGTGGACGGTGGCCGTAACTGGCGCCAGGCGCGCCTGGAAACACCCATATTGTCCAAAGCGCTGACCCGCTTCAACATCGACTGGATCTGGGACGGCAAGCCCGCGATCATTCAAAGCCGTGCTACCGATGACACGGGTTATGTGCAGCCCACTTACAAGCTGTTGCGCGCGGTGCGCGGAACGCGATCGATCTATCACAACAACGCCATCCAGTCATGGCTCGTACAGGAAAACGGTGAGGTGAAAAATGTCCAGCTTTCGTAATGCAGTGATCGCAGCTGCAGTGATGGCTGCAGCGAGCGTAGCCGTCGCGCAAACATCTGCCAAATACCCTGGCGTTGGTCGTGCTGCAACGCCGAAAGAGGTCGCAGCATGGGATATTGACGTCCGTCCGGACTTCAAGGGCTTGCCTGCAGGTTCTGGCTCGGTTGCCAAGGGGCAGGACATTTGGGAAACCAAGTGTGCGCACTGCCACGGCGTGTTCGGTGATTCCGGTGAGGTGTTCAGTCCGTTAGTGGGCGGCACCACGGCGGAAGATGTGAAGACTGGTCATGTTGCCAAGCTCAAAGACTCTACGGCGGGCCGCACCACCTTCATGAAGGTGGCGACGCTCTCCACGATTTTTGACTACATCAACCGCGCTATGCCCTGGACGCAACCAAAGTCTCTGCAACCCGACGAGGTGTATGCGGTGACGGCCTTCTTGCTGAATCTCAGCGGCGTGGTGCCCGATGACTTTACGCTGTCGGACAAAAACATTGCCGACGTGCAAAAGCGTATGCCAAATCGCAATGGCATGACGACCAAGCACGCGATGTGGCCAGGTAATGAGTTCGGTGGCACGAAGTCGCCTGACGTGAAGAACGTGGCGTGCATGAAGAACTGCGCAACCGAGCCTACAGTGGCTTCGTTCCTGCCTGACTTTGCGCGTAATGCACACGGCAATCTGGCGGAGCAGAACCGCCTGGTTGGCCCGCAGCATGGTGTGGATACCACCGTGCCCGAAGGCAAGGCGCCGGTAAAAGGGGCTGACATCCACGCTGGCATGGCCATGGCGCCGGCTGCGCCCGCAAAAGCGGCTGAATCCATCAAGCCGACTACCGCTGCCGGTGGTGCCGACTCCAAGGCGGCCATTGCGTTGCTGACCAAGCATAGCTGTGTTGCCTGCCATGGTGTGGACAGGAAGATTGTCGGTCCAGCCTTTACCGAGGTTGCCAAGAAGCATGCCGGTAAGCCAGACTACCTGGCCGGCAAGATCAAGGCAGGTGGTTCGGGTGTGTGGGGCGCCATCCCCATGCCCGCACAGGCTTTGCCTGAGGCCGATGCTAAAGTGATTGCCGCATGGATTGCAGCAGGCGCGGCCAAGTAGTATTTTTTCTCTCAATTAACCCACAGGAGACTCCTATGCAAAATCGCAGAAATGCCCTCAAGAAATCCGCCGTAGTGGCTGGCCTGCTGGCCTCCACGGGCATGTTCCCCCAATTCGCTTTTGCGTTTAACACCGCCGCGTTCGATGCCAAGTCGGTGGCTGACGCCCTCAAGGCGCTCGGCGCTGGCGCACCAGTCGAGAGCAAGGACGTGACCGTGACCGCTCCGGACATTGCCGAAAACGGCTCTGTGGTTCCTGTTGGTGTGGCCACTACATTGGCCGGCGTGAAAAGCATGCTGATCATGGTGGAAAAGAACCCTGCCACATTGACGGCTATGTTCAATGTGACCGATAGCGTGGAATCGGCCTTCCAGGCGCGTGTCAAGATGGGCCAGTCATCCGACGTGTATGCCGTTGCCATCATGAAGGACGGAAAAGTGCTGTTCGCCAAGAAAGAAGTCAAAGTCACGCTGGGTGGTTGCGGCGGCTAAGCCCTGCGTCTTACCTCATTCAAGTATTTTCAATTCAGATTCAGGAGCTAAAAAATGGCAGATCCGATGCGTATTCGCGCCCAGGCAGCTGGCGACAAGACAACCGTGCGTGTGTTGATGGCGCATGAGATGGAGGGCGGTCAGCGTAAAGATGCCGCCGGCAAGATTGTTCCCGCCTGGTACATCCAGGAAGTTACCGCCACCCTCAATGGCAAGCCCGTTCTGACGGCCGAGTGGGGCCCCGCTGTGTCCAAGAACCCGTTCCTGCAGTTTGTGGTCAAGGGTGCCAAGGCGGGCGACAAGATCGGCGTAAGCTGGAAAGACAACCACGGGGATACCCGTACTGACGAAGCAACCGTTTCCTGATAGTTTCAGATCACGTTTTCTAGACATGGGGAAGCGTGAGCTTCCCCATTGTTCGTTGGTTTAACAATACAAGAGGACACACCATGAGGATGACAAAACCACTGGTCATTGCTGCCTTGATTTTTTCAACAGGCGGTGGCGCCTGGGCGCAGAAGAGTGCTGCGGTGCAGTCGATCGAAGAGTACCGAGCAATGTTGCAGGACGGAAACCCGTCCGAGCTGTTTGAAGCCAAGGGCGAAGGTCTGTGGACGCAAAAACGTGGCCCCAAGAATGCATCGCTAGAAAAATGCGATCTGGGCAAGGGCCCGGGCGTCTACAAAGGTGTGTTCGTTGAGTTGCCCAAGTACTTTGCAGACACCGGGCGTGTGCAAGACCTGGAGTCGCGTTTGCTGACCTGCATGGAAACGCTGCAGGGTCTGGATGCCGCGGCGATTGCCAAGACGCCGTTTGGCCGTGGCGAGCAAAATAATATGACCGCTTTGGCGACATGGATTGCCGCCGAGTCCAAGGGCATGAAGTTCAACTTGTCGCAGTCCCATGTGCAAGAGAAAGTCTTCTATCAGGTGGGTAAGCGGCTGTTCTTTCAACGCGGTGGTCCGCACGATTTTTCCTGCGCGTCCTGCCATGGCGAAGACAACAAGCGCATTCGGCTGCAGGACCTGCCTAACCTGACCAAGAATCCGGGTGACGGCGTTGGTTTTGCCGCTTGGCCTGCCTACCGTGTGTCCAATGGGCAGATGTGGGGTATGCAACAGCGCTTGAACGACTGCTACCGTCAGCAACGTTTTCCCTATCCCGGCTTTGGCAGCGATGCCACGATTGCGCTGGGTGTGTACCTGGGCGTGAACAGCCAGGGTTCCACGTCGGTAGCGCCGGCCATCAAGCGTTGATTACAGGAGCACGAACATGAAACAACATCACAAGCTCGTATTTTCTGCTTCGGTCGCCGCTGCCATGGTGGTAGGTTGCGCCAGCGTGCCAAGTTCGGCAGACCTAGATAAGTTGACGTCAGATATCGTCAAGACATCGTTCCGGGACGAAGGCATCGTCAAGGCCTCGGTGCTCGACACTGACGAGACCAATCGCGTGTGCAGTGCTGCCGACGTCAGTGGCAGACCGCTGGATGAGGAGACTGCCAAGCGCATTGAAGCCATCAACCTCCAGACCGTCAAGGCGCCACCCGGTGGCAAGTACCTGGGCGACTGGAAAGAGGGCGAAAAAATTGCCCAAAGCGGGCGAGGACTGACCTATACCGATGACGCAAAAACCGTGAACGGAGGCAATTGCTACAACTGCCACCAGATCGACCAGAAGGAAATCTCCTTCGGCACGATTGGTCCGAGCCTGTACAACTACGGCAAGATCCGAGGCGTCACCGATCCAGCCAGTCCGCAAGCCAGGCCCATCGTGGAATACACCTGGGGCAAGATCTGGAACTCCAAGGCCTACAACGCCTGTTCCAACATGCCGCGTGCCGGCCATATGGGCATCTTGAATGCAGCGCAGATCGCCGATGTAATGGCGCTGTTGCTGGACCCCAAATCTCCTGTGAACCAGTAATGGTGAAAAGGGTTCGGCAGTCTGCCGGGCCCTTTTTTTCTTCCAAACTTAAGTAGTTGCTGATTTATGAACTTGACCAAACGTGAATTTTTCCAGGTGCTGGGTGCCGGTACCATGGCGGGCATGGGCCTGGGAACCTATGCTGAGGCCGAAGCTGCAGTTGCTTCCAACGGCTTGTATGACATTCCGAAGTTCGGCAATGTGTCCTTCCTGCATATGACCGACTGCCATGCGCAGCTCAAACCCATTTATTTCCGTGAGCCAAGCATCAATATCGGTTTGGGTTCCATGCGCGGCAATCTGCCGCATCTGGTGGGCGAGCACCTCCTGAGGGTTGCCAAGAT
The DNA here is from genome assembly GCA_028868305.1 of Burkholderiales bacterium. GTDB lineage: Bacteria > Pseudomonadota > Gammaproteobacteria > Burkholderiales > Burkholderiaceae_C > Allorhodoferax. The sequence continues at coordinate 1,863 of JAGWUS010000070.1, read as the reverse complement.
ACGGCCCGGTACCGCTGAAGCCCATGCGCTGACCTATCTGGACTACGAAAAAGCCGCCAAGCGCTATGGCAAGGTCGGTGGCTTTGCGCACCTGGCCACGCTAGTCAAGCGCATGAAAGCCAGCCGTCCCGGTGCACTGCTGCTCGACGGGGGTGACACCTGGCAGGGCTCAGGCACCTCGCTGTGGACCAACGGGCAGGACATGGTGGACGCCTGCAAACTGCTGACCGTGGATGTGATGACCGGACACTGGGAATTTACCCTGGGTATGGATCGCGTCAAGGAGATCGTCGAGAAAGACTTTGCCGGCAAGATTGATTTTGTAGCGCAGAACGTCAAGACGCAAGACTTTGGGGACCCGGTTTTCAAGCCCTATGTGATTCGTGAAATCAACGGCGTTCCCTGCGCCATCATTGGCCAGGCCTTCCCTTACACCCCCATCGCCAATCCGCGTTACATGGTGGCTGACTGGTCCTTCGGCATCCAGGACGAGAACATGCAGAAGATGGTGGACGAGGCGCGAGCCAAGGGTGCCCAGGTCGTGGTGGTGATTAGCCACAATGGTATGGATGTGGACCTGAAAATGGCCAGCCGCGTGAGCGGCATTGACGCCATCATGGGCGGCCACACGCACGACGGCATGCCTGTGGCCTCCATCGTGGCCAACAAGGGCGGCGAGACCATCGTTACCAATGCGGGCTCGAACAGCAAGTTTCTGGGCGTGCTCGACTTCGATGTGCGCGACAAAAAGGTGATGGACTTCCGCTACAGGCTGTTACCCGTGTTTGCCAACATGCTACCCGCTGACAAAGAGATGGATGCGCTCATCACCAAGATCCGTGCTCCGTACGAGGGCAAGCTGGCTGAAAAACTGGCCTACACCGAAGGCACACTGTACCGCCGTGGCAACTTCAATGGCACCGGCGACCAGTTGCTGGTGGATGCGCTGATGGACGTGCAGGGTGCCGAGATTGCGTTCTCGCCCGGCTTCCGCTGGGGTACCACGCTGCTGCCGGGCCAGGCCATCACCCGTGAATGGCTGATGGACATGACCGCCACCACTTACTCCTACGCCACGGTGACCGAGATGACGGGTGAAACCATCAAGACCGTGCTGGAAGACGTGTGCGACAACCTGTTTAACCCTGACCCTTACTACCAGCAGGGCGGTGACATGGTACGCGTAGGTGGCTTGCAATATAGCTGCAACCCCTCCGCTGGCATGGGCAAGCGCATTGACGACATGCGTATCAACGGCAAAGCGATTGAAGCCAGCAAGAAATACAAGGTGGCTGGCTGGGCGCCTGTGGCCGAGGAGGCCAAAGGTGCTGGCAACAAGATGGTGTGGGATGTGGTGGAAACCTGGCTTAGAGCCAAGGGTGGCAAGATTGCGCCACGCAAGCTCAATGCGCCTACTCTGATTGGCGTCAAGCCCAATCCGGGGTACGCTGACACCTGACCATGACAACTGCCACCACTTCGTTGAATACCTGTTTGCCAGCGGACGATGCGCTGCGCGCCCAGTTGCACAACGAGGTGCACGCCCGGCCACAGGCACGTATTCGCCTGCCGGCTCTGGTGGTGTATGTGGCGGTTCTCAACGAAGGGGTGAGCCGCGAACAGGAGTGTGCCCACCTGCGTTTGTTGCCCGGTCAGGAGCAGCTGGGTGTCGACCAGTTGCAGGGCAACTTTCTGCGCCTGCGGTTTGGTGGCTACACGCTGAAATGGGAGCGCCACTCCGAGTTCACCCGCTACTCGATGGTACAACCCCTGCCCGAGCAGGTTGCGCTGGGTGCCATCAACCCTGAATTGCTCAATGCCGTGGTGTTGAAGCCGGAGTGGTTGCGCGCTATTCCGGGGCGC
>JAGWUS010000029.1 GCA_028868305.1 Burkholderiales bacterium | reverse complement strand
TGTTTTCTGTGTTCGGTGCTCCCATTTTGTTGCTGGACTTGTACAAGCTGCTCACCGGCCAGATTGATGACGACCACCTCCTGCTGATGCAGGAGTCGGAAGAGTCCCCCCACGGCGAATCCAGAGAACCTTCCCAACACTAAGGATCTATCCGTAAATTAAACTATGCTCCTGAGTCGCCCGTGATGCGGCGCAGGAGGTGTAGATGGCCAAGGCGCATGCCAATTCGTGGGAAGTGACGGACGAGTTCTGGAGCCGGGTGGAGCCGCTGGTGCCACAGCCTGCGCGCGATCCTGACAAGCAGTACAAGCGCGCAGCCGGAGCGGGCCGCCCGACCAAACCGCCACGGCTGGTGTTTGAGGCCATCATGTATGTGCTGCGCACTGGCTGCCAATGGAAGGCATTGCCTGCTGAGCGCTTCGGCAGCGCCAGCGCGATCCATCAGAAGTTCATGCTGTGGTCCAAGGCCGGGTTCTTTGAGAACCTGTGGCGTGCAGGCCTTGCTGAGTACGATGATTTTGAAGGCGTTGCCTGGCGCTGGCAAAGCATTGATGGGGCCATGTTCAAGGCGCCACTGGCGCAAGAGGCTGTGGGGCGCAACCCGACGGATCGGGGGAAAAAAGGGCAGCAAGCGTCACCTGCTGGTGGACGGGCGTGGCGCCCCGTTGTCACTCGTCGTGACCGGGGCCAACGCGCACGACGTGACGCAACTTGAGGCCGTGCTGGCGTCCTGCATGATCAAGCGCCCCACACCCAAGCAGCGACGCAGCAAGCACCTATGCGCTGATGCCGGCTACCGGGGAAAGAACGCCATGAAGATCATGCTGGCCCACGGCTATATCCCGCATGTAGTGGGCCGCAAGAGCGAGGCAGAGCGCAAGAAACGCAATCCGCAGAAGAAGGCGCGCCGCTGGGTGGTGGAGGCATGCCATGGGTGGTTCAACAGATTTCGCAAGCTGCTCGTGCGCTACGAAAAGCTGGAGCACACGTTTCTCGCGCTTAACCATCTGGCCGCCGCCATCATCACCTTGCGAAAGATCAGTCTACCTGTCAATATTATTTACGGATAACTCCTAAGTGGGCCTCCGTTCGGATTCTCGCCGGAGTACTTGAGCGTCCAGGTCTGTGCACCGTCAACCGGGAGCACGCCACTGGCGGTGGCATCCATCAGGTTGGACAGCTTGGTCTGCTGGAGTCCAAAGGACGCATTGGCGATCAGCAACTGGTCGTCGGTCGTGTCGTTGATCGTGCCTTTGTCGTCCACCAGCACGTCACTGATAGAACCCGATGTGTGTGCAGCGCTAGCAAGTTTAAATATCGTGCCACCACCGTCGGAGTAGGTATACGCGGGCGATGTGTAGTCCACGGTCATGGTGCGCAGATAGGCCGGGGCCGCTGCGTTGGTAATGTCCACCACGCCAATGCCCTTGCCGCCCATCGACAGCAAAGCATAGTTCTTGCCAGCATAGTTCTTGATCACCGTGATGTGCTGGATATATCCCGGTGCCACGATTTCTTTCACCGCCGCTTTGATCACAGCGGAATCCGTGCCAACCGGGGTTGCCGCAAAGCGGTTGGCCATGCTGTACAGCGTCCAGTCTGCCGTGCCGTCGTTGTACAAGGCGACAGCCTGCGTAGCACCGCCGACCTGCGTCGCCTGGGTGTCAATAAAGGCTTCAATGATGCTGGGGACGCTGCCGCTGCCGCTGCTGCCGGAAGAGCCGCAGCCCGCCAGTGTCAAGGCAACCGCCGATGCGGCCGACAGGCAGGCAGCGCGCCAGCCCAGTACCGGCCTGTGTAATGCAAATGGTGTTGTCATGGGTTCTCCTATAACCATTCATATGTTGAGAAACTGGAAAGCGCGGCCTGCTGCCAGGCGGCGCTTTCATTTGGCAGGGGCTGAAGCCCCTTTTTTCTTATGGGTTACGACGCTGTCGGCGCAGACCCATGGCAGCCAGACCCGCGGCTGCGAGCATTGGCAGTACCGGATCAAAAGGCGTGTCACCGGTGGCGGCGGTGCAACCGCCACCGCCGTTGTTTGTGGGAACCACTTCTGTTCCTTCTGTGCCGTTGCGGTACACCACATCAGTCGTCACAGGAGGAGTGCTTTGCGTCCCATCATTGCTTTGCATCCACAAAGCACCAATTGTTTTGCCGTCAGGTGGCGAGCGCAGTTGGGCTTCGGAGGCCCGTACGGTCACACCATCATCGCCAGCCAGTTTTTGCACCGTTTCGTAGGTTGCGCCCTTGTCGGTACTGCGGGTCAGGAAGATGTTTAAAGGTTTACTCACGAGCTCATTGGTCTCTGTGCCCCAAGATACAAGAAGGGTGTTAGGGTTTTGCACATCAGACACATCGGACGTGGCCGCCGCATTGGGCAACTTGATCGTGCCAGGAGTGCCCACCAGGCGCGGCTCCACGACACGAATCGCGTTGTTGGTGATGTTGGACATGTTGGTTCCAGCAGTCCAAGTATCACCACCATCGCTGGAGCGGGTGATGAAGAAGTTGTAGGTGTTCTGGTACAGATCCGCCTGCGTCTTGTTGGGTGTACGGTCGTAAGCAATCGCTGCAAACTCACCGCGCAGCACGCCGCGCTGGGCTAATGCGTTGTCATCGTTGCCCAAGTTAGCGGTCGGGTCGCTCAGATTCTTCGCTGCTGTGTACGGTTCGATATCGGTCGGCAAGAAGCCAGTAGATGCAAGGCGCACGCCAGTGATGGCGGGGCGCGCCACGGTGTCCTTGATACCACGCAACATCATCACATCAGAGGCCGCTGCTGCCGTTGTCAAGCTGGTTTCGCGCCACAGAAGCATCACGTGAACCCCCTTGGTTGTTGGCGTGATACCCGCGTCGTCCAAGCTGTTGGCAAACGCCTCTTTGCCTTGCAGCAGGAAGCGAACGCGGCGTGCGCTGTTGGCAGGGTTGCTGATGACGGTACCCGCGCTGTTGTTATCGGGTGTCGCATAGGGGAAGCTGTGGTAGATGATCTGCTTGCCACTGCTGCCGCCACCTTTGGTTTCTTCATAGGCCAATACGGCGGTGCCACCGCTGATGGCCAGATTGGCCCGCGATGCACCTGGATCCCCCGAAGCAGTACCTGTGTTGTTGCTGACGACGGTGGGTGGGGGAAATGGTGTTGCAACGTTTTCGAAAGCTGCTTTACTCAGGAAGGTGTACCAGATGTTGGTTCCGGGGTTCACGGCCGCACCAGAAGCACCATCACCCGGGCCTTCTGCCTCGCCAGGTTTCAGTCCGGCCGGGTCAGCCTGGTAGCTGATCGCGAACCCGCCCGTGGATGCTGTGTCTGATGTGTATTTGACATAGCCGGCGGGCACATCCTCATCGGCATCCAGCGAACCATCAGTGAGCCGTTGCTTGACCCAGCTAATGCCACCGTCAACGGACCGCGCTGTCCACAGGCACATATAGGGCTGGTTCGGCACCAATGTGGTGTTATTTTTTTGGGCGCTGGGGGGACCCGCGATGTCGCCTGGAGAATTGCCAGTGTCGGTGCAGTCGGTGCTAGTCCACGTCACAAGCGCATTGGCACCAACCTGATTGGGAGCGATCCCGGTTAAAACACCGAGTGGTGCGACATAGATGTTTGGTTTGTTGTTGGTAGCGGTATAACTCACAGGAGTGCCCGCAACAGTGGCAACTGGATGACCGCCATTGCTTGTAACGCGCTGTTGTGACCAAGTTGCGCCGTTGTCTGTAGAGCGCGCCACGTAAATGTCCTGTGCGCCAGCAGGGCCGTCTGCGTAGACCATGATCTGCGCTTGAACGTCATATTTGGTCTTGGTGGGGTCTGTGTCCGTTTTATAGGAGATCCAGCCCATCTTTGCCTTGTAAGCGTTGGTGCCGCTGGTGGTCGACACCACCACTGGTGCCGTCAATTGCAATATCGTCGCCGCAATGGCTGCCGTCGCCACCGTGCCGGCGGCAATGGCCAAGGCCGTTTTGCCCGCTGTCAACTTGAGTTTCATATGTTTTCCTCCGTTAATAAAATCGACCGGGGCGCATACCCCCCGTGGTTTCACTTTGCAATTAAATGATTCATGGCACATTGATAAACATCAAGTTCAAAACAATTTCACCAAGCGCTTGCTTGATTTGTGTTGCCTCGTTGTTCGGATTGACAAATCGCAATGACAGTGCGCGCCTGCCGTGATTGATGGATACAGGCTGGGTACGTCCACTGTGGTGATGTCGCAGGACAAAGACCAGACCCGTGACCGCACACCCGATACGGGGAGCGGCGCGGGCAAGAGCAGATAGCTACGAACTTTTTTGTCCGAGTGCGGGTATGCTGGCGGGCATGAAATCGCCGATGTCTTATTGCACCGATGCCACCTGGGTAGGCCGGTCCGACTGCCAGCACTGCGATATTCGCGGGACCATGCTGTTTTCCGAGCTACAGGAGCGCGAGTTGGGCGACCTGCTGCGCCCGGTAGATAACCTGCGTCTGGCAGCCAAATCCAGCCTGTACCACGAAGGCGAGGTGGGCGATGCCGTGTTCACCGTTCGCAAGGGGCTGGTGCGCCTGGTGCACTACGCACCCAATGGCACGCGGCGCATTGTGCGCCTGCTCAAATCGGGCAGCGTGATTGGCATGGAGGTGTTGGTCAACACGCACTACCACCACTGCGCCGAAGCCGTGAGCGACACCGACCTGTGCCGCATTCCGGTGGAAGTCATTACCCAGCTTGAAGGCCGCAACCCGGCGTTGCATACCGCTCTTATGCGCCGCTGGCAAAACAGTCTGGACGACGCTGATATGGTGATCACCCAGCTGTCCACCGGCAGTTCGCATGCGCGCGTGGCGCGTTTTCTGTTACTGGTGGCGATTGATCCGCACCGCACAGAATGCCATCACCTGATGCGTGAGGATATTGCGGCGCTGCTGGGCCTGACGGTGGAAACGGTAAGCCGCGTATTTGCCGAATTCAAACGCAATGGCTGGCTGGTGGAAGGGGCAGACTGCCCCCGCATCAACCCCCAGGCGCTGGAGCGCGTAGCGACAGACTAACCTCAGCGCACCAACTGGTTGAGCTCAATGATGGGCAGCAGAACGGCCAGCACAATCAACATCACGACCAGGCCCATGCTGACGATGAGCAGGGGCTCCAGCAGCGTGGCCATCTGCATGGCGCGGCGCTGCACTTCGGTACCCAACTGTTTTGCGGCGCGTTCCAGCATCACCGGCAACTGTCCGGTCTGCTCGCCTAGGCGGGCGAACATGCCCAGCAGGCCGGGAAAGCGTTTTTTCTGGCTCAGCGCCGAGGCCAGCGGTGCGCCTTCGCGTACCAGTACCAGCGCATCGAGCGCGTCGGTGCGCATGGCGCGGTTGGACAGGGTGTCGGCCGCCGCCTGCAGGGCCTTGAGAATAGGTACGCCCGCTGCCGCCAGCATGGCCAGCGTGCCGGCAAAGCGAGCAGCGTTGTAGCCGCGGGCCAGGCGTCCGACCAGCGGCAGAGTCAGCCAGAAAGCATCAAACTTTTCACGAAATGCGGCGCTAGCCCATGCCACGCGTGCAGCGACAGCTCCTAAAACAATAGCAATCAGAATCAGCCAGCCCTGGTTGCGCACAAAACTGCCCAGCCCCAGCATGATGACGGTCAGCATGGGCAGCGCCCGCTTGCTGCCGGCAAATACCTGCGCGACCTGCGGCACGACATAGGCCAGCAAAAAGGTCACGATGACGATGGCCACCAGCGTCACGATGGCAGGGTACAGCGCGGCGCCCACCAGTTGCGATTTGAGTGTCTGGCTTTGTTCCAGGTCGTCGGCCAAACGCTCCAGCACCAGGCCCAGGTTGCCGCTGTGTTCACCCGCCCCCACGACGGCGCAGTAGGTGGTGGAAAACTCACGGGGGTGCTGGGTCAGGGCGGCGGCAAAGGCGGTGCCGCCGTTGACCTCGGAGCGCAGGGCGGCCACCAGGTTGCGCTGGCGCTCGTCTTCGGCTTCGTCGGCCAGGGCGGTCAGCGCCCGCTCCAGCGGCAGGCCAGAGCGCACCAGTCCAGCGATCTGGCGCGTCCAGATCGCCAGTGCGGTGGCGCTGAACACGCGCTTGCTCCACAGGGTGGTGCTGATGCCAGCGCCCGAGCCCGTGGTGTCGGCGCCGGCTCCCACCGGCGCTACCGCCAATGGCACCAGGGCCTGCGCACGCAGCAGACCGCGTGCGGTGCGGGCGCTGTCGGCGTCGATGATCCCCTTGCGGGTCTCGCCGCTGGCGCTTAAGGCTTCAAAGGAAAAGGCGGGCATGCGCCAATGGTAGCCCCTAAAGCCCCCATTGGAGCGCCTGCGCGGTCAGTGCGTGTGCTGCAGGCGTTTGCCGTGCGGCATGGTTGCCAGACGCGAGAACATGCGGCGGCAGTAGCCGTTGATCTGCAGGCATTTGTTGATCTCGTCCACCGGCAGCGGGCCGGAAACGACCACGATGTCGTTGGCACGGTCCAGCGCGCCTTCGGCACGCAGGCGGCGCCTGGTGTTGTTGGCCCAGGAGTGGATGCGGGTGGGGCTGCCATGTTCGCGCAGCTCGCCAGTGCGGGCATCAAAGGCAATGGCCACGGTATCGGTCATCAGGCGAAGGCGGTGTTCACCGGTCGCCTTGCTCAGCGGGGTGCTGAGGTCGTAGAGGTGGTAGTTGCCTTGTTTGAGCTGGTATTGCAGCGCCATCGTTGTTCTCCTGGATGGCCCTGATTCTGGGCAGGCCGCCGGAAAACTAAAGCGGGATAAAGGGGGAAAAACCGGCCAGTTGCAGGCGCGAGGGCCAGTCACATCAGCAGTTTGCCCGCGCGGTGGGCCGCGATGCCAAGCGGGTGCATCAAGACGCCGATATCCTGCTGACGGATTTGGACATGCTGGAGCGCACCGAAACGGGTGGCGTGTATTGCCCTTAATGGATCTATGTATGGTGCACCGCGTCAGGCAGGGGTTAGACGCATGCGCTAAACAGCAGAAGGCCGCATGAAATCGGCAACGGAAGCTCTGACGCCTGAATCCGCGGCGAGTGAAAAGTGGTCAGCGCCAGGAACCTCGACGTACCTTCCTTGTCCTAGGGCTTGTGCCAGCTTTGCACCCCGTCCGAGGACCAAGTCCTTCTGACCACTAATTACTAGTGTCGGGATAGTGATAGCCGCAGCATCTGTCATTGACAGGGGCTCATAGCTTGCCTGAGCAAGTGCCCGCAGAGCCTGCCAATCGCCATCAGTTGCAGCAACAAAGTTCCAGTACGTTGACAAGTATTTCGGGAGGTCCTTTGGATACTCGGTTCTGTTAAGTACCTCCACCAAGGCTGGAAGAATGTTGTAGAACGTGTGTGGGGGATGCCCAATCAGTCCATCACCGGTCGCGATGAGCGCGGCTCTATCAAATCGCTCGGGAGTGGATTGCAACAAGTTGAGAGCTACCGCAGTTCCTATTGAGTAGGCCACAAGCGATGCACGAGCCAGCGAAAGTTTTTCAAGGACGGCGATAACGTCGCCGGCTAGATTCGAAGTTCCGTACGATCCAATGTCGTGCGGCTTGCCGCTCTTGCCGTGTCCGCGAAGATCGAGACCAATCACCTGTAGTCCATTGTTATTCAGCGATTCGATCCAGCCGAAATCTGCATAGTTGCTCTTGAAGTTTACGGTGCCTCCGTGGACTAGAACAACAGGGTGTCCGCTCCCGTGAACTTCATAGTGAATTTGGATACCGCGGTTTTCAACTGTAGGCACGACGAACTCCTTGGTGATGTAGCAGGCAGGATGATCCTGTTACGCCTACGGTTAGAAACTGGAAAACTTGCTCAGATATCAAAACTCCGGCAAGCCACATGGACCAACTTACGCTGCATTGCAGTCTCCCGCGCCGCTCAGTCCCGCGTCACCCGCACCAGCTCTTCGCGCGAGGTAATGCCCGCCTTGATCAGGCGCTCGCCATCTTCGCGCATCAGCGTCATGCCGCCGGCAATGGCAGCGGCGCGTATCTCTGCCTCGGAAGCCTTGGTATGAACTTGCGCGCGGATGGCATCGTCGGCCACCAGCAACTCAAACACCCCGGTGCGGCCGTGGTAGCCGGTGCGGCTGCAGGCAGCACAGCCGGCGCCGTGGCATTGCGGACACAGTTTGCGCACCAGCCGCTGCGCCAGCACACCCAGCAGGGATGAACTGAGCAGAAAAGGCTCAATGCCCATGTCGCTCAGGCGGGTGACCGCACTGGCCGCGTCGTTGGTGTGCAGGGTGGCTAGCACCAGGTGGCCGGTGAGCGAGGCCTGTACGGCGATCTGCGCGGTCTCGAAATCGCGGATCTCGCCAATCATGATGATGTCGGGGTCCTGGCGCAGGATGGCGCGCAGGGCCTTGGCAAAGGTGAGGTCGATTTTGGCGTTGACCTGGGTCTGGCCCACGCCGGGCAGTTCGTACTCGATCGGGTCTTCCACCGTCATGATGTTCTGGCCGCGCGTATCGAGCCGTTCCATGGCGGCGTACAGCGTGGTGGTCTTGCCTGAGCCGGTGGGGCCTGTCACCAGAATGATGCCGTGCGGCTGCGCCACAAGGTGTTCAAAGCGCTTGAGCACATCGCCCTGCATGCCCACGGATTCGAGGCTGAGTTTGGCACCGCTTTTGTCCAGCAGGCGCAGCACCGCGCGTTCGCCGTGGGCACTGGGCAGGGTGCTGACCCGCACATCCACCGCACGGGTGCCGATGCGTAAGGAGATGCGGCCGTCTTGTGGCAGGCGTTTTTCGGCAATGTCGAGCTCGGCCATGATTTTCAGGCGCGAGATCAGCGCCGCGTGCAAGGCGCGGTTGGGCTGCACCACGTCGCGCAATGTGCCATCCACCCGGAAGCGCACGGTGGAATGACGTTCGTAGGGCTCAATGTGGATGTCGCTGGCGCCATCGCGCGCAGCCTGCGTCAGCAGCGCATTGAGCATGCGGATGATGGGCGCGTCGTCCGAGGTTTCCAGCAGGTCTTCAATGGCCGGTAGCGCCAGCATCATGCGCGAGAGGTCGATATCGCTTTCCACCTCGCTCACCACGGTGGCGGCACTGGATTCGCTCTGGGCATAGGCCGCGCTAATGCGCTGGCGCAGTTGTTCGGCGGGCGCTACCTCGACCCGGTGAACCGGGTACTTGCGCATGACCTCGCTCACGCTGCTGGCCGCTCCCTCGTTTTCCAGGCTGTGCAGCCACAAGGTGAGGTCGCCATTGGTGTCTTCCAGCAGCAGTTGCTGGCTGCGCGCAAATGCGTAGGGCAGCGGGTAAAGCGCGCCTGCACTCATGGTTTTTTGGCAGGCGTCGAAGTAGGTGCCGATGGCAGAACGGGCGCTTCGTTGATGGGCACCAGATTGCTTTGCACCGGCTGGCCCTGTTGCTGGGAGCTGCGCATGGCTTCATAGCGGTCCAGCGAGAGTGCGTCGATGGCAGCGGCATCACGCACCACCACCGGACGCAGGAACACCATCAGATTGGTCTTCTTGCGGCTGCGGGCTTCGCTTTTGAACAGGTTGCCAAAGAAGGGTACGTCGGCCAGCCCGGGCACCTTTTCCTGGTTGCCGGCGTATTCGTCGGACAGCAGTCCACCCAGCACCACGATAGCGCCGTCCTGGACCAGCACGTTGGACTCGATGGAGCGCTTGTTGGTGATCAGGCCGGTAGCCGAGTTCACCGAGGAGGCCTGCACGCTGGAGACTTCCTGGAAGATGGTCAGTTTGACGGTGCCGTTTTCGCTGATTTGCGGTTTGACCCGCAAGGTGAGGCCCACGTCCTTGCGCTCAATGGTCTGGAACGGGTTGACGGTGGTGGTGGACGCGCCGGTATTGGTGTACTGGCCGGTCACAAAAGGCACGTTCTGGCCGATGACGATCTTGGCCTCTTCGTTGTCCAGGGTCAGCAGATTGGGTGTGGACAGGATGTTGCCGTCGCCACTGGCTTCCAGAAAGCGCGCCAGAAAGCCCAGCACGTAGACGCCGTTGACCTGGCTGGCCACGCCCACATTGATGCCGGTGGAGGGCGACACCGTGCCGCTGGCGGCGCTGGTGGCCAGCTTCACGATGTTGGTACCGCCAATGCTGAAGTTGGTACCCAGCAGGCCCACATTGGCGTCGCCATTCTTGCCCAGCACGCCCTGCCACTGGATGCCGAATTCGGCGGCCTTGTCGGCGTTGACCTCGGCGATCAGGCTTTCCACAAACACCTGCGCGCGCCGGGCGTCGAGCTTGTCGATCACCGCACGCAACTGGCGGTACTGGGGTTGGGACCCGGTAATGATGAGCGCGTTGGTGGCCGGGTCGGCCTGGATCTGGCCGCCCGTGGAGGCGGCATTTGCGGCCGCGGTGTTGCCAGCGGCTGCGCCCGTGGCTATGCGGCCGGCCGCCTCGCCACTTATGGCGGCGCGCAGCATGGGCGCAAGTTGCACTGCGTTAGCGTTCTTAAGGTAGACCACATAAATGTTGCCGGCGTCGCCATTGGCGTTGCTGCCACCGGGCTGGTCGAGCTTATCGATCAGCGACATGGCCAGCGCCAGGCGGGCCTGGTTGGCTGCCCGCAGGATCAGCGCGTTGGAACGCGGTTCGGCCAGCACCGTGGTCTTGAAACCGGTGTCGGCCTGGCCTGCAGGCGCAGCGCTGCCGCCCGAATCCAGCAGGCGCAGCACCAAAGGTGCCAGATCGACCGCATTGGCATGCTTGAGCGGCACCACTTCCAGACCGGTGGCATTGGCCACGTCCAGCGCAGCCACGATGCGCGCCAGGCGGCGCAGGTTGTCGGCGTAGTCGGTAATCACCAGCGCATTGGTGCCGGGATTGACGTTGATGGTGTTGTTGGGGCTGATCAGCGGGCGCAGGATGGCCACCAGGTTAATGGCGTTTTCATGTTGCAGACGGATGATCTGCGTCATCAGCTGGTTGCCGCTGGCGGTCTTTTCGCCGGACTCGGAGATGCCCACCATGCTGCTTTGCAGCTTGGCATCGGCCTCGGGCAGCACGCGGTCCAGGTCATCACCCTGCACCACGGTGTAGCCCTGCAGGCGCAGCAGGGTGCGGAACTGGTAGTAGGCCATGGCCGGCGACACGGGCGACTCGGTATTGAGCGTGATGGTGCCCTTGACGCGCGGGTCGACCACCACGTTGCGCCCGGTCAGCGTGGCCATGGTGCGGGCTACGGCTTCAATGTCGGCGTTGGTGAAATTCAGGGTGATGGGCTGGCCGCGTTTGGGCGCCGCGCTGGTACCTGTGGCCGCTGGGCTCGCTGCCGCACTGGCCGGAGCCGCTGGTTGTGCCAGAAGATTTGCAGGAAAAAGGCCTGAAGCCCCCGTCAACATTGCACAAGCAGCTATAACTACTGTAGCAACTGGCGACTGACGGAGCGGCTGTTTCATACCACGTGATTTCACGATTAACCCAGTTTGATGATGGAACGGGCACCGTCGCGCCGTCCCAGAATATTCAGGAGGTTGGAGAGTGCCTCCACCCGGTCCGGCGCAGCGCTGGCTTCTCCCTCAAAGTGCAATCGCTGTCCTACCCACTGACCTTGTCCCGAGAGCAGCAGGCTGCCTTCCAAAGTGGCCAGCGCGATTCGCGTTGGTGCGCCACCCTGCAGGGTCAGGCGGTAGCTGCCCATCGGGGCAATGGTGGACAGGCGCGATGACATCTGCGTGGCATCAAATTGCACCCGCCCCTCCATCGAAAGCCGTCCTTCGGCCCATTGTGCGCCAAAACCCTGGCTCGTGACAACCAACTGGCCCTGGGGCTGCACGGTGTTCCAGGGTGTTCCCAGCCCCACCAGCAGCCCGGCGGGCCACTGTGACTGGCCGTCGGCCAGCACGAGATGCAGGCCCCCCAGGCCGGCCAGTTCCGCGTTGAGTTGCAGCGGAGTGCGGGTGCAACAATCGGCGCTGACCTGGGCGGTCACACCGCCCCAGGCCGGCCGGATGTGCCAGGCAAGCAGGCCCGGCAGGGCCACTGAACCACTACTGCCTTCTCCCCCCGAGAGCACCAGTTGGGCCGAGCCCTCCCAGACGCTGCCGCGGGCATCAACCAGGCGAACCTGTTCACCGCTGAGCCGCTGCACACCGGCAGCCAGCCAGCGCGCCGGGGCGAACACCAGGGTGGCGGTCAGCACGCCCGCGATGGCACCCGCCCAGGCCAGGGCCCAGGGACTGCGTGCGGCGGGGGCGGGTTGGCGTCGGACCATTGCTTATCGGGCAGGCAATGACATGACCAGCACCCCGTTCCAGACAGTCCCCTGGGTGTTGTCTTTTGCCGACACTGTACGGGCCAGACGGGCCTCCAGCGGCACGGAGCGGGCATTCAGGCGGGCCTGCGCCAGCCATCGGGCCAGCGCGTCGGGTGATACACCTTGCAAGGTCACGCTGGCACGTTCGCCGGCCACAGCCACCTGTGCGCTGGCGCCCAGAGTTTGCTGGGTGGCCAGGTTCAAAGCCTTGAGCGCTTCGTCAAAAGCCAGCGGGGGCTGCTTTTGCAGCGACTGCACCTGGGTTTGCAGAGCCAGCATCTGCTGGAGTTGTGTATCCAGTGCCCTGGACTGGGTTTCTGCACTGCGCAGGGTGGTGATGATGGGCGACAGGAACAGCAGCCATACCGCGGCCAGCAGGACCAGTGCCGCAGCCAGCGACAGCAGGGTGCGCTCCCGCGCAGCCAGCTGGCCCCAGCGGGCCTGCAGCGTTGCCATGGTGGAGGCCAGGCTCATGGACGGCCTCCCTGTCTGAGGACCAGCGCGTCGCCGTCCCAGCGTGCCATGTAACCACGGGCCTGCAGGCGGGTGGCCACATCGGTCAGGGTGGGGTGCGCAGCGTCAAGACCTTTGAGTTGGAGTTCGTCTGCTATAAATTCAATAGCTGCTGGCGGAGGTGTGTCGGGGGCTGCAGCCTGAAACTGGCTTAACATGGCCTCCAGGTCGGCGCCCGAGGCGGTGCCGCTCTGGCGCTGCAGGTCGGCTGTGGCGCGGGCCATTTGCAGCGGTGCGTCGACCACCACCCGCACGTCGGGGAAGGTGGACATCAGGGTGTTCTGGATGGCCACCCGCTTGGCGGTCAGTGCACTCTGCTCTTTCCAGGCCCAGGCCTGCAGACCGGCCAGATTGAGGATGACCAGTGCCAGACTGGCCCAGCGGGCGGCGCGCCACTGCGGCGCGCGCAACAGGCTGCCGGTGAGGGCCGTCAGGTGCTTGCGGGTGCGAGTACCGAGGGTGCGCAGCAGGTCAAACTGGGCCAGATCCCAGTTGGCCTGGGCTGCGAGCAAGGCGCGTTGGGTGCGGGTTTGCAGGGTGGCCGGGCGCTTGAAAGCCTGTTCAGCCAGTGCAGCTACGCCGGGTTCGGCCAGCAGTGGCGCGGAGGCATCTGCTGCCCCATGGGCAGCCAATAGCGCCATGGCAGCAGCACTGAAGGGCAGCAAGGTGACACCTTCGGCGTCACTGCGCAGCAACTCTGGCCGCTCGGGCGAGCCCATGACCCGCCAGGCGGGCGTGGCAGCGTCCTGAGGTGTGGGGGAGATCTCGGGAACGATGCGGGTCACTGGCAGGCCGGCCGCCTCCAGGGTGGCGATCCAGGCTTGCAGCCAGATCTTGTTGCAGGTGGCTACCCGCACGGGGTTGCCCTCGCGGGGTCTGGGTTCCAGGGCAAAGTGCAGGCTGGCGGGCTCGTCGAGCAGGCGGTCTTCGAGCAAACCTTCGAGTACGGTGTGCAGCCGGCTCGCGCCACCGTCACCAAAATAGCCTTGCTCCAGGGTGCCGCGCGGCAGGGTCACCACATGCCAGGACAGTTGTTGTGCCGGCACCAGGGCCACCACTTGGGCACCTGTGGCCGGCATGAGCGATAGTTGTGCATTCGCAATACGCGTGGCCTCCAGGCCGTCCTCGCTGTACACGCTTTCAACCGGCGTCGAGGCCGAAGCCGGCGTGTTAGGCAGGGTAATGATCAGGGTGGACATTCAGTGCTCGCGCCACAGGGTTTTGACATCCATGCCGTCGCGCTGCACCACGGAGAGTTCTTCAACCACCGATTGGTCCAGCCGCAAGCGACCGCGCACTTCGAAAAAACGGGAATTCACGCTGTGTTGTGCCTCATTGAATTGTGCTGGTCCTGCTCCCAGAATCTTGCCGGCATCGGCCAGCGAACGGAAATGGCTGACCAGGCGGCCACTGACCAGTTGTTGTGCCTGCGCCAAGTCCAAAAAAGGAGTGCTAGCGTACAACACTATGGCGCTTGCAGTGTTGATATTTACGGGAGTGCGTTCTGGAAGCAACGTTATGTAGGGGCGCAGGGCCTCCAGACTGCGTGGTGACAGGCCCAGCCAGACCAGTTGATTGACCCGCTGTGGCAACAGCGGCGCGGCCTCACCCGGTGCGCCACTGGCCGTGGCATTGAGTGCCAGCAGCAGGTTGTCGGACAGCATGGCCAGCTCGGCAGGCGCTAGCCCGAGCTGGTCAAACAGCCGGGCAAAGGCCTTCAGTGCGGGTTCGGACAGCTTGGTGCCATCGACCAGGTTGCGCACATTCATGCGGGCCTGCAAGTCGCTGATGCGCCCCGACAGGTAGGCCTGCAGCATGGTGTCCTCTTCATTTGCCGAAGTGGTTTTGTCGGCCGACAGGAAGGTGGACAAGCGTGCTTCTTCAAGGGGGATGGCCCACGGTTCGGCCAGGTGGTCTGCTCCGCCTGAGCGGGCGTCTTCGCGCAGGATCAGGCGGGCCCAGTCCAGGGCGCCGGTGAGCACCCATAGCGACTGCAGCCGGGCGCGCTCGGCTGACTCCACCTCGATGCTGCGCCATTGCTGCCACAGGGATGCAGCGGCCAGAGTGGCTACCAGCGTGACCGTGAGCATGGCCGCCAGCAAGGCCGCTCCACGTTGACGCAGGGTCATGACTTGCCTCCTCCGAGCGTCGGGCGAATCCAGTCGCGCGTCAGGGTGCCGCTGAGGGCCTCGCCGGGGGGCAATGTCAGCACCACACGCACGCCGTCCGGCCGGGTCTGGCTGGCAACGGTGGCAGCCACTACAGCGGCTGAAGTGGTGGCAGTTGTCGCAGTCGGGGCGGAGGCAGCCGCGGATGCCGCGTCACCGCTGGACAGCGGGTGGCTCCAGGCGTCGTTGCGGAAGTAAAAAATCTCCCACTGCGCCAGCGGTGTGATGCGCACTTCGTATTTCTTCTCGTCGTCGCCCGGGTTCTGGGCCCAGGCAGCGGCGCGGGCCCAGGCTGCCCGCTGCTCTTTGCGGGTGCGTACAGGTGGCGACTGCCAGCGCAGCCACTGCCCGGCGCCACCCACCGAGCGGCGGGCCCAGGCCACCACCAGCATGCCGTCGCCGGGTGCTGCAGCATTGCGTCGCAGCAGGCGCAGGCTGCGGCTGTCCCAGTCCATGGTTTGCTCCATGGGGCCATCGGCCATTGCGTCCAGATCGGCCGCCCATTGCGCCAGCCCGGCCTGCAACGTCAGCAGCGCATCCGAGCGCTGCTGCACATGGGCCTGGGTCTGCACCATGCCGTCAATGCCACGCCAACTTAGGCCCGCCATCACGGCCATGATACCGACGGCCACCAACAGCTCAATCAGCGTGAAACCGCGCTGGTGCCGGTATGTGAGAACCGCAATTCCCCGCCGGGCAGCACCAAGGGGAATTCGCCCCCCCGGGGGGAAGCGACCCGCGAAGCGGCGGAGCGTGGGGGCCATCATTTCAGTAGCGCCCCACTACGGTAGACAAGGTGAGCAGGGGCGCGTTGGCCTCGCTCACCTGTGCCTCGACCCGAAGGAAGTTGGCATTGGGTGTTGGGCGCACGGACAGCCGGACATCCAGACGGCGGTCCGCCTGGGGGCACACGGTTGTGTTGTCGCCTATCGCCGGCATCTGCTTTGCCAGGCGCATGGCGACGAGTGCGTTTTCTGCACACAGCTGGGCGAGCATGAGATCAGACTGGCGCTCGGCATTGCGCGTGAGCGACGCTGCGGCGCGCACACCGGCTGTCAGTGCCAGTGCCACGATGCTCAGGGCCACCAGCACTTCCACCAGGGTGAAACCACGCGGCGCGGCAGATTTCATGGGGTGTCGGCAGCCTGTGGTGGGAGCACCGCAAAAGGCCGGATGCCATCCGTGGCCAGGGTCAGGCTGCGCGCGGGATGGGAGATGGACACCAATTGCAGTTGCTGTGGTCCGATGACCGGCTCCGGACCCAGCACCAGCTGGGCGGTGCCAGCGACGCGCACATCATCGCCGAGCCACTGGGTAGGCAGGGGCATGCCCGCAATACCTTCAAATGCGAAGCCGGTGGGGGTAGCGCGCCAGCGCACGACAGTCGAGGCCATGCGCGCCTGGGCACGGCCGGATTCCAGCAATGCTGCCAGGCGCTGGGCTTCGCGTTCGAGCTGAGTACCGGTGGAATCTCGCAATGCCAGACCCACGCCCGCGGTGGCCAGCGCCATGATGGCCACGACGACCAGCAGTTCCAAAAGAGTGAAGCCAGTCGCGCGCATCGACCGTTGTTGGCGAAATGCAATTTGCCGCCGGGCTGCCCCAAGGCAAATTAGCCCCCCTGGGGGGCAGCGACCCGCGTAGCGGCGGAGCGTGGAGGCCTGACTACTGCCAGGAACCAATATCCGCATTCTTGCCTTCGCCGCCGGCCTGTCCGTCGGCGCCAAACGACAGCACGTCAATCTCGCCTTTGATGCCGGGGTTGAGGTACTGGTAGGCATTGCCCCAGGGGTCCTTGGGCAGCTTGTCGAGATAAGGTTTCCAGTTGGATGGAATCGGCCCGGTGGTAGGCTTGGCTAGCAGAGCCTGCAGGCCCTGCGCAGCCGTGGGGTAGCGCTGGTTGTCCAGCCGGTAGAGCTTGAGCGCCTGCATCAGGTTGCTCACGTCGGTTCGTGCGGCAGTGACGCGGGCGTCGTCGGCCCGGTCCAGCACGTTGGGCACGATCAGTGCGGCCAGCACGCCGATGATTACCAGCACCACCATCAGCTCAATCAGGGTGAAGCCGGCAGACAGGCGCCGGCGGGTGGTGCGAACAAGGGTTTTGAAAAAAGAGGTGTGTTGGCGCATAGTCCGCTCAATCATAATCCGCTAATGCACATACACGGTAACAGCATGTTCGCAGTCAGGGTCGCCACGTTTGCGCTTGCTGCATTGGCAGCGGCAAGCGCAGCGTACTGGGGCCTCAAAATTTGGGGTGCTGGCGCAGCGGGTACATCGGCGCCAGTGGCGGGCGTTGCTAGTGCTGCGGCCGTGGACCCGCAGGCCGTGGCCCGGATCTTGGGCGGCGGCGTGGCGGCAACGCCCAGTGCTGCTGCCCCATCGACGGCCAGTCGCCTGACCCTGGTGGGGGTGGTGGCTGACCCATCCAGTGGTGGCGTTGCACTGATTTCGGTAGACGGTAAACCCGCTCGCCCGTTTGCGGTGGGCGCCAAAGTGGATGACCGTCTGGTACTGCAATCCGTCACCGGGCGCCGCGCCGTGCTGTCCGCCGACAGGAACGGCCCGGTCGAAGTGATGCTGGAGCTGCCCGCCCTGCCGAAATGAAGTCACTGCGACTGGTCAGGAACCCTGCCGTTGACGCTCTACGCGGCTTGGCCGTGCTGTGGATGACGGCGTTTCATTTTGCGTTTGATCTCAACCATTTCGGGTACATCCGTCAGGATTTTTACAACGCACCGTTGTGGACGGTGCAGCGTACCTGCATCCTGAGCCTGTTTTTGCTGTGTGCAGGGGCGGGTCAGGCGCTTGCAGTGGCCAGCGGCCAGCGCTGGAGCGGGTTCTGGCGGCGATGGGCCCAGGTTACCGGCTGCGCGGCCCTGGTGAGCGCGGCTTCGTACTATATGTTTCCTAACAGCTGGATCTACTTTGGCGTGCTGCACGGCATGGCGGTAATGCTGGTGCTGTGCCGGCTTGCTGCGGGCTGGGGCCGCTGGCTGTGGCCCGCAGGCGCAGTGCTCATCGTGCTGGGCTGGGCTGGGCCGCAAGCCCATGCCTTGTGGCCGCAGTTGGATGCACTCAACGCTCCTGCGCTCAACTGGCTGGGTCTGGTAAGCCGTAAACCGATCACAGAGGACTATGTGCCGCTGCTGCCCTGGCTGGGCGTTATGTGGTGGGGCATGGCGGCCGGCCAGCTGGCGCTGGCGCGTGGCTGGCTGCGACCTGCACAGGAGCAGAGCGTGGGGGCCTGGCTTGGCTTGGCATTTGTAGGGCGCTGGAGTCTGTCCTGGTACATGGTCCACCAACCACTGCTGATCGGCCTGCTGACACTGAGCCGCATGGTCTGATCCGAAAAACAAGCACAAATTTTCACAACGTGGTACATTAAGCCGTCGCTTTTGGCGATTGACCCGTGTCGAGGCTTTGCTGCCTTGACGCAAACGCCCCCGGCAGAGGGGCGCTCAATCTGGCCCTTCAATTGCGACCGCGCTATCCATCTCACGGAATAGCTGCTTTTTTCCCACTGTTGACGACGCCCCTGCCGTGGCGCGTGCCTTGTGCGGCGCCCTTGTGGGTTGCTGCCGGGTTGACAGGATGGGACCCTCGGCATGAGGGCGTGCCAGTGTTTGCTTTCGGTTTTTAATGATTTTTACTACAACGATAAAAGAGATTCCTGTCACTATGGGCAAGTACCGCATCGCGGCCTGCCCTGAACAACTACCTTGCGGCCAGTACGCTGCGCAGGTGTCGATTGCCAGCGGGCGCGGCAGCGCGTCCACCGACCGCGTGATGCGTTTTCACGACGAATTTGCTACACACGCTGCTGCTGCACAGTTTTCTATCGCGCAGGGCATAGACTGGGTGCGTGCCACCACGCGCCCCCACTGATTTACTTTAGAAGGACCACACCATGGCCAAGGAAGAACTGATTGAAATGATGGGCGTTGTCAATGAAGTGCTGCCGGATACGCGCTTTCGAGTGACGCTTGAAAACGGTCACCAGCTGATCGCCTACTCCGCTGGCAAGATGCGCAAGAACCATATCCGCATTCTGGCGGGTGACCGCGTGTCGCTGGAGTTGTCACCGTATGACCTGACCAAAGGCCGTATCAATTTCCGCCACATTGAAGGCCGTGGTCCCATGACACCGCGCCGTACCCCTTAAATCAGCGCCAATGCCCCCGACTCACCCGATTGGGGGATAGACAAATGCAGCATTGGCGTTTAACGTCACACGCTTGCCACGCGAAAATCTAGAAAGTTTGAGATAAGGGTATGTTCAAGTTCATCAGGTCCGCACGTGCAAAGCAGGATTCGCAGTTTCCTGACACTGCTATGGCCATTGCCAGCGGCTCGACCTTGCAGGCGAACGATGTACAACGCGAGCTGGTCCTGATCGCCTACCGCGATACCATGCGCATGCATGGTGTCCCTGCGCAGTGGCTGGACTGCAAGGTGCAGACCTTGGTCAATGGCGACGGCACCGAACGTACCCAGATCCAGCTGATCATGAACAAGTGGAGCGGCCACGTGCTGCGCTACGCCATGGCGCTGGAGCGCCAGTTGGTCCAGTGCCTGGACCGCTACGAAGCCAACGTGGACCACTCCGAATACGAATGGGTCTGGAAGTTTGGTGCCGAGTGCGACTGCCCGTTTCCCGACATGCCAGCGCCTGAAGAATGGTCGCAGAAAAAGGTGGCCAACGAAGTGCGCCGCGCGGGTCCAGCCCCAGCCTCCGTACCACCCGTGCAGCACAAGCCCATGCCCCCCACTTCGTCAGCAGCCGTGCCTGCTGCAGTGGCCGATGACAAGGAATTCGACTTGCGTGACATTTTTTCGGACCTCAAGCCGGAAGACCTGCGGAAACGCTGAATTCGCTATCAATACCATAGCTGTTCATGTATATTGCATGAGGGCTATAAGCCAATTTGATGCAATATTGCTGTAATCGGGGTTGACTTCAGTACAGAAGTGAAAGAATGGCAACTGTCATTGCTTTTACCTCTGTGTCACCATGAAACACGTTGTCAGCATCAGCCTGGGCTCCAGCCAGCAGGACTTTGAATTCACCACTGAATTTCTGGGTACCCGGCTGCGGGTACAGCGTATCGGCACCAACGGCAGCACAGCCACCGCCATCAAGCTCATCAAGCAGTGGGATAAGAAGGCCGCAGCCATCGGCCTCGGCGTTCTCAAGGACAGCTACAAGGTCGGTTCACAGGGTTTCATCGCTAAAGACAGTGCGCGCCTCAAGGCCGTGGCTACCCGGGTTCCAGTCACTACCGGTGGGCGGTTGGGCGACATTCTTCAGGAGTGGGCGGTGCGCCACGCGCAGACCCAGCTGGGCAACTATTTCAACAATGCGCGCACCTTGTTCTTTTCGGGTCTGACCGATTACAAATTGGCGCTGGCGTTGTCGGAATTCACCAGCAACCTGCAGTTTGCCGACCCGGTGCTGCAACTGGGGGTGCCCAAGCTGCTGGGCAGTCTGGATGCGCTGCACCTGTACTCCAACGGCGCGCACTATGTGAAAGACTGGTCGCTGCCTTCGGCCATTGCCAGCGGACCGGTGAAAGACTGGACGCGTTTTGTGCTGCGCAAGGCCATGCAAAAGGCTACGGTGCTGGTGGCGCCGGCGCACGAATTGGACGACTACGGCCTGGAAGAGCTGGCTGGCAAAACCCTGATTACCGCGGCGGTGAACGATGAGCGCATGGCACAGTTGCGCGACAAGGGCGTGAGCACCGTGATTGACGGGGCGCCTGTCTTGCACGGCCATGTGATTGCGGCCAATCTCCTTGACGCCATGATTCTGGCGGCTACTGGCAAGGCCGCCGCCGAGATTCTGGAAGACGACTATCTGGAAATCATCACCGGTATGGATGCGAAGCCGCGCATTGTGTACCCCAACGGCTACCAGCGGGTGAACCGCTTTGCGTTTGTGATTCACCCGCTGTCGCAGGAGTATTTCAAGAAGGTCAAACCCATCGAGCTGCTCTCGCAGGTGTCGCCACCGGTGTTGATGGACTCGCTGGAAAAAATCATGGCCTACGCGCCACCATTTGTGTACTCCCGCGTTACCGGCGTGAAATCGCCCACGGGTGTGGAGGCCGAAGGCTGGCTGATTTCTGTTGGTGGCACACCCAAGGAGATCATGCGCCACGACCCCGAGTTCACCTACCGCCGCCTGCTCGATGCAGCGGCCATGGCCAAACGGCTGGGCGCGCAGATCATGGGGCTGGGCGCATTCACCAAGGTGGTGGGCGACGCGGGCCTCACCGTGGCCAAGCGTGCGCCGTTGCCCATTACCACTGGCAACAGCTACAGTGCTTCGGGCGCCCTGTGGGCCGCGCACGATGCGCTCCTGCGTATGCGCCTTTTGCCGCCGCCCAAAGGCAAGGGCCGGGTCAAGTTCAAGGCCATGATCGTGGGCGCGACCGGTGCCATTGGCTCGGTGTGCGCGCGGCTCATGGCGCGCGCCGCCGAAGAGGTGTACATGGTGTCACCCGAGTCGGCCAAGCTGCTGGCCCTGAAGGAGTCGATCCTCAAGGACTCGCCCGGCGCCAAAATTTTCATCGCTTCGTCGGCAGACAAATGCATTGCC
This sequence comes from Burkholderiales bacterium, assembly GCA_028868305.1. Lineage (GTDB taxonomy): Bacteria > Pseudomonadota > Gammaproteobacteria > Burkholderiales > Burkholderiaceae_C > Allorhodoferax. Next base: position 27,511 of record JAGWUS010000029.1, on the reverse strand, counting down.
GACATGGACATGATCGTTACCGCCACCTCGGGTGCGGGCAAAAAGGTGCTCGACATCATGAAGGTCAAGCCCGGCTGCGTGATCACCGATGTGGCCCGCCCACTGGACCTGCCACCGCAAGAGGTGGCCAAGCGCCCCGACGTGCTGGTGATCGAGTCGGGCGAGATCCAGCTGCCTGGCGACGTGCAGATGAAGAACATCGGCCTGCCCAAAGGCTTGGCCTACGCCTGCCTGGCCGAGACCATTGTGCTGGCGCTGGAAGGCCGCTTCGAGAACTTTACCGTGGGCCGCGCCATCGAGTGGGAGAAGGTGCGCGAGATCTACCAGTTGGGCCTCAAACACGGCATGAAGCTGGCCGCCATCTCGGGGGTGAACGGCCCGTTCAGCGATGCGGATATCGCGCGGGTACGGGAGCTGGCGCTGATCGCGCGCGCCGTGAAGAAACCGGTCAAGCCTTCTTCAAGAAGCAGGCCTTGAGCATGAAGCTTCCGGTGTCCATGCGGCAGTCCACCTCGTGGTCCCCCGCGCCCAAAGGCAGGCGGATGCTCTTGACCTTCGTACCCTTCTTGAGCACGGTGGAGGAGCCCTTGACCTTCAGGTCCTTGATCAGGATGACCGCGTCGCCCTCGGTCAGCGGGTTGCCATTGCAGTCGCGCACCACGTCGTCGGAGTCACCCGCGTCCGTTGCATCGGCAGCCTCCTGCGCAGGCCATTCGAAACTGCAGTCCGGGCAAATGAAGCTGTCCCCGTCGGGGTAAGTGTTTTCCAGACCGCATTGCGGGCAGGCGGGTAGCGTGGCAGACAAATTGAACCTCTGTTGGATGGGGAGTGGTCGCCAGCACACTGGCGACAAGCCGCCAATGGTATCCGCCCGCGCAGGCAGCTCAACTCAGGCGCACTGCCAGATCGTCAGCCGCTTCGGCCCAGTCTGAGTCATTGGCTATTGCCTGCGTGAGGAATTGGGCTTGCGATGCACTCCAGAAGGGTGCCTTGCACAGGGAGACGCCCGGGTCCAACTTATGGCGGGAAACAAAAGCGTCGATGGCGGATGGTTCCGAGGGCAAACCCAGTTGTTTGAACAGATTGGCAAGGTTGTGCAGATTGGTTTCCAAGGGTAATTCCTTTCAAGTGTTCAGGCGGGTGAAGTCTGCACTGTTCAAACACCCGTAGAAAATTTTCATCCATCAGCTTAAAAGTGCGGTCCACAAAGCTATGCGCCCAGCATCTCGCCACCTAACAAAAGCTTGCGACGAAGAAGCATGGTGCTGATCAGAAAGTTGGAACATAGCCATCTTATCGATGGTATTCACCAACTGGTATCGACCAAATCCCGTGCGCGTGCCTTTTCTGCGTGCCGTCGTTGTCGCAAGGCGAGTCTGTGGAATTACAGAGTTTTACATTTGCCACATAATATGTGTGAAATGCACATTTTATAATCCGACCTAGAAACACCATGAACCAGCCTGCCAATACTTCTAGTCCATCCGCTCCCGGCGATGTCACCCAGTCCTTGCTGGCGGCGCTGGATGCTTTGCTGGAGCCTCTGGCGCAGCTGTGCGTGGGAAAGGGCGTGCCGATTCAGGCCGTGGAGGAGCGACTGCGCCACGCCTTTGTGAAGGCCGCCCATGACACCTGCGAAGGTGCCAATTCGCAGAGGCTTAACAGCCGTATCAGCGCGCTTACCGGCCTGACGCGGCGCGAAGTAACCCGCATCGAAGCGCTTGCTGCGCCCGCCCGCCCGGCCACCCGCAGTGCATTGACGGAACTGTTTACACGCTGGATGACGATTCCACCCTACTGCGGGCCCGATGGTGCCATCGAGTTGCCACGCCACGGGGAGGAACCGAGCTTTGATTCCCTGGCGTCTTCGGTCACGCGCGATGTGCATCCCCGGTCGCTGCTGGACGCGCTGTGCCGCCTGGGTCTGGCCGAACAGAACCCGACCAGCGACACGGTGCGCCTGAGTGCCAATGCCTTCGTTCCGCGAAACCAGTGGGCGCAGATGGTCGGCTTCCTGGGCGAAAACGTGGGCGACCACCTGCGCGCGGCAGTGACCAACGTCTTGGGCCGAGGGAACGAGCACTTCGAGCAGTCGCTGTACGCAGACGAGCTTTCTACGGAGTCCCTGCAGATTGCGCAGCAGATCGTTGCGAATCAGTGGAAACAGCTGATGAAGCAGGTCGCGCCACAACTTGAAGGTCTGATGCGCACCGATGCGCTCGCCGGCCGACCGCAGGACCAGTGCCTGCGTCTGGGCCTGTATTCGTGGATGCAGGCAATGACGCCGCAGCCGCAGACAACACCTGTCGAAGCACCTAGCAGAGGAGAATGAGATGAATCACCGCAACGCCTCTTTACCAAACCGGCGCCAGACCCTTCTCGCCCTCATGGGTACCGCGTTGTTGCCGTCCTGCGGCGGCGGCGGCTCCAACATTGCCGGGCTAAGCAGCGGTGGTACCGGCTCGTTCACCACTGGCACCATCGGCGGTCTGGGCTCGGTTATCGTCAACGGCATCCGGTATGACGATAGCACTGCCAACGTAACAATCGATGGCGTCACCAGTACCGCCGCTCAATTGCAACTGGGCATGGTCGTGCGAATCCAGGGCTCAGGCGTCACACCCGCGGCGTCCGCCGGCGCATTGGCAACGGCTACCGCCAGACAGATCGCCTGCGGCAGCGAATGGAAGGGGCAAGCAGCCCAGGTCAACACCACCGCGAGCACTTTCACCCTGCTCGGACAAACTGTAAAAGTGCTGACAACCACCGTATTTTCTGGTGGTCGCTTCGATGGGACGCTTGACGGCCGGTATGTCGAGGTCTACGGCTTCGTCAATGCCAACGACGGAAGTCTGCAGGCCTCGCGAGTAGAGGTCTCCGCCAGCGCGCCCGCTAATTACCGCCTCAGTGGAATAGTCACCAACTTGACGGCGACCACCTTTCTGCTGGGGTCGGCACTTATCAACCACGCATCCGCCAGCAAGCCAGCCAGTCTGCAGAACGGGCAGTTTGTCAGAGTAAAGCTGCAAACCGCGCAGCAAGGGGGTGCATGGCTTGCAGACGAGGTCAAGGCCGGCGAAACCAGCGACGGACTGAGTAACGACGACGAAGCCAAAATTAAAGGCACCATTACTGCATTCACTTCCAGCAGCTTGTTCAGCGTCAACGGAGTTGCCGTGGACGCCAGTCGCACTGCATCACCGAACGGGCTGGCACTGGGTGTGCGCGTTGAGGTTGAAGGGGTCATACGCAACGGCGTGGTCATCGCGGCCAGGGTTGCAATCGAGACAGACGCAGCGGTTGAGGCGGAAAAATTCGAATTCCACGGAATGATTTCTGCGCTGAATACCACCAACAAGACTTTCGTTATCCGAGGCTACACCGTGCGCTACATCGACGGTGCCGGCACCAATGCCACTGTCTTCGACATTGGAACTGCAGTCTGGGCCGATGGCCTGAACGTTGAGGTCAAGGCTGTACTCGACAACAGCGGCCAGTTGCTGGCCACCGGAATCAAATTGGACATCTGAACTTTTGGTTCCACTTATTCCCGCCAAAAAGGCACCATCCCGAAGGAAGGAAACCGCATGAACAGCAACAGTATTCCGCGCCAAAGGCGCAGTCGCGCGCACCTGTGGATGCCGCTCGCGCTGGCCGCGTCCCTGGCCGCTTGCGGCGGGGGCAGCAGCACCGGCGCCAGCACAGGCTCTACCCAGGTGGCCACATTTATCGACTCCCCAGTCGAGGGCCTGACTTTCAGGTCCTCCACACTTAGCGGGTTAACGGATCGCAATGGCAACTTTCCGTACATGCCTGGTGAAACCGTCACTTTCTCCATTGGCAACATCGTGCTGGGCAGCTTGAAGCCCAACGGCGACAAGGTCACTCCACTGCAGTTGGTGCCGGGTGCGGCCAACGCTACCGATGCCCGTGTGACACGCATCCTGCGCACATTGCAAAGTTTGGATAGCGATGGCAACCCGGAAAACGGAATTCAGATCACCGCATGGGCGCGAGAAATCACCAGCCTCAAGACAAAGATACGCCTGGATGACAACGGAATCACCGATGACGAGGTGAAGCAGCGCCTGCCTAGCGGCGACTACACCCGCACCGCGGAAGACGCACGCAAGCACTACGAAGACCACCAGGGCGACAAATCCAACGGCTACCTGGGCTACAACAACAGCGGATCGGGTACCGGAACGCCCGTCGCTCAACCGGCCAACACCGCCGGGCGACTACTTGCCTCGAATTGCTTCCAGTGCCACGGCACCCTAGGCCGCGGCGGATTTGATGACATCCGTGGTGGTAAAGCCGGTGGAGTAAGCGAATATTTCAGCAAAACAGCCAACAGCGACATCATGGCTGCGCACGCACAGGGTTACACCCGCGCCCAGCTCGACGCCATCGTTGCCTACCTCAACCAACCCTGAGCCAGGAGAACCTGACCATGACCCAACAATACATGCCCCTGGCACGACGCCGCTGGCTCATGCTGGCCGGCGCCAGCAGCATCACCGCGCTGCTTCCCACCCTTGGCTGGACCGATGGCGAAGGCGACGAGTACGACTCGGGCAGCAGCACGACGGCCATCAGCCCCGCCACTACCGGCCTGACCGGCAAGATGGTCGTCGTCGGCGGCGGCATGGCCGGCGTTACCGCTGCCAAGTACCTTCGCCTGTGGGGTGGCAGCGGCCTGACCATTACACTGGTCGAGCCCGCCACTACCTACGTCTCCAACATCATGAGCAACCTGGTGCTCAACGGCAGCCGTACCCTGGCCAGCCTGGGCTACACCCATGGGAACCTGAGCAGCAAATACAGCGTCAACATCGTGCGCGCTTCGGTCACCGGCATAGACAAGACGGCGCGCATGATCACCCTGTCCGACGGGAGTCAGCTGCTCTACGACCGGCTGGTGCTGGCGCCTGGTGTCGAGTTCGAAGACGCTTACGGCCTGACCCAGGTCGACTACGAAACCCGCACCCCGCATGCCTGGCGCGCTGGCACGCAGACGCAACTGTTGAGCGACCAGCTTGCCACTATGCCCAACGGCAGCACCTTCGTCATGACCATCCCCAAGGCACCCTACCGTTGCCCGCCCGGACCGTACGAGCGGGCCTGCCTGGTGGCGGACTACCTGAAAACCAGCAAAGGCACGGGCAGCAAAGTCATCGTGCTGGATGAGAACCTGCCCACCGATCCTGTCAATCCCTACTCCGCGATTCAGGCGGAAGCCCACACCTTCACGCAGGCCTTTTCGGTTATACACGCCGGGGTTGTCGACTACCAGCCCGGCGTGACCGGCATCCAGATCGACCCTGCCACCAAGGTCGTGAGTTACACCGACCGCATGGGCGTTGCCCGTACGGTATCTGCGCAGGTGGTCAACCCGATCCCGCCGCACCGTGCTGCCGGCAGTCGGGCAGGGGGCTGGCTCTCCCAGGCCGGTCTGGCCAATAGCACCAATGGCAAATGGGCAGTGGTCAACATGCTCAGCTTCGAAAGCACTGCGGCGGGCGCCACCGGCATCCACGTGATCGGAGACGCTTCACAATGCGGCCTGCCCAAGGCTGGCCACATTGCCAATCAGGAAGCCAAGATCTGTGCCGACGCTATCGTTCGCCTGCTCGGCGGCCAGCAACCCGACCCTGCCCCGGTGGCCAACTCGGCGTGCTACTCACCGATCACGGCCACCACGGCATCGTGGCTGACGGCGGTTTACCAGTATGAGGGCGGCGCCTTCAAGGTCGCCAATGGCGGGGGCGTGACCACGGGGGCCAAGCCGGTGGAGTCAGACAGCATCAGCACCAAGAATTTTCAGCAAATGAACACCTGGTTCAACACGCTAATGGGTGATTCCTTCGCCTGATCCGTCGCTACGCACGACATAAGCAGAAAGACCCACTCTGCGGGTCTTTCTGCTATAAATAGCATAGCTGCTTACGCATATTTCATGGGGGATAGAGCCCGATTCGACCATCAAACGTCGATGTTGCCCGCGCGCAGGGCGTTCGTTTCAATGAAATCCCTGCGGGGTTCAACTTCGTCGCCCATCAGCATGGTGAACACGCGGTCGGCTTCGATGGCGTCGTCGATCTGCACGCGCAGCAGGCGGCGTACCTTGGGGTCCATGGTGGTTTCCCACAGCTGGCTGGGGTTCATTTCGCCCAGGCCTTTGTAGCGCTGGCGGCTGGTGGAGTTTTCGGCCTGACCGATCAGCCAGGTCATGGCTTCACGGAAGTCGGACACTTTCTCTTCCTTCTGGCGCTCGCCCTCGCCGCGCATGACGCGTGCGCCTTCGGACAGCAGGCCGCGGAAGGTGTTGGCAGCCTCGGCCAGCGCGGCGTAGTCGGCACCACGCACAAAGTCCTGCGTGAGCACGCTGCTCTTGACGTTGCCGTGGTGGCGGCGGCTGATGCGCAGGATGGGTTTGTCGGTGCGGGCATCAAATTCGCCCGCCACTTCGGCGTCGGGCAGCTTGGCTTGCAGCGCGGCGGCTGACGCTTCCGCCTCGGCCACGGTGTCCAGGTTCAGCGCGACGCCATCGGCCACGCTGCGCAGTGCTTCGGCATCCATGAAGTTTTGCAGGCGTGCAATGACGGCCTGCGCGACCTGGTGTTTGCGGGCCAGTTCGGCCAGGGTGTCGCCGGCAATGGTGGTGCCGTTGGGGCCGCCGGTAAACACCGAGGCGTTGACCAGTGCAATGCGCAGCAGGAAGGTGTCCAGCTCGGCAGGGCCTTGCAGGTACAGCTCTTCCTTGCCGGCCTTGACCTTGTACAGCGGAGGCTGGGCAATGTAGATGTGGCCGCGCTCCACCAGTTCGGGCATCTGGCGGTAGAAGAAGGTCAAAAGCAGCGTGCGGATGTGGGCGCCGTCCACGTCGGCATCGGTCATGATGATGATGCGGTGGTAGCGCAGCTTGGCCACGTTGAAGTCGTCATTGCCAGTGCTGCCGCCGGCCTTGCCGATGCCGGTACCCAGGGCGGTGATCAGCGTCAGGATTTCGTTGCTGGTCAGCAGCTTCTCGTAGCGGGCCTTTTCCACGTTCAGGATCTTGCCGCGCAGTGGCAGGATCGCCTGAAACTTTCGGTCGCGGCCCTGCTTGGCAGAGCCACCGGCGGAGTCGCCCTCGACGATGTAGATTTCGCAGCCTGCGGGGTCTTTTTCCTGACAGTCGGCCAGCTTGCCGGGTAGGCCCATGCCGTCGAGCACGCCCTTGCGGCGGGTCATGTCGCGGGCCTTGCGCGCGGCTTCGCGGGCGCGGGCCGCTTCGATGATCTTGCCAACGATGATCTTGGCGTCGTTGGGGCGTTCCTGCAGGTAGTCGGCCAGCAGCTTGCTCACAATGTCTTCCACCGGGCCGCGCACTTCGCTCGATACGAGTTTGTCTTTGGTCTGGCTGGAGAACTTGGGTTCGGGCACCTTGACCGACAGCACGCAGCACAGGCCTTCACGCATGTCGTCGCCGTTGACTTCGACCTTGGCTTTCTTGGCCAGCTCGGTTTCTTCGATGTACTTGTTGATGACGCGGGTCATTGCGGCGCGCAAACCCGTCAGGTGGGTGCCGCCGTCACGCTGGGGAATGTTGTTGGTGAAGCACAGCACCTGCTCGTTGAAGCCGCTGTTCCACTGCATGGCCACTTCCACACCGATGTTGGTGCCCTGGTCGCTTTGGCGGTCGCCCATGGCGTGAAAGATGTTGGGGTGCAGGACGTTCTTGCCCTTGTTGATGAAGTTCACAAAGCCCTGTACGCCACCGGCGCCGGCAAAGTCGTCTTCCTTGCCACTGCGCTCGTCTTTCAGTCGGATGCGCACGCCGTTGTTCAGGAAGCTCAGTTCACGCAGGCGCTTGGACAGGATTTCGTAGTGGAAATCGTTGTTTTCCTTGAAGATCTCGGTATCGGGCAGAAAGTGCACTTCGGTACCGCGCTTTTCGGTTTCTCCCACCACTTTCATGGGCGAGACGTCGAAGCCGTTTTGCGTCTCCACAATGCGGTTCTGCACAAAGCCCTTGCTGAACTCCATCTCATGGACCTTGCCATCGCGGCGGATGGTCAGGCGCAGCATTTTGGACAGCGCGTTCACGCAGGAAACACCCACGCCGTGCAGACCGCCGGAGACCTTGTAGCTGTTCTGGTTGAACTTGCCGCCGGCGTGCAGTTCGGTCAGCGCGATTTCAGCGGCTGAGCGCTTGGGCTCGTGCTTGTCGTCCATCTTCACGCCGGTGGGAATGCCGCGGCCGTTGTCGACCACGCTGATGGAGTTGTCGGAGTGGATGGTGACCAGGATGTCGTCGCAGTGGCCGGCCAAGGACTCGTCAATCGAGTTGTCCACCACCTCAAACACCAGGTGGTGCAGGCCGGTGCCGTCGCTGGTATCGCCGATGTACATGCCGGGGCGCTTGCGCACGGCCTCTAGGCCTTCAAGAATCTGGATCGAGCCTTCGCCGTAGGCTTCGGTCGCTCCGGCCTGGTTGGTGTCGATGGTGGGCTGGAAGTTGGAACTTTCTGACCCGCCCTCGCCAGTATGCACGCGTGCATCGTTGTTTTCGGGGGTGGCATCGGGCTTGATTTCTTCGGTCATGGCTAGCTTCTCTTCACTAAATCTCGAACTCTTGAATGACCAAACCCCCGGAGGACGGGGGTTTGATTGCGCGGGCAGCTACTGTTTTTATAGCGCTAAATTCTCATGGGCATGACCACGTACTTGAACGTGGCGTTGTCGGGGATGGTGAACAGCGCAGAGCTGTTGCCGTCGGACAGCTCCAGTTTGACCATATCCTGGCTCATATTGGCCAGTGCGTCGATCAGGTAGGTCACGTTGAAACCGATCTCGATGCTGTCGCCACCGTAGTCGATGTCGAGCTCGTCGACGGCCTCTTCCTGCTCGGCGTTGTTGGACGCCACACGCAGGCTGCCGGGGTCTATGTTCAGGCGCACACCCTTGAATTTGTCGCTGGTCAGGATGGCAGTGCGCTGCAGGGTTTTCAGAAGGGCATCGCGACCCAGGGTGATCTTGTTCTTGTGGTTCTTGGGGATGACGCGGTTGTAGTCGGGGAACTTGCCCTCGACCAGCTTGGTCACGAACTCCATGCCATCAAATGTGAACTTGGCCTGGTTGTTGGCGAACTGCATCTCGATGGCGCCTTCGGTATCGGACAGCAGACGCTGCAGTTCGATCACGGTCTTGCGCGGCAGGATCACTTCCTGCTTGGGCACGTCGACATCCAGCGTGGCGGAGGCAAACGCCAGGCGGTGGCCGTCGGTAGCGACCAAGCTGAGTTGTTTGCCTTCAGCGACAAACAGAATGCCATTGAGGTAGTAGCGGATGTCATGCACCGCCATGGCGAACGATACCTGGCTAAGCAGGTCTTTCAGGGTTTTTTGCGGCACGCTGAAGGCTGGGCCAAAGTTGGCGGACTCCTGTACCAGTGGGAAGTCTTCCGCCTGCAGGGTTTGCAGCGTGAACTTGCTTTTGCCACCTTTGAGGATGACCTTGCTCTGGCTGGACTCCAGCGAGACGGTCTGGTCGGCTGGCATGGTGCGCAGAATGTCGATGAGCTTGCGCGCGCCAATGGTGGTGGTGAAGTTGCCGGCGTCGCCACCCAGATCGGCTGTGGTGCGGATCTGGATTTCCAGGTCGCTGGTGGTGAGCTGGATGGAGGTGCCGGTCTTGCGCAACAGGACATTGGCCAGAATGGGCAACGTGTGCCGGCGCTCCACAATGCCCGCAACGGACTGCAGAACGGATAGCACTTTGTCTTGCGTTGCCTTCAATACGATCATGTCAACCTCTTTTTGATACGGTGTCTGAGCCCCTGGGGGCAGTTGCCAGTGCGGTTTTTGCGACTAGCGCCATTTTCCCAGTTTTATGGGGGTTTTCCGGCCCCTAAGGGCTTGTTTTTGTAATCATCCTTTGAGCGTTTGTTCCAGCACATGGAGCTGCTGGTTCAACTCGGTCATTTGCTGGCGTTCGCCACCAATTTTCCGTACGGCGTGCAGCACGGTGGTGTGGTCCCGCCCGCCGAACAATTCTCCAATTTCGGGAAGACTTTTCTGTGTCAGTTCCTTGGCCAGGTACATGGCGATCTGGCGCGGCCGGGCAATGCTGGCCGGGCGCTTCTTGGAATACATGTCTGCGACCTTGATTTTGTAGTAGTCGGCCACGGTTTTCTGGATGTTTTCCACAGAAATCTGTCGGTTCTGGATGGACAGCAGGTCGCGCAGGGCCTCACGGGCCAGCGCAATCGAGATTTCCTTCTGGTTGAAGCGCGAATAGGCCAGGATCTTGCGCAGTGCGCCTTCGAGCTCGCGCACGTTGGAGCGCACGTTCTTGGCTACAAAAAACGCCACTTCCTCCGGCATTTCCGAACCTTCAGCACGCGCCTTGTTGATCAGAATCGCCACCCGCATTTCCAGCTCGGGCGGCTCAATCGCCACGGTGAGGCCCGAGTCAAAACGCGACACCAGACGCTCGTGGATGTCGGTCAAACCTTTGGGATAGGTGTCGCTGGTCATCACAATGTGCGACTTTTTGGCGAGCAAGGCCTCGAAGGCGTTGAAAAACTCTTCCTGGGTGCGGTCCTTGTTGGCAAAGAACTGCACATCGTCAATCAGGAGCAAATCCAGCGAGTGGTAGCGGTCCTTGAATTCATCAAAGGTTTTGCGCTGATAAGCTTTAACCACATCCGAGACAAACTGTTCCGCATGGATGTAGAGAACTTTGCTGTTGGGCTTGTCTGCCAGCAGACGGTTACCCACAGCGTGCATCAGGTGGGTTTTGCCCAGACCGACACCACCGTAGATAAAAAGCGGGTTGTACAAGTGCCCGGGCATAGTGGCCACATGCATGGCAGCGGCGCGGGCCATCCGGTTGGCCGTGCCCTCCACCAGCGTGTCAAACGTGAGCATGCTGTTCAGGCGGTTCTTAGGGGTTCCGGTGTTGCGATCCTCGCCGACTTCGGCGGCTTCTTCGGCCACGGCCGTGTCTGCTGTTGAAGGGGTTGAGTTAATCCGGGTAATATTTTCCCTCGGAGTGATTGCTAACTCAACCTGGACGGGCTGACCATACAGTTTCTCCATCATGGAGGCGATGCGCGTACTGTACTGCGCACGCACCCAGTCGAGCTTGAAGCGGTTGGCAACAAAGATGGTGACCTTGGAAAAGTCTTCCTGAACCTGCGCATTGAGCGGTTTGATCCAGGTGTTGAATTGCTGCTCTGGCAGTTCCTGGGCAAGTTGATCAATGCAGCTTTGCCAAAGGCTTTGGCCTATGTCCAGTGCGGGTGACTCGGATTGTTTTTGCAGGTGTCCCTCGCTCATTTTTCTTGTCAGCTTCTGTGGATAGTTATGGTTTACTGTGCTTTGCATTGTAATTTATCAAAACCTTATCCACAGTTTGGCTAGGAATAACCCGAGTTAGTGCGATACACGCCTTTTCTTGCGCAAGGTGTTGCCGGCATTCGATAAATTTGCGATAATCTTGGGTTTCCCTGATCGTCTTCGGGGTAACTGACACCACGAGTGACTCCAAGAGATTCGATATGAAACGTACTTACCAACCTTCTAAAATCCGTCGCGCCCGTACCCATGGCTTCCTGGTTCGCATGAAGACACGCGGCGGCCGAGCTGTGATTAATGCTCGCCGCGCCAAGGGTCGCAAGCGTCTGGCTGTCTAATTTCAGTCTCTGGGTTTGTCCCAGGGGCACTGCCTGCGGGTTAACCAAGTTGTATCGGCTTAAAACCCGCCCACAGTTTCAGGCAGTTCTGGCTGGTAAGACGCTGGCTCGCACCCAACACTTTGTATTGCAGGTTGCAGTGCCCCGCTTGGTTGAGGGTGATGCGCAGCAGGTGAATACAGAAAACCTTTTCCCTTCTGAGGGGGTTGGTTTGGGTGCCATGGTTCCAAAGCGTTGGGCCAAACGTGCAGTGACCCGTAACACCATCAAACGCCAGATCTATACCGTGAGCGCTGAATTCGAGTCCACCTTGTCGCCGGTTGCGCATTTGGTGCGCCTGCGCTCGGCTTTTGACCGGACTTGGTTTGTCAGTGCCACTTCGGATGCGCTGAAAACGGCAGTTCGTGCCGAATTGCAGTCGCTGTTTCTGGCTGTTGCTGGCAGTAACGGGGCTATACCATGATCCGGTCCTTACTGGTTGGCCTGGTTAAAGGGTACCGGTTATTCCTGAGTCCCTGGCTGGGGTCTTCCTGTCGATTTGAGCCCACATGCTCCCAATATTCGCTGCAGGCGCTTGAGATGTATGGCGCTGGCGCAGGCAGTTACCTCACTTTGGCGCGGCTAGCCCGTTGCCACCCCTGGTGTAAGGGGGGCTGTGACCCCGTGCCCCAGCAAAAACCCCGGTTGTTTAGCCGGTTGATCTCAACTCCCACCGAAAAGAAACCCTCATGAACGACATTCGCCGCACCATTTTGTGGGTGATCTTTGGCTTTTCCATGGTGCTGTTGTGGGATCAATGGCAGGTCTACAACGGCAATAAGGCCACTTTTTTCCCGGCGCCCGTGCAACAGAAAGCCGCTGCCGTGGACGGCGTCAAGTCTGCAGTGGTCCCTGTTGCCCCTGCATCTGCGGCGAGTAGAGCTGTCGCAGTAACTGCGGCAGAACAAGTTGCGCCAGCGGTGCCGAAAGAACGCCTGGAGATCAGCTCCGACGTGCTCAAACTCACGCTGGACACCGAAGGCGGTTCCCTGGTGCGTGCCGAGCTGCTGAAATACGCCGACACAGCTGATAAGTCCAAGAATGTGGTCTTGCTGGACGACAGTGTTGGGCGTGTGTACCGTGCGCAAACTGGTGTTGTGGCTGGAGAAGGCGGTGGCGCCTTCCCGACGCACAAGACAGTGATGACCGTGTCGGGTCCCCACGCACTGGCCGAAGGTCAGAACGAGTTCTCTGTCAAGTTCACGTCCCCAGCCATTGGTGGTGTGCAATTGATCAAAACCTACACACTGCGCCGTGGGGCCTACGACATTGGCGTGAAGCACGAGCTGGTGAACACCTCGGCAGTGGCGGTGGCGCCCCAGCTGTATTTCCAGTTGGAGCGTGATGGCACCAGCCCCCCCGGCGGTTCGTCGTTCTATTCCACCTTTACCGGCCCCGCTGTGTACACCGACGCCAAGAAGTTCCAGAAAGTGAATTTTTCGGACATTAAGAAGGGAAAGGCGGATTTCGAGAAGACCAGTACCAATGGCTATATTGCCATGGTGCAGCACTATTTCGCCAGCGCCTGGATCTTGCCTGATGGTGTCAAGCGCAACTTGTCCATGGTGCCTGTGACGCTGGATTCGCCTGTGGCGGACTGCTGTTACCGCGTGGTAATGGTGTCCCCGGTGGAGGCGATTGCACCCGGCAGCAGCAAGGCGGTGGAAGCCAAGCTGTTTGTAGGCCCTCAGGAAGAAAAAATGCTGGAGTCCCTGACACCTGGTCTGGAGTTGCTCAAGGACTACGGCCATTTGACCATCCTGGCCAAGCCTCTGTACTGGTTGCTGGACAAGCTGCACAGCCTGATCCAGAACTGGGGGTGGTCCATCGTGGCCCTGGTGCTGTTGCTCAAGATCGCGTTTTATTGGCTTAACGCCAAGGCTTACGCCAGCATGGCCAAGATGAAGGCGGTGAACCCGCGCATCATGGAAATGCGCGAGCGCCTCAAGGACAACCCACAGCAAATGCAGCAGGAAATGATGCGGATTTACCGGGAAGAGAAGGTCAATCCCATGGGCGGTTGCTTTCCCATACTGATCCAGATTCCGGTGTTCATCGCTTTGTATTCTGTGTTGCTTGCCACGGTGGAAATGCGCGATGCGCCTTGGATTCTGTGGATTCACGACCTGTCGTCACCCGACCCGTACTACATTCTGCCCTTGTTCATGACATTGACTACACTGCTGCAGACTGCGCTGAACCCTGCACCTCCAGACCCCATGCAGGCCAAGATGATGTGGTTCATGCCGCTGGCTTTCAGCGTGATGTTCTTCTTCTTCCCGGCGGGTCTGGTGATGTACTGGATTACCAATAACGTCTTGTCGATTGCACAGCAGTGGATCATCAACACCCGCATGGGCGTGCCGCCGCAGTTCAATCTGCCGAAGTTCAAGTAACCCCACCGAGGCGCTACCCGCCTCGTTCTTTATGCTCGCGCGCCGCCACGATCCGATTGCAGCTATCGCTACCGCGCCGGGGCGAGGCTCGGTGGGAATTGTCCGCATCAGTGGCAAGGCGCTTGGCCCGTTTGTTCTGCATCTGCTAAGGCGTACACTTGTTCCGCGCGAGGCAACCTACCTCCCTTTTTGCGATGCGCAGGGAGTTCCCATTGATCATGGGTTGGCCTTGTTCTTCCATGCACCTCACTCGTTCACCGGTGAAGATGTGCTCGAACTACAGGCCCATGGTGGGCCGGTAGTTCTTCAGTTGCTCCTGGCGCGTTGCCTGGCGGCGGCGGCGGAAGTCAAAGCCGCCACAGGCACTCCTTATCTCTCCGGATTGCGCATTGCCCAGGCGGGCGAATTCAGTGAGCGCGCGTTTCTGAATGGAAAGATCGATCTGGCGCAGGCCGAAGCGATCGCTGACTTGATTGATGCGACCACCGAGGCTGCTGCGCGCAGTGCGACCCAGTCGCTATCTGGTGTTTTTTCTCGGGAAATTCATCTGTTGCGGGACGCGCTGATCCAGTTACGCATGCTGGTCGAAGCCACGCTGGACTTTCCTGAAGAAGAAATCGACTTTTTGCAAAAGGCCGATGCCCAGGGTCAGCTCAATTGCCTGAATGCCGCGTTGGTGACCGTATTGCGACGCGCGTCGCAGGGTGCCCTGTTGCGTGAGGGCATCAAGGTCGTCATTGCAGGCCAGCCGAATGCGGGCAAGTCTTCTTTGCTCAACGCCCTGGCGGGAGCAGAACTGGCCATCGTTACCCCGGTTCCGGGAACCACCCGTGACAAGGTGCAACAGACGATCCAGATTGAAGGCGTGCCAGTACATGTCATCGACACCGCCGGCCTGCGTGAGAGTGATGACGCTGTTGAGAAGATTGGAATTGAGCGTGCCTGGGAGGCGATTGGAGAGGCCGATGCCGTGTTGTTTCTGCACGACTTGACCCGATTAAGTGTTACAGAATATGTATCAACCGATGCGGATATTGCCCGGGTCATCGCTGAGAAAGTTCCACGCATGGTGCCGGTGATTGATGTCTGGAACAAGGCCGACGTAACCGGGGCATCGGTGGACGATGGACTGGTCCTGTCCGCCAAGACAGGTCACGGACTGGATGCCCTACGCCATGCATTGCTGCAGGCGGCAGGGTGGCAGGCCTCGTCGGGTGGTCTGTTCATCGCACGCGCACGGCATATTGAAGCCCTGAAGAAGGCGGAAGCGCACTTGCTGCTGGCACAGGCGCATTTGGCGGCACGCGCACAGTCGCTGGATTTGCTGGCCGAGGAGTTGCGCCTCGGTCAGAACGCATTGAACGAAATCACCGGTGAGTTCACTGCGGACGATCTGCTGGGTGTGATCTTTTCGCGATTTTGTATTGGCAAGTAGCTACCGTACACTCACAAAATCGCATACGCAAATAGCTCAAACCATGTCTTTGTTCAACTGGCTTTCCCGAAAATCCTCCGCACCCGATGCAGGTGATAGTTCCGGATTGGGGCATGCGGATGCGACGCAACCTCTTTTCAGTACTTCCCGCCCAAAGGCCAGGCAATCCGCATCAGCGCAAGGCGTACCGTCGAGTCGCAGGACGGAACGCCTGGAGCGCCGGGAATTGCTCTACTCCATCGTTCGTGAATGCATGACCCAGGCGGGCGTACTGTCGTCCAAGTACAAGTTCAAAGTGCTTTCGCTCGATTCCAAGGGACGCGAATACCTCATCATGATTGACCTTCCGCGGGAGAGTGCGGTCGAGTCGGAGAGGCTGACAGACATTGAAGGCCTGATCGCACGCAATGCTAAAAATCGGTATGGCATATTAGTGACTGCCGTGTACTGGCGCGTGGTGGAGCAGGTGGTGACGGTGGCTTCGATGGCCGCTGCGGCGCCTGTGCCAGTCGTACCTGAGACCCGCCCTGAATATGCTGTGCAAGCACCAGTCGCGGGCGTTACTCGGCGATTTGAACCATTGCAGGCGGAAGAAGTTGAAGCTTTCAGGAAAGCATTGGCGAGCGCGCCCGTGCCACAGGCCGTTGCGGCACCCGGTGAGTTTGTGCGTTCAGGACGGCGCAACCCGACGCCCATGCCGCACTTTGCGGACACCGAGGTCGATGACTCCCATTCGCCGCTGAGCGGCACGCAATACGGTGAGTTGAATTAGCGCGGGTCAATGCCCGGCAAAGTCCACCAGGGTAAACAGTGGTAGGCCGCCATCGCGTAGCCGCTGGGAGCCACCGAGTTCCGGAAGGTCAACGATGGCGGCGCCTTCCATGACGTGCGCGCCAAGTTTTTCCAGCAGTTTTTTCCCTGCCATCATGGTGCCACCGGTGGCAATCAGGTCGTCGATTAGCAGTACACGATCACCGGGCCTGACGGCGTCCGTATGCAATTCGACCGTGGCGCTTCCATATTCCAGTTCGTAGGTTTCCTCTACTGTCGTGAACGGCAGTTTGCCTTTCTTGCGAATCGGCACGAAGCCGACATTGAGTTCGTACGCCACGACGGCACCCAGTATGAAGCCGCGTGCATCCAGGCCAGCCACCACGTCAGGCCGCATATGGGAATCCATATACCGGTGAACAAAGGCGTCGATCAGTACTCTGAAGATCTTGGCGTCCTGCAACAGTGGCGTGATGTCGCGGAACTGTACGCCGGGTGCCGGCCAGTCGGGCACTGTTCGGATATGGTCGCGCAGATACTGGTTAACGCTGAAGTTATGCATGGCCGTCTCCCGGAAATTTGTTGGCTTCTCAGTCCTGATTGTGCCTGCGGATGGCAAAGGTCAGGTCACCCCCTCAGCAGTTTGCTCTCTGCCAGCGCGAGGGTTTCAGACTTGCCCGACAGTACCAGTGTGTCACCATCCTGAAGCATTGTTTCGTCCTGCACGTCAGCGGCTTTGCCGTTGCTACGCCGCAGACTGACAACCCTGACACCCATGATATGCAGGGCAACCCCACCCAATGACCTGCCACTGGCCCTGGCGCCAAGTGGCAAGGTTACCGAAGAAAGGCGCTCATGCTGCAATTCATCAACGGAGGCATCGTCCGCTCCGTGGAAGAAGCCGCGCAAGAGGTTGTACCGCGCATCACGCTGGTCCTGCACAATGCGAATCACGCGGCGCATGGGCACGCCAACCAGCGCCAGGGCATGACTGGCCAGCATCAGAGAACCCTCTAGCGCCTCCGGGACCACTTCGGTAGCGCCAGCTGCCTGCAGTTTCTCCAGGCTGTGATCGTCCTGGGTGCGCACGATGACCGGCACTTGGGGGGCATGCGCACGCGTGTTGCCCAGCACCTTGAGAGCACCTGCTTCGCCAAGGTAGGTGATGACGACTGCGCTGGCGCGTGCCAGACCTGCTGCCATCAGAGCTTGTAGTCGGGCGGCGTCGCCAAACACCACCGAATCCCCTGCTGCGGCGGCCTGGCGTACACGATCGGGGTCGAGGTCCAGCGCCATGTAAGGGATACCTTCGCGCTCCAGCATGCGGGCGAGGTTCTGCCCGCACCTGCCGTACCCGCAAATGATGACATGGCGGTTGGCATTAATGGATTTGCGTGCAATGCTGGTCATTTGCAGTGACTGTTGAAGCCATTCATTGGCAACCAGCTTCATGACGATGCGGTTGCTGTACATCAGGATGAATGGCGTTGCCAGCATGGACAGCACCATGCTTGCAAGGATTGGATTGAGCAAGGCGGCGGGTACCAGCGCGTTTTGCTGCGCCAGCGTCAACAGCACAAAGCCGAATTCACCCGCTTGTGCCAGGTACAGGCCGGTGCGCAATGCCACACCTGTGCTAGCACCCAGTGCGCGGGCAAGAAGCATGACAAGAGCGGCCTTCAGGAATGTGGGGACGACAAGAAGCAGTAGAACAAGGGGCCAGCGATCCAGAACCAGCCGCCAGTCCAGGAGCATGCCGATGCTAATGAAGAACAGTCCCAACAGCACGTCGTGGAAGGGGCGGATATCAGTTTCCACCTGGTGCTTGTATTCAGTTTCGGAAATCAGCATGCCTGCGATGAATGCGCCCAGCGCGAGGCTTAGACCTGCAAGCTCGGTTAGCCAGGCAAGGCCGAGGGTAATAAAGAGCAGGTTCAGTACAAACAGTTCTTCACTCTTGCGCCGTGCCACTAGCGTCAGCCATCGGCGCATAACATGCTGGCCCCCTACCAGCAATACTGTGACCAGGGCGGTTGCCTTCAAGGCGGCTACACCCAACGCACTGGCCAGATTCTCTCCAGATGCGCCCAGTGCGGGAATCAGCACTAGAAGTGGCACGACTGCAAGATCCTGGAACAGTAGCACGCCCATGACCCGTTTGCCATGCTCTGACTCCAACTCCATGCGTTCCACCATCAGCTTCACCACAATAGCGGTACTGCTCATGGCAACGGCACAGGATAGGGCCAAAGCCGTTTGCCATCCCATTCCCCAGTAGCGCGGCAGGAGCACTGCCAGTCCTATGGATAGCGAGGTCGCACCCAGCATGGTGACTGCCACCTGCGCTAGTCCAAGGCCAAATACATGGGAGCGCATGGCACGCAATTTAGGTAAATTGAACTCAAGTCCGATGACAAACATCAGGAACACCACGCCAAACTCGCCCAGGTGTCGTACCGATTCTGCATTCTGTGAAAGAGCCAGCGCGTTGGGTCCGATTACGACGCCGACCGCCAGATAGCCAAGCATGGGCGGCAGCTTGAACAAACGGCACACGACAACGCCTAGTACTGCTGCCAGCAGATAAAGGAGAGTGATTTCCAGGGCGCTCATGCCGCCATACTAGCAACAACACCATGTATTCATGGAGCGGTCTATAAAATGCAGCCATGACAGAACATGCTACGCGCTCTCCCGATGCACTGGCCCAGCGTGCAATTGCCCTGGCACACAAAACTTTCGATATCGAGGCTGCCGCGATTCTGGGTCTCAAGGAACGTACTGGGGATGCATTTGCCCGTGCCGTCCGTATGGCGCTGGCGATTCAGGGGCGCGTTGTGGTCATGGGGATGGGCAAGAGTGGACATGTTGGCCGCAAGATTGCTGCCACACTTGCCTCGACGGGTACACCGGCCATGTTTGTGCATCCTGGTGAAGCCAGCCATGGTGATTTGGGAATGATTACCGCGTCGGATCTGGTCCTGGCGATTTCCAACAGCGGTGAGTCGCAGGAGATGGCCGCCATATTGCCGGTGCTCAAGCGGCTGGGAGCGCCTCTCATTGCCATGACTGGCAATGCAAACTCCACCATGGCGCAGCATGCCACCCTTTGGTTGGACACTGCTGTGACCAAGGAGGCCTGCCCTCTCAATCTCGCACCGACAGCCAGCACGACTGCGCAGCTTGCACTGGGTGATGCGCTGGCCGTGGCGCTGCTCGATGCACGCGGATTTCGCGCCGAAGATTTCGCACGGTCCCACCCGGGGGGGGCATTGGGCCGGAAATTGCTAACTCATGTGAGCGATGTCATGCGAAGCGGCAGCGATGTGCCCCGTGTTGCTCCGGATACGAGTTTCAGCGCGTTGATGCGCGAAATGAGTGCCAAGGGGCTGGGTGCGGCGGCGGTAGTAGATGCGGACGGACAGGTATTGGGCATATTCACGGACGGTGATTTGCGGCGACTGGTGGAACAGGGTGCAGACTTGCGCGCCACCACGGCGCAGGAGGTCATGCACCGGGGGCCGTCAACGATTGGATTGCATGCGCTGGCCGTGGATGCCGCCGAGTTGATGGAGCGTAAACGCATTACCAGTGTGCTGGTGCTGGATGACGAAGGTCGTTTGTGCGGAGCCATCAACAGCAACGACCTCATGCGCGCCAAGGTGATTTGATGCAAGCTGCCATTCACTTTGACCCGGTCCTGCTGCTTAAAGCGCAGGGGATTCGAGTTGCATTTTTTGATGTCGATGGTGTGCTTACCGATGGTGGCTTGCTTTTTTCTGAGTCCGGGGAAACACTCAAACGCTTCAACACCCTGGATGGTCATGGTTTGAAGATGATTCAGCAAATCGGCATTACACCCGTGGTGATTACAGGACGTGATAGCAAACCCCTGCGTGCCCGCCTTTCTGCGCTGGGCATTACCCATGCCCACTTTGGTACCGAAGACAAGCTCTCGGCCGCTGAGCAAACCCTCAAGGCACTCGGGATGGGTTGGGATGTGGCCGCCGCGATAGGGGACGACTGGCCAGATCTGCCGGTCATGCGACGCAGTGCTTTTGCCTGCGCACCGGTGAATGCGCACATTGAAGTACTGGCAATGGCGCAGCATGTCACCACTGCGCGGGGCGGTGAAGGCGCCGTCCGCGAATTTTGCGATGTCCTGATGGTGGCCAGCGGGCACTATGTGGATCTGCTGGACGAGTACACGCGGTGAAAGCACTGCTACGCGAAGCATGGGAGCGATTCCTGCTGTACCTGCCGCTGATCTTCATGGGCACCCTGGCGTTGCTCACCTATTGGCTGGTACGTACCACGCCCCCTGCGGCCGGACCGGCTGCACAGCGCGTGGAAAGTCACGACCCGGACTATTTCATGGAAGGTTTTTCCATCAAGACTTACGATGCTGGCGGGCGCATCAAGTCAGAGGTGTTCGGTGACAAGGCGCGCCACTACCCGGATACTCTGTGGCTGGAAATTGATGGTATTCGTATTCGATCTTTTGACGATAAAGGGCGCCTCACCACGGCTACGGCAAAGCGTGGCTTGACCAACGAAGATGGGTCCGAGGTTCAACTGATTGGGAATGCGGTGGTTGTGCGCGAAGCCGAACTGACACCAGGCACCAAAGCATCTCCCCGCATGGAATATCGGGGAGAGTTTCTTCATGCTTTCATGAACGAAGAAAGGGTCAGGTCGAGCAAGCCGGTTGAACTGCTGAGGGGTCAGGATCGTTTCACGGCCGACAGTCTGGACTTTGACAATGTGGACCAGACCCTGCAACTGCAGGGCCGGGTGCGGGGCACCTTGGCGCCCGGAACGAACTAGCTAATTAAGAGGGAACTATGGCCGGACTGATATTCATTACCGGTGCCTCCAGCGGAATCGGGCAGGCCTTGGCATGGCGCTATTACATGGCGGGTTTCTCGCTGGCATTAGTGGCTCGACGCACTGCGGAAATAGAAGCCTGGGCCAAAGCGCAAGGTATCGGTGCGGAGCGCTGCTGTGTGTATGGCGCAGATGTTGCCGACGTGAACAGTATTGTTGTGGCCGGGCAGTTGTGTTTGAAGCAGCAAGGTGTTCCGGATGTAGTTATCGCCAATGCGGGAATCAGTGTGGGGATGGATACGGCCGTACGCAGTGACCTCGATGTAATGGCGAAGACTTTTGCCACCAACAACCTGGGCCTGGCAGCCACTTTTCATCCGTTCGTCGACGCGATGGTCGCGCGCGGAAGTGGCAATCTGGTAGGTATTGGCAGTGTGGCGGGCATTCGCGGTTTGCCTGGCCATGGTGCGTATTGCGCCAGCAAAGCTGCAGTGATCAGCTATTGTGAAAGCCTGCGTGGAGAATTGCGCTCCAGTGGTGTGCGGGTGGTGACAATTTGCCCGGGCTATATCGACACGCCACTGACGCAAAGAAACCGCTATGCCATGCCCTTTCTTATGCAGCCAGAACAGTTTGCCGACAAAGCTTTTGGGGCCATTGCTGCAGGCGACAGCTACAGGGTAATTCCATGGCAAATGGGCTGGGTAGCAAAGTTGTTGCGCGTGGCGCCCAACTGGCTGTTTGACAGAGTGCTTTCAGGCAGGCCTCGCAAGCGGCGCATCAACGAGACCTGACCCAACAAATCGCAGACAAGAAAAAAGGGCCTCACGGCCCTTTTTGCAATCAAGCAGGTGAGTGCTTAGTAGCTGCTACGGCCACCGCCGTAACCACCACCACCGCCAGAGCGGCCACCGCCACCACCGTAGCCGCCACCGCCGGAACGGTCACCACCACCGTAGCCGCCGCCACCGGAACGACCGCCACCGCCGTAGCCGCCGCCACCGCCAGCACCACCGCCGAAACCGCCAGAGCGGGGAGGACGGGGTTCCATGGGACGGGCTTCGTTCACCACGAGACCGCGGCCACCGAATTGTTGACCGTTCATGGCGTTGATAGCAGCTTGTGCTTCAGCGTCGCTGCCCATTTCCACAAAGCCGAAGCCTTTGGAACGGCCCGTGTCACGTTCCATCATGACTTTGGCGCTGGAAACGGAACCGTGTGCTGCAAAAGCTTGTTGCAGATCTTCGTCACGGAAAGAATAGGGCAGGTTGCCCACGTAAAGTTTGTTGCCCATGAAAGGACTCCTCAAAATAACTCAAAACGCGATGGAGTCCATAACCGCAATCAACAAACCTAAGAAGACTTAAAGCAGACGCGAAACTGACTAATCACCGCAAACCTGCACACCGATATTTCGGCAATGCTGAATCATTATGCGCTAGTTTAGAAAAGAAACCTAATTTTTTTGGAAAATGTAAACAGAGCGACGCCGTACATGCCACATCGCCGGTTCTTTACCAATTGGCTTCACGTTCTGGGCTGGCGCTGATCTTGTGGATGGTCAGGTCTGCGCCATCAAACTCTTCTTCCTGTGTCATCCGCAGACCGACTGTTGACTTGAGCACCCCATAAACCACAAAACCCCCGGCAACCGCCCACGCGACGCCCAACGCGGTGCCCAGTAACTGACCTGAAAAAGACACCCCGCCGAGACCGCCCAGCGCCTTGCTGCCAAAAATGCCGGTAGCCAGTCCGCCCCAGGTGCCACACAAGCCATGCAGGGGCCAAACGCCCAGCACATCGTCAATCTTCCATTTGTTCTGCGTCAGTGTGAACATGTAGACAAAGATGGCACCTGCCACTACGCCCACGACCAGTGCGCCCAGGGGGTGCATCAGATCCGAGCCTGCGCAGACGGCGACCAGTCCCGCCAGGGGGCCATTGTGGACAAAGCCGGGGTCGTTCTTGCCCATCACCAGGGCGGCGAGTGTGCCGCCCACCATGGCCATGAGGGAGTTCACCGCAACCAGGCCGCTGATTTTGTCCAGCGTCTGTGCGCTCATCACGTTAAAGCCGAACCAGCCCACAGTCAGAATCCAGGCGCCCAAAGCGAGAAACGGAATGCTGCTTGGTGGGTGGGCCGAGATAGCACCATCCTTGCGGTAGCGGTTGCTGCGTGCACCTAACAGCAGCACGGCGCCCAGTGCAATCCAGCCGCCCACAGCGTGTACCACCACGCTGCCTGCAAAGTCGTGAAACTCCTCGCCGGTGGCGGCCTTGATCCAGGCCTGCACACCAAAGTGCTGGTTCCAGGCAATACCTTCAAAGAAGGGGTAAACAACACCAACAATCACGGCTGTAGCGATGAGCTGAGGCCAGAACTTGGCACGCTCTGCAATGCCGCCTGAGATGATGGCCGGAATGGCGGCGGCAAAGGTCAGCAAAAAGAAGAATTTCACCAACTCGTATCCGTTCTTGGCAGCCAGCTGCTCTGCGCCGACAAAGAAGGTGGTGCCATAGGCCACCGCGTAGCCCACCACGAAATACACCACGGTGGACACCGAGAAGTCCACCAGGATTTTCACCAGCGCGTTGACCTGGTTCTTGCGGCGTACGGTGCCGAGTTCCAGAAACGCAAAACCCGCATGCATGGCAAGCACCATGACTGCGCCCAACAAAATGAACAGGGCATCTGCGCCCTGTTTTAGTGCTTCCATGAATTACCCCTCAAAATAAATGCTTGATATTGGTGCGAAAAGATTAAAAAATCTAATTACGCACCAAAAGCAAGCAAAAATCACGCCAATATGAGTGCGTATCCGGCGGTCTACCCCTAAGTGGTACTGTCGATGTTGCGAAAAACTGCGATAAACAGGGTAGTTTCAACCAAAAGACAACCATGAGTACACACACTCCCACCGCACCGTTCTCGGCGGACCTGCTGGCCAATGAACCTTTTGTCCGCTTCGCCGTTACTGACATTGACGGTGTTTGCCGTGGAAAGCATCTTTCGGCTGAAAAAATCATAAGCATGCTGGGCGGCGGCGGAACCATTGCCAGCGCCCTGTTTGGCTGGGACATTGCGGATGAGTTATACGACAACGTACGTTTTACCGGCTTCCACACAGGTTATCCGGACATTGGTCTGCGGCTCGATGCCAGCACGGCACGCCAGTTGCCGTGGGATGACAACCGTTGGCTGATTCTGGGTGAACACACCACTGCCAGCGGTGCACCTTTACCCATCTGCCCTCGCCAGGTGCTGAAGAAGGTGCTGGCCAAGGCTGGGGCCCTGGGCTATTCGGCCCAGGTAGGCATGGAGTTTGAGTGGTTTGTGCTCAAGGAAACTGAACTCTCGGTGCGAGAAAAGGGCTATCGCAATCTGCAAACGGCGACACAGGGGCTCACCAACTACTCCCCGTTTCGCATTGATGGCCAGCATGACTTTGTGCGGGACTTGTTTAACTATTTGCCAGCTATTGATGTGCCGCTGGAGGCGTTGCACACCGAAGCCGGGCCAGGTAATTTTGAAGCGGCTATCCGGTATGGGGACGCTTTGAAAGCCGCAGACCGCGCCATGCTGTTCAAGCAGGCGGTGCGCGAAATTGGCCGACGCCATGGTCTGCTCAACACCTTCATGGCCAAGTTCTCCACGGCCTACGCGGGCTGTGGCGGACATATGCACCAGAGCCTGTGGCGGGACGGCGCCAACACCTTCCACGACACGAATGGCCCCCATGGGATGAGCACCACCATGCGCCATTTCATCGCGGGGCAGTTGCACTGTCTGCCGCAGTTCTTCGCGCTCTATGCCCCGTTTGTCAACAGCTACAAGCGCCTGGTGGATGGCAATCTGGCGCCGGTCAAGCCCACCTGGGCGATCGATAACCGCAACGTGTCGCTGCGTGTCATCCCGGGCTCGGCCAGTTCCATGCGACTCGAAACCCGCACGCCGGGAGCGGATGCCAATCCCTACCTGGCGATAGCTGCTGCTCTGGCTTCCGGTCTGTACGGGATCGAGCACCGGCTTGAACTCGACCAGCCTGCAGTGACGGGTGCCAACGTGGGTGCGGAAGGGGTTGCGCGCCTGCCGCGCACGCTGGCCGAAGCCACCGAGGCCCTGGACCGCTCAACCCTGGCGCGCGAACTGTTGGGCGATACCTTTGTCACCCACTTTGTAGAGACCCGCCAATGGGAAGTGCGCCGGTTCAACCAGGCGGTGACGGATTGGGAGTTGCAGCGTTACCTGGAGATGGTGTAAGTTCTGCAGCCATGTCGACCTTCAAAACTGCACGAACCTTTCACGCCACTGCTGACCTGGTATTTGCAGCGCTGCAAGACCCGGTACGCCTTGCCAGGTGGTGGGGGCCCGACGGGTTCCGCAATACGTTTGATACCTGTGACATCCAGCCCGGTGGACAGTGGTCTTTCACCATGCATGGGCCGGACGGAGCGAGCTACCCCAATGTTTCCACCTTCGTCGCCGTGGAGCCGCCGCACAGAATGGTCATCCGGCATGAAAATGTGCCACGGTTTCTGCTGACCATCACGCTGACAGCCGTCGATGCGGGCACCTTGGTGACCTGGGAACAGGTGTTTGCGGATACCAACTTCGCTGCGGCAGTGCGCCACATCGTGGAGCCGGCCAATGAACAGAACCTGGACCGTTGGGCTGCGGAGCTTTCATAGTCTGGCCGGTTGGAACCGTTTTGCACCATTTGCGGGAACGCATTGCTACAATCCCGATCAGCGCCAATTTGCTCCAGCTTGCGGGCGCTTAATAAATGCAGCTAAAGACGGACCGACACCAACACCCGGCCTCGTTTTTTGCGACGCCGGGTTTTTTTATTGGGAATATGGGTACGCAATGAGTCTGATCGCCACCGCGCAAAACATGCAGTTCGAGGCACCTCTGCCCTTGCAGAGTGGTGCATCGATTCACGACTATGCGCTGAGTTACGAGACCTATGGCACGCTCAACGCCGACCGGTCGAATGCCGTGCTGATCTGCCATGCCCTCAACGCATCGCACCATGTGGCGGGGGTGTACGCCGGGCAGGACCGCAGTGAGGGCTGGTGGGACAACATGATTGGCCCCGGCAAGCCGGTCGATACCAACCGCTTCTTTGTGATTGGCGTCAACAACCTGGGCTCGTGCTTTGGGTCCACTGGCCCCATGCATGTAAACCCTGACTCACCGACGGGCCAGGTCTATGGCGCAGATTTCCCCGTGGTCACGGTGGAAGACTGGGTGGATGCGCAGGCGCGTCTGCTCGACAAGCTGGGTGTTCACAAGCTCGCGGCGGTCATGGGGGGCAGTCTGGGCGGCATGCAGGCCCTGTCGTGGACGCTGCGTTATCCCGGCCGGGTGGGCCATGCGGTGGTGGTGGCCAGTGCGCCCAACCTGACCGCCGAGAACATTGCCTTCAATGAAGTGGCACGCCGTGCCATCGTGACCGACCCCGATTTTCACGGCGGGCATTTTTACCAGCATGGCGTCATTCCCAAACGCGGCTTGCGCATTGCCCGCATGATTGGTCACATCACGTACTTGAGCGACGACGTGATGAATGAGAAATTCGGTCGAAAACTGCGGGACGCCGTGTTGGGGTCCGCCGAGGGCTACAAATACTCAACCCAAGACGTGGAATTCCAGATCGAAAGCTACCTGCGCTACCAGGGCGACAAGTTTGCCGAGTACTTTGACGCCAACACTTACCTGCTGATTACCCGCGCGCTGGACTACTTTGACCCGGCGCGGCATTGCGGCGGCAACCTGACGCAGGCGCTGGCCAGCGCCACCTGCAAGTTCCTGCTGGTGAGCTTCACCACCGACTGGCGGTTCAGTCCCAAGCGCAGCCGCGAGATTGTCAAGGCACTGCTCGACAACCGGCGCGATGTGAGCTACGCCGAGATCGATGCACCCCATGGGCATGATGCGTTTTTGCTTGATGACCCGCGCTACATGGGCACAGTCAGCTCTTATTTTGATAGCATCTGGAAAGACATCACAGCATGAGCGACGCCACCATTCAGCACGCCATTGCCCAGCTGGTTCCTCCCGGCGCCCGCGTACTCGACCTGGGGTGTGGCGACGGCGCCATGCTCGACCATTTGCAGCGCACCCGGGGCTGCACCGGCTATGGCGTGGAAATTGACGATGCCAATGTACTGGCCTGCGTGCAACGCGGAGTCAACGTCATCCAGCTCAACCTGGACGAGGGGCTGGCCATGTTCGACGACGCGTCGTTTGACGTGGTGCTGCAGATCGACACCCTGCAGCATCTGCGCAATGCCGAAGTCATGTTGCGTGAAACGGCGCGTGTGGGCCAGGTGGGCATAGTGGCTTTTCCCAATTTT
>JAGWUS010000069.1 GCA_028868305.1 Burkholderiales bacterium | reverse complement strand
GGTGCGTATTCCACGTGATGCCGGACACGATTCCATGCTGATGGCGGACGGCGTTCCACCGTCATCGCGGACACCGTTCCACGTTGATGGCGGACAGCATTCCATTTTGAAGGCGGACACCCCAGCAGTGTCCTGAGTGACCCAAACGAGGCGTAGGCTGGCCGGTTTTTTGACCGGAACCCAGCTATGCCCACACCAAGGGTCACCATGAGCAAGATACGACACACATTGCAGTTGCTGCACAGCGGCAACCTCAGCCAGCGCCAGATTGGCGCCGCACTGGGTATTTCCAAATCCACGGTCAGCGAGATTGCCAGCTACACCCGCGCCGCCGGGCTGGACTGGGAACAGGCCCAGCGTTTGAGCGACGAGGAACTTCAAGCCCGGCTCTACCGGCCACCGGTGGCACGCCAGTCTCGCCACTTGGAGCCTGACTACGCCCACCTGCACAGCGAACTCAAGCGGGCCGGCGTTACCCTGCAGTTGCTTTGGGAGGAATACCAGCAGCAACACCAGGGCGCGGCCTACAAGTACAGCGCTTTCTGCGAGAAGTACCAGCAATGGGCCAAGCGCCTCAAACGCTCGATGCGCCAGATACATGAGGCAGGCGACAAACTCTTTGTGGACTACGCCGGCCAGACGGTCCCGCTGGTTGACGCCAGCACCGGCGAGATTACGCAGGCCCAGGTGTTCGTGGCCGTGTTGGGCGCCTCCAACTTCACTTACGCCTGCGCCACGGCCACGCAGAAGGCGGCCGACTGGGTGGCCAGCATCATTGCCACCTTGGAATTCATCGGCGGTGTGCCGCGCTTGCTGGTGCCCGACCAACCGCGCGCGCTCATGGCTCGGCCGGACCGCTATGAGCCCACCAGCCATCGCTTGCTCGAGGAACTCTCGCAGCACTACAGCCTGGCCGTGTTGCCGGCACGCCCGGCCAAGCCACGCGACAAGCCCAAGGTTGAAGTGGCGGTACAGGTGGTTGAGCGCTGGATTCTGGCGCGCCTGCGTCACCAGCGCTTCTTCAGCCTGGGCGCGTTGAATAAGGCAATTGCTGCCCTGTTGCAGGACCTGAACCAACGCCCGTTCAAGAAGCTGCCGGGCTGCCGCTCCAGTGCCTTCGCCAGCCTTGACCAGCCAGCCCTAAAGCCCTTGCCAGCAACACGCATGGTCATCGCACGCTTCAAGCCAGCGCGGGTCAACATTGATTACCACGTCGAGCTCGACGGCCATTACTACTCGGTACCCCACCGTCTGGTGGGCGAGATGGTGGAGTTGCGCATCACCGCCACCACGGTCGAGGCGATGCATGGCCAAAGCCGCGTGGCCGCCCACGCCTTGAACCCGCGCCGGGGAGCGCACACAACGACGCCTGAACACATGCCCGCCTCGCACCGGGCGCACCTGCAGTGGACACCAGCCAAACTCATCGCTTGGGCCGAGCGCATTGGGGCCGCAACGGCCGCCGTGGTGCGCTGGCAGATGGAGCACCGCGCACATCCGGAGCAGGGTTACCG
Organism: Burkholderiales bacterium; assembly: GCA_028868305.1. Taxonomy (GTDB): domain Bacteria; phylum Pseudomonadota; class Gammaproteobacteria; order Burkholderiales; family Burkholderiaceae_C; genus Allorhodoferax. The sequence goes on along the minus strand of JAGWUS010000069.1, from coordinate 10,549 downwards.
CTCCTGCCTGGGACTCATGCGTCTGGGCCGGGAGTACGGCCACGACCGACTGGAGGCGGCTTGTGCCCGAGCCCAGTCGATCCGGGCCCCGCACTACAAGAGCATCGCCTCCATCCTCAGTTGCGGGCTGGACCAGCGCTCCATTGACGCACCGATTCAAGCCAGCCTGCCGCTGCACGAGAACGTGCGTGGCCCGGACTACTACCACTGACCACACCCGAGACACGAGGAACAAGCATGCTCAACGAACACACCCTGCAACAACTGCGTGCCCTGCGCCTGGACGGCATGGCCGCAGCCTTAACCGATCCGGCAAGCCACATCGCTGCCACCGAATTACCCTTTGAACAACGCCTGGCTCTGCTGGTGCAACGGGAGGTGGATTGGCGTGACAGCAAGCGCCTGGAACGCCTGTTGAAGGCTGCCCGGCTGAAGGTATCTTCTGCCTGTCTGGAGGACATCGACTGGAGAAGCAACCGTGGGCTCAGCCGTGAAGTCATCGGCGCACTGGCCCACGGTGACTGGCTGCGCCATGGTCACAACGTACTGCTGACCGGGGCCACCGGTTGCGGCAAGACATGGCTTGCATGTGCATTGGGCCAGCAAGCCGCCAGACTGGGTTTCTCCGTGCTGTACGCCCGTGCACCACGCTTGCTGGAGGAATTGCATGTGGCCCATGGTGATGGCAGCTTTGCACGGCGCTTGGCTCAATTGGCCAAGCTGGACCTGTTGATATTGGATGACTTCGCCATTGCCCCGATTGCCGCACACGAACGCAATGATTTGCTGGAATTGTTAGACGACAGGGTGGGCAGTCGCGCCACGCTCATCACCAGCCAGTTGCCGGTGACGGCCTGGCACGCATGGCTTGATGAGCCGACCCTGGCTGATGCCATCCTGGACCGCATCGTGCACGGCTCCCACAAGATAGCCCTTAAGGGAGAGTCCATGAGGAAGCTGGCCAAGGCCACCTAACGACCTCCGCAATCAAGTCAATCCACAGCCATCGCGGACAGTTGGGATACGATTGCCACCGTCACTCAGGACACCAGCGCAGGGTGTCCGCCATCACACGGAATGATGTCCGCGATGAATGTGGAATCACTGTCCGCGATCAATGGAATGCGCATTGAAGGGTGTGTGACAGTGAAAACAATTACCCCGCCTGATGCCATAGGGCATGATGCCTGCAATCAAACTATTGATGAGTTGTTGCGGTTGGTTGAATCACAGCGAGCACTGCTGGAGGCTATGACAGAGAGCCTTAAAACTGCAAATCAGACTATTGGAGCCCTCAATTCATTGATGGCATTGATTCCAACTGCAAAGACTGAAAAGCGCGGTAGAGGTCGACCCAAAAAGAACGCTGATGATTCGTGGATGGTGGAAGCATTCAACAGCACTATGCTGCCTGAATTTATCGCTGCCAACCCATACAAAAAATCGACTGATTCGGAGGTGCTGACTTGGTACTTCACAAAGGAATATGCCCGCTATCGCTGGAGCGCATCAAGGGTGCGAGGCAAGGTGTTTCAGGGCAAATTGAAAACATTGAAAAACCGATTGGGCGACGCTCGCAATCCGATTGCAACACTTCCCATTAAATAGGCTTTTATCGGGATAAACAACAATCTACAGTTAGTGCAACAGGTCAACGCAGTGAGGCGCTGCTTGTGCTCTACGGGTAATCCGACCTGAGGGCTTTTGTAAACGTATTGCATACGCTACAGGAGGCTTAAATGCTGACTACGACCCAAGCTGTAAATCACAGCACTGAAACCTTGCGCGAGGCACTAGCCTCCCGACAGTTCACACCGCTGGCGCTGGAAACGCGCACTGCACTACCCACTTGCGAGGCAGCGTTTCACCTAAACCGCGCCCAACAGACCATGAGGCTTTGGGCAATGCGTGAAGATGGCCCACTGCGCCCACTTCGCATAAATGGCCGCCTTGCATGGCCTGTATCGGAACTGCGCCGTGTGCTGGGAGTGGCATAACCATGCGCCCCACAATGAGCAACGGGCTGGCTGCTGCAAACAACCAACCCGCCGAGACCTACACACTAAGCACTAACGACCTTGATTATCCGACAGGCAGACGCCTGCGTAAAGAGGAAGCAACCCTGCTGGCACGCCTCGCACTTGCCGGGCATGTTGTGCACCGTGGCCGCTGCAACGATTACACCGTCTGCAAATATGGCTATGCCCAATACTGCCAAGACCTAATCGAGTTGCACGCCTTTGCTGTGCGTCTGGGGGTGTGCCATGAGTGAACAGCTTTCATTCCTGCCGCCCGTGCCATTCTGCCCATTGCTGCCGCCGCATGGCAGTGCCGCAGAACAAGCCCTCTACGACCTTTTGGAGCGTGACCTTACAACGCCCGATTGGATAGCCGAGCGCAAGGGATGGCGACTTGCCGCTGCCGTTAAGGAATTGGGCTATCTGGGCTGGGAGCCTAAATCAGTGCTCGTGCAGTGCAGAGATTGGGACAACCCAATTGCACGCTACAGCCTGCCAGCCAAAGCTAAACAGGCGTTCTATTCCATGCGTATGCAAGGGGGTGCACATGCTTAACGGCGATGACACCGCGCGCGCCCGTGATGCGCTCTATTCAATTCCTGCTGACCTTGCCCGCTCTGAGTGGGTTCGCGTTGGTATGGCTGCCCATGCTGCTGGATTGCAGTTTGATGATTTCAATGATTGGAGTGCACCCGGTGCAACTTACAACGCACAAGCCTGCCGCGCAACGTGGCGCAGCTTCAAATCTGGCAAAGGTATCGGGGCTGGTACCTTGTATGCCATTGCCCGTGAGCATGGATATGGGGACAGCATGAGACCGCTACCCAGCCCCAAGCCCCTTGCAAGGCCCATAGAAGCCCCAGCAAAGCCCCGCCCTTGCATGAGTGCTGCCGAGATATGGGAACGATGCGAGCCCGCAACCAATTCACAGGCCTACATCGAGAAAAAGAAGGCCGCAGGGGTGCCGCTTGATGGCCTGCGCGTGGTGCCTGCTGGTGACAGCTTGACCATTAAGCGCGAGCGCATGGCCGGGGCATTGGTGGTGCCAGTAATGAAACCCGATGGGGAGCTATCAAGCCTGCAATTCATAACCGCGACTGATAAGCTGAATTTGCCGGGACATTCGATAGATGGGAGCTTTACTGTGGGCGAACTGGTGCCCGGTGGTGTCGTCTATCTTTGTGAGGGCATTGGCACCGCATGGGCCTGCTGGCAGGCAACGGGAGCCGCCGCCGTGGTGTGTTTCGGCTGGGGACGTGTTGCCATTGTTGCCGCTGGCCTGCGCAATAGTGACCCAAGCGCCCGCCTGGTGGTGGTGCCCGATGTTGGCAAAGAAAAGCAAGCCGCCGATATTGCCGCCGCTGTGTCTGGGATGGTTGCCGCAATGCCCGAAGGCTGGGAGCAAAACAAAGACGTGAGCGACTACCTGGCAGCGCACGACATTAGCGAGCTTGAGGCCCTGCTACTTAGCGCCAGTGAGCCGCCAAAGCCTGCGCCACGCTACAAGCTGCTTAATGCTGCTGACCTGCGAGACCTGCCGCCGCTTGCATGGCGCGTGCGTTGTGTGTTGCCTGCTGTGGGGCTGGCCGCACTTTATGGCCCAAGCGCGAGCGGTAAGAGCTTTTTGGGCTTCGATATGGCAGTCGCAATTGCAGAGGGTAATAAATGGTTCGGTTGCCGTGTGGAGGCCGCCCCCGTGGTTTATGCCGCTTTGGAGGGTGAAGCGGGTTTCAAGTTGCGGGCGCAGGCGTTGGAGGCACATCGAGGCCGTGCATTACCTGATTGCCTTCGCATGATGCTGCAACCATTCCAGATAACGAATGCCATAGATGTGCGAGACCTGGCCGCCGTGGTGCCTGCTGGCGCTGTGGTGTTTGTTGACACGCTAAACCGCGCCGCGCCAACTGCTGACGAAAACAGTAGCCGGGACATGGGCGAGATTCTGGAAGCCGCAAAGCGCCTGCAAAGCCTGACAGGTGGTCTGGTGGTGTTGATTCACCATACAGGCAAAGACGCTACTAAAGGTCTGCGCGGGCACAGTAGCTTATTTGCTGCAATGGATGCCGCTATCGAGGTTTCCCGTGATGGTGACCGCAGGGAATGGCGGGTTGCCAAAAGCAAGGACGGTGCAGACGGTGACGCCCATCCATTCAGGCTGGAGATTGAAACGCTGGGAATTGATGCCTATGGCGACCCCGTTTCATCCTGCACGGTGCGCATGGATAGCAATGTGGAGGAGGTGAAGCGCATTAAGGTGCCCCAAGGTGGAAACCAAAGCCTTGTCTACAACGCAATCCGTGGCATGTTCAAAGACGGTGCCACAGGTAAGCCGGGAGCGCCGCCGCTTCGCCCATGCATTGAATTGGAAGCCGCTGTAACCCGTGGAGCGTCTGCCCTTACCTGCGAGACACACCGCCGAATTACACGCGCAAGGGATGCAATTACGGGGCTGGTTACCCGTGGTGTGCTGGGAGTGAATGAAGGCTGGCTTTGGACTGCCAGCTAACCGAAATTAACCGGAATTACCGTTTTCGGTTGTTTCCGGTAACCGAAATAATCCCCTCCCCCTATAGGGGGAGGTTATTTCCGGTGGTTACTTCCGGTTTGATGTTGGAGGATTCAAAAGTGCGCGTATTTCCCCGCATTTTTCCGCGCAGTTTCGAAACACCAAAACAGGCCAAAGGGCAGCACTGGTGCGGGTTGTCTATCTTGCTGTCCGGGAATATCGCAACAATTTCCGCGCACATTTATCCGCACATTAGCACGCACCTGGAGCGCAGGGCGGGGGTATTTTTCGGACGCCATAAAAAGAGGCGGTGTGCCGGGGTCCCCCCCCCTCTTAGGCTACGTGACAAAACGTGAGTAGGAAACTTGTCAAAACTTGACATTGCCGGCGCGGTGAACCTTACAAAACCTGACATTGCGCCTGTTAGCTTTTGTTATGGTTCGGAACCGAATTTCTTAAGTCCCTAAAAGAGCCTGTGAGCAGGTTTTCAAAAACACCCCATGCAAGGCCGTTTTTTAAAACAACCCCATGCGTGGAGGTCTGCCAATGCGGACATTTTTCGAAAACCGTCTTACATCCGCCGTTACATCCGGCCTGAAACAAAAAATCATGCTACCGAATTGATAGCAGGCTATTGAGTTTTTACGTGGTGCCGGAGAGATGAATCGAACACCCGACCTTCTCATTACGAATGAGCTGCTCTACCGACTGAGCTACACCGGCACGATAGCCCACAATTATAGCCAGCGGGCGTAGCGTTTTACTGTGCTTCCAGGTGGTAGCGGGTCACGCGTTCCACTTCGTTCTTCGAGCCCAGAATCACGCTCACGCGTTCGTGCAGCCCAGAAGGCTGGATGTCCAGAATGCGCTGTTTGCCGTTGGTGGCTGCGCCGCCCGCCTGCTCGATCAGCCAGCTCATGGGGTTGGCTTCGTACATCAGGCGCAGCTTGCCGGGCTTGTTGGGCTCGCGCTTGTCCCACGGGTACATGAAAATACCGCCACGGGTCAGGATGCGGTGTACGTCGGCCACCATGCTGGCAATCCAGCGCATGTTGAAGTCCTTGCCGCGCGGGCCTTCTTTGCCCTGCAGGCATTCGTCCACATAGCGTTTGACCGGCGCATCCCAGTGGCGCATGTTGCTCATGTTGATGGCAAATTCCTTGGTGTCAGCAGGAATCTGCACGTGCTCGCGCGTCAGCACAAACGAGCCCTGCTCGCGGTCCAACGTAAACATGGCCACACCGTCGCCCACAGTCAGCACCAGCGTGGTTTGCGGGCCATACACACAGTAGCCCGCGGCCACCTGTTTGGCGCCGGCCTGCAGGAAGTCGCCTTCGTCCACACCGCGGTCGTCTTCGGGCATGCGCAGCACGCTGAAAATGGTGCCAATGCTCACGTTGACATCAATGTTGCTGGAACCGTCCAGTGGATCGAACATTAGCAGGTATTCGCCTTGCGGGTAACGGTTGGGAACCACATAGATGCCTTCCATTTCTTCGCTGGCCATACCGGCCAGATGTCCGCCCCATTCGTTGGCCTCGATCAGCACTTCGTTGGCAATGATGTCGAGTTTTTTCTGGACTTCCCCCTGTACGTTCTCGCTGCCGGCAGTGCCCATCACGTCGCCCAGGTCGCCTTTGTTCACAGCCTGGCTGATGCTCTTGCAGGCGCGCGCCACCACTTCCAGCAGCAGGCGCAACTGGGACGGAATATGGCCATCCACACGCTGTTGCTCGACGAGGTAGCGAGTGAGAGAAATTTTCTTGGACATGGGTACCCTCCGTTATCAAATCAATAAATCAGTCGGCTAAAGCGCGGTCTATCACTTCGCGCACGTCATTGCTTAAATCTGTTTTGACTGCCACACGGGCCAGGGCTTCGCGGGCGGCGCTGCGGTAGGGCTCGGCCAGGCGCTTCCAGCGGTCCATGGCACGGGCTAGGCGGGCAGCAACCTGGGGGTTGATGGCGTCCAGCTCGATCACCCGCTCGGCCCAGAAGACATAGCCCCCGGCGTCTGTGCGGTGGAAGCCGCCCGGGTTGGCATTGCAGTAACTGAAGATCACGCTGCGTGCGCGGTTGGGGTTGCGCAGGTTGAAGTCCGGGTGGGTCATGAGCTGGCGCACTGCCGGCAACACCTGGCCGCCGCGGTCCGGGGCACCAGCTTGCAGCGCAAACCACTTGTCCAGCACCAGGGCCTCGTCCTTGAACAGGGCGTGGAAGCGTGCCAGTGCAGGGGTGGCCAGCGGGTGGCCACTGCTGACCAGTGCCTGCAGGGCGTTGAAGCGGTCGGTCATGTTGCTGGCGTCCTTGAAGCGCTGCAGCGTTTTCCCGGGCCAGACAGCTGCCGGTCCGTTGCCGGCCGATGGGTCGTCGTTGTGCACAGCGGCCAGGCACAGCTGGCTCAAGGCCATGCCCGCTAGCGCACGGCGCCCGGAGGACACCACGTCGGGGCGATAGCCACCGTTGTCCTGGTGTACCGCGTAGGCCCACTCCCAGTCGGCCTGTAGGGCGCTGGCCAGTTGTAGGCGCATGGCTTCGCGTACGGCGTGGATGCGCTGGGGATCGACCACGTCAAGCTGCTCTGCGATATAGGTCTCGGACGGCAGCGTCAGTACCAGTTCCTTGAAAGCGGCATCCAGCCCAGGGTGGCGCAAGACGCCGCGCATGGCGGCAATATAGGCATCATTCAGGGGCTTGGCCCCCGTGTGATCTGCATTTGTAGCTATTGAATTGATAGCGCTTCGCACGGACAGGCGTTGCCCGGCTTCCCATTGGTTGAAGGGGTCGCTGTCGTGTGCGAGCAGGGTGAGCAGCTGGGCGTCGGTGTAGTCAAAGTCCAGCACCACGGGGGCCGAGAAGCCGCGAAGAATGGACGGTACGGGCTCCTCATCTACATTGGTGAAGGTGATGAAGTCGGATGCTTGCGACAGCACAAACAGCTGGCTGGGCGCTACGGCTTTTCCGCTCGTGCTGCCCACAAGTCCCAGGCTCACCGGAATGACGAACGGTTCCTTGAACTGTTGCCCCGGTGTGGGCGCGCAACTCTGTGCAAAGTGCAGCGTGTAGGTGCGTGCTTCGGCGTTGTACTCACCGCGTGCGGACAGGCGTGGCGTACCGGCCTGGCTGTACCAGCGCTTGAACTGCGGCAGCAGTTGGGCCAGGGGGGACTCGGGGTTGGCATCGGCAATGGATTGCGCAAAGTCGTCGCAGGTGACGGCCTGGCCGTCAAAGCGCGCGAAATACAGCGCCATGCCTTTGGCAAACCCGTCCCGGCTCGTGAGGGTTTGCATCATGCGCACCACCTCGGCACCCTTTTCGTAAATGGTGACGGTGTAGAAGTTGTTGATCTCGATATAGCTGTCAGGCCGCACCGGGTGGGCCATGGGGCCGGCGTCCTCGGGGAACTGGGCGGTGCGCAGCACGCGCACGTCTTCGATGCGCTTGACCGCGCGGGCCGATGCGTCGGGGCACAGGTCCATGCTGAATTCCTGGTCGCGGAAAACGGTCAGGCCTTCCTTTAGCGACAGCTGGAACCAGTCACGGCAGGTGATGCGGTTGCCGGTCCAGTTGTGGAAGTACTCGTGACCGACCACGCTCTCGATGTTCGCAAAATCCACATCGGTAGCGGTAGCCTGGTTCGCCAGCACGTACTTGGTGTTAAAGATGTTCAGGCCCTTGTTTTCCATAGCGCCCATGTTGAAGTCGCTGGTGGCGACGATCATGAAGCGCTCCAGGTCCAGCGGCAGGCCAAAGCGTGCTTCGTCCCAGGCGACACTGGCCATCAGCGAGTTCATCGCGTGCTCGGTCTTGTCCAGATCACCGGGGCGCACATAGACCTGCAGCAAATGTTCCTTGCCATTGCGGGCAGTGATGCGCTGCTCGCGTGCCACCAGCTGGCCGGCGACCAGGGCAAACAGGTAGCTGGGCTTCTTGTGCGGGTCCACCCACTTGGCGAAATGGCGGCCCGCATTGTCAGTTCCAGCCAGATCACCGCTGTCCACCAGATTGCCGTTGGAGAGCAGCACGGGGTACTTGGTCTTGTCAGCGCGCAGGGTCACCGTGTAGCTGGCCATCACATCGGGGCGGTCCAGGAAGTACGTGATGCGGCGAAAGCCCTCGGCCTCACACTGGGTGAAGAAGGACTCGTTGCTCACGTACAGGCCCATGAGCTTGGTGTTCTTGCCGGGGTTGCAGGTGGTGAAAATTTCCAGCGCGAAAGGCTCGGTGCCTTCGGGCAGGTTTTCCAGTACCAGCTGGTTGCCGTCCATCTTGAAGCTGGTGCCCTGGCCATTGACCAGTACGCGCGCCAAGTTCAACTCCTCGCCGTCCAGACGCAAGGGCTGGGCCGCCACGTCGGGGTTGCGGCGCAGCGTCATCTTGTTGAGCACGCGGGTCTTGGCGGGGTCCAGGTCGAAGCTCAGATCGACGGTGTCGATCCAGTAGGCCGGGGCGGTGTAGGCCGAGCGGTGAACCACCGAGGCGCCATTGTCATCACGCAGTTGCGACATGCAGACTCTCCAGAAAATTAGATTCCAACAATTCGTTGTAGTCGCGGGCGCTGGCCACCACATGCGGGCCCGCGAGTTCTTCGGCACTGTGGCCAGTACAGATGGCCACCGCGCGCATGCCGGCGCGACGCGCGGCCTCGATGCCAAACGGGGCATCCTCAAAAACGATGCAGTGCTCCGGCGCCACGTTAATGCGCTGGGCAGCCGCCAGAAAGATGGCGGGTGTGGGCTTGCCGGTCAGTCCTTCGTCGCCACGCGCAATCGCGTCAGGCGGCGGGTCCAGTTGTAGATGGCTCAGCACGAACTCCACGTTGTGGATGTCTCCCGCCGTGCCAAGGCCCACCTTGAGCGCATGGGCGCGGGCCGCTTTGTAAAACGTGCCAAAGCCGGTGACCTCCTTGAAGATGGGGCCAAACATATCGCGGTACAGCTGTTCTTTCTCATGCACGAGTTTCCAGGCCCGTGCCTCGGGCATGTCGGGCTGGTCCATCAGCAGGCGAACACACTCCAGGCCGGTACGGCCGGTGGTACGGCGCATCATCTCGTCCACGTCGATCGTCAGACCATGCTTTCTGGCAAAGTCCAGCCAGGTCACCGTGTGGTACGGCATGGAATCAACGATGGTGCCGTCCATGTCGAAGATGAGGGCCCCCACGCTCCGCCCCTTACGCGGGTCGCTGCCCCCCGGGGGGACTAATTCACCTTGGGGCGGCCCGGCGGTGAATTGCATCGCACCCACGGTTTTGATGTCGTTCATACGCCCTGCTTGAGCGAGGCTTCGATGAACACATCCAGGTCGCCGTCCAGCACTTTCTGCGTTGCTGAGACTTCGACATTGGTGCGCAGGTCCTTGATGCGGCTGTTGTCCAGTACGTAACTGCGGATCTGGTGGCCCCAGCCGACGTCGGTCTTGGAGTCTTCCAGCTTCTGCTGCTCGGCCTGGCGCTTGCGCATTTCGTGGTCGTACAGGCGCGAGCGCAGGCGCTTCCAGGCCACGTCGCGGTTGCTGTGCTGGCTGCGCCCGTCCTGGCACTGCACCACGATGCCGGTGGGGATGTGCGTCAGGCGCACGGCCGAGTCAGTCTTGTTGATGTGCTGGCCGCCGGCGCCGGATGCGCGGAAGGTGTCGGTGCGCACGTCGCTGGGGTTGATGTCGATCTCGATCGAGTCGTCGATTTCGGGATACACAAACACGCTGGCAAAGCTGGTGTGGCGACCGCCCGACGAGTCGAACGGCGACTTGCGCACCAGACGGTGCACGCCGGTCTCGGTGCGCAGCAGGCCAAAGGCGTATTCGCCTTCGATCTTGATGGTGGCGCCCTTGATGCCGGCGGTGTCGCCGGCGGTCTCGTCTTCAATCGTGGTCTTGAATCCTTTGCGCTCGGCGTACTTCAAATACTGACGCAACAGCATGCTGGCCCAGTCGCAGGCTTCGGTACCGCCCGCACCGGCCTGGATGTCCAGGAAGCAGGGCAGGGGGTCGGCCGGGTTGTTGAACATCCGGCGGAATTCAAGGT
>JAGWUS010000028.1 GCA_028868305.1 Burkholderiales bacterium | reverse complement strand
AATCGACAAAACGTCCGCTATCAATATCAGAGCATGCCTGGCAGATCCCACAAGGGGTAGCAGTGATTCCGCCGGTGCCATCCACCCCCTGGCAGTTGAGCGACTTGGCCAAAATGCGCGACACCGTGGTCTTGCCCACGCCGCGCGTACCGGTAAACAGGTAGGCATGGTGCAGGCGCTGGGTGGTCAGCGCGTTGGTCAGCGCCTGCACCACGTGGTCCTGCCCCACCATTTCGGTGAAGTTACGCGGACGGTACTTGCGGGCGAGCACGAGGTAGGACATGCTGGGATTCTAGTGTGCGGGCCGGGCACGTTAGACTGTCATCTCATGAATTTGCCGGTTCTGCCCAATCTACCATGATCCCTCGATTGCGTCGTTTTCTGCTGTGCCTGCCGCTTCTGGCATTTCTAGCCCCCCAGATGACCTTCGCCGAGGATGTGCTGCGCGTTCTGGCCTGGCCCGGCTATGCCGACCCGGACATTGTCAAAACCTTCGAGCAACGCACCGGCGCCAAAGTCGAAGTGACTTATATCGATTCCGACGAGGCACTCTGGCAGCGTATCGCCAAAAACAAAGGCGAAGAGTTCGACGTTTTCGCGGTCAACACGGCCGAACTGCAGCGCTACATACAGGCGTCTCTGGTGCGACCCATTTCCACCAAATCCATCAGTAATACCGCACACCAACTACCGCGTTTTCGGGACTTGAAAAGTATTCCAGGCGTGGTGCATGGTGGTCAGGTCTTTGCCATGCCCTATACCTATTCAGAAATGGGCCTGATTTACGACCGCCAGCAGGTCAAAACCGCCCCTACTTCCATCAAGGTCTTATGGGACAAGCAATACCGAGGAAAAGTGCTGCTTTACAACGTCGGAACCCACAACTTTTCGCTGGCCGCGCAGATCCTGGGCGACACCACCCCGTTTCGTATCGACACCAAGGAGTGGCCCGCAGCCGTGCGACAACTGATTGCTTTGCGGCGCAATGCCATGGCCTTTTATACCCAGCCGGAAGAGTCAGTCGAGTTATTTAAAAGGGGGAAGGCGGCCCTTCTGTTTGCAAACTACGGCTCCCAACAAATCACCTTGCTGAAAAAGGCCGGTGTGGACGTAGGCTACGCCATTCCCAGCGATGGCGCGCTGGCTTGGCTGGACTGCTGGGCCATCACCCGTGGGGTGCGCAACGATGCACTGGCCCACTCGTGGATCAACTACATGCTGGAAGCCGAGCCTGCCGCAGTCCTGCTGAGCCGCCAGGGATTGGCCAACACCCGCACCGAATCACCGTTCCTGCACCCTGACGATCGACTGGTCTGGCTGGAGCCTGTAGAGAGTGTGGAACGCCGGACAAAACTGTGGGAGCGCATCGTCTCCGGTGACCGTGAAAGCAAGGTGCTGGCGCCGTGAAGTTTGGCATTACTGCCCGCCTGACGCTGATCCTGGCCCTGATTGGTATCACCATATCCGGCCTGACGGGGTTCTATGCCTACAGCATCAGTCGCAAGCTGCTGGTGCAGTCCGCCCAGGGTGAACTGATGACCTCGACCAGGGGTCTGGTACGTCGCTTGACCCTCACGCGACAGGATATTTCCCGCGACTTGCTGGTGCTCGCTGCGGAGCGTCAGGCGCGGCAAGCGCTGATGGACAACAGCGCGCCGTCTCGGGCCGATCTGCTGGACCATTTCAAGCGTCTTATGGAGGTGAACCCCTCCTACTTTCAGATTCGGCTGATTTCCGCTGGCGAGGGGGGCCGGAAATTGTGCGGGTGGACCGCGACGGGGAAAACCTGCTGGAAGTGGCTGGCGACGATCTTCAGGAAAAAGGGCACTTCCCCTACGTAAGTGAAGCGCTCAAGCTCAAACCCGGCCAAACTTACCTGTCCCACATCACCATCAACCATGAGTTGGGTGCCCACAATGGGCAGGACCAACCCACAGCGACCATGGCCGCACCCGTGCTGAACGCACAGGGAAAGGCCCTTGGTGTCGTGGTGATCAACGTGGACCTCAACGCCACGTTCCAGCTACTGGCTGCGGACCTGCCTGGCAACTTCCAGCTTTTCATGACCAATGGCCGCGGGGATTTTCTGATCCATCCGGACCCTAGCCACACCTTCGGGTTTGACCGGGGCCAGCGCGTGCTACTGCAGGAAGAATTCCCAGCTACAGCAGACCTGGTTGCAGGCAAGACGAAATCCCTGTTGCTGGAAACGACGGGCCCTACCGAGGGACATGGTCCACTGATTGCAGCATTCATCAGCCAAGGCGTTGTTGCTCCCACCAGCGAGAGTCGCATGATACTGGGTCTGGCGCAGCCCCGCGCAGTGGTACTGAAACAGGCAGAATACCTGGGCCAGGACATCCTCAAGATCGTGCTGGCGGTCTGTATGGCCTGTATTGCAATGGCGATGCTGGTGGCCCGCGCCGTCACCCGCCCGATCAATGCAATGAACACAGCGATCCAGCGGTTCTCGAACGACAACCACGTCATGCAGTTGCCGGTGCACCGCACCGACGAAATTGGCATGCTGGCACGCAGTTTCTCCCACATGCAGACCGTGATCCGTCAGCAGATGAACGATCTGCAGGACAGCCACGAAGAACTGGAGCACCTCGCTCAGCACGATGTACTGACCGGCCTGCCCAACCGGCGCATGTTCCTGGACCGCCTGGACCAGGCCATTGCACGCGCCAGCCGCAACGCATCGGGCTTTGCCGTGCTGTTTGTGGATGTAGACAATTTCAAGAGCTTCAACGACCAGCACGGCCATGCGGCCGGAGACCACATCCTCAAAACCGTGGCCGATCGGCTCAAGAGCAGTTTGCGCGCTGCAGACACCGTGGCGCGGCTGGGCGGCGACGAATTTGTCATCCTGCTGGACCAGATTGCAGAACACAACCTGATTGCAAGCTTCACTGAAAAGCTGCTGGCTGTTCTCAAAGCGCCCCTGGATTTCGCGGGACAGGATTTGCAGGTGGAGTTCAGTATCGGCATCAGCCAGTTCCCTGAGGATGCCACTACCGCAGAAGGAATCATTGCCAAGGCGGACAACGCCATGTACCACACCAAGGCCTCAGGCCGCAATGGCTACAACTTCACTTCGCTGAACACTACACAGACCAGCCTGCTCTGAACGCTGTCATCGGGCATTGGGTACAATCACTACCGACGGGCCCTCTCGCATGGTGAAGCGGCCAACCGGGTCAGGTGGGGAACCAAGCAGCCCTAACTGTGGAGTCAGTGCCGGGATCAGGCTCGTCAACCATTACTTTTCAGGTGCGCACACGCACCCTGCCCTGCACGCCACCCACTGGCAAAGCAGGCCTGCAGCAGATAGCCGCCTGTAGGCGCTTCCCAATCCAGCATCTCGCCGGCACAAAAGACACCGGGCATGGCTTCGAGCATCAGCGCGGGCGTCAGCACTTCAAACAGCACACCACCGGCGGTGCTGATGGCCTCATCGATGGGCCGGGCGGCTTGCAGCGTGATGGGCAGCGCCTTGATGGCGCGGGCCAGTTGGGCGGGGTCGTTGTATTGCTCTTTGGACAGGCACTCATGCAGCAGGCCGGCCTTGATGCCGTCCAGGTGCAGACGGCTTTTCAGGTGGCTGGAGAGCGAACGTGAGCCCCGTGGGTGCATCACTTCGGCCAGCACCCGCTCCGCAGACAGGTCCGGCAACAAATCCAGATGGAAGGTGGCTTTTCCAGTGCGAATGATTGCATCGCGCAGCAGGCTTGACGCCGCGTAGACCAGGCTGCCCTCCACGCCCGTGGCCGTAGCCACAAACTCCCCTTTGCGCACAAACTGCACGCCTTGCGCATTGGTGAAAGCGATTGCCACCGACTTGAAAGGTTGCCCTGCAAATTTGCTTGCAAAGTGCTCGGTCCAGCCACCCTGCACATCAAAACCACAATTCGCCGGCAGCAGCGGCGCCACCGCCACGCCACGTCCGGCGAGCAAAGGCACCCAGGCACCATTCGACCCCAGGCGGGCCCAGCTTCCCCCGCCGAAAGCCAGCACGGTGGCACGTGGCATCACCTGCACTGCACCCTGCGGCGTGTCAAAAGACAGCGCCCCATCGGCCGTCCAACCGGTCCAGCGGTGGCGCATATGGAACTGCACCGCCACACCGCCAGCGGGATGGCGCAGGCGCTGCAGCCAGGCCCGCAACAGCGGTGCGGCTTTCATGTCCTTGGGGAACACCCGGCCCGACGATCCCACAAAAGTTTCCACGCCCAGGCCATGGGCCCAGGCGCGCAGGGTTTCGGGAGAAAAGTCTTTGAGCAGTGCCTCGATCGCCGCGCGGCGTGCGCCATAGCGGCCGGCAAACGCGTCGGCACCTTCGGAGTGGGTCAGGTTGAGCCCGCCCTTGCCGGCCAGCAAAAACTTGCGGCCGATGGAGGGCATGGCGTCATACAGATGCACGGCGTGGCCGGCATCGGCCAGCACCTGGGCGGCCATCAGGCCTGCTGGGCCGCCGCCGATGACAACAACTTGGGATTCAGATTGCATGCGTTAATGGAATTCAGTAAGAAGGTTCGAGCAGGGCGCCCTGCGCGGTCAGAAACGCCGCGCGCACCGTTTGCCCCGGGTAAGCCCTTGCCACTGCAGCGCGGTAGCCGGCAAGCTGCGCCAGCAACTCGGGCTGCTCCAGCGGCGAGGCGCTTGATTTGTAGTCCAGTATCCACCATTCCTGCGTCGCCGCTTTTTGCACCAGACGGTCCATGTACAGCATGCGTCCGGCCTGGGTGATGGGCACTTCGTTGGCCGCCCAGGCCAGCTGTTTGGCGTCCCAGGCCCAGGCACCTTCGCCGTGCAGGATGGAGACTGCCATGCCCAGCGCCTGCTGCAACTGGCCAGCGTCCAGTGCAAACTCCGCCGCCACACGGTCGCATTGCGCCGCCGACCAGGGTGAGGCGCTCACGCCGGCCGGCACCGGCTCTACCCACTGCAGCAAACGGTGCATGGCCTGGCCGATACGGGACTCCAGGCTGTCCACCACAGCAGGCGCTTGCCCGTCACCGGCAGGAAATGCTACTTTTTTAATAGCTGTTTGTGCATATTCCACGGGGGCTAGAGACACATTTGGCAATACTTTTAGAGTGATGGGGGCTGCCTGCGACGAAACCACTGCAGGCAGATGGGCCACTTCGCCAGACCACGGCACCTCGGTGGCCAGTGCTTCCAGCCGCTGCCACCAGCTTCCCGCATTCTTGATGTGCGGCTCCAGGCTAGAAATCACCAGCGTGGTCTGGGTGCGGGTGAGTGCCACGTACAGGCCATTGAGTTCTTCACGCCGACGTTCGGCCTGCTCCTGCGCGAGGGCATCGACCACGCAGGCCGGTGGGCGCGATTCGCTGGCCAGAAACACAAAGCGCCGCGGGTACCGGTCTTCACCGGGCCAGTTCACCAGCACGCCCATGGTCTCGGGCTTGTTGTTTTCGCCATCGGTATCCAGCACCAGCACCAAAGACGCCTCCAACCCCTTGGCACCGTGGACCGTAAGCAGCCGCACGGCAGTGGCATCGGCACGCACTGGCGCCGCAATACCACCAGCGCGCAAGGCACGCACCAGGCCGTAAGGCGTGGTGTAGCGGCCACCATCGAGTGACAGCACGGCATGCAGCAGTGCGCGCAGGTTGGCCAGCACGCCCTCACGTTGCTCCACAGGGGCGGCAGCGGCAAAACGCGCCAGCACATCTCCATCGGTATAGATGGCGTGCATGGCATCGTGCGGCGGCAGGGCATCCAGCCACTGCTTCCAGCGTTGCAAGGTGGCGCCCGCCGCAGCCAGCCGCTGCGGCAGACCCGCTGCTTCCTTCAGCACTTGCCACCAGGTCACCACGGTGTCCTGCGGCGCCTGCTTTTGCAGCGCACGCTGTTGCAATACGAGTTGCACCAGTTCGTCATCGGTGGCACCAAACAGCGGGGACTTCAAGGCCCGCGCCAGCGACAGGTCGTGCCGCTGCGACACCAGCACATCCAGCAAGGCCACCAGGTCCTGCACTTCGGGCATTTCGCACAGGTCGGCTTTCTCGGGTTGCTGCGAGGGGATGTGCAATGCCGCCAGTTCCTGCTGCATCAGACCCAGCCGCTCGCGCTTGCGTGCCAGCACCATCACGTCTCCCGGCTTGCGCCCTGCCACATCCTCCTGAAGCCAATGCGCCAGCCAGCGCGCAGCCTGTCGGCATTCCAGGGTCTTGCGGGTTTCCTCCGCCTCCACACGCGGACTGGTCAGCGAATCACGCCACTGCGCTGGCTCCGCGTCTGTATCGACCTGCGCCGCCTTGGATTCACGCAGCAGGCGCGGCAGCTTGAACACCTGGCCCTCCTCCAGCGACTCGGTACTGTGCTGCCGGTAGCCATCAAACTCACCGGCCGTCTGGGCCTGCTGCATCACGCTGTTCACCACACCGATGATGGCGCCCGCATTGCGCCGCGTGTGGTCGCAACTCAATACATCGCCACCCAACCCCTGCACCACAAACTGTTTGGCCGCGCGAAACACCTGCGGCTCAGCCCGGCGGAAACGGTAAATGCTCTGCTTGGGGTCGCCCACGATGAACACGCTCGGCGCACTGCCAGCACCACCGTAGCCCGACAGCCAGGCGCTCAGCGCCTGCCACTGCAGCGGGTTGGTGTCCTGAAATTCATCAATCAGCAAATGGCGCACGCGGGCATCCAGCCGCTCCTGCACCCAGCCGCTCAGCAGCGGGTCGGACATCAGCACCAGCGCAGCGCGCTCCAAGTCGCCCATGTCGATCCAGCCACGCTCGCGCTTGAGCGCTGCATAGTCTTTCACCAGCCCCCGCATGAGGCGAGCCATACGATGCTGGTGCAACCAGGCCTCATGCTGGTGCTGGGCTTGCTGCACACGGATCAGCAGGTCCTGGGCCTGGCGCACGTTCTCGATCCCGGCCAGCTTGTCGCTGAGCTTGCGCTGAGCCCCTTTGTCGGTCAGCAGGGCCTCGAATACACCTGCGGTATCGCCCTGCGTCAATGCGCGCTCCAGTGCGTTGGCCGCCTTGGTACAGGTCGCCAAGGTGCTGGCACCCAAGGCGCGGGCTGCGGCCCACAGCATGTCTTGCACCACAGCGCTTTGCACCCGCTCCAGCGGGCTCGAAAAGCCTGCAAAGTCGGGAAACTGCACGGCAAAGTGCGCCACCGACGATTCCACCACGCCATGTGCGTCGGCCAGGGCGAACTCCACCCGTTTGCCCAATGCCGACTCCAGCGCCTTGCGGGTCTGGTGGCGTCCATGGGCGGCCACATCAGCCATGTAGTCGGCGCGGGCATCGGTGTCCTGCGCCACCCGGGTCTGGAACCTGCGCCACACCTGGGCGATGGCCTGGGCATCGTTCTCCAGCAGCTCGTATTGCGTGGGCAAACCCAACTCATCCAGCACCGCCAGAGGTGCGCTGCGCAGCAAGGCGGCAAACCAGCTGTGGAAAGTGCGAATCTGCACCGGCCGGCCGCTTTGCATCAGTGCAGTGTGCAACTGGCGCAGCGTCTGCAATTGTGAAGGCGAGGCTTGGCCCGACAGGCCACGCACACTCAATGCTTCGCGCAGGGCATCATCGTCCGCCACCGCAAATTCGGCCAGCCACTGTTGCAAGCGCTGGCGCATCTCGCCCGCAGCTTTCTTGGTAAAGGTGATCGCCAGAATGTCCTGCGGCGCGGCACCCTCCAGCAAGGCGCGCACCATGCGCGACACCAGCATCCATGTCTTTCCCGCACCGGCACAGGCCTCGACCGCCACACTGCGGCGCGGGTCACAGGCAATCTCGTAGAAGCGCTGACGCGCTACCAGCTGGCCGTTGTGTTCAAAAGCGGCTTGGGTCATGACCAGAAATCCTTGCGGCAAAGGCCCCGTGCCTGGCAGAAATCGCAGGCCGTCCCCTCGCCTAACGCGGGCAAGGCAGCGCCATCACGAATGCGCTGTATATCGGTCTGAATGCCGTCCAGCAGAGCATCGCGCGCTTCGACCAACTGATTTTGCTCACTGAGCGACGTGCCGTCACGCTCACCCACATTGATATAGCCGCCACGCAAGGTATCGTTGGGCAGCAACGCCGCATAGAAAGCGATCTGCGTGTCTTCCAGCGGGTCTTTGACACGCGCCTTGGTCTTGGCCCCGGGCTCGGTCTTGTAGTCCAGCACCATCAGCTCCCCATGGGGTAGCGTGTCAATGCGGTCAATGCGCCCGACGAGTTGGATATCGCCCAATGGTTGGGTGTGTGCGGTTTCACCCGTGGAAAAGACGGCACCCTGCGCCTCATGGGTAGCCAGCCATTGCAGATAGCCCTCACGCACCGCTGGCCAGGCTGCCATGAAGGGCAGAAACTCGCCCTCCGGCAGTGCCATGGACTGCACGGTTGCCAGCGCGGACACATCCAGCAGCGCGGTGCGCCCGCTGGTATCCAGGGCCGGTTGCTGTTGCAGAGCCAGATGAAAGTGGTTCAGCACCGCGTGCAGCCACAAGCCGAAGTCGCGCTTGTCCACTTCCGACTCCAGCTCGTCCACCGTTTTGAGGCCCAGCTGGCGCAGGGCAAAAAAGCGGTAGGGGCATTGGCGCAAATCGTCATAGGCGCTGGCCGAAAGATGCCGCACCGGTACATCACGCCCGATCGGCAAAGGCGGCGTCGTGGGCAGTGCATCAACAGCGCGCTCAAGGCGCGGATCGGTTCCGGCATGGGGGGCATGGGGTCCCGCCTGGCGCGATTGCAGCAGTTGCACCAGCAGGCTTGGCAACAGGGTTTCACCCGTATCGTCGCCGGTACGCCAGAGCACGTCACACACCGGCGATTGCAGCGCATACGCCCAGGCCGCATGGAGTAATGCATCCAGTGTGTCACGCGATGTCAGCCCTAAGGCCTTACGCTGCGCCGCAGTCCAGCCCCCTGGCGGCTCGGCGCCGGGGTTCAGCCGCACTTCGTCACACCCGGCCAGCACCACCGCAGCAAATGGCCGCCCCAGCATCTGGCTCATGGGGAGAATCACCACTTGCTCCTCAAGCGGATACGCGGGCTGAAAGCTGGCGCCCTCCAGTGCCTGGTTGACCCAGCGAGAAAATTCGCTGAGGTCCATGCGCCGCTTCGCCCACAGTGCACTACCGGCCAGCTGACTCCAGGACTCGGCGCTGTCGGGTGACAATTGGAGACTGCCCACGACCTGGACACCCGCAACATCGGTGGCGATGGACTCCCACAAGCCACTGTCCTGCAGGGCACCCTGCAACTCCACCAGCCAGGCCGACAGGGTCCGCACACCGTTGAAGCGCGCGCGTACCGCATCGATCGTGGTGCAGGCAACCTGCAATGCAGTATCTTTGGCGATCGCCGGCGTGTCTGGCACCTGATGCCAGTCACCTACCTGGTTAAGACGCAAAGCAGCCTCCAGTGGCTCTACCGTCGACTGAAAAGCCGGGGCGCTCTTTACCCAATCCATCACCGCATCGGTCGAAGCGTGCCACACACCTGCGCGCAGAAGTGCCATGACTGTGGCAGCAGCCCGGCTGGTCGAAAGCTTCCAGCCATTCTCATCCCGCATGGATACTCCGGCACTTTCCAGCAAGGCGCGAATGCGCCGGGTCAGCGCCCGGTCCGAGGAAACCAGCGCAACGGGAAAGCGGTCCTCCTGAATGTGGCGCAGCGCGCAGGCTGCGCTGCGTTGCGCTTCGTCTTCTGCATCCAGACAGGGGTGCAGCCAGGTCTGCCCCATCTGCGCCACGGCAAGTTCATCCTTAGCCGGGGACGCCATGGGAAGGACCAGCAGTGTGTCGCCCCAAGTCCCAGCAAGGCCCGTGGCCAGGGGGTCTGGCGAGAGCCCCTGCACCATGACCAGCGCATCCACCGCATTGCGTACCGTGGCTTCAAAAAGAACATCGCTGGCGTATCCCGACGCGGCCGCCCACTCCACTGCAATACGGGCCACAGCAGCTTCCCACTGCAGCGCACGCCCGTCCATGCCCAAAGTCGCGGCCAGTCGGGCACCTGCCGCCCACTGCGCACGTTCGCCAGGACTGGAGGCCGCCGCCAGTGGTGCAAGTTGCCAGGCCGACTGCACCAGCAGACCCACCAATGCATCCTGCTGGGCACCCAGCCCGGCCTGCACCAACAGCGCCTGTGCAGTCAAATGGTCTAGCCCGGTATCAAATGTGATGTCTGTGGGCTGGTGGTCGTGGCCGCCCATGGCAGCACTCCAGTTCATGGTGGTTTCAAACCGGGGCATGAAACCGTCGGGATATAGGCGAGCCCACAGTCGACTGACCAGCGGCAGTAGTTGCGCATAGGGCAACAGCACGACCACCCGTGCCGCATGGGCGCCACGGCGCGCAATTTCACCGGCAAGACGCACCAGCAAACCCGTTTGGGGATGCACCCATAAAGCCATGGCGGGGTGGTCAGGCCCGTAGCTGAAGGCCCGCAACGCACCAGAAGCATCGTTTTTGGCTATGCCGGCGATAGAGGGCGCTGTGCCGATGGGGTACTTGGTTTCTGTCACAATGCCGCAACTTTAGCTGTTATGCAAACTCCCAAAGGAAAGACTATGGCCAGCGAACTCATCAAACACGTCACCGATGCCACTTTTGAAGCCGATGTGCTCCAATCCGAGCAACCCACTCTGGTGGACTACTGGGCTGAATGGTGCGGTCCCTGCAAGATGATTGCCCCGATTCTTGACGAGGTGTCTACTGCCTACCAGGGCAAGCTGCAGATTGCCAAGATGAATGTTGACGAAAACCGCGACATTCCTGCCAAGTTCGGTATCCGAGGCATTCCCACGCTGATGCTGTTCAAGGGCGGTCAACTGGCTGCCACCAAGGTTGGGGCCATGAGCAAGGCGCAGCTGACAGCGTTCATCGACCAGCAACTGGCCTGACGGATAGCCCGCGACCGTGACACCGCAGCACGGTCGCATTTTCCTGTCATAATTCGCCAAGTTCACCCGCCTTATGCAAGTCGGGTTCCAATTCACGGTTTAGAACGAGGAGGCCAGACTACCGGTCTTGCCTCTCCCCAACCCCCCTGAATTTTCTACAAACTACCGTTATTCCGGTCCACTCCCCGTCGGGACACACTCCATGCACTTAAACGAACTCAAGGCACTGCACGTGTCTGAAGTCCTCAAGCAAGCCGAAGAACTTGAGATTGAAAACACGGGCCGCATGCGCAAGCAGGAGCTGATGTTTGCGATCATCAAGAAGCGTGCGCGCGCCGGTGAACAGATCATTGCGGATGGCGTGCTGGAAATATTGCCCGATGGTTTTGGCTTCCTGCGCAGCCCGGACACCAGCTACACCGCCAGCACCGACGACATCTACATCAGCCCCAGCCAGGTACGCCGCTTCAACCTTCACACCGGCGACATGATTGAAGGTGAAGTGCGCACGCCCAAGGACGGCGAGCGCTACTTCGCGCTGAACAAGCTCGACAAGGTTAACGGCGGACCGCCCGAAGGTAACAAGCACAAAGTCATGTTTGAGAACCTGACCCCGCTGTTTCCCAAGGTGCAGATGCGCCTGGAGCAGGACATGAAGGGCGAAGAAAATATCACCGGCCGCGTGATCGACATCATTGCGCCTATTGGTAAAGGCCAACGTGCCCTGATCGTGGCGCAGCCCAAAAGCGGCAAGACGGTGATGATGCAGCACATTGCCCACGCCATTTCCGCCAACTACCCCGACAGCTACCTGATGGTGCTCCTGATTGACGAGCGCCCGGAAGAAGTGACCGAGATGCAGCGCACCGTCAAAGGTGAGGTGATTGCATCCACCTTTGATGAACCCGCCGCCCGTCACGTGCACGTGGCCGAGATGGTGATCGAACGCGCCAAGCGCCTGGTTGAATTGAAGAAAGACGTGGTGATCCTGCTGGACTCCATCACCCGCCTGGCCCGCGCCTATAACAACGTTGTGCCCAGCTCCGGCAAGGTGCTGACCGGCGGTGTAGACGCCAATGCCCTGCAACGCCCCAAACGCTTTCTGGGCGCGGCCCGCAACGTGGAAGAAGGCGGCAGCTTGACCATCATCGCCACCGCGCTGGTCGATACTGGCAGCCGCATGGATGAAGTGATCTTCGAGGAGTTCAAGGGCACCGGCAACTCCGAAATCCACCTGGACCGTCGTCTGTACGAAAAGCGCGTGTTCCCGTCCATCCAGCTCAACCGCAGCGGAACACGCCGCGAAGAGTTGCTGCTGCAGCCAGAAATTTTGCAGAAAACCCGCATCCTGCGCCAGTTCCTCTACAACATGGATGAAGTGGAAGCGATGGAAATGGTGCTCAAGCAGATGCGTGCCACCAAGACCAATAACGAGTTCTTCGACATGATGCGTCGTGGCGGGTGAACCTGGGGCCCCCACGGTTGCTCACTGCGTGTAGCGCCCTGCCTCCCATGGGGGCCTTCGCGCCTTGGGGCGGCCCGGCGGTGCGCGCTTTGGATACGTTATAATTTTGGGTTTTCGCGACAAGTACGCTGGATGGTCCGGCGCGGCTCTCGCAACTGATGGAGAAGAGTATGAAAGAAGGCATTCACCCCAATTACCGCGAAGTGTGCTTCCAGGACATGTCCAATGGATTCAAATTCGTGACCCGTTCCTGCGCCAACACCAAGGAAATGATCGACATGGAAGACGGCCGCAAGCTGCCCCTCTTCAAGCTCGATACCACCAGCGAATCGCATCCCTTTTACACGGGTACCCAAAAGTCCGTGGACAACATGGGTGGCCGCGTGGAGAAGTTCCGCAACCGCTTCGGCAAGACCGCAGCCAAGTAAGCCGGCTTCAGGTTTTTTGCCTGAGTCCGTCATCAGAAGCAGCCCGGCAAACCGAGCTGCTTTTTTTTCGGCCTGCCCCTTCGCTCCCGTCCGTGAACCACCCCACCCCCGCCATCGTCACGCAAGCAGCTGCCCGGCGCCTGCCACGCCTGGCACTTGTGCTGTTCTGCGTTGCCTATGTGCTGCCCGGTTTCTTCGGGCGCGACGGATGGAAGAGTGCCGATATGGCAAGCCTGGGGGTCATGGCAGAACTGCTACAGGGCTCTACCTCCTGGTGGATGCCTTCGCTTATGGGAGCCCCGCCTGAGAGTCCGGCGCTGCTGCCCTACTGGTTGGGGGCCTGGGCGATGCAGATCGCTCCCGGTTGGATGGCTGCTGACTTTGTGGTGCGCATCCCCTTCGGCCTGCTGTTAACCCTGACACTGGTTGCCACATGGTATGGCACTTACTACCTCGGGCGCGACCCCAAGGCACAGCCGGTGGCGTTTGCGTTTGGTGGTGAAGCCCTGCCCAAAGACTATGCCCGCGCCATGGCCGACGGTGCGCTCCTGGCACTGATTGCCTGCCTGGGGCTGGCGCAACTCTCCCACGAAACCACACCGGCACTGGCACAACTTGGATTCGCGTCACTTTTCTTCTATGGTGCAGCGGCACTGGCGTATCACCGGTTTGCTTCAGGTCTGGCAATCACCGTTGGCCTGCTGGGAATGGCGCTGTCAGGAGCACCCGCCATGGCGACGCTGTGGGGCTTGGGTAGTGGTGTGATCCACATTCTGGAGCGCACCCGGGAAACTGTTCCCACACGCCAGGACAGAGAGGTAACCCTGGAAGCCATGGGCATTTTGCTGGTAGCTGCCATCGCAGGTGGCGTTGCCGCTGCACTGGACCTGTGGCGATGGAAAATCGCCGTGCCCCAGGCCACGTGGGCGGACTGGAATGGCTATGCCCAATTGCTCATCTGGTTCACCTGGCCCGCATGGCCTCTGGCCCTGTGGACGCTCTGGCGCTGGCGCCACCAACTCTTCAGCCTGCAAATAAGTCGGCACCTGGCCCTGCCAGCGTGGCTTTGCAGTGTGACCGTCGCCGCAACCCTGACCACCGGCTCTTCAGACCGCACGCTTTTGCTTGCTTTGCCGCCGCTGGCCACACTGGCGGCGTTTGCGCTACCTACCCTCAAACGTCAGGTGGCAGCCCTGATCGACTGGTTTACCCTGCTCTTTTTTTCCGGCTGCGCCTTCACCATCTGGGTGGTGTGGATAGCCATGCATACCGGCTATCCCAGCCAGCCAGCCGCCAATGTGGCACGTCTGGCACCGGGTTTTGTATCCAGCTTCTCACTGCTTTCGCTCACCTTTGCACTGGCTGCTACTTTGGTCTGGGCGTGGCTGGTGCATTGGCGCGTTGGCCGCCATCGGGCCGCCATATGGAAAAGCCTGGTTCTGCCCGCAGGCGGCGCCGCCCTGTGCTGGCTGCTGCTAATGACCCTGTGGATGCCTTTGCTCAACTATGCGCAGGGCTACAGGGTATTGGTTGAGCAAACAGTCGGAAAGATAACGCCGGCGGCGTGTGTCGAAACAGTCGGATTGAACCAGGGTCAGATCGCGGCGTTCCAGTTTTATGGCAACCTGCAACTCAAACCCATGCAGGGCACACCGTCCTGCCCCTGGTTGCTCGCAGAATCAGGCCCGGACATGGCACCGCCTGCAAAACTTGACAACCGCCAGTGGAATCTAGTGGTTCCCATTAAACACCCTACGGATGCAAATCAGTCCGTCCTGCTGTTCAGGCAACGGTGACGGACGTATCGCTGAGGACAGCTTGCGCCATACGGCGAACACGTGAAGCCGGAAAGGTGATGCTGAAAGTAGAGCCCGCGCCCGGCGTGCTTGCAATGCCAAGTTCAGCGCCATGGCGCTGGGTGACATGCTTGACAATCGCCAGCCCCAGCCCCGTGCCACCTGTCTCCCGCGAACGGCTTCTGTCCACGCGGTAGAAGCGCTCTGTCAGTCGTGGCAGATGTTCGGGTGCTATCCCGGTGCCATGGTCTTCCACACTAAACACCGCGCTGCCGTCGGGCATCTGGCGCCAACGCACCTGAATGGATTTGTCAGGCGGCGTGTAACGGATAGCATTTCCAATCAGATTGAACATGGCACTATGCAGTTCTGCCATAGACCCAGCAATCTCGTACCCCTCATCCACAGCAAAAGAGATAAGCTGCGCGTCTTTCCACAGAACCATTGACAGGTCATGGGCTTCCTGCTGGCACTGGCCCATGAGGACTTTGACAGGCACCCATTCCTGCACCGGTGGAAGTGGACTGCCCTCCAGGCGGGACAGCATCAGCAAGTCACTCACCAGTGTTTGCATGCGGTCGGCCTGTTGTGCCATCAGGCTCAGGTAACGCTGCCGCTCCTGTGCATCTAGCGGCAGACTCTGCAGGGTTTCCACAAATCCGGCCAGTACCGTCAACGGCGTGCGGATCTCGTGCGACACATTGGCCACAAAATCCCGTCGCATCGCCTCTGCCTGCTCGACCGCGGTGATGTCACGCGACAAAAGAAGGCTGCGCCCTTCGCCATAGGGATGCAATTGAACAGACAGCTTGACGGGCTTGGTACTCGAATGTGCACGCCCGGGCATGACCACATCGGTTCTGAAATCGCGTGTGGCAAAGTAACTTGCAAACCCAGGGTCTCGCACCAAATTGCCGAAGTGTTGAAGCAGATCCCGTTGGGCAACAAAACCGAAATGGGCCGCCGCAGTCTGGTTGAACCACTCAATGCGCCCATCCGCATCCAGCAAAACAACCCCGTTGGGAGATGCCTGCATTGCCGCGAGAAAGTCCTGCAGCCGGCCGTCACTTTCCACCAGCGCCCGGTCGCGTGTACGTACCAGCTTGCGCACCCGTTCAAATGCTTCCCCCCAAAGCCCACTGCTCAGTGGCGTGCTGGCCGTGTCTCCGACGCGCAACCACTGCAGGAGCTTGAAGCCACGCCAGGCATCGAGCACCAGCCAGCAGTAAGCCCCCAGCAGGGCCAGGGCCATTGAAACAGGCAATCTGTTCTCTGAGTCAGCAAGAAACCAACCGGCCACTGCAGGTACGGCTTGGCAAAGTAGGAAGGAAACAATCCGCCAGAACATGGGTGAAGCTACCGCGCTCAGGCGCCTGCTTTTTCTGCCGCAGGAATTCCGTTCTCCGGTTTCGAGGTCAGGCGATAGCCGGCGCCCCGCACGGTTTCGACCATGCAGCCGGCCTGAAGCATGGCCTCGCGCAATCGCTTGACATGCACATCCACCGTGCGTTCTTCAATGTACACGTGATCACCCCACACTTTGTCGAGCAACTGCGCACGACTGTGCACACGCTCGGCGCTGTTCATCATGAAGTGCAGTAGCTTGAATTCTGTGGGTCCGAGCTTCAGTGGCTGATTGGCAAAACTGACGCGATGGGTGGCAGGATCCAGTGTCAGCTGCCCTACGGTTACGGACTCGCCGACCGGTTCAGGCGCCTTGCGGCGCAAGACCGCCCGCACCCGTGCCAGCAACTCTTTGGTGGAGAAAGGCTTTGCGATGTAGTCATCGGCGCCGGCATCCAGACCCGCGACCCGGTCCGACTCGTCCCCGCGTGCTGTGAGCATGATGATGGGCACATCCTTGGTACGCGGATGGGCACGCCAGCGCTTCGCCAAAACCATGCCACTGTCACCAGGGAGCATCCAGTCCAACAAAATTAGGTCGGGCACCCCCGCATCGATTTCCCGCTGCGCGCTTGCACTGTCCATGGCCCAGGTGGTGCGAAACCCGTTGTGTCGCAGATTCACGGCAACCAGCTCCGCTATGGCCGGCTCATCCTCCACCACAAGCACTGCTGGCATGGATCTCATCGGACCACCGACTCGATTTTTTCCATGCTGGCATGGCGCACGTCCTCGCCCTTGACCACATAGATGATGAACTCGGCGATGTTCTTAGCATGGTCACCAATACGCTCAATGGCCTTAGCCAGAAACAGCAAGTCCAGGCTAGGGGAAATCATGCGAGGATCTTCCATCATGTAGGTGATGAGCTTGCGCACGAAGCCGTCAAACTCGGCATCAATCAGATCATCTTCTTTCAGAATGGACACTGCGGCATTGACATCAAGCCGCGCAAAAGCATCCAGCGCCTTGTTGAGCAAACCCGAGGCCAAATCCGAGGCAACACGCAATTCCAACGAGGGTAATGAGCGCGGTGCACCACTCTGGATAATGCTGCGCACCATGCGAGCAATCTTCTCGGCTTCGTCACCCACGCGCTCCAGATTGGCCGTTGTTTTGGAGATGGCAATCAGCAGGCGCAAATCTCCGGCTGTGGGCTGGCGTCGTGCAATGATGGTCGACAGGAGATGGTCAATTTCGACCTCCATCGCGTTCACACGCGACTCGTTGGCAGATACTTCGTTGGCCACTTCGACACTAAATTGGGACAGCGCATAAATGGCCTGCCTGATCTGGGACTCCACCAGACCGCCCAGCTCCATAACGCGACTGGAGACGGATGTGAGTTCGGAGTCAAACTGTGTTGACAGGTGCTTATCGGGCATGTGGTCTCCTCATTAGCCGAATCGGCCGGTAATGTAGTCTTCTGTTTCCTTGCGGGTGGGCTTGAAGAACATCTGTTCAGTCGAGCCAAACTCCACCAGATCACCCAGGTACATATAGGCGGTGTAGTCGCTGCAACGCGCGGCCTGCTGCATGTTGTGCGTCACGATGACCACCGTGTAGTCTTCCTTGAGCTCGACGATCAGTTCTTCAACCTTGGCAGTGGAAATCGGGTCAAGTGCAGAACACGGCTCATCCAGCAGCAGCACTTCGGGCTTGATGGCAATGCCACGGGCAATGCACAGGCGTTGCTGCTGTCCTCCAGACAGACTGCTGCCGCTTTGTTGCAGCTTGTCCTTGACCTCAGTCCAGAGCGCGGACTTGCGTAGCGCCCACTCCACACGCTCTTCCATATCGGTTTTGTTAAGGTTCTCGAACAGTTTCACGCCAAAAGCAATGTTGTCGTAAATCGACATGGGAAATGGTGTTGGCTTCTGAAACACCATACCCACCTTGGCGCGCAGCAAAGCCACATCTTCTTTGCTAGTGAGCAGGTTTTCGCCATCCAACCATATCTGGCCTTCAGCGCGCTGTTCGGGGTACAGCTCAAACATGCGGTTGAAGATGCGCAGTAAAGTGGACTTGCCACACCCCGACGGGCCAATGAAAGCCGTCACCTTATTTTCGGGAATCTGCATATTGATCCCCTTGAGCGCGTGGAACTTGCCGTAGAAAAAATTCAGGTCCTTGACCGCGATCTTTGTCTTCTCGGGAGCAGATACATTGGGTGACATAAGTGTAATTTCCAGAGGCATTCGTTGGGCGTCAGTCTTTTCCGCGACTTAGCACGCGCGCCAGAATATTGAGGGCCAGCACGGCCAGGGTGATGAGAAAAACGCCAGCCCAGGCCAACTTTTGCCAGTTTTCGTAGGGGCTCATCGCAAACTTGAAAATGGTGACCGGCAAGCTGGCCATAGGCTCACTTAAGGAAGACGTCCAAAACTGGTTGCTGAGCGCAGTGAACAACAAGGGCGCGGTTTCACCAGCAATACGGGCCACGGCCAGCAGAACGCCGGTAATCACACCGGAACGGGCCGCCTTGAGCGTAATGCTCAGAATCACTTTCCACTTGGGAGCACCCAGCGCATAGGCCGCTTCGCGCAAGCCGGCGGGCACCAGTTGCAGCATGTTCTCGGTGGTGCGGATCACCACTGGAATCACGATCAGAGACAAGGCCAGAATGCCTGCATAGCCCGAGAAGGACTTGAACCGCGAAACAACCACCGCATACACAAACAGGCCCACCACGATAGATGGCGCAGACAGCAGGATGTCATTGACAAACCGTGTCGTGGAGGCCAACAAGCTCTTGGAGTCGAATTCAGCCAGATAAATACCGGCCATTACGCCGATCGGGGTACCCACACAGGTGGCCAGCAAGACCATCAGGAACGAGCCATAAATGGCGTTGGCCAGCCCACCTTCTTCGTTCGGTGGCGGCGTCATCTGGGTCAGGGTCGCCACCGTCATGCCCTCAAATCCCAGGCGAATGGTTTCCCACAGGATCCAGAAGAGCCAGAATAAGCCAAAGGCCATGGCCGCCAGCGCCAGGCCAGTGGCCACGGTATTGACCCGCTTGCGCTGTGCAAATTTCGCAGCGCGCGTGCCATTGAGTTGTTCCAGTGAGGTGCTCAAGTCTTGGCTCCTTCACTCTTGCGCAACTGAGACAGCAGCATCTTGGAAAGCGACAAAACAACAAACGTAATGAAGAAGAGCACCAGTCCCAGGTACATCAGGGACGCCTGGTGCAGGCCTTCGCCCGCTTCGGCAAATTCATTGGCAAGTGCGGATGTAATGCTGTTGGCGGCCTGAAACAGGCTCAGGGAATCGAGCTGATTGAAGTTGCCAATCACAAACGTGACTGCCATGGTCTCTCCAATCGCACGGCCCAGGCCCAGCATGATGCCGCCAATGACACCAGTTCTGGTGTACGGCAGCACCACCTTGGAAACGACCTCCCAGGTGGTGGCACCCAGTCCGTAGGCCGACTCCTTTAGCAAGGGTGGTGTTACCTCAAAAACATCGCGCATGACCGCAGAAATGAAGGGAATGATCATGATGGCCAAAATGATACCGGCCGACAAAATGCCGATACCTACTGGCGGGCCGGATACAAACGCACCCAGATACGGAACACCGGTCAGGGCTGCTTGCAGCGGCTGTTGTACATAGGTCGCCAAGACCGGGCCAAACACCAGCAGACCCCACATACCATAAACAATGGACGGCACCGCTGCCAACAACTCAATCGCGGTTCCCAATGGACGCTTGAGCCAGGCTGGAGAAAGTTCGGTCAGAAACAGCGCAATGCCAAAACTCACCGGTACTGCGATCAGCAAGGCAATGATGGACGTGGAAATCGTGCCGTAAATCATCACCAGACCGCCAAACTCTTCCTGCACCGGGTCCCACTTGGTACTGGTCAGGAAGCTCAACCCGTATTTGCTGATTGCCGGCCAGGCGCTGATCGTCAGGGACAACAGAATGGCAAACAACAACGCCAGGGTGAGTAACGCGGCACCCTTGGCCAGGAATCCAAAGATTCTGTCGGCCAGAGGACCGGAGCGGGCTTGCTTCACAGGCGGTGGTTTTGACATGGCGCGCCCCGGCTGATTGGCTATAAATGGGGCTTCCCCATGTGCAAGGATCGAAGACATGGGGAAAACCTCAACTTACTTGAATGCGACTGGCTTGCCGGAAGTGTCCTTGATTTCGCCCCAGGCTTTCTCAATCGCTGCAATCACTGGCTTGGGCATGGGCACATAGTCCAGTTCGGCAGCCGCTTTTTCGCCGTTCTTGTAGGCCCAGCTAAAGAACTTCAGTGTTTCCGTTGCGTTTGCGGGCTTATCCTGCTTGACATGCATCAGGATATACGTAGCACCACTGATGGGCCAAGCGTCTTTGCCAGGCTGGTTGGTCAGGATCTGGTAGAACGATTTGGCCCAGTCGGCACCGGCTGCGGCAGCCTTGAATGTGTCGTCTTCAGGCTTCACAAAATGGCCTGCAGAGTTTTGCATCACTGCATAGTTCATTTTGTTCTGTTTCACATAAGAGTACTCCACGTACCCCATCGAATTCGGCAAACGGCCCACAAAGGCTGCAACACCTTCGTTACCTTTACCGCCGGCACCCACTGGCCAGTTCACAGCAGTGCCCTCGCCCACTTTGGCTTTCCACTCGGCACTCACCTTGCTCAGGTAGTTGGTGAAAATGAAAGTAGTACCAGAACCATCCGCACGGCGCACTTGAGCGATGGCCGCATCAGGCAGCGGCAAAGTGGGGTTCAGCGCCTTGATAGCGGGATCGTTCCACTTGGAAATTTTTCCCAGAAAGATGTCGGCCAACACCTGTCCATTGAGCTTGAGTTGTCCCGGCTCAATGCCCTTGACATTGATCACGGGCACCACGCCACCCATGACGGTGGGGAACTGCATTTGACCCTTGGCTTTGAGCACTTCGTCGGTCTGGGGCATGTCAGAAGCACCAAAGTCCACCGTTTTGGAGTCGATCTGCTTGATGCCACCACCGGAACCAATGGACTGGTAATTGACTTTGACGCCCGTTGCCTTGTTGTAGTCAGAGGCCCACTTGGCATAGACGGGTGCGGGGAATGTAGCGCCAGCACCGGTAATCTCCTGCGCGCCGGCCAAACCAGCAAAACCCAGGGTAGAAGCCATTGCAAGCGACAGCAGCGGCAATTTGAAGGAAACGTGCATGTAAAACCTCGTTAGGTTGGTTGAAGAACAGGTGCACTGTAAGAAAATTTTATGTCAGTAATGTGACAAAAAATTTCTTTCGCCCGGTCCAGTAAAACCTGAATGTCACCCGATATTCAAACACATGTCATGTAAATGACACACTAAGTTCTTACGCTCGGGCTTCTTTTCAAAGAACAAACCCTGATGAACACCAGTGATTTTTTGATTTTTCCCATCACGCTGCTATGACAGTAGTCCTCGGAACCCTGAAGACCATGAACGGCGCGAAGATCGACCTTTCCAAAGCCGGCGACATGGTCACGATAGAAAAAGCGGTTGTCACGCGGGCCACCCTGACCACCACCAATGGCGCAGTCCACATCATCGACTGCGTGCTGATGCCTCCGATCAAGAAATAGTAATGAAATTGGGCTTCAGCCCCATAAAACAGTGCATCTGCAGCTATTTTATTGATAGCAAATGTGCATTGTTCACGAGAACAAACCCCTGTATGTCGTTGCAATTCAATCCCGGTCGCCGTATGGCCATTCATTGCCTGGGCGGCCTGACCGCTATGGGTGTCGTACCCGTCTGGGCGCAAAACGGAAAAGTTGAGGGTGCCGGCAGGGCACTCACCGTGGTGCAGGTTGCGGATACATCCGCAGGTCAGATCGAAGTTTCAAAGGATTTTGTCGTTGGCTCTCGCGTGGCCTGGCAAGACATCAACGCCAGTGGCGGTGTCAGAGGGCGCCAGGTCCAGCACAAAACGGTGGAAGTGGACGGTAGTGATGCCAGCCTGCGCCTGGCCCTGGATACATTCAGGAGTCAGGCCGGCGTTTTGGCCTTCGTGGGTACGGTGGGTGGGCGCGTTGCTGCACGACTTACGGAACTACTGCGCCACGAGGCACCTGACATTCCCCACATTGCACCTTGGCTGCAGAACACCCAACTCAACGCGGGAGACAACACTTTTCCCATATTTGCGTCACGTCAGGACCAGATTTCCCATGCCGTTCGGACCCTGTCATTGGCAGGCGTCTCTGAGTTGGGCGCCGTGTATGCCTCTCCCGCCGAACACACGGACTACCACCAGGATGTGCAGCGTACGGCCACCACGCTGGGCATGCGTCTGATTACATACGGTCCCTCCGCCGATTTGCAGAAACTTGCACAGTCGCTCACGCCGCAAAGCCCGCGCATTCTTATTTTTCTGGGCGGTACGCCGGAGTTGCTGCAGTTTTCACAGGGGATCGAGAAACAGGCCGCCATGCGCTATGTCATTGCCATGTCCGACGTCAACCTGCAAACACTTTCACAAGCGGGCATGTCACGCCAGGTGCCCGTGATCGCGACCCAGGTCGTGCCGCTGGTCAACACCAGTTCAGCGGTCGTTCGCGCATACCGCTCCAGTCTGTCCAGACTGTTTGACGAACCGCCAACACCACAAGGGCTCGCTGGATTCATCGCCAGCCGCTATGTTTTCGAAACGCTGCAGTCACTGGAAGGTGGCGTAACACGTGCCAGTCTGATGGCCGCACTGCAAAGACGTTCATCGGCTGAACTTGGCGGCTTTCGCATTGAACTGGACGGCAAACGCCGCAGCGGATCCTTTGTCACACAGAGCATGCTGTCCCATGACGGTCGTATCGTCGGTTAAGCGGCGTCCGCGCGCGCCAGCGGCCAAGGCCGAATGCTATGCTCATGCGCGAACTCCACCAAAGAAAACCAAATCCATGCCAACTGGAAATCGCCTCGCCGCCGTCGATCTGGGATCGAACAGTTTTCGCCTCGAGATCGGTTCGGTCGACCATGGCGAGTTTCGCCGGGCGGAGTACCTCAAGGAAACCGTGCGCCAAGGCGGCGGACTGGATGAAGACCGCAATTTGACCCCCCAGGCCATGCAGGCGGGCTGGGATTGCCTGGCACGGTTTGGTGAGCGGCTGGCGGGGTTCAAACCCTCTGAAGTTCGGGCGGTAGCCACCCAGACCTTGCGGGAGGCGCGCAACCGCGATGAATTCCTGACCAAGGCAAACAAAGTGTTGGGATTCCCGATCGATGTGATTTCTGGCCGGGAAGAAGCCCGGCTGATCTACCAGGGCGTCGCCCACATGCTGCCGGCCAGCCGGGAGCGCAGGCTGGTGATCGACATTGGCGGCCGATCGACGGAGCTCATTCTGGGCCATGGCCTGCAACCCCGGGTGATGGAGTCATTCCGGGTTGGCAGCATTGCCTGGTCCAAGCGGTATTTCGCAGACAACCTGTTTACCAAAAAAGCTTTTGAAATGGCAGAAATTGCCGCCACGGCAGTACTGGACGAAGCATTTGATGCCTACCACCCCAACCACTGGGACGCAGCCTACGGCTCTGCTGGAACGGTTGGTGCCATTGGTGACGTATTGGTGGCTGCTGGATGGCCAGAAGGAGCGATCACACAGGAGGGTCTGAACTGGCTGCTGGAGCGTCTGCTCGCTGCACGCAGTGTGGACAACCTGCGGCTCGGCGGCATGCGAGAAGACCGCAAGGCCATCATTGGCGGGGGCGTGAGTGTCATGCGCGCGGTGTTTAAGCTGCTGGGGATCCAGTCTATGGAGAAGGCTGCAGGCGGTCTGCGCCATGGCCTGATCTGTGACCTGTTGGGCGATACCGGTAGCACGGGCGATTTACGACTGAAAAGCGTTGAGCGTCTGGCCAGCAAATTTAATGTGGACACGGTGCATGGCAAACGGGTGGGCAAGGTTGCCACCCATTTGTTTGAGCAGATAGGCACTGCACACGTTGATGCCGACCACCCCGAGCCGGACCGCTTGGTCCGCAAACTTAACTGGGCTGCGCAGCTCCATGAAATTGGCAGCCATATTTCTCACAGCGACTACCACAAGCACGGCGCCTATATTCTGGACAATGCCGACGCCATGGGCTTTTCCCTCTCGGAAATGCACCGGCTGAGCATGTTGGTGCTGGGGCACCGCGGCAAATTGCGCAAACTGGAAAATGCGCTGGACGACAGTGAGTTGGCCGTTCAGCTCATGGCGCTGCGTCTGTCAGTCATCCTGTGCCACGCCCGGCGGGACCCAGATCTTGGTGGCATGACGCTGCAGCGCTCACCCCACGACGACACCCGGTTGCAATTGCGCTGCCGCGAAGGATGGGCCGCTGCCTATCCACAATCCGCCTATCTGCTGCGGGAAGAAGTCATTGCATGGCAAAAAACGCCGTGGTCGCTGGAACTCGAAGGCGTCAACTAACCTGCTCGCTGGAAAACACCCCCTCCAGCCTGCTTGGCGTCGTGCTTGGCTAACGCAGCCGCATTTGCAACCTCTTCAGCCCGCGTATACCGCAGCGGGTCTATGGCGATCGCACCAACAGACAGCGTAGTAAATGGGAAAAACCGCGTGACACCGTGGCGGTCCTCTGCCTCAATCCCACCCGCTGCGCGCGCTTCGGTATCGAACAGCGCCACGGCTTGCGTATTAAATTCCTGCACGACCCTGTCGCAACGTTCCCGCCAGTCTTCGCTCTGGAACAGCATGATGAAATCATCGCCACCCACGTGGCCCAGGAAATCACGCTGCGGATCGCATTGCTCCATCGCAATACGAGCCAACAGACAAATCATTTCGTCTCCACGCCAGTAACCATAGTAATCATTGAATGGTTTGAAATTGTTGAGATCGGCATAGCACGCTACAAACCGAGTCTGCTTTTTCAGCAGGCGATCCATGTGCTGTGTGATCGGAATATTGCCCGGGAGAAAGGTCAGCGGATTGGCGTGCCGCGCAGCCTCAATGCGGGTCTCCGTGACAGACCGCACCAACTGGTCACCAGTTCCCAGACCGACGTAGCGGCCATTTTCAGTCGCTATAAACCCATCGGTGAGGTAGCGCTGGTCCTGCGAAGTCAAGATGCCGATGAGTTCATCCACACTGTGGTCGCGTTCAATCAGGCGAGGCTGCCGGTTCACATGGGCAGCACACGATTTGCGTCCCCAAATCTCCCGGTAGTAGAGTTTGGAGTACTCGTTCATGAACAGTACTCGGTTAATGATGCCCGTGGGACGATCACCCTCCAGAAAGGCAACCGCGTGCAATGTGGGATCAGCGAGAAAAATGGCAGCCAACTCATCGTTGGTCGATTCCACCCGCACTGGCTGTGCCAACACCAGGGACAGGTTTCGCAACTGCCCACCCACCCTAGCCCGACTCTGTTCGGGAAACACCGCAATATGCCGCTCACCTAACACGCGTTGTGACTGCACATTGAGATAGTGCGCAGGCTGCCGGTCGGGATGGCCCAGAAAATAGCCTTGTCCAAAAGCAATGCCCAGATCGCGCAAGACACGCATGTCCTCGGCGGTTTCTATACCTTCAGCAACCAGTTGGGTACCAAAGATGGAAGCAATTTGTTGCAGGGCCTGAATCGTCTTGAGCTTGTCGCCGTGCCGGTAAATGTCCTTGGTGAAATACTTGTCAATCTTGACTACCTCCGGCTTGAGCTGGGACCACAGGCGCAAGCTGGAACGCCCATCACCAAAGTCATCGAGCGCAAGTGATATGCCCGCGGAACGCACCTGCCTCACCACATCTGCCAGATGGTCCATGTCATCGACACGTTCGTGCTCGGTGATTTCCAGCACCAGCATCCGTGGCATCACGCCAGCCCTGGCAATGACGTCAAGCAGGTTCGCCGGTCCGTGCTCATTGAAAAGAGCGGTCAACACATTGGCGCTCATGTTGACAAAGAGACGCCCCGGCGCCTTGATACGCCCCCAGGTCCGCATGGCAGCGATCACACAGGCGTATTCAAACTCCACACTCAGGTCTTCCTGCGTAGCAGCACTCAGCAAGGCATCCGGACGATGTAGCGGTGTTCCCTGCGGCCCACGGATCAGCGCTTCGTGCGCGTAGATGGATGCATCTTCCAAGGCAACAATCGGCTGAAATACGGGATACAGTCCCCCGGTACGCAGCACCTCTTCCAGTGGACCAGCCCCACCGGTAATTGGGACAACGTTCATTTCAAGACCTCTCGTCAGCTTGGTGTTATTCCATATTGACTTGCGTCGAGGAAACACGGGAATCATGGATTCTTCTCCAGCCGGGTCCTCAATGTGTGACATTTATTGAGCATAGGCTGACTCTGTGACATCTTCATGACCGCACCCCATTGTCCAGCCACCCTTGCACTTGTTGTGCAACCCACAACCCACCATCCAGCGTCAGGTCATGTCCTGCGGACGGATGAATGGCAAGGGGCACCTGCCAACGGGAGGCCAGCGCGCGTGAGCAATCCACCGAGACCAGACGATCCTGTGCACTGGCCAGCACCAGTGTCGCTGCGGCAGGCGGCGCGGTGGAGGCGCGGTAGGTCGCAGCTGCCCACAGCTGCCGCAGCAGGCTTTTGACAGCCACTGGAGATTGCGCTCGCAGGGCGCACCAATACGACAAGACCTCTTCATGTGGGTGATTGGTGGTCATCCGCAAAATAGCTGTCTCCCACTGCACGGGTTGCGCGCGCGTCGCCAACAGCCACAGCAAGGGCAGGTAATTGGCGGGTCGCAGCCGACGGTAAAACGAACTAAAAGGCCGCATGCTGGTGTTGATAAGCACCTGCATTGCCACTTCATCGGGATACCGCCGGGACCACTCTGCCGCCACCATGCCACCCATGGAGATAGCCAAAATCCGGTACGGTGCGGATTTCCCCATGATGCATAACTGTGCTCGATAGGCCTCAACCATTTCCCTCACAGTGGCGGGACTGACCTCCGAACAGCGCGCCCCGTTGCCAGGCAGGTCCAGCAACACTGCATGCGCGTTGGGTACTACTTGCTCAAACTCGTGGACAAAGCCACCCCAATGGCGACTCTCCCGCACCAGACCCCGCAGCAAGATCCAGTCGTCCATCATTTTCAATACCAGTCCTGCAGCGCTTGTGCGTGGTGTTGCGCGCGGGTATCAGCCTGCGGTAGCCACAGGTGATGGCCACAGGCAGCCCGGGACAGGAAATCCAGAAATTGCTGGTGCTGGCGCAGCACCCGCTGCTGCCGGTGCTCAATGAGCGGATTGAAAATACCGTGGCGAGAAAACAGCTGCCGCGGGTTCTTTTTTACCCACAACCATGACCCCATTTCCAGTGTCAGGGGCAGGAAAACACCCCGGTTGACTTCACAGGCCTTGCGGTACAGATGGTCCCACAGGTCACCGTGCGCCAGGTACTGCTGACTCTGGGGCTCGAAGGTGTAGCGGTGGTGGCTGTGCGACTGGGCAAAAATGCTTTTGAGTGCATGCACCTCAGCAAGGTGACCAATCGGCGTCCGGGTATGTGCGTATGGGAACCAGATGCGATCGCGGGTGCCAAAGCCAGAGTGGCAATCCACCGCCACGCTGAATTGCCGGTGCAGCATTTCCGAGGACACCACCTCGGCGACCGCCTCGTTTTCCACTTCCATCGCGCTGGACACCGCACCGCGGTACCAGGGCAAGCGTGCACTCATACGCTGCCCACCCACCAGAAACGGAACCGGCTCCAGCGCATCCACTGGTGCGTTGCGCATCAGGTCTACGCCTCTCGGGTTGGCACGCGTTCCCAGCCACATGCCGCCGGGATTGACGATGGGCATGAACACCATCCGCACGGATTCAAGTTGCTGGTGCAAGGTGCTGTCCCATTGCAGTCGCATTACCAGGCTTTGCAGGTAGGCAATGACCACCTCCGAGCCAATGCGCTCCAGACCATGCACGCCGCCGAAGTAGCCCACTGCAGGCACCGCGGGATCCGCGTTACCCAGCATCACCGCGTAGATGGGATAAGTCGCCCCACCCGGCAGGGTGGCGGTTCGCACTACGCGGGACTGCAAATGCCCGGCACCGAGCTCCATGATGCGTTCCAGCGCGGAGAGTTCGGGAAGTTCAGGAGGTGCCACGGCAGCCGAGCATAGCGGTCAGATTGGGTGGTGCACAGTGGAATCGGTGAAAGTGTGGCTTTTTGCAGCCTGACACAAGCCTGTCACACATGGCCACTAAGGTCATTTCCATGACGTACCGAATCGCCTTTATCCGATGGATTGCAGTCCCCGCCCTTCTGCTCTGGGGGCTGCTGGAGTTCCTGGCCCTGCAACGGGCTCACTGGCTTGCACGCCGCACACCGACACGACTTTGACACCGAATCGTCATAACCATTTCACAAGCAGCCAATATCTTCAGACCCATTGCCAACCAACCACAGGGGAATTGCCATGTTCTGGAACCTATTTGGATTTCAAAAGTTGCTGGACACACTTTTTGACGCTGGCTGGTGCTCACTGGGCTTGCCCGAAGGCCACGGCTGTGGTGACATACAGCCCGCTGAATAGCTATACTTTCGATAGCTACTCGTGCTCACCCAGCAAGGGCCGGAAGCACTTTTTTCTTAGAATCACCTAATTGGAATCCTTCCAGAGCCTGACGCAGATGGCGGGTTTCTTCACTCAGGCTTAAGGCCCCTGCAGCCGACTCTTCCACCATGGCAGCGTTCTGTTGCGTGGCCTGGTCGATTCCGGTCATAGCTGTGCTGATCAAACTGATACCTTCGCGTTGGTCGTTCGCTGCAACACGGATTTCCTCAATCACATCGGCCACTTCACCCACGCTGCGCACAATGTCCTGCATGGTTTGCCCGGCGTCAGCCACCAGTGCCGAACCCTCCTCAACCTTGGTCACCGATAACCCAATAATGTTCTTAATCTCACGCGCGGCTTCTGCACATCGACCGGCCAGCCTGCGCACTTCAGTCGCAACTACAGCAAAGCCACGCCCCTGATCACCTGCGCGAGCGGCCTCCACCGCGGCATTGAGCGCCAGAATATTGGTCTGAAAGGCAATGCCATCAATCACACTGATGATGTCTGCAATCTTGCGCGAAGATGCGTTGATCTCCCCCATCGTGCTGGTAACCCGGCCCACGACTTGACCGCCTTTGAGTGCAACCGCCCTGGCTTCGTTGGCCGTGTTCACAGCCTGAGCAGCAGACTCCGCCGTGTGCTGAACCGCATGCGACAACTGCGCGATGGAGGTCGAAGTCTTCTGCAAGGAAATGGCCGCCTGCTCGGTACGTTCTGCAAGGTCACCGTTGGCCAGGGCGATCTCATCCGTGTTGGTGCCCACCACTTCCACGCCGGCACGCACGTCTCCCACCAAATTGATGAGCGCATGGTGCATTCGCTCCAAGTCCCGCTGCGCATCAGCCAGCTCATCCGAGCCTGACACGTCGATCCGGGCCGTGAGATCGCCCTGCCCCCAGGCCTTGGCCGTGGATTGCAGATGGTGAATGGGCGCCAGAATGGAATGCACAATCGCCAAAGCCAGCAAGGCCGCAACACAGG
Source organism: Burkholderiales bacterium (assembly GCA_028868305.1). Lineage (GTDB taxonomy): Bacteria > Pseudomonadota > Gammaproteobacteria > Burkholderiales > Burkholderiaceae_C > Allorhodoferax. Next base: position 20,219 of record JAGWUS010000028.1, on the reverse strand, counting down.
CCACTGCCACCGTGGCCAGTGCCACCAGCCAGGGAGACCGTGCGGCTGTTCGGCTGAACACTTCTCGCTGCTCCGTTGCACGCTGGCGTACCGAATCGGAGAGGGTGGCAAGAGACAGATCTGCCTGACGCAGATCTGCCTTGAGTGGCGTCATGGCGACATTCGCAGCCCAGGGGTCATTCAGTTCACCACGCGCAAGCCTGCCCAGAATGCCCTTGAAACCCCGCTCGTAGTGATCAATACCTTTTTGCAGATCTTCCAGCAATCCAAGTTCTGACGCTTGGACCAGCGTCCTGGCCCTTGCAATCGCAGTGTGAATGTGCGCTAACTCAGTGGTCCATAGCTTGACATAGCGCTCGGTTTCTTTTTCATCACCCATATTCAGAAACACATCCTTCTCATGCCGGCGGGCATTGCCAACGGCGGAGCGCACTTCGCTCAGAGCACGAACTGATTCAAACTCGACATCAATGAATTCACTCGCTTGGCCAGCGGCTACCTGAATGGTAAAAGCCGAAAAAGCCCCCAACGCTGCCAGTGCAGCCACAGAAAATCCCAACAGCATCAAAAGGCGTGTTCGAATTTTGAAACCGGCTAACACGTTCATTTTCAATTTCCTTTTATTGACATGCACATCAGCCTTGAAAACGATATAAACTGTATATACCGTTAATCAAAAGGAGTACGCATGTCAGCAACTGAATCTACAAAACCAACCGCCACCGCGGCAAAAGCCGTTGAAAAGACGACCGTCAGCAAGCCAGTGGCTACCAAAGTTGCGCCCAAGACATCGGCGCCAAAAACTGCCCCGAAAGCCACCACCAAAGCCACCGCGAAACCTGTGAAAACGGTAGCAAAGCCTGCTGCAATTCCCAAAGCCAAACCAGAAAAAATCAAAAAACCCAAAATGGTGCGTGACAGCTTCACCATGCCCAAGGCGGAGTTCTCGGTGATTGATGCACTCAAGACCCGAGCCGCCAATCTGAAGAAACCTGCCAAGAAGACCGAACTCATTCGCGCTGGCATTAAAGCGCTGGCCGCCATGTCGGACGCTGAATTTGTGGCCGCCGTGTCTGCGGTTCCCAATCTCAAGACCGGACGCCCCGCCAAGTCCTGAGGCATATCGCGTTCTAGAGCAGTTCCGGGGACTGCACCGTCACCACAACGGTCTGCCCCACCCCATACCGCTCCTTGTAACGCAGCCACCAGACCGCACCCTTCTTGACCGCACACTCGGATTCAGTGAGTCCTATCAGCCGGGCGATAGTTCGACCTAGCGTGGGCTGGTGGCCCACCACCACGGTGCAGCCCTTGCCGTGGGGCCATTGAACCAGCGCCAGCAAGTCCTCGGCGCTACCCAATGGCGCCAACGCGCCATGGGTCTTGAATTTGCGATCCAGCGTCTTGACCGTCTGCTGGCTTCGCACCGCGGGACTCGCCAGTATCCTGGCACCATCGGGCAGTTGCCGGTCCAGCCAATGCGCCATGCGCGTAGCCTGCTTCTCTCCACGAGGGGTCAGGCTGCGTTCCATATCGTCTCCGACCAGTTCCAGATCAATGGCCTCAGCGTGCCGCCACAAAATCAGATCCATAGTGTTCAAGCTCCTCCAAGCGCCCTGCCGCCTCGCCCGTAGCGCGCCATCAGGGCAGCCTGCGCACCGTGCGCGGCCTTCTTGTCCTGTTTAATGCGGAAATAGGTCCCGTCGGGCCCCAATTCCCAAGCGTCGACCGTGTCGTGCAGGTAGGCCACCAGGCATTCGTCCACAATGCGTCGCTTTTGCTGCTCGTCGGTCACCGGCCAGGCAAGTTCGACCCGGCGAACCATGTTGCGGTTCATCCAGTCGGCACTGGACAGGTATACGAGTTCAAGCTCCTCTTCCCGGAAATAGAAGACCCGTGAATGTTCCAGAAGGCGTCCAATGATGCTTCGTACGCGGATGTTGTCCGTGTGACCAGGAACCTGCGCGGGCAGCATGCAGGCGCCGCGCACAATCAGATCAATCTTGACGCCACTCTTTCCTGCCCGCATCAGGCTGGCAATCAGGGCGTCATCGGTCAACGCGTTCATCTTGGCCACGATCCGGCAAGACCTTCCTTTTTCAGCCGCCTTGCCCAGTGCGTCGATTCTGGCAATAAGGTTGCGGTGCAGATGAAACGGTGCCATCCACAGTTTGCTCAGGCGCGGCAGGCGGCTTTGGCTGGCCAAATGCACAAACACATGCTCCATGTCGGTGGTCAGCGCCGTGTCGGCCGTGATGTGACTGATATCGGTGTAAAGCTTGGCGGTTCGGGGGTTGTAGTTGCCGGTAGACAAGTGCCCATAGCGCTTGAGCGTTTTTCCTTCACGCCGGGTTATCAGCATCATCTTCGCATGCGTCTTCAGGCCTACCACGCCGTACACGACCTGTGCGCCTATGGATTCAAGCATCTCGGCCCAGTTGATATTGGCTTCTTCATCAAAGCGTGCCTTGAGCTCCACGACCACGGTTACTTCCTTGCCGCGGCGAACCGCTTCGCGTAACAAGTCCATCAGCTCCGAGTCGGCACCGGTGCGGTAGATGGTCTGTTTAATAGCCAGCACGTGCGGGTCGTTAACTGCCTCTCGCAGAAAAGCAAGGACACCATCAAAGCTCTCGTAGGGCTGGTGAATAAGAATGTCACGCTGCTTCAACTGCTCGAAGATCGATTGCCCCGGGGTGATTTGTGGATGGGACGCCTTGTAGGGAGCAAAGCACAAGTCGGGCCGGTCTGCCAGATCAATCAGTTGTGTCAGACGCACCAGATTCACCGGGCCGGGCACCCGGAACAGGGACTGGTGTGACAACTCAAACTGTTCCAGCAAAAAGTCGGCCAGATAAGGTGAACACCCAGCAGAAACCTCTAACCGCACGGCTTGACCATAGTGACGGTGCACTAGACCCTGGCGCAGTGCTGTGCGCAGGTTTTTGACATCCTCTTCGTCTACCGCCAAATCTGAATGGCGCGTAACACGGAACTGCGAAAACTGACCAACGGACCGTCCCACAAACAGTTCCCCCAGATGGGCACGGATGACACTGGAGATGGAAACAAACAATGCGCGGTTGCCAGAAACTTTGTCAGGAAGGCGAATCAGGCGCGGCAACACGCGTGGCACTTTGACAATGGCAATCTCATTCTCGCGACCAAACGCATCCTTGCCACCCAGTCGTACCACGAAGTTCAATGACTTGTTGGCAACCTGCGGAAACGGGTGCGAAGGATCCAGGCCCACTGGGATGAGCAATGGCCGCACCTCGCGCTCGAAATACTGCCTAACCCATGCGCGCTGGGCTGTGTTGCGCTCCCCATGCGAGATGATCTTGATGCCCTGTGCTTCAAACGCCGGCATCAATTTGTCGTTGTATAGCGCGTATTGCTTTTCTACCAGTGACTGCAAGGAAGCAGACAATCGATTGAATGACTCAACAGTAAAGTCGCCCTTGTGGTCATGCCGCATGTTGGCCACCAGATGCGGCTCGGCCCGCACTTCAAAAAACTCGTCAAGGTTGGACGACACGATACACAGGTAGCGCAGACGCTCCAGCAAGGGCACATCGTCGCGCACAGCCCAATCAAGCACCCGCTCATTAAAAGCCAGAATGCTGTGGTCACGGTCCAGTAGACCAGGTGCAGCCTGTCCGGCAGGACTCGTGGGCTTTTTTAGAAATGACAACATACGCAACTACCTGACTGTGACAACGCAATGAAGGATTGTTTACGTATTAGATGACATTTTTGTGACGTCCAGCGGTGACAAACTCCTGACCACAGATGACAACTCCTGCCGCACAGGCACCAGGCGATCCATGAAGAGCTGCGAAGAATATGTCCAACTGAATTCCATCGCCCTGCTGCGTGCCTCTGAACGCGGGAGCGCCAGCGCACCGTAGCATGCGGACTTGAGATCAGTGTCCAGAACACCCCCTTTGGGTGGCGAACCGACAACTTCCAGAGGCCCCTCTACCGGAAACGCAGCGACCGGGGTACCACAGGCCATAGCCTCCAGCATCACCAACCCAAATGTTTCCGAGCGGCTTGGCATGACAAATACATCCGCTGCTGCATACACTTTGGCCAATTCGTCGCGTGGCAGCACGCCCAGCCAGCGGGCACGTGGGTAGCGCTCCTTCAGCCGGTCTTCCAGAGGTCCAACCCCACACACCACTTTGGTACCCGGAATATCGAGTGCAAGAAACGCCTCGATGTTCTTTTCATAAGAAATCCGCCCGACAAACAGCGCAACGGGGTGTGCCAGGTTGCCCAGAGGGATGTACGCCTCAGGGGTGTCACGGTACTGAAACAACGCCATGTCAACGCCATGGGTCCAGCCCCGCAAATTCCGGAACCCGCGACCTTCCAGCATGCGCAGAACGCTCTGGGTCGGCACCATCACCCCTGACGAGGGCCGGTGAAAATGCCGAAACGCCGCGTATCCCAACCATAGGGGCACCTTCAGGGCTGCGTGCAGGATCTCGGGAAACCGGGTGTGAAACGCCGTGGTGAAGCGCAATTTGCGCCTGAGACAGTAGCGCCGTGCCGCCCAGCCCAGAGGCCCTTCCGTTGCAATGTGAATCGTATCGGGCTCCAGTACATCAAGCTGACGCGCCAGCTCCGTATAGGGGCGCACCGCCAAGTCAATACCCGCATATCCAGGGCAAGGGCGTGTGCGGAAAAGACCTGGATGCAACACAGTGACATCGTGCCCTTGGGTTTGAACTTCGCGTACCAATTCGACCAGTGTGGTCACCACACCGTTCACTTGCGGCAGCCATGCATCTGTAATGAGTGCCAGGTTCATGCAGGCGCTCCCTGTAGAAACGGTTTGCTGGAATGCTGTGTTTTGGCGCTTAGAACATCGTCCCAATACACCAGCTCCAGCCTTCCGTCCATGTGCTCCACCAGAGCGGTGCGACTCTCTACCCAGTCGCCATCGTTGCAATACAGAGTGCCGTTAATGCTACGCATTTCGGCCCGGTGAATGTGGCCACACACCACGCCGTCATGCCCCCGGCTACGCGCCTCATGGGCCACGGCCACTTCAAAATCGGTCACGTAATTGAGCGCCTTCTTGACCTTGTGCTTGAGGTAAGCCGATAAGGACCAGTATGGCAAGCCCATACGTGCCCGCAGGCTGTTGAGGTAGCGATTGAGTTTGAGTGTGAACTCGTAGGCATTGTCACCCAAATAGGCCAGCCACTTGGCGCACTGGATCACACCGTCAAAGTAGTCCCCGTGCGTGATCCACAAGGTACGCCCATCGGCGGTGGTATGCACCGTGTCTTCGCACACCTCAATGCCGCCAAACTGGTGCCCCACAAAGCCACGGGCAAACTCATCGTGGTTTCCAGGAATGAACACCACACGCCCACCCTTTCGCGCACGGCGCAGCAGCTTTTGCACTACATCGTTATGCGCCTGCGGCCAGAACCAGCGCCGGCGTAACTGCCAGCCGTCCACGATGTCTCCAACCAAGTACAGAAAGTCACTGGGGTGATGCTTGAGAAACTCCAGCAGGGCCTGCGCCTGGCAACCTGCTGTGCCCAGGTGGACGTCGGAAATGAATACAGCGCGGTAGCGGTGGATTCCGTGGGCATGGTCCGCCTCGTCTTCGGCGCCTGGCGCCAAACCCTGCCAGTTGGCTCCCAGTGCGTCGAAGGTTGTAAACATTTACGCCCCCAGAAAATGCTTGCGGTAGCGGGAGGGCAAATCGGCAATGCGCATCATCATTGGCAAGTCGGCCGAATTGAAGTCCGGGTCCCATGCAGGAGCGCCCAGCACCCGGGCTCCGAGGCGCAAATAGCCCTTGATCAACGCAGGAGGGTCCACTTCCAGAGAAGCATCGAGTTGTTCCACCGGCAAGGGCAGTCTGGGACGCACGTGGTACTCGATGGGGGCCAGGTGCGTCGATTGCACTTTGCGCCAGATGCTGGCCGCAATGTCACCGCTGACAACCCCGTTGTGCAGCATAGGAATGCTGGCGCAACCAATCATGGTATCGAGCTGATTGCGCACCATGAACTCACCCAGCGCCCCCCACAGCGCCATGATCACCCCCCCATGCCGGTGGTCCGGGTGCACGCAACTGCGGCCCAGTTCCACCATGCGCTCACGCAGGGCGCGCAGCCGGGTCAGGTCAAACTCGGTATCGCTATAGGTGCTGCCGACACGCTGGGCTTGTGCAGGGGTAAGCACCCGGTAGGTACCGATCACCTGCTGAGTTTCCTGGTCGCGTACCAGCAGGTGCTCGCAATAGTTGTCAAACAAGTCGATGTCGTGGCCGGCAATGGGCGTGGCCAGGCGAGCGCCCATCTCACCGGCGAAAATGTCGTAGCGCAGACGCTGCGCTGCACGCACATCGTCCTGGTGGCTGGCCCAGGACACAACAATGCCGCGCTGCGCAGAGACAGCTTCGTCCGAAGCACGTTGCACTGCAATGGGTGCATGGTTCGCACCGCCCTGTGTCTGAGGTAGTGTGATGGTGTTGAGCACTTTGTCTCCTGTCAGTTCAGTGGTGTTGCACTGATGGGAGAGTTTGAATTGTGGCCATGTCACAACCATGGCAATGGCATGAAGTTTTCGTGACATCACCACCAGCTGGCGACGTCGCCGCAATCACGGTTGCTCAGTTGAAATTCCCAAAATGATGCAGCGTTATGTGCCCTACCTGTGAGCTACAAGAGAAATAATGGTGTTCCTGATCGCTACTGAAAGCTGCATGCTGTCATTCGCGTGTTTGCCGATAGGCAATCCACCCGGCAATCACGGTAAACGTAACGATGATGGCCACAACGACCCAGAAGCCATGTGGATGTTCCGCTAGCGGAATACCACCCACATTCATGCCCAGCAAACCGGCAATGATGTTAATGGGCAGCGCCAGCACGGTCACGATGGTCAACACAAACAGACTGCGGTTATTGGCCTCCGCAACCCGTCCCGCAATTTCTTCCTGCAGCAACTTGATGCGCTCTTGCAACGCAGCCATATCGCTGAGCGCCACGTTGAATTCTTCGGTGGACTGGCGCAGATCGTCCAGATCAACCTCTTGAATCCAGTCCGGCGGCATCTTCAATAAACGAAAGAGTGCTGCGGGTTCCGGTGCCAGCAGTCGCTGCAACCGGACCAGAAGGCGCCGCAACGATCCCAGATCGGCACGTTTCCTTTCCAGTCGCCCTGACAAAAGATGGTCCTCAATACCGTCCACCCGTGCCGTTGTGGCGCGCACGATGTTGACCAATACATCTCCCTGGTCATGCATCAGGTGCACCAGCAACTCCACAGACGAGCGCAGCGCGATGCCTTTCTTGACGGCATCGCGCAAGCGGTCAATAGACCGGAGCGGCTGGATGCGCGCACTGATCACCAGGTGCGGTGCCACTGACAGCCACATCGTGGAGATGTCGCCGGGTTCAAAGGCAAAGTCATAGGCGACATCATTCACCACAGCAACCAGCATGTCGTCGTCCACTTCCACACGGGTTGACCTGGACCCTTCTTTCAGAGATTCATGAAATGCGTTGGACAACTGGACATGTTCGCGCAGCCACTTCTCCGTCGCCGTGTGTGCAAGGTTGAAGTGAAGCCACACAAATCCTGCATCCGGCACATCGGCATTCCGTCTCAGCCAAAGTAGCGCTTCTTCGGCACCTATGGCAATGCCGGGGCCAGCTTCACCGAATTGAAAGCCACATATTAGCCCCGAGGTATCGGCTCCATAAGTCGCGGCGGGAAGAGTAGTCATAAGAAAGCAAGCAACAACCCTTCAGTGTCCAGATTTTTTGTGTCACCTTTATGACGCACAAACAAACGTCACCGAACGTTCAACAACCATGCTCGGGGAGAGCGTTAATTGTGATCCCAATCACGCCGTTCCAGGAGTGAGCCGGCAAATGCGCCGACGTGGACTGGCGCCTGAATTGCGTAGTGATGCGTCAACGCCTTGCACCACTTCAGGATTGAAACACTTAAGGCCCAGGGTCTTAAACAGGTATGCACACGGCCTCCTTTAAACAATATAAACAGTTTATATAGTTTCAAAGAAAATGCAATCCGGATTACCATGGGTTTACGATGTGTTACGGCAATTGGAGTGCTACGGGTTCATCACCCAAAACGTTCACGTTCTACTGGTTGTCCAGGCCAACGCCGAGAAACACCATTTTTTCGCACACCTGTGATCGCAGGACAACATCATGCCCCCATACCACCGGTAAAGGCCAGCACGTCTGACCACCAATGCAGGCAGTCATCTCTCCAACTTCCCTTACGACTCGGTGGGTGAACATGCGGATGGCGAGATCAGCCCATGTACTGGAGCTTTTACGAAGCTCCCGCATGTCAGCAGATACCCTGGACACTCCCAACAGTCGGCTTTGTCGATACAGAGACAAATGGCTGTGCCCCAGGCAAGGGGTTAACGAATATCTTCAAATCGTCACAGGTTTCTGCAATACTGGGCTTTGTCTTTCAAGGAGATACCGCATGAATCGACGTATCAACCACTTAAGCCAGGTATTGCAGGAAATGAAAGACCGCTATGGTTCAGATGATCCGGTGGTCATCCAGTTGAAAGAAGCGATTGATCAGTTCAACGCAATTGACTCACTTTCAATGGATTCCAGGCTGCCGTTTGGCGAACGCCGCTCAGTAAGGGCAAAGCCAAGTTACTGGAACGTAAAACTGAGACACACACACCAGCCCTTGAGTCGGCACGATATCCTTGCCGAATGCAAACGCATTGAGCACCGAGTCTTCAGCGCCTGATTGGGATGCTGCCCAGTCCATACTGAGCGATGCGTTTGGACATTTCCGCGCAAACCTGGATTTGCTTCAGAAGTCCAACGATCCTGAGGTCGTGCATCAGGCCAGAGTCGGCTGGCGCCGATTCAAGAGCGCAGTCCACCTTTTCAAGCCCTTGCTTCAAAAAGACGGCATTCCGGCCAATGCAACGCTCCAACCGGTATTGAAGACACTCAGCCGCCTGCGGGATCTTGACGTTGCCCGCTTTCAAACTCTGCCGGAATTATCCGGCGTATACATGGATGGAACTGCCCCGCGTGCACGGGAATGGGAGCGTTTGAGGCGAATTTTTGCAGACGCAGACCGGAAACAGCGGCTCGCCATTCTGGCAAACCTGCAGGACCCTGATGTTCAAAGCACATTGGAAAACACATCGCAATGGATAGCAGGATTGGTTTCATGCGGCGCGCTCTCCGTTTCTCGTGGCGTTGCCAATGGCGAATTTCGTTCCTGGGCAAAGCACAGAATTCGCCAAATGCACAAGAAACTGAAAGTATCCAAAATCAATTCGGATACTGCGCAAAGCCAGCATCGAACCCGCATTCTTGCCAAGCGTTTACGCTACAGCATAGAGGCGCTGAGTGACGTTTTACCTCGCAAGATGGCGAGAGACTGGTACCTTGAAGCAAGCGAACTGCAAACGCGCATTGGACGGACTCGCGACATTCTGCGGGCAAGCACGCTCGCAGTGGAGCTCAAGGTGCCAAAGGACATTGCACAGCATCTGAAGGATATTGCCAGCGACCTGGCCCAACAGGAATAGTGCACGCAGACCAGGCGGCTCATGCCTTCAGGGTGTCTGCAATGCGCTGCGCGCAGGCCTTGGCCTGCACTGCGTCGCGCGCTTCCACCATCACCCGCACCAAGGGCTCGGTACCACTGGCACGGATCAGCACGCGGCCGGTGTCACCAAGTTCGACCTCAACCGCGCGGGTTTCCTCGGCCAGCCGGTCGTTGGATTTCCAGTCCTGTCCGGGCACCAGGCGCACGTTGATCAGCGTCTGGGGAAACAGCTCCACGCCCTTGAGCAGATCGGCCATGGTGTTGCCACTGCGCACACAGGCCTGCAATACCTGCAGTGCGGAGATCAGGCCGTCACCGGTGGTGTGCTTGTCCAGCGCCAGCAAATGGCCGGAGCCCTCGCCGCCCAGAATCCATTGGTGCTTTTCCAGTTCTTCAAGCACGTAGCGGTCACCCACCCTGGCGCGCACAAAATGCACACCGCGGTTTTTCAACGCCACTTCCACCGCCATATTGGTCATCAGCGTGCCCACCACGCCGGGCACATGCTCGTCGCGTCCCAGGCGGTCGTCGGCCATCAGGTACAGCAGTTCGTCACCGTTGTACAGGCGGCCCTGCGCGTCCACCAATTGCAGGCGATCGGCATCGCCATCCAGGGCCACGCCAAAGTCGGCCTGGTGGTCCTTCACAGCCTGCACCAGAGCCTCAGGGTGCGTGGCGCCTACACCCTTGTTGATGTTCAGGCCATCTGGTGCACAGCCGATGGACACTACATCGGCACCCAGTTCGTGAAACACCTTGGGCGCGATGTTGTAGGCCGCTCCGTGCGCTGCATCCACCACGATTTTCATGCCCTTGAGAGTCAGGTCATTGGCAAAGGTGCTCTTGCAGAACTCGATATAACGCCCGGCCGCATCGTCCAACCGGCGGGACTTGCCCAGGTCGGCCGAGGCCGCCCACACCGGAGGTTTCTCCAGTGCCGCTTCGACTGCCAGCTCCCAGGCATCCGGCAGCTTGGTACCCTGCGCGCTGAAGAACTTGATACCGTTGTCTTCAAACGGGTTGTGGCTGGCGCTGATCACCACACCCAGCGATGCACGCTGCGCCCGCGTGAGATAAGCCACGCCCGGCGTGGGCAAGGGCCCCAGCAGCACCACATCCACCCCGGCGGAATTGAAACCACTTTCCAGCGCGCTCTCCAGCATGTAGCCGGAGATACGCGTGTCCTTACCGATCAGCACCGTGGGGCGTGCCTCGGTTTCCTTGAGCACATGGCCCACGGCATGCGCCAGGCGCAATACGAAGTCGGGTGTTATGGGTGCCTGCCCCACCGTGCCGCGAATGCCATCGGTTCCAAAAAACTTCCGTCCCATACTTACCTCTGGTTGTCGTTGTTGTTTGATCGGGTATGCGCCTGCATCGCAGCCAGCACCTTGAGTGCCTGCACCGTTTCCTTCACGTCGTGCACCCGCACCACATGGGCGCCGTTCTGCACCGCCAGCACCGCTGCCGTGATGCTGGGCACCACGCGGTCCTGCACATCCATGCAGGCGACATCCCCCAGCGCCGTCTGCATCACGGCAGCCAGCGAAGACTTACGCGACCAGCCAGCCAGCAACGGGTACCCCAGTGCAGCCAGATCGGCCTGCTGCGCCAGCAGCGCAAAATTCTGGGCCACCGTTTTGCCAAAACCGACCCCAGGGTCCAGGCAAATACGTGCCATATCGACTCCCAGCCCTCGCAGGAACTGCACATGCTGCTCCAAAAACGATAGCACCTGTGGCATCACCTCACCGGCCATGGGGGACACCTGCATGGTCTGCGGGTCGCGGTGCATGTGCATAAGGCACACACCACAACTGGCATGCGCGGCGACTACCGCCGTACCGGACAGACCCTCGGGCTGGTCGCGCCAGCGCAGCGCCCAGATGTCGTTGATGATGTCTGCCCCCAGATCCAGCACCGCCTGCATGACCGCCGGCTTGTAGGTATCCACCGACACCGGTACACCCAGGGTTACCGCGTGGCGCACCACCGGCAACACGCGCGCCAGTTCTTCTTCCACTGGAACCGCTACAGCACCCGGTCGGGTGGACTCGCCGCCGATATCCAGGATGTCAGCCCCCTCCTTCACCAACTGCTCGCAGTGCCGCATCGCTGCATGGCCGGACACATGCTGCCCACCATCGGAAAAGGAATCAGGAGTCACGTTGACGATGCCCATCACCCTGGGGGTGTTCAGGTCCATCAAAAAACGGGAGGTTTGCCACTGCATGGGAGGATTATCGGTGGTAAGAAATGCAAAACGGGGCCCATGGCCCCGTTCAGGATGGCGACCTGCCAATCAGGCCACAGTTGGCTTGGGGTCAGCAGCTACGGCTGGGGGCGCGCCATTGTCACCACCACCCGAGCTGGGTGTGCGGGGCGTCCAGTCCTTGGGTGGACGTGGATCCTTGCCGGCCATGATGTCGTCCAACTGCTCGCTGTCGATGGTTTCCCACTCCAGCAGGGCCTTGGCCATGGCATGCATTTTGTCCTTGTTGTCTTCAATCAGCTTGCGCGCCAGGGCGTACTGCTGATCGATGATGCGGCGCACTTCGCCATCCACCTTCTGCATAGTCTGCTCGCTCATGGTGGTGGTCTTGGTGACGCTGCGGCCCAGGAACACTTCACCTTCATTCTCGGCATACACCATGGGGCCCAGAGCGTCGGTCATGCCGTAGCGGGTGACCATGTCGCGGGCGATGTGGGTGGCACGCTCAAAGTCGTTGCTGGCGCCGGTAGTCATCTGGTTCATGAACACTTCTTCAGCAATACGACCACCAAACAGCATGCTAATCTGGTTGAGCATATATTCGCTGTCATAACTGTAGCGGTCCTGCGCGGGCAGGCTCATGGTCACGCCCAGCGCACGGCCACGGGGAATGATGGTGACCTTGTGCACCGGGTCGCACTTGGGCAGCATCTTGCCGATCAGGGCGTGGCCGGACTCATGGTAGGCAGTGTTCTTGCGCTCTTCCTCAGGCATGACCATGCTCTTGCGCTCGGGGCCCATCAGGATCTTGTCCTTGGCTCTCTCGAAGTCCTGCATTTCCACCAGACGCGCATTGCGGCGTGCTGCCATCAGGGCGGCCTCGTTGCACAGGTTAGCGAGGTCAGCACCGCTCATGCCGGGCGTACCGCGGGCGATGGTCATAGCGCTCACGTCCTGGCCCAAAGGCACCTTGCGCATGTGCACGTTCAGAATCTGTTCGCGGCCGCGAATATCAGGCAGCGTCACATACACCTGGCGGTCAAAGCGACCGGGGCGCAACAGGGCAGCGTCCAGAATGTCCGGGCGGTTGGTCGCAGCCACCACGATCACGCCCACATTGGTTTCAAAACCGTCCATCTCGACCAGCATCTGGTTGAGGGTTTGCTCGCGCTCGTCGTTGCCACCGCCCAGGCCCGCACCACGCTGGCGGCCTACGGCGTCAATTTCGTCAATGAAGATGATGCAGGGTGCGTTCTTCTTGGCGTTTTCAAACATGTCGCGCACGCGGGATGCACCGACGCCCACAAACATTTCCACAAAGTCGGAACCCGAAATGCTGAAGAAAGGCACCTTGGCCTCGCCGGCAATCGACTTGGCCAGCAGTGTCTTTCCGGTGCCCGGAGGACCAACCAGCAGCAAACCACGGGGGATGCGGCCGCCGAGTTTCTGGAACTTGGTGGGGTCTTTGAGGAAATCGACAACTTCCTTCACCTCTTCCTTGGCTTCATCGCAACCGGCCACATCGGCAAAGGTCACGGTGTTGGTGTTTTCGTCCAGCAGGCGGGCCTTGCTCTTGCCAAAGCTGAAGGCGCCGCCCTTGCCGCCGCCCTGCATCTGACGCATGAAATACACCCACACGCCAATCAGCAACAGCATGGGCCCCCAGCTGACCAGCAGGGTCATGAGCAGGGAGCCTTCTTCACGGGGCTTGACGTCGAACTTGACATTGTTGGCAATCAGGTCGCCCACCAGGCCGCGGTCCAGATAGGTGGCGGTAGTGCGCACCTTGCGGTCATCGGTCGTGATGGCCAGAATCTCGGTTCCGCCTTGCCCCTCCTGGATGAGAGCGCTCTTGATGCGCTTGTTCCGGACTTCTTCCAGAAAATCGGAATAGCCCAGAGTACCCGCGCCGGCGGTGCCACGCGCGTCAAACTGCTTGAATATGGTGAACAGCACCAATGCGATCACCAGCCAGACTGCAATTTTCGAAAACCACTGATTATTCAAGCGAAGCTCCAAGAAGGGCGCAATGAGACGTCCATTGCGAACTTGGGTCCCATTTTAGGCGTTTCAAGCCGTGTAAACCGTTATTTTCACGGTTTCACCCACAGTTGCCTTATGGATTTAGCCCAGCTTTTTCAGCCCCATTCCCACCAGAAAGGTCTCGGAAGAGCGGTCCCGCGAGGCTTTTGGCTTGATGGGTTTGACCACCATGAAGGCGTCCTTGAACAGCTGCACCACGGTGTTGTAGCTGCTGCCATGGAACACCTTGGCCACCAGCGCGCCCTGCGGCTTCATGTGGTTCTGGGCAAACTCGATTGCCAGCTCGACCAGGTACTCCACCCGCGCAGCGTCGGCCGACGAGATGCCCGACAGGTTGGGCGCCATGTCCGACACCACAATGTCGGCCTGCTTACCTCCCAGCGCGGCTTCCAGCTGGGTGACCGACTCGGCCTCGCGAAAGTCTCCCTGAATGAAGGTCACCCCCTCAATCGGCTCCATGGGCAATAGGTCCAGCGCGATGATGGTGCCGTTCATTTCCCCCACGGCAGCCCCCCCCGGCGACAAACGGCGGCGGACATACTGGCTCCAGGCCCCGGGGGTGCTCCCCAGATCCACCACCAGGGCGCCGGGCTTGATCAGGTGCAGGGTTTCGTCGATTTCCTTGAGCTTGTAAGCCGCGCGCGCCCGGTACCCCTCCTTCGTCGCCAGCTTGACGTAGGGATCGTTGATGTGGTCGTGCAGCCAGGCCTTGTTAACCTTCTTGTTGCCGGCCTTGTTGTCGGCTTTCTTCTCGGGCTTTGGGCTTTTGCTCTGGGTAGTCATTGCGCCGATAATACCCACATGCCCCAAATTCAACTGACTCCAGCACAGCGCAAGGAACACCGCTCCGAAGCCCACCACCTCGACCCCGTCGTCATGGTCGGCGGCGATGGCCTGACCGCCAACGTCAAAAAAGAGGTCGATGCCGCACTCAATGCCCATGGACTGATCAAGGTCCGCGTCTTCAACGACGACCGTGTTGCCCGCGAAGCCATGTTCCTGACCTTGGCTGACGAGCTCAACGCCGCACCCATCCAGCACATCGGAAAATTGCTAGTGCTGTGGCGCCCGATGCCCGAAAAGGCGAAAGAGCGTTCAGACGACGAAGACCGTAAACCCGGTCCGCGCGACTTCAAGGTGCTGAAATACAGCAAGCGCGCTGGCCAGCGCCCCGAAGTCAAAACCCTGCGCGTGCTGGGCAACCAGCGCCTGACCGCCGGTGGCAATGTGCGCCGCGCCAAACCCAAACCCAAGACCAGCGTGAAGAAGCGCAGCCAGACCTGAGCCTGAGCAGCTATGCAATAGATAGCTACTCACTGCCACAAACAGATTTTCGGTGGACTGCGTCGGGCTGAAAGTGGTCATCGGCTTTTCGAATGAGCACTAATGCAATCGAAAATGATTTGCGCGGCGCCCTCAGCGCTGACCTGTGCTGAATCGATAACTAGGCACGCACTGGCCCACGATTCATATTCCCGATTTTGAACATCATCCCAAGTGGGTAGGGCGTGACCGGGAATATCTGTCTCGCGGCTTTCCACTCTACTTCTATGCTCAATTCTGTCGGAGCACACTATTTCGATTTCAACGATTTCAGAGACCGCATTCCTTGCTAGCTCCCGCCAGGTCTCTCTGATCACGGTCAGAGGATTAACTGCATCCGCTACTACGGTGTTGCCCAAAACTAGATTGGCACTGGCTAATTCGTAGGCAATTACATAACCCAAAGCGCCCAGGTCGCTTGGATTACGTAACGAGGAAATAATGGCCTGCTCTATGGTGTCGATCCGCAAATAGGTGGCTTGCAACTTGCGGCAAAGCAATTTTGCAATGGTGGTCTTGCCCGTGGCCGGAAGGCCGCTGAGTACTATGAGCATGGCGAAGATTACCTCTCAGTCCTCCGGTTTTCGCATGTCAGCTATCGCATCGCAACCGTTGAGCGATCACGTTCAGAAGAAATCAAACTCTGCCAGCCGTCCCCGCCAGCTTGCCAAACACCACCAGCGCACACACCCACTGCGCAAAGTACATGGCGCTTCCCACGCGGTGCCACAGCGCCAGGTTGTCGCGCGCGACGATGTGCGGGGCCACGCCAAACTCCACCAGCAGCGCCAGCAGCACACCAGCCACTACAAAAAGTGTAGCTGCTTGTGCAACGTGAACGGGGGCTAGAGGCCGATTTGACCTGAACGCTGCCAGCAGCACGATGCCGCAGACTACGGATATCCAAGTCTGCACACTGAACAGTTTGGCGGCCATGGTGCCGGCCATCGCGGGCGTCGGCAGGTACATGAACAGCATGGGCACCACAAAGAAGCCCAGTGTGGTCAGGCTGAATGCCCAGACGGCGGCCACCCATAGCGGCAAAGTGCGCATGCGCTGCAGGGATTAGATGTAGGAGACCGCGACGATCTCGTAGGCTTTCTCGCCACCGGGGGCCTGCACCACAGCGGTGTCGCCCTCGTTCTTGCCAATCATGGCACGGGCAATGGGGCTGCTGATGTTGATCAGGCCCTGCTTCAGATCAGCCTCGTCCTCACCGACGATCTGGTACTTGACGCGCTGACCACTGTCTTCATCTTCAAGCTCCACCGTGGCGCCAAACACCACGCGACCTTCAGCCTGGATGGTGGACGGATCAATCACCTGGGCGGCAGACAGTTTGCCTTCCACTTCCTGGATGCGGCCCTCGATAAACCCCTGGCGTTCCTTGGCGGCGTCGTAATCGGCGTTTTCGCTCAGGTCGCCCTGCGCACGTGCTTCGGAAATCGCCTGGATAACCGCCGGACGCTCCACGGTCTTGAGCTTGTGCAGTTCGGCCTTGAGCATGTCGGCGCCGCGTTTGGTGATGGGATAGGTTGCCATGGTGTCTCTAATTGTAGTTATGCGGCCAGCTGGGCGTGCATCTCCTGGACGGAAATCACGTCGAGCTTGTCGAGGTATTGCATGCCCTCCACCGCTGCTTCTGCGCCAGCGATGGTGGTGTAGGTGGTTACCCGGGCCAGCAGGGCCGAGGTGCGGATCTGACGGGAGTCGGCAATCGCGTTGCGGCGCTCTTCCACCGTGTTGATGACCATGGAGATTTCCTGGTTCTTGATCATGTCCACAATGTGCGGGCGGCCTTCGGTCACCTTGTTCACCACACCGCAAGCCACGCCTGCTGCATTGATGGTGGCAGCCGTGCCCTTGGTGGCAACGATGTCGAAGCCCAGCGCCGCCAGACCCCGCGCCACTTCCACCGCGCGCACCTTGTCGCTTTGTTTGACGGACAGGAAGGCCTTGCCACCACGTGGCAGCTTGGCGCCGGCACCCAGTTGGCTCTTGACGAAAGCTTCGCCAAAGGTCTTGCCCACGCCCATCACCTCGCCGGTGGACTTCATCTCGGGGCCGAGGATGGTGTCCACACCGGGGAACTTGACGAAGGGGAACACGGCCTCCTTCACGCTGAAGTACGGCGGTGTCACTTCATGCTGGATACCCTGGTTGGCCAGGGTCTGGCCGACCATGCAGCGTGCTGCCACCTTAGCCAGTTGGATGCCCGTGGCTTTGGAGACGAAAGGCACCGTGCGGCTAGCACGGGGATTCACTTCCAGCACATAGATGACATCCTTGCCATCTACGTTCTGGATAGCAAACTGCACGTTCATCAGGCCCACCACGTTCAGCGATGCCGCCATGGCAGCGGTCTGGCGCTTGATCTCGTTCACGGTATCGGCGCTCAGGCTGTAAGGGGGCAGCGAGCAGGCAGAGTCACCGCTGTGCACGCCGGCCTGCTCGATGTGTTCCATCACACCGCCGATGAAGGTCTTGCCGTCAGAGCCGCGGATGCAATCCACATCGCACTCAATGGCGTCGTTCAAAAAGCGGTCGAGCAGCACAGGAGAGTCGTTGCTCACCTTGACGGCTTCGCGCATGTAGCGTTCCAGGTCGCGCTGCTCGTGCACGATTTCCATGGCGCGGCCGCCCAGCACATAGCTGGGACGCACCACCAGGGGGTAGCCCAGTGCAGCGGCTTTTTCAAGCGCTTCGGGTTCGGTGCGGGCGGTGGCGTTCGGTGGCTGGCGCAGCTTCAACTCATGCAGCAACTTCTGGAAACGCTCGCGGTCTTCGGCCGCGTCGATCATGTCCGGGCTGGTGCCGATGATGGGCACGCCGTTGGCTTCCAGATCCAGCGCCAGTTTCAAAGGTGTCTGGCCACCGTACTGCACGATCACACCAACCGGCTTTTCCTTGTCCACGATTTCCAGCACGTCTTCGAGCGTGAGCGGTTCGAAGTACAGGCGGTCGGAGGTGTCGTAGTCGGTCGACACGGTCTCGGGATTGCAATTGACCATGATGGTCTCGTAGCCGTCTTCGCGCATGGCCAGCGCCGCGTGCACGCAGCAGTAGTCAAACTCGATACCCTGGCCGATGCGGTTGGGGCCACCACCGAGCACCATGATCTTTTTGTTGTTCGTTGGAGCCGCTTCGCACTCGGAGCCATCGGCTTCGTAAGTGGAATACATGTAAGCCGTGTTGGTCGCGAACTCGGCAGCGCAGGTATCCACGCGCTTGTACACGGGGCGCACACCCAGGGCGCGGCGCTTCTCGCGCACGGCCTTGTCGGTGGTCTTGAACTGGCGCGCCAGACGGCGATCGGAGAAGCCTTTTTGCTTCAAGCTGCGCAACGTGGCCGCATCGATCTTGTCGAGTGTGCTGCCACTGGCGGGCTGGGGCAAGCGCTCAATTTCCAGCTCTATCTTGACGATCTGCTCGATCTGTACCAGGAACCAAGGGTCAATCTTGGTCAGCGCAAACACTTCGTCCACGCTCATGCCCTGGGCGAAGGCATCGCCCACGTACCAGATGCGCTCGGGGCCGGGCTCGCCCAGCTCTTTTTCCAGAACTTCGCGGTCCTGGGTTTTCTCGTTCATGCCGTCCACACCCACTTCCAGGCCACGCAGGGCTTTCTGGAACGACTCCTGGAAGGTACGGCCCATGGCCATCACTTCACCCACCGACTTCATTTGGGTGGTCAGGCGGCTGTCGGCAGCGGGGAATTTCTCGAACGCAAAACGCGGGATCTTGGTGACCACGTAGTCGATGCTGGGCTCGAACGATGCGGGGGTCGCACCACCGGTGATGTCGTTGCGCAACTCATCCAGCGTGAAGCCCACGGCCAGCTTGGCAGCTACTTTGGCGATTGGGAAACCGGTCGCCTTGGAAGCCAATGCGGAGGAACGCGACACACGCGGGTTCATCTCGATCACCACCATGCGGCCATCAACCGGGTTGATGGAGAACTGCACGTTCGAGCCACCGGTGTCTACACCGATTTCGCGCAACACTGCCAGCGACGCGTTACGCAGAATCTGGTATTCCTTGTCGGTCAGGGTCTGCGCGGGTGCCACGGTGATGGAATCCCCGGTGTGCACACCCATGGGGTCCAGGTTTTCGATGGAGCAGACGATGATGCAGTTGTCCGCAGTGTCGCGCACCACTTCCATCTCGTACTCTTTCCAGCCGAGCAGCGACTCTTCAATCAGCAGCTCATTGGTCGGCGAGGCTTCCAGGCCGCGCTTGCAGATGGTCTCGAATTCTTCTGGGTTGTAGGCAATGCCGCCACCCGTGCCGCCCAGTGTGAAGCTGGGGCGAATGACGGTGGGGAAACCGACCGTCTTTTGCACCGCCCAAGCCTCTTCCATGCTGTGGGCAATGCCGGAGCGCGCGGAGCCCAGACCGATCTTGGTCATGGCGTCCTTGAACTTCAGGCGGTCTTCGGCCTTGTCGATGGCTTCGGGCTTGGCGCCAATCAGTTCAACCTTGTATTTCTCCAGCACACCGTTGTGCCACAGGTCCAGCGCGCAGTTCAGCGCGGTCTGACCACCCATGGTGGGCAGAATCGCATCAGGGCGCTCTTTGGCGATGATCTTCTCGACCGTCTGCCAGTTGATGGGCTCAATGTAGGTCACGTCCGCCGTGGCGGGGTCGGTCATGATCGTGGCGGGGTTGCTGTTGATCAGAATGACCTTGTAGCCCTCTTCGCGCAGTGCCTTGCAGGCTTGTACGCCGGAGTAGTCGAACTCGCAGGCCTGCCCAATGATGATGGGGCCGGCGCCGATGATGAGGATGCTTTTGAGGTCGGTACGTTTTGGCATTTTTGGTGCTCTTTACTTTTCAATGAATTCAGGTTTTTCTAATGCAGGCTCGGTCAACTCAAGCTCGCGGTAGCCAGCTTGGCCCCAAACCACATAAACAGGCCACCCACGGCGCCAGAGAGACTGCTTGAGAGGCGCTTGCGCCGGCTAAACCCCTGCGCCAGGCGGGCGCCCGCAAAAATCAGGGCAGACAGGTACAGGGCACTCAGACCCATGATGATGCC
>JAGWUS010000068.1 GCA_028868305.1 Burkholderiales bacterium | reverse complement strand
AGATAGATGGCCTTGTTGCGTACCACCGCATCCTCACGAATCTTCACCCGCAAGGCGTCAAAGAAGACCACCGGATACATGGGCTCCAAGGGGCGTGCCTGCCAGGCTGTCAACTCGGACATCACCGCGTCTGTGACCGAACTGATGAACTCCGGGGAGACCTCCGTGGCGTACTGCTCTGCCAAAAATCCCTGAATCTCGCGCATCGTCATGCCACGTGCGTACATGGCCACGATCTTGTCGTCAAAGCCTGTGAAACGGCGTTCGTGCTTGGGGATGAGTAAAGGCTCAAAGCTACCAGCGCGGTCGCGGGGGACTTCAATGCGCAGGGGACCATCCTCGGTCAGCACGGTCTTGCCCGTCGCGCCATTGCGGTGGTTGCTGGCATCCATTGGCTTGTCTGCACCAGGGGCGTAACCCAGGTGATGGGTGAGTTCAGCGCCCAGAGCTCGTTCAATCAGCGCCTTCTTGAAGGCCATCGAGGCGGCATTGACCGCCTCTGCGCTCATGGGGCCATCGACAAACTGGTCAATGAGTTCTTTGGGTATGGTTGGCAGCGCCTGCGTGGCTGCGGCCTTCCTTGTCTTGCTCGGCATACATGCTCCTTGGTGACATGGTATGCCTCACACACAAAATTTCTGACAGGCTCCACGGGCTAGGCAGCTGAATTGTCAGGTCCTCCGTAGTTATCCCGCAGATAGCTCTGAATGTCTGACTGCCACCAAAAGACACTCCGTGTTCCGACCCTGACCGCCTGTGGGAAGATCTTCCTATCCACTCCTTCGTACCAGGTCGATTTGGAGATCCGCATAATCGCGAGCACCTCTTTCAGCTTCAGCAATTTGTCGTCGGGGATTTTCTTGGGGGTCATGGACAGCTCCGTTTGATAAGTTGTTTAAAGGATGAACCTCGAAAGCACCCTGTTAGGGTTTTCCCGTGGCCATGAAAATGTACCCCCAACATGTCCGCGAGACCCCCAATTTGCACACCTCGCGGCGTGTTTAGATTTGGTGTGTTTTTCGAAGAATTAGTTTGAAAATTGCATATCAATCAATGCTTTGCAGCGGCGCGCTTGCAAAACACTCGTACGCGCATCTCTTCGGAGCTGTGGAATAAGTAGGGCGGTGCCAAGCAAATTGTTTGACGACTTTGCCCCATGCCCTTAATCACAACAAATGCCATTCGTTATTGTTGGATAACAACTCATCGGAGAAAGTCATGCCAACCAGAGTCGCGCTCAGCCCGCATTTCGAGTCCTTTGTGAAGCAACAGGTGACTACTGGGCGCTTCAACAACGTCAGTGAAGTAGTCCGTGCCGGTCTTCGCTTGTTAGAAGACCAGGAGCAGCTGAAGTCATTAAAACTGCAAGAACTCCGCTCTGCCATGGAAGCAGGTACTGCCAGTGGTGCCGGCGTAAATGCCGATACCGTGTTCGACCGCTTGGAGCGCAAATACCGGAACGCTGCCGATTCTGCTTGAACGTCATTTCTCAGGCGTTTGCGGTTGAATTTCCAGCTATTGGTTTTTGCCAAATGTCAGAAACTGATGTAATATTCTTACATACCAAAGTATCCCATGAACACATTGCCAGAATCTATCGTGCTGCACGCACAGTCCCTGCCTGAGGGAGGTGTGCTGTCGCCCAAGGAGTTTCTGCATTTGGGCAGCCGGGCCGCCGTGGACCAGGCGCTTTCGCGGCTGACCAAGGAAGGCAAGCTGCTGCGCGTGGGACGCGGAACCTATGTCACACCAGTGTCCAGCCGCTTTGGCACGCGTGCCCCTGCACCAGAGAAGGTGGTTAAGTCGTTGGCAGCCCAAAGTGGTGAAACGGTAGCTCCGCATGGTGCTATGGCGGCTAACACCTTGGGTCTGACCCAGCAGGTGCCCATTCGTGAGGTCTACCTGACGTCGGGAAGAACCCGTAAGCTGAAGCTTGGCCGTTCGGAGGTGCTGGTCAAACATGTGCCGCGCTGGATGCTGGCCTTGGGTACGGGGCAGGCGGGCGCGGCAGTGCGCGCCTTGGCATGGATGGGGCCGGCGCATGTCAGCGAATCGCTGGCAACCCTGCACCGTACCTTGCCAAACTCGGAATGGCGTGCACTGACTGCCTCCCGTGCAGCACTTCCATCCTGGATGGCGCGTGCCATCGGTGAGGAAGCTGTTCGTGGCTGAGTCCTTCTTCGCGCTCAGCCGGGAGGATCAGCGCGAAGTCCTAGAAAAGGCCCGGACCGAAACTGGTCGCCCAACACATCTGCTGGAAAAGGATGTGTGGGTGGTATGGACACTAGGCGCGCTCTTCGATTCGCATCTGGCTGCAGACCTGACCTTCAAAGGCGGCACCTCGTTGTCCAAGGCCTATAAGGTCATAGACCGGTTCTCCGAAGACATTGACCTCACCTACGATATTCGTAAGCTGATCAATGACTTGACGAGTGACGATGACGCTTTGCCGACCAGCCGCAGTCAGGCCAACAAATGGACGAAGGCCGTGCGTGACCGTCTTCCAAACTGGATCGCAATGGAAGTGCGGCCGGTTCTGGAGGCTGCGCTGGCACGAGATCATCTGGATGCCAAACTGGTAATCGGCGGTGCGGAGAATGACAAACTGTTGTTGCGCTATCCAGCAATCAAGCACGGGACTGGTTATGTGTCGCCCGAAGTTGCGATGGAATTCGGTAGCCGCGCCACCGGAGAACCGCATCAAGTCATGCCAGTCATCTGCGATATGGATGGGCATGTGCAAGGTGTCTCTTTCCCCAACGCTTCGCCTTTGGTCATGAATGTGGCTCGCACATTCTGGGAAAAGGCCACGGCCGCGCACGTCTACTGCGCGCAGGGGCGCATTCGCAGCGAACGGTACGCCCGTCATTGGCACGATTTGGCAGCGATAGGGCGTAGTCCCCATTTCGTTGGTATTGCTTCGGATCGAGCTATAGCCAATGCCGTGGCCTTGCACAAGTCATTCTTCTTTGCCGAGAAAGATACTGACGGCAACGTCATCAACTATGCACTCGCTGCAGCAGGTCAACTCAAGATAGTGCCTGAGGGCGAGGCACGAGAAGCGCTCGCTCTTGATTACGCAAACATGCTTGCTGATGCTGTGATGGTGGGTGACGCACTGCCTTTCGATCAGCTGATGCAGGCTTGTGATGATCTTGAAAAACAGCTGAATGAGGCAGCAGCGTCATGAAGGACCCGACTGGAGAATCCCAGTCGACGAAATCTGAAATTGAATCGCCAAGGCATGACAAGAAATCCATCTTCGCCTTCGTCCGAAGGGGGTTTCAGCCGGCCATCCCACCCAATCTTGATGCCATGAAAAGCAAGCGACCTGATTTCATGCGTTCACTTGACAGTGGGTGCGGCTAAAATCCAAATGCGCTTGGCTTTAGGTGTGGCGCAAGTTGGTATTTTTGGGCGACCTCGCACAACTGCAGAAAAAAATGCAGAAAGTCGAGAGGGCAAATTTGAAGAACCGCATGAAAAGCGCGTCTTCAAAGAAGTTCGATTCCGCCCCAGGCCACCAAATAAATGCGGGAATAGCTCAGTTGGTAGAGCGATACCTTGCCAAGGTATAGGTCGAGAGTTCGAGCCTCTTTTCCCGCTCCATATGGTTCTCTAAGTAAAAAGCCCATCCACTGCGATGGGCTTTTTGCTTTCTGGCGTTTTCAGTATTGGGTATAGCCAGCGGGGCAGTTCGTTGGGTTCGGTTGCAATTTGACCTAAACTGACGAAATCCATTATCAGCCCCAGCTATGTTTAGCAGAATCGGACAGCTTCGAAGCTCAACAACATCAAAACCAGGCAGTAGGGCGCCCTGACCGAAAGCTTGAACCTTTTTCCCCGCTCCCCATGCTTTCCGGGGTGTCTACATGAGGGTATAATTTCCAGTCTTCGGTGTGTGGCGCAGCCTGGTAGCGCACTTGCATGGGGTGCAAGGGGTCGAAGGTTCGAATCCTTTCACACCGACCACGAAAATGACAAATGCCTTCAAAGAGCAATCTTTGGAGGCTTTTTTCATTGGCAATTCAATAACTATTGCGAGACTTTCCAATGAAACTGCTACGCCATGGCACTATTGGCCAGGAACGTCCCGGCGCCATGGATGCCCGGGGGCAGGCACGCGACCTATCGTTGCTGGTGCCTGATTTCACACCCGAGTGGATGGCGCCGGAGAAGCTGGCCGCACTGGCCGCCATTGATTTGGAGCGCATGCCTTTGGTGTCCGCTGGTACGCGTTTGGGGGCACCTGTTTCCGGTATCCGCCAGTTCGTGGCTGTCGGATTGAACTATCGCAAGCATGCGGAAGAAGCGGGGATGCCCATTCCCGTTGAACCCGTTGTATTCACCAAGGCGTTGACCTCCATCGGTGGCCCCAACGACGACATAGCTATGCCAGCGGGCTCGACGGCGACCGATTGGGAGGTCGAACTGGGCTTCATCGTTGGGCGCACGTGCCGCAATGTTGCGGTGGCAGACGCCCTGACGCACATCGCGGGATACTGCCTAGCCAATGACGTTTCCGAGCGCGATTGGCAGATGAAGCGCAATGGGCAATGGAGCAAGGGCAAGAGTTTTGACGGCTTTGGCCCGATAGGCCCCTGGCTGCTGACCACGGATGAGGTGCCTGACCCGCAGAATATTCCGCTGGAACTCAAGGTAAATGGTGTGGTCATGCAAAGTGGCAGCACCGCAGACCAGATATTCTCAGTTGCCGAGGTCGTCTCCTATCTGAGCCAGTTCATGACCTTGCTGCCCGGTGATCTGGTGATAACCGGTACGCCCGCGGGCGTAGGGCTTGGCATGAAACCTCCCAGGTTTCTCCAACGGGGCGATGTCATGGAGCTCTCTGGCGGGCCGCTGGGAATCCAACATCAGTGCGTGATTTAGTGCTCACTTTCGATTTTGTGAAGCAAGGCCTCCCGCGGTAATATCCCACCAGTCGATTGAAAGCCGTGCATGTTTAACCGCTTGTTCAAAAAGGGAAATCCCCCGAGTCCTCCCAAAGACGCGGTGGATTCGAGTGGTCTTGAGGTCGTTGAAGATGACCCCGACACGGCCTGGAGCCGGTGGGACGAGGCCCTTGCGCTGCAGGACGCTGAGCGCAGAGGGCTTGAGGTAAACGCCGGGCCATTGCCAACTATTGCTGGCCAAGGCACTGGCAGCGTGGGCTATGCCGACGAACCTACCCAGCCCATGGGCCTGGAAGATCTCACGCCAGAGCAACGCAAAAACCGTGCACTCCATGTGGTCGAGTTGCACCATCGCCGCGTTGCCAACACCATACGCACCTTGTGGGGGTACAAGGAATGCAGCCTCTACATCAACAAGCTCATCATGAACGGTGAGGACGGCAAAGGCCATGCGCGTGCCGGTTTCAACCACGAGGCCGTAGAAGCCATGCTGGCGCTGACCAATCTGCACGACGAGCTGTTTGGCGCCTTCGATCCCCATGAGGGCACCGGCTTTGGTGACCTGTCGGTCCGTACCGGTTGGGACGGCCTGCGCTAGCCTGCAGCCCTACCAGTCCAGAAGAGTCAGCCCCAGGTTCAGTACGGTGCGTTTGCGGTTGTAGTCCAGCAAGGTATCGCCGTAGCCAGAAAACAGTTCCGTGTGAAAACGCAGGGCGCTGCGCTCACTGGAAGTGCTCACCTTGCGCAGCCAGGCCAGACGGATCGACCCGTTGGCATTGGCCCGCAGGGAGTGGCGTACCGTCAAAGCCAGCGTATTGCCGGCATCTATGTTCCACAGCCCGGCCACTTCAGCACGGCCGATCAGATCGGCAATCTCCGGGTTGTCGTCGGTAGCACTATCCTCCGGCATGCGCTGCCACAGGCTGGCATTGATGGCAAACGCATTTCCATACTCCATCCCGGCCCGGGCAATGGCACGGTTCCAGCTGCGCGACAAGGGCAGGCTCTGTCCATTGGACTGGTGGTTGGCACTGACGCCGAGGTAGCGCAGCCGCCAGCCCTTGCCCAGCTCAGTGTCGATGGGGAAGATATAGGTGATTTCGGGTTCGTGGTCGGTGACGCGAAAGGGGCGGGACAGGTCGTTGTTGAACAGTTGCCAGTACGACTGCTGGCTGTAACTGAACCACACCGAGTCCAGTCGCGTCGGATCATTGCCGGTCAGCAGCCCCTGAGCTACTTTGGTGCGCACTGAAAGCTGGATGCGGGTTTCGGTCGTGTTGTAGGGCAGGAAGGTGGCCGTATGCCCCGCTGTAGGCGACTCGGGCGCCGTGTTCACGCTGTCGGCAGTGGTCACAGAGAGGCTGATGGGCCGATAGCCCCGAAGACCAAAAGTGCCGCAATCGCTGGCTGGCTCCAGTTCCCAGAAGCGCGACAGAGGTGACGTGCGCGGATTGCGGCAAGTGCTTGGTACAACCGCGCTTGGCGTCGGAGCCAGGGTTGCATCAGAATTGATATCGTTTTGTTCTTCGGCCCTTGCGGAGCCTGCACAAGCAGCTATCAAAAATATAGCAATTACGGGGAGATTCTTCATGACTAACGCGTCTGCGCGGCTGCCGCTGCAGACGCTTGGGCCTTGAGGGCGAACTCCGCACGCAGGGCGCGCAGCTTCTCGCGGGGATCTTCCTTGGCCGTGGCCTGATTCAGGCCCATCTCGGCAATAAAGCGGCTGGGCAGGGCGGTTACCAGTTCACGGCCCTTTTTGCGGCGCTTGGTCCAACTCACCGCCAGACTGCGCTGGGCACGGGTGATGCCCACATACATCAAACGGCGCTCTTCCTGCAGACGGGTGGCCATGTCTTCATGGGCCGCCTCGTCGGCCTTGCTCGATCCGCCGAGCGAATCCGCGCCCACGCCGGAGGTGTTTCCATCCCCCATCTTGAACGGCAACATGCCCTCGGTCACACCCACCAGCATGACATGCGGCCACTCCAGGCCTTTGGCAGCGTGAAGGGTGGAGAGGGTGACGACGTTCTGGTCTTTCTCGCGTTCGCTGATGGTGGATAGCAGTGCAATCGTTTGCGATACCTCCAGCAGGTTCTTCACTTCGCGCTCAGTCACGCCAGCCACATCGTCAATCTGGCCACCGCAGCGCTGCGCCATCCAGTCGCAGAACTCCAGCACATTGGTCCATTTGGCTGCGGCGATTTTTTCGCTTTCTTCGCCGTCGTGCAGGTGCTTCTCGTAATCGATTTCCTTGAGCCACTCGCGAAGAAATTCCGCTGCGTTGTCCGCCCCTTCAGTGTGGCGGGCGCGAAACTCCAGGTCGTTCACATAGCGGCCAAACTCGTGCAGGCTACCCAGCGCCTTGGTACTCAGCGCCGCGCCCAAGGACGACGAAAAAAGCGCCTCAAAAAGGCTGAGCTTGTACTGGCTGGCGTACACGCCCAGCGTGCCCAGTGTGGTGTGGCCGATGCCGCGCTTGGGCGTGGTCACCGCGCGCAGAAAAGCTGGGTCGTCATCGTTGTTGGCCCACAGGCGGAACCAGGCACACAGGTCGCGGATTTCGGCGCGGTCAAAAAAGCTCTGGCCGCCCGACACCTTGTAGGGAATGTTGGCCTTGCGCAGCGCTTTCTCGAACGGCTTGGCCTGGTGGTTGGCACGGTACAGGATGGCAAAGTCGCGGAATTGTGCCCCCACGCTTGCCACTGCGTGTGCTGCGCTGCCCCCCGAGGGGTCCGTGCCTTGCTTGGGGCGGCCCGGCGCTGCGGCGGCCTCGGCTCCTGCAGCGCGCAGGCTCTGGATGCGGGCGACAGCGCGCTCGGCTTCGTGCTCTTCGTTGTCAGCATCCACCACGCGCACCGGCTCGCCTTCCCCCAGTTCGGAAAACAATGTCTTGGGAAACAGCTTGGGGTTGGGGCCAATCACGTTGTTGGCCGCGCGCAGGATGGCGCTGGTGGATCGGTAGTTCTGCTCCATCTTGATAACCTTGAGTGCCGGGAAATCGATGGGCAGTTTCTTCAGGTTGTCCAGCGTGGCACCGCGCCAGCCGTAGATGGACTGGTCATCGTCGCCCACTGCGGTAAAACGTGCCTGGCCGGCCGGGTTGCCGCCCACCAGCAGCTTGAGCATGTCGTATTGCGTGGCATTGGTGTCCTGGTACTCGTCTACAAGAATATGGCCCATCAGCCTTTGCCACTTCTGCCTCACTTGCTCATGATTTTGTAGCAACTTGAGTGGCAGACTGATCAGGTCGTCAAAGTCGACGCTCTGGTAGGCGGTGAGCCGCTCTTCGTAGCGCCCCATCACCGTGGCGATGGTGCGTTGGTTGTCGTCCGCAGCCTCGGCCAGCGCTTGTACGGCATTCAGGCCCGCAGTTTTCCAGGCGCTGATCGTCCATTGCCATTGGCGGGCAGTGGCCGCGTCCACAGTGCCACCGGCGTCCTTGAGGATGCTGGTGACGTCATCGGTGTCCAGAATGGAAAACGCCGGTTTGAGTCCCAGCACGCTGCCGTCCTGGCGCAGCATGCGCACACCCAGCGCGTGAAAAGTGCAGATCAGCACGTCCTTGGCGGCCTTGCCAATCAGGCCCTTGGCGCGCTCGCGCATTTCGGCGGCGGCCTTGTTGGTAAACGTAATGGCGGCAATGCGGTTGGCGCTCAATCCGCTCTGGATTAGGCGGCCAATCTTGTGGGTGATCACCCGCGTCTTGCCCGAACCTGCCCCGGCCAGCACCAGACACGGGCCGTGCATGTAGTTCACGGCTTCCTGCTGGGCCAGGTTCAGGCCGTGGGTGACGGATGCGGGGGATGAGAGGGCAAAAGACATGCAGACGAAGGAGCGAACAGCGCGCCATCTTAACGGGTGTACAAAACCCCGCGACAATCAGATCCGTGCTGCAAATTCTTTACGTCACTTTTCCCTTTTTCGCGCTGGTTCTGTGCGGCTACCTGGCGGCACGCCGGGGCATGCTGCCACTGGCGGCCATTCCGGGATTGAATGGTTTTGTGCTGTTTTTTGCCCTGCCTTGCATGCTGTACCGTTTTGGCGCATCCACGCCGATTGCGGAGCTGCTCGATGCCAGCGTGGCGCTGACCTACCTGCTGTGTGCGCTGATCATGGTGGCGTTTGTGGTGGCGGTGACGCTGCACGGCCGCATTGGCTGGAACGACGCCGCCTTTGGCGCGCTGGTGGGCGCCTTCCCCAATACTGGCTTCATGGGCGTGCCCCTGCTGGTGGCGCTGCTGGGTGCCAAAGCTGCCGGGCCGGCGATTGTGACGATCCTGGTGGACATGGTGGTGACCTCATCGCTGTGCATCGCCCTGTCGCGCCTGGGGGGTGCGGACGGCACGCAAGGCGGTGGTGCTTCGGCCGCGCAGGCCGCCAAAAACGCGCTTAAAGGGGTCGCCACCAACCCGATGCCCTGGTCCATCATGCTCGGCGGTCTGGTGTCTGCATTGCAAATCGAATTCCCAAAGCCAGTGGTCACTACCGTGGGAATGCTGGCCGATGCAGCGTCTCCGGTGGCGTTGTTTACCATTGGCGCGGTGCTGGCCCGCTCGCACATACTGGCACGGGAAGACAAGTCCCATGAAGTGCACTGGCAGGAATATGTGCCGGTGGCAATCATCAAACTGTTTTTGCACCCGCTGCTGGTGCTGCTGGTAGGCGCTGCGGCGGTCAGTCTGGGCGTGCAGATCGACAAGTTTGCGCTGATGGTACTGGTGCTGCTGGCTGCGCTGCCCAGCGCCAGCAATGTGTCGCTGCTAGCCGAGCGCTTTGGCGCGGACAACGGCCGAATTGCACGCATTATTCTGGTGTCCACCGCGGCGGCCTTCTTCACCTTCTCGGGTGCCGTGGCGCTCATGACCGGAAAGTAGGCGCGATTTCTCTGGGGCCATGCGCGGTGTGCACAATGCCGGAATGCAATTCATTTTTGATTTTGTCGGTCAGATTCTTCGCAGCGTGCTGCGGCTGGTGCTGTTGCTGGCGGCCGGCGTCTTCGCGCTGAGCCTGTTGTCTGCCGTGCTGGTGGCGGTGTTGCTCACTGCGCTGTGGTCTTTGCTCACCGGCCGCAAGCCAGCCGTGTTCACCACTTTTACCCGTTTCCGCCAGGCATCCCGGCAATTTCGGCAAGGGGCCTGGTCACCGCAGTCGGGTGCGCACTTTGGGACCGCTGCCCCGGCGGATGTGGTGGATGTGCAGGCGCATGAAGTGGGAGAACGCACCGTGCGTGCGAATTTGCCACTGGAGCATGAGCCTAAAGCGTAGTCTGCTCAGCCAATTCACTCAGGTGTCTAGGTCAGATGCAGTCAGATCTCATTGCGCCGAAAAAAACCTGGGCGTGAATGGCGCGTTGTAACGGACATACATGGGGTCATCCACGCTCATCATGTTGGCAGAGCGCAAGGCAAGCCCCGATGGCCACTTAAATTCCCCCACATATGTCTAGTCATACGCCCCCATGGGGACACCGGATTATGACGACGCAGAACTCATGGCGATACGTGCTGCGGCCTCCTTGAGTCGATAGCTCTTGCCTTCGAACTCCAGCATCGCGCAGCGGTGCATGAGCCGGTCCAGGATGGTGGTGGCCATGGTAGCGTCGGCCAAGGTATTTGCCCCATTGCTGTACCACCCGGTTGGATGTGATAACTATGGGCCGGCGCAGCTTGTAGCGCTGGTGCGCGATAGCCTGCAATAGCTCGGGACTCACATCAACTACTGCTGATCACAGTTGCAGCCACCACAGTCGGTGGCCAGGGTGGGGGGATTTGTTCTAGCGGGTCGGTGGCCACCCAGTGGGAATTCGGGTGACCACAGGGGGCAAGCTGCAACTCTGTGTTCAAACGCATAGTACATCATGGTCTTGGTCACCTCTTGCACAGCAAACGCTAGAGTGGGTTCATTGACGCGACTGCAGGGGGTAATTCGCTATTTTTTTGGAGGCACAGTCTTTCAATTGGGCATACTTTTTACTATTCGAGAGGTCGATTGCCCAACAAATTTATGGATCCGTTCAAAGAATGCGAACAGGGCCATTGGATGAAACGGCAAATACGAAAAAGGGGAAAAAGCCCCCTTTGCGTTCATACTAAATATTTTTCAGGGCTGCTGAGCTTTGCGGCGACGAACAATCGTTCCTACCATCCCCAAACCAGCCAACATCAATGCATACGTCTCTGGTTCCGGCACTGCTGTCACCGTGCCCACTGTGACGTTATCCACCACCTCATAACCACCCGATTGAGATAACACATGTACACGATTGAAAGCTCCGGCATCCGATGTAAACCCAATAAATGAGCCTCCATTAGGCGCTACCAGCGTGGTGATGCTACTTAGAAGAGTCGCTCCGTCAAAAAAGCTTAGCGCAAAGGTAACGGGAGATGACCGTTGGCTACCGCCACCGAAATTCTGGAACAAATCAGCTCCAAAAGCCAAGTAATTGCCACCAAGATCGAAGCTCAAGTAATCACCTGCCGGATAGTTTGATCCGATTGCCTCCGTAGGGTTGCTACTCTGGCCCGCGCCAACTGAAAAAAGATTGTTGGATGGACTGCTAACTGTTAGCGCTGTCGGCAACGTAATGGGACCTGTAAACCCGACGGTTCCATTTAGTGACTGAAAGGTTTCTTTGTAGCCAATATTAACGGCAGACTCAAAAGTAGTTCGGTCGGTGTAGGTGCCTGCATTCGCTCCGATCGAGACGAAAGAAAGCAGTGCCAGCAATAGATGGTTCTTCATGATGCGTCCCTTTTTTCAAAGTAATTAATGGATATTCCGAGGCAAGCATATGAAGCGGCAAGCAAGTAAACAATAGTCCGAATGGACTAATATGACATGGTTGCCATGTTGTCAGGTTCTTGTGGGGACCATTGAAGGAGTCAGTCTGAAATTGTTCTGAGCGCATACTTCGCCTACTTCCGCGCCAGATACACCCCCCACACCGTGAGCACCATGCCCAGCAGCGCCATGCCGGCAAAGGTTTCGCCAAACAGCAGCCAGGCAAATACGGCAGTACAAGGCGGTACCAGGTAAAACAGGCTGGCGATGTTGACGGCGTTGCTATGGCGGATCAACCAGTTCAGCAGGCTGACCGCACCCAGCGAGAGCACCAGCACCAGCCAGCCCAGGGCGAATACGAGTTCGCCGGTCCACGCTATCTTGCCGGTCTCAAACCACCAGGCCAGCAACCCG
>JAGWUS010000067.1 GCA_028868305.1 Burkholderiales bacterium | reverse complement strand
TGCTGCCGCTCTTTGTGAAAGCGGGCCTGCGCCAGATGGATCAGGGGGCGCAGGCGGCTGGCACCGTAGCCGTTGACGACATACACATGCACCCCGCAGTCGATGGCCTGCTGCATGTGGCCGACATCGGTGTCCTGGGTGAACACGACCAACGGGCAAGGCACGGTCTGCCCCAGCAGCTGCAGCGCCTGAAACCAGGCAGCCCCGGGCAGCGCCACATCGCAGACCACCACATCTGGTGCGTGCTGCACCACGGCTTGCACCAACTTGCTGCAATCGTCCACCGTGGCACGCACCGCAATGCCGGCGGCCAGCAGGTCAGCGGCCAGCGTGGGGACGGTCACGGAGCGGGAGGAACACAGCAGGGCGGAAGTCATAAATATCAGGTGTAGCTGGGGAAAACGGGGCTCGCAAGCCCTGCAGGGTCACGCAAAACGCGCACCAGGCGGCAGCGGGGCGGGTCTGCGTGGCAGAGGCGCCGATCATATGGCACAGCTCTTGAATTAGCTCCTGCGGGCGCAACGACGCGCCCCAACGAGATGGCAGCTGCCATGGTTCTGCGCACAACGACGTCGCGCAGCGCAGAGCTGTCCAAGGCCAGTGCTTGCTGGTGCGTCTTTGCATAAGGCGCGGATCTCTTCTACCCCCTCATTTCTGGCATGTGGCCCCGCCACATCCGTGTTTGTCTCGTTCTTTGGAGTGGCCACTATGAAAAAATCGAAACTGGTAATGATTGGCAACGGCATGGCCGGTGTGCGCACCCTGGAAGAGCTGCTCAAGGTGGCCCCGGAGCTGTACGACATCACCGTGTTTGGTGCCGAGCCCCACCCCAACTACAACCGTATTCTGCTGAGCCCGGTGCTGGCTGGTGAGCAGACGCTGGACGAGATCGTGCTCAACGACTGGGCCTGGTACAAAGACAACCACATCACCTTGCACGCAGGCTGGAAAGTGACCGAGGTAGACCGGGTGCGCCGCGTGGTGCATGCCGAAAATGCCGCCGGCGAAAAAATCAGCGCCGAGTACGACCGCCTGCTGATTGCCACCGGTTCCAACCCGTTCATCCTGCCCATTCCCGGCAAAGACCTGGAGGGCGTGATTGCCTACCGCGACATTGCCGACACCAACGCCATGATCGAGGCAGCCACCAAGTACCAGCGCGCCGTGGTCATTGGCGGCGGTCTGCTGGGCCTGGAAGCGGCCAACGGTCTGATGAAGCGCGGCATGCAGGTGTCGGTGATCCACGTGATGCCCACGCTGATGGAACGCCAGCTTGATGTGGTGGCCGGCAAGATGCTGCAAAAGTCGCTGGAAGAGCGCGGCATGCGCTTCATCATGGGCGGACAGACCCAGGCCCTGATTGGTGACAAGGACGGCGGCAAGGGTGGCCGCGTGATGGCCCTGCAGTTCAAGGATGGCACCGAGATCCCGACCGACCTGGTGGTGATGGCCGTGGGCATTCGCCCCAACACCGAGCTGGCCGAAAAAATGCGCCTGCATGTGAACCGCGGCATCGTGGTCAGCGACACCATGCAGACCGTGACCGACGCACGCATCTACTCGGTGGGTGAATGCGCAGCCCATCGCGGCATTGCCTACGGCCTGGTGGCCCCCCTGTTCGAGCAGGGCAAGGTCGCAGCCAATCACCTGGCAATGTTTGG
The DNA here is from genome assembly GCA_028868305.1 of Burkholderiales bacterium. Classification (GTDB taxonomy): domain Bacteria; phylum Pseudomonadota; class Gammaproteobacteria; order Burkholderiales; family Burkholderiaceae_C; genus Allorhodoferax. The sequence continues at coordinate 10,550 of JAGWUS010000067.1, read as the reverse complement.
CATTGGCCGCTACACCGGCTCGCTGACCTCCACCAAGCTCAAGGTCACCGGCATCGACCTGTTCTCCGCGGGCGATTTCACCGGCGGTGACGGCACCGAAGAAGTGGTCATGAGCGACCCCTACGCCGGTGTCTACAAAAAGCTGGTCATCAAGGACGACAAGCTGGTGGGCGCCTGCCTGTATGGCGACACGGTGGACGGCAGCTGGTATTTCAAGCTGCTGCGCGACGGCCGCAGTGTGCACGACATCCGCGACAAGCTGATGTTCGGCGAGTCCAATATCGGCGAAGGTGGCCACGAAGGCCATAACAAGGCCGCCGCCATGGCCGACACCGACGAGGTCTGCGGCTGCAACGGCGTGACCAAGGGCACCATCTGCAAGACCATCAAGGAAAAAGGCCTGTTCACGCTGGACGAGGTGCGCAAGCACACCAAGGCCAGCGCGTCCTGCGGCTCGTGTACCGGCCTGGTGGAACAGCTGCTGATGTTTACCGCCGGCGGCGACTACTCCTCCACCCCGAAGATGAAGCCCATGTGCGGCTGCACCGACCACGGCCACCAGGCCGTGCGCGACGCCATCCGGTCCAGCAAACTGCTGACGATTGCCGACGTCTTCAACTTCATGGAATGGAAGAAGCCCAACGGCTGCTCCAGCTGCCGCCCGGCCGTCAACTACTACCTGATCTCCACCTGGCCCAAAGAGGCCAAGGACGATCCGCAAAGCCGCTATATCAACGAGCGCAGCCACGCCAACATCCAGAAGGACGGCACCTACTCGGTCATCCCGCGCATGTGGGGCGGCGAGACCACCGCCAGCGAATTGCGCCGCATTGCCGATGCGGTGGACAAGTACAAGATACCCACCGTCAAGGTCACTGGCGGCCAGCGTATCGACCTGCTGGGCGTGAAGAAGGAAGACCTGGTCAATGTGTGGAAAGACATCGGCATGCCCAGTGGCCACGCGTATGCCAAAGCCCTGCGCACCGTCAAGACCTGTGTCGGCAGCGAATGGTGCCGCATGGGCACGCAGGACAGCACCCAGATGGGCAAGGACATGGAGCGCGCCATGTGGCGCATGTACGCCCCGCACAAGGTCAAGTTTGCAGTGAGCGGCTGCCCGCGCAACTGCGCCGAGGCCGGCATCAAGGACGTGGGCATCATCGGTGTGGACAGCGGCTGGGAAATGCACATCGCCGGCAACGGCGGCATCAAGACCGAAGTGGCGCACTTTTTGGTGAAGGTAAAAACCGCTGAGGAAGTGCTGGAGTACACCGGGGCGTTCTGCGAGCTGTACCGCCAGGAAGGTTGGTACCTGGAGCGCACAGTGCACTACGTGAACCGCGTGGGCCTGGACTACATCAAGAAGCGCATTCTGGAGGACGTTGCGGGCCGCAAGGCGCTGTGGGAGCAACTGCAATTTGCGCTGGACGGCGAGCCCGACCCCTGGTTTGAATTTGACAAGGCGGCGGTGGACACACGCCAGTTCGACGCAATTACTGCATAAATGGGCCTGCAGCCCCCGCAGAACCTGCACAGCCAGCTACAAAAGGAATAGCACCATGACCGAATGGAAAAAGATTTGTCTCGTCACCGACATCCCCGTACTGGGCTCACGCCGCGTCAGCCGCGCCAGTGGGCTCGATGTGGCCGTGTTCCGCAACGACAAGGACGAAGTGTTTGCCCTGCTGGACCGCTGCCCGCACAAGGGTGGCCCCTTGAGCCAGGGCATTGTGTTCGGCACGCATGTGGCCTGCCCGCTGCACAACTGGAACATCGGCCTGTGTGACGGCCAGGCGAGTAGCCCCGATGAAGGCTGCACCCCCAAGTTCAGCGTGAAGATAGAAGACGGTCTGGTGTTTTTGGATATCGCCGAGTTGCAAACTCACGCGACCGGTGAAACCCGTCCCATCGCCGGCCCCGCCCGTCGCACCGCCACGGCATGAAAGAAACCCGCTCTACCTGCCCCTACTGCGGTGTGGGCTGCGGCGTCATCATTGAATCTGAGGGCGCACAGATCACCGGTGTGCGCGGCGACCCGGACCACCCCGCCAACTTCGGGCGGCTGTGCACCAAGGGCAGCACCCTGCACCTCACGGCCAGCGCGCCGGTTACCCTGCAAACCCGCCTGCTGCAACCCATGCAGCGGCTGCAGCGCGGCGCGGCGCCACAGACCGTCAGCTGGGACCATGCACTCGGTGTGGCCGCGCGCACGTTCGAGCGCACGGTCCAGAAACACGGCCCGGACGCCGTGGGCTTTTACGTCTCGGGCCAGCTGCTCACCGAGGACTACTACGTTTTCAACAAGCTGGCCAAGGGCCTGATTGGCACCAACAACATCGACACCAACTCGCGCCTGTGCATGAGCAGCGCCGTGGCCGGCTACAAGAAGACGCTGGGCGCCGACGCCCCGCCCGCCTGTTACGACGATGTCAACCACGCCAGCACGCTGTTCATCGTGGGCTCCAACCCGGCGTTTGCCCACCCGATTTTGTTCCGCCGCATTGAAGATGCCCGGCGTGCCAACCCGGCGCTCAAGATGGTGGTGTGCGACGTGCGCCGTACCGACACCGCCGAGTGTGCCGACCTGTTCCTGCAGATCCAGCCCGGCACCGATGTGATGCTGTTTAACGGCATGCTGCACCTGATGCTGTGGGAAGGCTGGACCGATGCCGACTACATCGCCGCCCACACCAGCGGCTTTGATGCCCTCAAGGCCACGGTGCGCGACTGCACGCCCGATGTGGTGGCGCAGACCTGCGGCATCCGCAAGCAAGACCTGCTGGAGGCCACGCGCCTGTTTGCCCAGTCGTCCGCCACCCTGAGCCTGTACTGCCAGGGCCTGAACCAGTCCAGCAGCGGCACCGACAAGAACTGCGCCCTCATCAACCTGCACCTGGCCACCGGCCAGATCGGTAAACCGGGAGCCGGCCCGTTCTCGCTGACCGGCCAGCCCAACGCCATGGGCGGACGCGAAGTGGGTGGCCTGTCCAACCTGCTCTCTGCCCACCGCGACCTGGCCAACCCCGCACACCGTGCCGAAGTGGCCGCGCTGTGGGGTGTGCCCAGCGTGCCCGAGAAGCCCGGCAAGACGGCGGTGGAGATGTTCCAGGCCGCTGCCGATGGCGAGATCAAGGCGCTGTGGATTGCCTGCACCAACCCGGCGCAAAGCATGCCCGACCAGGCCACTGTGCGCCGCGCACTGGAACGTGCCGAGTTTGTGGTGCTGCAGGAAGCCTTTGCCACCACCGCCACTGCGCGCTATGCCGACCTGCTGCTGCCTGCCACCACCTGGGGCGAAAAGGAAGGCACCGTCACCAACAGCGAGCGCCGCATCTCCCGGGTGCGCGCAGCGGTGCCGGCGCCGGGCAATGCGTCCAGCGGTCCCCGCCACGACTGGTCCATTGCGGTGGACTTTGCGCAGCGTCTGGAAGTCCTGCTTACCGTTCGCCCTGAGCTGGTCGAAGGGCTTCGACAGGCTCAGCCCGAACGGACACTGTTTCCTTACTCCACCCCCGAGTCGGTGTGGAATGAACACCGCGAATCCACGCGTGGCCGCGACCTCGACATCACCGGCATGAGTTACGCAATGCTCGACGCCACGCCGCAACAATGGCCGTGTCCTGCGGACCAATCTGTTGGCAAGGCGCGTCTTTACGAAGACGGCATCTTCCCCACGCCCGATGGCCGTGCCCGCTTTGCCGATGTGCAGTACCGCCCGGTGGCCGAGCCCCAGGATGCGCGCTACCCTCTGGCGCTAACCACTGGCCGTCTGCGCGACCAGTGGCATGGCATGAGCCGCACCGGCACGCTGGGCCGCCTGTTTGGCCACGTGGCAGAGCCTGTGCTGCAGATGCATCCGCAGGACATGGGCCGCCGCCTGTTGAAAGACGGCGATCTGGTCCACGTCACCAGCCGGCGCGGCAGCATCGTGGCACCGGTGCAAGCAACACCCGCACAGGGCGTGGGCCAGGTCTTCATGGCCATGCACTGGGGCGAGGAGTACCTGAGCGGCTCCAGCAGCACCGGCCACCGGCTGGCTGGCGTCAATGCGCTCACCAACTCCGCTTTCTGCCCGGACTCCAAGCAACCCGAATTCAAGCACGCGGCGGTGAAAGTGCTCAAGGCCGACATGCCCTGGTCCCTGCTGGCCATGGCATGGCTGCCAGCCGACCATGTGCTGTCGGTGCTGACGGAAATGCGTATGCTGATGCCCCACTTTGCCTTTGCCAGCTGTGTGCCTTTCAGCAGAATGCGGGGCGGGGTGGAACGGGCGGGCGTCCAGTTTCGCGCCAGCCACCATGACCCGGTGCCTGCGGAGGTACTGCAAAAGATCGAACACCTGCTGCAGCTGGACAACCCGCTGGCGCTGCATTACGTGGACCGTAAGAAGGGCCAGCGCCGCGTGGCGGTGCTTCACCATGGCGACACTTCCACCACCCTGGAAGGCTTCATGCTCGCCGGCGACACCCGTGCACAGGCCTGGATCAGCACCCTGCTGCAGGACGCCCTGCCCGCCAACCCCTATGGCGGCGCGCTGCTGCTGGCTGGGGCCAAGCCGCCGGTTCCGGTGGTAGACCAGGGCAAGCCAGTGTGCATGTGCTTTGGCGTGACCGACAAGACCATCCAGTCGGAACTGACACGGTGCAAGGGCTCCGAGCCCGAGCGCCTGGCTGCCCTGCAGGACAAACTCAAATGCGGCACCCATTGCGGCTCCTGCGTGCCGCAACTGCAACGCATGGTCAAAGCCAGCCTGGGCGCACCTGCGAAGACGGCATAAGCTCATAGCGCAGAGTTATCAGCCTTCACGGACAATCGTGCCATGGCAATTGGTCACTACATCAAGGAAATCGGGCGCGGCAAAGACGGCGCACGCGCGCTCACGCGTGAACAGGCCGCCGATCTGCTCGGCCAGGTACTCGACGGCGCGGTGACCGACCTCGAAGTGGGCGCGTTCTGCCTGGCCATGCGCATCAAGGGTGAAACGCCGCAAGAGATGGCAGGTTTTCTGGACGCCGCTGAGGCCCGCGTGCACAAGATTCCCGCTAGCGACCAGCCCGTCATCGTGATCCCCAGCTACAACGGTGCCCGTAAGCTGCCGGTGCTCACGCCGCTGCTGGCGCTGCTGCTGGCACGCGAGGGGTTGCCGGTGCTGGTGCACGGCACGGCCACCGAGCCGAAGCGGATTTTTACGTCAGAAGTGCTTGCAGCCCTTGATATACCTGCACAAGAAGCTATCGAATCCATAGCACCTGGCAGTGTGGCCTTTGTTCCCACAGCCCTGCTCAACGCCGGCCTGCAGCGTCTGCTGGATGTGCGCCGGGTAGTGGGCCTGCGCAATCCGGCGCACAGCCTGGTCAAGCTGATGAACCCGGTGGCTGGCCCCGCAGTGATCGTGAGCAGCTACACGCACCCGGAATACGCCGTCTCCATGGCCGAGACTTTTGCGCTGGTCGGTGCCAACGCGCTGCTGATTCGCGGCACGGAGGGTGAATCCGTCGCGGACCCGCGCCGCACCCCCAGGATGCAGGCGTTTGTGCAAGGCCAGTCCACCGACCTGCAGGCCTACCAGGGCGGTGCATTGACCAGCCTGCCGCAACTCCCCGAGGGCACCGATGCCCGCAGCACCGCGCGCTACATCCGTGCCGTGCTGGCGGGCACAGAACCCGTGCCCGACCCCATCGCCCAGCAGGTGGCGCATACCGTGGCCATCGCCAACGTGGCACGAAAAGTGCCAGTAGAGCCGCATGCGTAATAACGGCAGGAGCAACAACTCAATGACCCATAGTTTTTCTTCTTTCTCAGCCCGTGGTCACGTCACCCTGGTAGGTGCCGGCCCAGGCGACCCAGAACTGCTCACGCTAAAGGCCGTCAAGGCCATCCAGCAAGCCACGGTGCTGCTGGTGGACGATCTGGTGAACGACGCGGTGCTGGCCCACGCCAGCCCCAGCGCACGCATCGTCCATGTAGGAAAACGTGGTGGCTGCAAATCCACCCCCCAGTCTTTTATTGAAAAGCTGATGGTCACTGCCGCGCAGGAAGGCGAAATTGTGGTTCGCCTCAAAGGCGGTGACCCGTTTCTGTTTGGCCGTGGTGGTGAAGAGATCGAACATTTGCAGGCAGCCGGCGTGCCGGTGAGCGTGGTCAACGGCATCACGGCGGGTCTGGCTGCGGTCACCTCGCTGGGGGTGCCACTTACCCACCGCGAGCATGCGCATGGCGTGGTATTTGTTACCGGCCACGCCAAGCCCGGAGATGCAGGCACCGACTGGCGCGCCTTGGCAGCCACCGCCTTCCAGGCCCGGTTGACGCTGGTGATTTACATGGGGGTCAGTGGTGCCGCGCGCATCCAGAACGAATTGCTGGAAGGCCTGCCGGCGGACACGCCTGTGGCCATCATCCAGAGCGCCAGCCTGCCGCAGCAGCGCCAGGCGGTCTGCACGCTGGCGCAACTGCATGCCACCATCGTGCGCGAGCAACTCGCAAGCCCCAGCGTGATCGTGGTCGGCGACGTCCTGGCTGGGGTGGCTGCTGCAGTCGCGCCCGCGACAGTTTTACAGTCCCGCACCGCCTGAAGCAAGGGCTTGCACTAACCCGCGTGGCGGGGTCCCTGGTGGATACTCTGGTGGCATCTGTTGCACCAGAAAAAACACCAGGAGACCTTCGATGCTGCGAAAACTCAAAATAGCTGCGGTCGCTTTGCCGACGCTGCTGATCGTTGCCGGCTTTGGCGCCTATATGTTCGCGCGGTCCGCTGGCCACGCACAGATCAATGGCACCATGAAGCTCACCGGCCTGACGGCACCGGTCACCGTGCTGCGCGACGAACTGGGCACGCCCTACATCTTTGCCGCCAACACCCCCGACCTGATCCGCGCCCAGGGCTTTGTCACCACGCAAAACCGCCTGCTGCAAATGGAGCTTTTCCGTGCCACCTGGCGCGGTGAACTGGCAGCCACCTTTGGCCCCGATGCCCTGCCCAGCGACATCCGCATGCGGGTGCTGGGCACCCGGCGCAATGGCGAGCGCCATGCCGCAAGACTCGACCCGGCAGCGCGTGACCTGCTGCAGTACTACGTGGACGGCATCAATGCCTACATTGCCAACCATGTGTCAGACCACCCCATAGAACTCAAGCTGGCCGGCCTGGCACCACGCCTCTGGTCCGTGGCCGATCTGGTCACCCTGGTTCACTTTGTGCACTACACCCACTCCACCAACTTCAAGGCCGAAGTGGTGGCGCAAAAACTGATCGACAAACTCGGCGGCGAGCGCGCGGCGCAAATCATGCCGCTGACCATCAACCCCGACTGGAGCAGCCAGCCGGTGAACGCGCAGCGCGCAACACCCAAGCCGGTGGGCGTGGCAGGCCTCAACGTGCAGTGGAGCGATCTGACCATTGCCCCCGACAACCTCAACCACCAGGGCCTGGGCAGCAACAACTGGGCAGTGGGCCCGAGCCGCAGCAAATCCGGCAAAGCCATCGTCTCCAACGACCCACATCTGGACAACCGCATCCTGCCCGGCACCTGGCACCCAGTGGGCCTGTTCTCGCCCGAGGTGCAGGCTGTGGGTGCCGCCATCCCTGGCTTGCCGGGCATCATGGTGGGCCGCACCCAGCACGTGGCTTTTGGCGTGACCAATGCCTATGGTGATGTGCAGGACGTGTATGTGGAAACCAGTGACCCTGCCAACCCTGCCAACTACATGGACGGTGGCCGCAGCGTGCCGTTTGAGGTGATCACCGAGAACATTCAGATCAAGGACAAGGCCGCGCCCGGTGGTGTGCGCGAGCAGGCGCTGAAAATCCGCCTGACCAAGCGGGGGCCGGTCATTAGCGACCACGCCGGTGTGGGACCGACCGGCGACAAGCTGCTGGTGCTTCGCTCCACCGACGCGGAGGTGCTGGGACCGGTGCTGGGCATTGAAGGCCTGCTGACCGCGCCCAATGCCGCCGCGTTTGACCGCGAAGTGCAGAAGATCGACCTGATGATGTTCAACTTTGTTTTTGGTGACGACCAGGGCAACATTGCCCACCGTGCCACCGGTGCCGTCCCGATCCGCAGTGGCGCCGATGGTGGCCTGCCGCGCCTGGCGCCCAAAGACGGCAAGGACGACTGGACCGGCTTTATCCCCAAGGACCGCATGCCCGGCATGGTGAATCCGCCCCGCGCCTGGGTGGGCTCCGCCAACAACGACACACGGCCACAGAACTTCCCCTGGTATTACACCAACTATGTCTCCCCCAACTACCGCTATACCCGTATGGGCCAGGTACTGGGTGAGGCGAAGGCCATGACGGTGGACGACCACCTGGCGCTCATGCGCGACAACCGTAACCTGCAAAGCGACGTGCTGCGCGGCGCCATCGTGGCCGCACTCAAGGACGATCCGGCCCAGCGCGATCTGGCCAACCTGCTGGAGAAATGGGACGGCGTGGACCGTGCCGACCAGGCAGCACCGCTGGTGTACCAGGCACTGTACCGCGAGATTGCCATTGGCACCTTCCTCGATGAACTGGGGCCGGATGCGCTCAAGGACATGCTCTCCACCTGGTATTTCTGGCAGCAGCGCTTTGATGCGATGGTGGCCACACCCGACTCCCCCTGGTTTGACGATGTGAACACCAAGGACAAGCGGGAAACCCTGGCCGACGTGATTCGCAGCGCAGCCCCGCGTGCCCGCGCCCTGATCGAAGCCGAACAGGGCAAGGACACCGCCAAATGGAGGTGGGGCAAGTCCCACACACTGCGCTTTGTGAGCCCGCTGCGGCGCAACGGCTCGGGCCAGGAGTTGCTAGGCGGTTTCACGCTGGAGCGCTCGGGCAGTGGCGAAACCCTGAACCGCGGTGTGTACGACTTCCAGAAACCGTTTGCTATCAACTTCTCGGCCTCCATGCAAATGGTGGCCGACCTGGGCGACCCCGACAAGATCGAGGCCGTGCTGGCGGGCGGTGTTAGTGAACGCCATTTCCAGCCCCACCAGAACGACCAGGCCAAACTCTGGGCCAATGGTGAACGCCGCGCCTGGTGGTTCAACCCAGAGCAGGCCAAGGCCCACGCCAAAGACCGCATGACACTGGCACCGTGACAGCGACCCGCGCAGCGGTGGAGCGCGGGGGCTAACGTCTACACTGCGCACCATGCAAACATTTGACGTGGTGGTGGTAGGCGCCGGGGCTGCCGGCCTGTTTTGCGCGGGTGTGGCGGGGCAGTTGGGTCTCAAGGTGCTGGTGGTCGACCATAGCGAGAAGGTGGCGGAAAAAATCCGCATCTCGGGCGGCGGGCGCTGCAACTTCACCAATACCGATGTCTCGGCAGCCAACTTCCTCAGTGAGAATCCGCGTTTTGCCAAATCGGCGCTGTCGCGCTTTACGCCACGCGATTTTCTTGCGCTGGTGCAAAAACACCAGATCCCGTTCCATGAAAAACACAAGGGGCAGCTCTTTTGCGACCGGTCGGCCGAAGACATCATCGCCATGCTGCTGGCCGAATGCGCGGCTGGTGGTGTGGAGCGCTGGCAGCCCTGCGCTGTCAAAAACATACGCTTTTTGGCAAAACCCCAAGTCCTAGCCTCCAGCCCTTATGAAACGTGCACAGACAGCTACGAAATTGATAGTGATCGGGGTACGGTGCACTGCGGTGCGGTCGTCATTGCCACCGGCGGCCTGTCGATCCCCAAGATTGGCGCCACCGATTTTGGCTACCGCGTGGCCAGGCAGTTTGACCTGCCGCTGGTCACCCCGCGCCCGGCATTGGTGCCACTGACATTCGACGAATCCGCCTGGGCACCGTTCGCGCAGCTCTCGGGCCTGTCCCTGCCGGTGGAAATTGCGGCCGGCAGCAAGAAGGCCAGCATGGCGTTTCGCGAAGACCTGCTGTTCACCCACCGGGGACTGAGTGGCCCGGGCGTGCTGCAGATTTCGAGCTATTGGCAGGAAGGCACCCCCATTCGCCTGAATCTGGCGCCCGACACTCCGGTAGCGCAGTACCTGCGCGAGGCCAAGGCGACCTCGCGCAGGCGCATCGCCAACGAACTCGCCGCCCTGGTGCCCGCGCGGCTGGCGGACACCTGGGTAGAGCAGGATGCGGCGCTAGGCCACAACTGGCATCGCCCCATTAATGAGGCGTCCGACAAGGCCCTGACTGCCCTGGCCGAGCGCCTGTCTCGCTGGGAGTTCATCCCCACCGGCACCGAAGGCTACCGAAAGGCGGAAGTCACTGCGGGTGGCGTGGACACCAAGGTGCTGTCCAGCCAGACCCTGGAATCGAAGCAGCCAGGCCTGTTTTTCATTGGCGAGGTGGTGGATGTGACCGGCTGGCTGGGGGGCTACAACTTCCAGTGGGCCTGGGCAAGTGCTTTTGCCTGTGCCCATGGATTGGCAGCGCGGCTGAAACCGCTATAATTACTGGCTAACTTGGCCAACCCTCATCAGCCAATACTAGTTATAGATGAGGAATACCGCTGAATATGGCGCCTGGGGCCCGATCTTCCCCTGCACCCTCTGACCAGCACATTTTGGAATTCATTACGTAATGACAACGATCCGTGTA
>JAGWUS010000027.1 GCA_028868305.1 Burkholderiales bacterium | reverse complement strand
CAGCGTGAACCAGACCAAGCCGCTGATGGTGATTGCCCTGCTGGCACTGCTCCTCAATATCTTTATCAACTGGCTGCTGGTATTTGGCAACGCAGGCTTTCCAAAGCTCGGCGGATTGGGTTGCGCCTGGTCCACGCTGATCTGCGTGTGGTTCAACTTCGCGGCGTTGCTGTGGTGGATGCACCGCGCACCGGCCTACCGTGCCACCTGGCCCTTGGGCCAGTGGGAGCCCCCGCACTGGCCCAAGCTGGGCAGTCTGATGCGTCTGGGCTTGCCTATTGGTGTGACCTATTTTGCCGAGACCAGCGCCTTCAGCCTGATCGCCCTGCTGGTGGCGCGCTTTGGCAGCAACGAGGTAGCGGCGCACCAAATTGCGCTGAATTTCACCTCCCTGGTGTTCATGGTGCCATTGAGCCTGGGCATAGCCTTGCTCACGCGGGTGGGCCAAAGTCTGGGGGCCGGTGACCCGGTGGCGGCGCGCTTTCGGGCCTGGGTAGGGGTGGGTCTGGCATGGGGGGTGGCCGTGGTCTCTGCACTGGCCATGGCGCTGTTCAACACGCAGATTGCCAGCGCCTACACCAACGATGCGGGCGTAGCTGCGCTGGCAGCGCAGCTGCTGTTTCTGGCCGCCATCTTCCAGTTGTCCGACGCCACGCAGGTGGTGACCAGCTCGGCCATTCGTGGCTACAAGGTGGCGCGTGTGCCCATGGTCATTCACCTCACGGCGTTCTGGGTGGTCTCCCTGCCCCTGGGCTACTGCCTGGGCGTAGCCCCCGACTGGATGCCCTGGCACCCGGAGCAGCCCATGGGCGCGCAGGGCTTCTGGATTGCGCTGATCGTGGGCCTGACCGTGGCCGCACTGGGGTTGCTGGCCCTGCTGCGCCAGACAGCCCTGGCCCACCTGCACCCAACACGCACCCCTGCGCACTGATTCATGCCGCACCAGATACCCGTATTGCCATGCCACTTGCCCGGGTGGTACTTTTTCTGTCCCTGCTGCTGGGCCTGCAACCCATCAACACCGATGTGTGTCCGCGCCATCGTGCATGATCTGTACCAACCGGCACAGGGCGCCGGTGTGATGTCCAAGGGGCTCAGTGGCCTGGCCGCGGTCTTTGCCGGCCAATGGCTGGGCACCCGCATGGATGGAAGCATTTGTCCGCTAACCCATGGCATGTGGTTCTGGAGTGTGCTGATTGCGCTGAGCGCGTGGACAATGGTGCAACGCCATGGCAGCCCCTGAATCCCCCCCCACAACCAGCGCGTCGGCCTGCATCTGCCTGGCTGGCCCCACTGCGTCTGGCAAGACCGCGGCCGCACTGGCGATTGCACAGGTGCTCCCGGTAGAGATCATCAGCGTGGATTCGGCACTGGTGTACCGGGGCATGGACATCGGCACCGCCAAGCCCGCACGCGAGGAGCTGGCCGCCGTGCCGCACCACCTGATCGACATCCGCGACCCGTTGCAGGCCTACAGTGCGGCCGAGTTTGTGCGCGACGCCAATAAGCTGATTGCTGACATCCGCGCGCGCGGTAAAACGCCGCTGCTGGTGGGCGGAACCATGCTGTACTTCAAGACGCTGTTTGACGGTCTGGACGACATGCCTCCGGCCGACCCCACCGTGCGCGCAGCACTGGAGGCCCAGGCCCGCGAAATGGGATGGCCTGCCATGCATGCCGAGCTGACAGCGATAGACCCGGTCACCGCCGCGCGGCTGGAGCCCGCCGACAGCCAGCGTATCCAGCGCGCCCTGGAGGTGCACCGTATCACCGGGCTGCCACTGTCGCACTTTCACACCTCCAGGAATGCTACTAAAAATATAGCTACCCGTGCACATTCCACGGGGGCTACAGCCCTTATTTCTTTGGAACCGGTAGACCGTTCCTGGCTACACGCACGCATTGCGCAACGCTTTGATGCCATGCTGGCAAATGGCTTTCTGGACGAAGTGCATGCCTTGCGCGCGCGCGGCGACCTGCACCCCGACCTGCCCTCCATGCGCTGCGTGGGCTACCGCCAGGCCTGGGAGACACTGGACGGCAAGTTCCCCATGGCTGAACTGCGGGAGCGCGGCATTGCCGCCACGCGCCAGTTGGCCAAGCGGCAGATCACCTGGCTGCGCTCCATGCCGGAGCGACAGGTCGTGGCCTGTGATGCGCCTGACGCGCTGGACCAGGTCTTGCGCAAGGTGGGCACACCATGACGTTGCGGGTGCAACAGCTCAACAAGCATTACGGCACTACCCCGGTATTTGCCAATGTGTCACTGGACGTGGCGCCGGGTGAATTTGTCGCCATCGTGGGCGAGTCCGGCGTAGGCAAATCCACCCTGCTCAACTGCATGGCCGGACTGGACAGTTTGGACCGCGGCACGGTGCATCTGCTGGGACAGGATCTCGGCTTGCTGGGCGAGGATGCGCGTGCCCTACTGCGTCGCCGGGCGGTGGGCTTTGTATTCCAGGCCTTCCATGTATTGCCCCATCTGGACGTGGCACAGAATGTGGCGCTGCCATTGCTGCTGCTGGGCACACCGGACCCCGCACGTGTGCAGGCCATGCTGGACGCCGTCGGTCTGGGTGAACTGGGCAGCCGTCTGCCACAGCAACTCAGCGGCGGGCAGTTGCAGCGGGTAGCCATTGCGCGTGCCCTGGTACACCGCCCCAGCCTGCTGCTGGCCGATGAACCCACCGGCAACCTGGACCCCACCACTGCTGCGAGGGTGATGGACGCCCTGATTGCACAGACCCGCCAGCATGGTGCCTCCATGGTGCTGGTCACCCACTCTGCTGCGGCCACAGCACATGCAGACCGGGTGCTGCACTTGCGCGCCGATGGCATCCACGCCAGCGCCTGACCCGCGACGCCTAACAAAGTGTTACAGCATCCGGCACGGGTTCGTGTTCCACTGTCATTCCGATAAACCGCTCCGCATCACGACATGGGTTGGAAGATTTCCCGCTTTACCAGCAGCCTGATCAGCCTTCTGCGCGATACCCGCGAGGAGGATGCGGCTGCTGCCGACAACCGCCTGGAAAACGCGCGCGATGCCATGCTTGACCTGCTGTCAGAAGTAATGGACGGTCAGGTGGTGCGCCCGGCGGTGTGGGGCAAGGTGCTGTATGCCCGCGACATCGAGTCGCTCTGGTACCACCGCAGCGATGTGATGGCCATACTGTCTGTACACCTGGGGGAGACAACAGCGCGCGCGCGCGTGACGGCACTCACCCCTCTGTTCAAGGAAATGCAACTGGGACGCAAGCCGCCCGCGGCCAAACGCCCGGACGAGGTTTGACGCTACCGCTAGCGGAAATCTGCCCTCAGGATTGCGCCTTACAATTCACGCGTGTTCTAAACACATTCGCTAGGGGTGTTGCAGCAAACCGAAAGGCTTGCGCGACTGAGAAAGTCCCTTTGAACCTGATTGAGGTAATCCTCGCGCAGGGAAGCATGTTCAAGGGTCACCTTCTGCGACCCCCGGCAAGCCGACCTGCCATTAACAAACGGAAACGTTGATGGCTACACAAACCAGTCTTTCCCCGGGTGCCAACACGGCCCTCACTCCACTGCCCGATGCACAACGCCTGTTTGGCTGGCGCGAACATGCATCACTCTGGCTCAGCCTAGGCGTAGGCCTGCTGGTCATGCAAATTGGTGCCTACCTGGTCCCTGCGCTGGGCACGAAAGCCGCTGCGCTGGTCATCGTGCTGGGCTCGGTTCTGGGTGCCGGTCTGCTGGCCTGGACCGCAAAGATTGGCTGCGACAGCGGTCTTTCGAGCGCTGGCCTGATGCACGCGACCTATGGCAGCAGCTTTGCGCGACTGCCGGTACTGCTCAATATCGTGCAGCTCGTGGGCTGGACGACTTTTGAGCTGGTGGTGATGCGTGACGGCACGCTGGCCATGGCGCGCCAGGGGGGTGGCTTTCAAGGCGCACCCTGGACCCTGGCAACCACCCTGCTGTGGGGCGCTGTGATTATTGCCCTGATGGCGGGCTCCATGGTCACGTTGGTGCGCAAGTTTATTGGCCGCTACGGTCTGCCGCTGGTGATGGCTTCACTGGTGTGGCTCACCTGGCAATTCCTGCTCAAAGCCAATGCGCAAGGCCTGTCCGCCCTGTGGAACAGACCTGGCGAAGGCGGTATGGGCATGCTCTCCGCCCTGGACCTGGTGATCGCCATGCCGGTGTCCTGGCTGCCGCTGGTGGCGGACTTTTCCCGCCATGGCCGCGACGGCAAGGGCGCCCTGCGCGGCACCTGGCTGGGTTATGCAGTGGCCAACATCTGGTGCTACGCACTGGGTGTGCTGGTAACCCTCACCACCCCCAGCGCGGACCTGGTGGCTGCGCTCCTGGTGGCCCAGGGGGGCCTGATCGCCCTGAGCCTGATCCTGATCGATGAGGTGGACAACGCCTACGGTGATGTGTACTCCGGCGCGGTGGCGGGCCACAGCATGTTGCCCCGGTGGAGCATTCGCCAATGGGGTGTGGGCATGGCCGTGGTGTGCACGGCGCTGGCCACCGTACTGCCCATGCACAGCCTGGAGCCGTTCCTGCTGATGCTGAGTTCGGTGTTCGTACCGCTCTACGGCGTGATCCTGGCACGCCTGGGCAATGCCTCCAACGTTGCCAACCTGGTATCGGCACGCAAGGTGAACCCCAGCGCCGTAGGCATCTGGTTCACGGGCATCGCCTGCTACCACCTCTGCGCGCAGTTTGCGCCGGACTTCGGCTCTGCACTGCCCTCGCTGGCACTGACCTTTACCCTGGCAGCGCTCACGCGCAACGCGGGCAGGTCAGCGCAATAGCGGAAAACGCGTCACGCTGCGAGGTCGATGCGCAACCGGCACATGGTCACCGGCTGGTAGCCATGGTTCAGGGGTCCACTGCCCTGCCCGGTGCGCACCTGGGCACCGGCCTCCAGCGCCCCGCGTACATACTCCCTTGCGCCCTGGACAGCTTCCAGCAAGGTGGCACCCTGCGCCAGATACGATGCAATCGCCGACGACAGCGTGCATCCGGTGCCATGGGTGTTGGCCGTGGCGATGCGCGGCGCGCGCATCCAGTGAAGCGAACCCTCCTGCGTCAGCAGCAGGTCACTCACGCTATGGCCCTGCAAATGTCCTCCCTTGACGAGCACCGCACGCGCGCCCCTGGTCAGCAACTCACGGCCTGCGGCTTCCATATCGGCTTCGGTTCGCAGTGCGCGTCCAACCAGAAGGGCGGCCTCATCCAGATTGGGGGTCACCACCACCGCACGACCAAACAGCTCTCGCACCAGCACCGAGATGGCCGGTACGTCAATCAGTACCGCACCGCTGGTGGCCACCATGACCGGGTCCAGCACCACGTTGGGCAGGGCGTGACGGTCAATCGCCTGCGCCACCGTCATCACAATCTCGGGGGCATGCAGCATGCCGATCTTGACCGCGTGCACACCCATGTCTTCCACCACCGCGTCAATCTGGTCGCGCAGCATCTCGGGGGGCACGCCGTGAATGGCACGCACACCCTGGGTGTTTTGCGCCGTGAGCGCGGTAATGGCGGTCATGCCATAGCAGCCTAGGGCGGAGATCGTCTTCAGATCCGCCTGAATGCCTGCGCCACCACCACTGTCCGAGCCCGCAATCGACAGCACGCGGGGATATTCCAATGTCAATGCAGGCGTGTGCATCGGCTCGCCGTTCCCTTGCATTACCTTGCCTCCAGAATCAAACGTTTCAAGTCCCGGGCCGCCACCTCCGGGCGGTCAGCCGAACACAGGGCACTCACCACTGCGAGGCCATCGGCACCGGCGCGCACCACGTCCTGCGCATTGCCCGCATGGATGCCCCCAATGGCGACCAGGGGCAAGGCAGACGCAGCGCGTATCTGGCGCAAACCCTCCAGCCCCCAGGGTGTTTTGGTATCGGTTTTGGTTGGCGTGGCAAACACCGGGCTCACGCCCAGATAGTCGACCGGCAGACCCGCGCTCTGCGCCACGTCCTCCCCTGTTTCGACAGACCAGCCAATGAACACGCCGGGCGGCAGCACGCGACGTGCGTCCTGCACCCGCATATCGCTTTGCCCCAGATGCACACCTTCGGCGACGCACGCCATGGCAATGTCGATGCGGTCGTTGATCACCAGGGGCACGCCATGTGGCGCCAGCAGGGCCTTCAGCATCACGGCCTGCGCCATGAAATCGCGGGTGTCGGAATGCTTTTCGCGCAACTGCACGCAGGTCACCCCCCCGTGCACGGCAGCCGCCACCACGTCTGCCAGTGGCCGCCCGCGTGTCAAGGCCTGGTCGGTGACCAGGTACAAACGCAGGATTTCGGGGCTCAGGCCGGGCACGTACCCACATCCAGCTTGACGCGCTGCATGAAGGTGGCTTCGTCCAGCAACTGCAGTTCGTCCAGCAACTGCACTGCCATGCTGCCTACCCCCAGACCACGCGACTGCGACTTCTCGGCAGCCATCTGGCCCGCCAGCCCCATCAGGGCCATGGCAGAGGTAGTGGCACGCCAGGCGTCGGGTTGCACGGCGCAGAAGGCACCAATCAGCGCGGTTGCCGAGCAGCCAACGCCCGTAATCCTGGTCATCCAGACATGGCCATTGAACAGGCGCGCCCAACGCTGCCGGGCGTCCACAATATGGTCCACCTCGCCACTCACACATACAGTGCCTTTGGTGCGCTGTACCAGCGCCTGCGCCGCACCCAGTGCATCACTGGCGGCCGCACTGCTGTCCACACCGCGGGTCTTGATGGCAGCACCGGCCGTGCTCATGATCTCGGAGCCATTGCCGCGAATCACCGTAGGCGAGGCCACATCCAGCAACTCTTCCAGCGCCTGGTTGCGGTAGGCCGTGGCACCTGCACCCACAGGGTCCAGCACCGTCGGAATACCGCGCAGCTTGGCCACTGCCAGCGCCAGCTTCATGCTTTGCACCCAGTAAGGGTCCAGCGTACCGATGTTGATAACCACCGACTGGGCAATCCCCACCATGTCGCGGACTTCTTCATGGGCATGGGCCATGACCGGTGAAGCACCAGCGGCCAGCAGCACATTGGCATTGAGATTGATCACCACCAGATTAGTGATGCTGTGCACCAGCGGCGAGCGCTCGCGCACGGCCTGTACATCGGCCCAGAGATCGGAAACGGAAAGTTGCGTTGTCATCAGTTGCTCCAAAAAATGCGCCGGCTCGGGTGCATGTTGAGAGCTTCGCCAGAAAGGCTGGGTTCTTTCACGCTCCCTACGCTGGCATGACCCAGATCAGGTTCTTGGGGTATTTCTCAGTCCTTGAACGGACACCCCCGGTGCATGCACGAATTGTAGGATCATCCTGCGCCCGTACCAAAAACCGGACAATGCATCCATGCGCAGCCCCCTCTTGCCCCTGTTGACGAGCTTTTCTTGGCAGGAACTGCGCCACCACCCATGGCGCAATACAGCGGCGCTGGTATCAGTGATGCTGGGCGTGGCGCTGGCCTTCTCGGTGCACCTGATCAACGCTTCTGCGCTGGACGAATTTTCGCAGGCCGTACGCTCGGTGGGGGGGCAGCCCGACCTGGAACTGCGCGCCAGCGCAGGCCAGGCCTCGGCACAAGGCGCGTCGGTACCTGAAGCGATGCTGTCCAGACTGCAAGGCCATGCGGAGATTGCTCTGGTATCTCCTGTGCTGGAGTTCAATACCTACGCGCTCACAGGCACGGCGCCGGGCAAGCGAACCTTGCTGCGTGTGGTGGGAGTGGACGCCACCCAGGTGGGAGCTATTGCTCCGGATCTCTTGCCGCTGCCATCGCAGGATGCGGATCGCCTGGACGTCTTTGCGCCAGAAACCGTCTTTCTGAACGCCACGGCACAGGCCCTGCTGGGAAGCGGCCCCTTGCGTCTGCAATCGGCGATGCAATTCAAGCCGGTGCGGGTGGCCGGCAGTGTGCGCGCGGCAGGTGGGCCTGTGGCGGTGATGGATATTGCGGCTGCGCAGGATTTTTTTGGCAAACCGGGGCAGGTCAGCCGCATGGACATCCGTCTGCGCAGCGGCGTTGACCACACCGCCTTCGCACGCAGGCTGCAGGCACAGGAGGACTGGCCCAGCCACCTGGTGCTGGGCGAACCCGGCGACCCGGCACAACGCATCGGCAAGCTCTCGCGCGCCTACCGGGTCAACCTGACGGTGCTGGCGCTGGTGGCGTTGTTTACAGGGGGCTTTCTGGTGTTCTCGGTGCTGGCACTCAGTGTGACCCGGCGGGTGCAGCAGTTTGCGCTGCTGGGGGTGCTGGGCCTGACCGCGGGCCAGCGTCTGCGCCTGGTGCTGTGGGAAGCCGCAGCGCTGGGCATGGCCGGCAGTGCCCTGGGGATCGCACTGGGTACCGGCCTGGCGCAATTAGCACTGCAGGTGCTGGGGGGTGACCTGGGTGGCGGCTTCTTTGCGGGCAGCGCGCCACCCTTGCAGTGGAGCGCGCCAGCGGCTCTTGGGTTTGGTGCCATGGGTCTGGTTGCCGCCCTGGCCGGTGCATGGGGACCGGCGCGGCTGGCCCAGCGTATGGCGCCAGCCCAAGCCCTCAAGGGACTGGGCGCCAACGGGGAGCATGGCGTCCATCCGGTATGGGGCCTTGCCCTGCTTGCCGCGGCGTGCTTGTTGGCACTGGCACCCCCGGTCTGGGACATGCCACTGGCGGCCTACGCCAGCGTCGCGCTCTTGCTCATGGGTGGCATCACTGCCCTGCCGTGGCTGGTGGGCCTGGTGCTGGACCGGCTGGCTCCAATGGTGCAGGGCCGGGCCTTGCCCATGCTGGCCATAGAGCGCACGCGGCGCGTGCGCCAGAGTGCGGCGGTGGCGATCAGTGCCGTGGTGGCCTCGCTCAGCCTGGCCGTGGCGCTTACCGTGATGGTGGCCAGCTTCCGCAACTCGGTCATCCAGTGGCTGGACTCGGTGCTGCCTGCATCGCTGTACCTGCGCGCCGCCGGCAACAGCAGTGCCGGCGACACAGCGTACCTGGACCCGGCGTTTGTTCAAGCCGCTGCACGCATTGCCGGTGTGGAACGGGTCACCAGCCAACGCACCTTGCTGCTGCAGATCCATCCCGCCCTTCCGGCGGTCACGCTGATTGCGCGGCCTTTGCGCGATGGCCCCAACGGCGCCATTTCCCTGCCATTGCAAGGCGAGCCGCTCAGGGTGCCACCCGGGCGCATCGGCATCTACGTGAGCGAAGCCATGGTGGACCTGTACGGCGCCCGTCCTGGCAGCGACTTTGCCAGGCTTGATGCATTATTTATGCCTCCAGCCCGCATGGAATCTGCACAGACAGCTACGTTTTTCGTAGCAGGCGTATGGCGCGACTATGCCCGCCAGTTTGGCACCGTGGCCATGGAACAAGCCGATTTCGAGCGCCTGAGCGGTGACCGCCGCGTCAACGACATGGCCTTCTGGCTCGCACCCGACGTTGAGACGGCCACCGTGGAACAGGCCTTGCGCCAGATTGCCGACCGTCTGGCAGGTGCCGTGCCTGGAGAAGCGGGCGGGCTGCTGGAGTTTGGCTCGGCCCGCGAGATCCGCGCCACAAGCCTGAAGATTTTCGACCGCAGCTTTGCGGTGACCTACTGGCTGCAGGCTGTCGCCATTGGCATTGGCCTGTTTGGCGTGGCGGCTTCCTTCAGCGCGCAGGTACTGGCGAGGCGCAAGGAGTTTGGCCTGCTGGTGCATCTGGGTCTTACCCGCCGGCAGATCCTGCAGGTGGTCGCTGGCGAGGGGGCCGCATGGACGGCACTGGGCGCCCTCGCCGGTATTGCCCTGGGGCTGGCCGTGGCCGTGGTGCTGGTGCATGTGGTCAATCCGCAGAGTTTTCACTGGACCATGGAACTCACGCTGCCCTGGCTGCGACTGCTGGTTCTGGGCCTGGCGGTAGTGTTGGCCGGCACCCTGGCCGCATGGATTTCCGCCCGCGCGGCGGCAGGCCGTGAAGCGGTACTGGCGGTGAGAGAGGACTGGTAAAGTCCGTAGGCACATGACCACACTGTTCGACTTTCTTCCCATTGGGGCCTACCAGTCCACCGAGTCTGGTCAGATGCTGCGCGCCAATGCAACCCTGGTGCGGCTCAATGGCTATGCGAGTGAAGCGGATTTGATCGCTGGGGTGAACGACATCGCCCAGGAATGGTACGTGGACCCTGCCCGGCGCGAAGCTTTCCGGACACTGATGGAACGCGATGGACGGGTGGTGAATTTCGTGTCAGAAGTGTTCTGGCACAAATCCCGCCGACGCGGCTGGATTCGGGAAAACGCCCACCTGGTACGCGATGCACAGGGCAAGGCGCTTTATTACGAAGGCACGGTTGAGGACATCACGGAAACCTTCGTGTCCCAGCAGACGCTTGCGGCCAGCGAGTCACTGTTGCGGGAAATGGCGTCTCAGGTTCCGGGCATGCTGTACCGCATCCTCTATCCACCCGGTCGCACGGCGGAATTCATTTTCGTCAGCTCCGGAGTGCGCGCGCTGTACCACATTGAGCCCGATGAAGTCATGGCCGATGGGAACATCCTGCGCGCGTGTCGCCACCCGGAAGACCGCGTCCGTGTGGAGCAAGTCGTTGCGCAGGCTTTGCGGGACAAGTCGCCCATGGACATCGAGTTCCGGATCGTCCTCAACGACGGCACCGTGAAATGGGTGCAAATGGCATCGTCCTTCGTGAGCGACGGTCCCGAGGGTCAGGTGCGCAACGGAATCGTGCTGGACATCACCGGACGCAAATATGCCGATGCCGAGTTGCGAGACAGCGAGGCCCGCTGGAAGCTGGCCCTGGAGAGCACTGGCGATGGCGTCTGGGACTGGCATATCCAGGCGGGGCGCGAGTACTACTCGCGCCGGTACAAGGAAATGTACGGCTACAGCCAGGACAAGGTGTGGGAGCAGTCCGATGAGTACCATGACATCGTTCACCCTGACGACAAAGCGCAGTTGATCCGCGATCAGCAGGCCTATTTCAAACACGAAACACCGACCTACAGCAACGAGCACCGCGTGCGCTGCGCCGACGGCAGCTGGAAATGGGTGCTCACGCGGGGCATGGTGATTGAATGGGATGTGCAGGGCAAACCCGTGCGCATGATAGGCACCCACACGGATATTTCCAACCGCAAGGACGCGGAGGCCACGGTATGGCGCCAGGCCCATTTTGACCCGCTGACGGGCTTGCCCAACCGCCGGACCCTGCGCGAACGACTGCAAACGGCCATCCAGCGCAGCCAGAAAAACGACCACAGCGTTGCGGTGCTGTTCATTGACCTGGACCACTTCAAGGAAGTCAATGACACTCTGGGACATGACAAAGGCGACATGCTGCTGGTGGAAGCCGCCCAGCGCATTCTTCAGTCACTGGACCCCATGGACACCGTGGCGCGCATGGGCGGGGATGAATTCACCGTCCTATTGAACACGGCCCCGGCCCAAGATGCACTTGAGGCCCTGCTGCAGGGCATTCTGGACCGGCTTTCGGCCGTGTTCCAACTGGGTACCGAACAGGTTTTCGTATCGGCCAGCATGGGCATCGCGCTCTATCCCCAGGATGCCACCGTGGTGGAAGACCTGTTCAAACATGCGGACCAGGCCCTCTATGTCGCCAAGGGTGCAGGGCGTAACCGCTACAGCTTTTTCACCCCGGAGTTACAGGAAGCGGCCCAAACCCGCCTGCGCCTGGCTGCAGATTTGCGCCTGGCCCTGGGTGCAGAACAGTTTGAAGTGATGTACCAGCCCATTGTCCAACTGGCCAGCGGCGTGGTGCATAAGGCCGAAGCATTGCTGCGCTGGCATCACCCGCAGCGCGGACTGGTCCGGCCGTCCGAGTTCATCGGCATTGCCGAGTCGAATGGATTGATCGTGGAGATCGGTGAATGGGTGTTCCGCACATCGGCCACGCAGGTGCAGCACTGGCGCGCAACACTGCACCCGGATTTCCAGATCAGCGTCAACAAGTCACCGGTCCAGTTTCAAGCGACCAACCGCAAGCCCTGGGGCGACGTGCTACGGCAGTTGGGTCTGCCAGGCAACAGCATCACCGTTGAAATCACCGAGGGTCTGCTCCTGGAGGCATCCAGCGGAACACTGGCGCAACTGCAGGACCTGGCGAACGCGGGCATGAAGGTTTCCCTGGACGATTTCGGCACCGGATATTCGTCACTCACCTACCTGCAACGGTTCGCGATTGACTACATCAAGATCGACCAGTCCTTTGTGCGCAACCTGCACGTAGGCGCCACCGATCTTGCCTTGTGCAAGGCCATTATCGTGATGGCCCACGAACTCGGCATGAAGGTGGTGGCAGAGGGCGTGGACACTACGGAGCAGCGCGACCTTTTGGTGGGTGCCGGCTGTGACTATGGGCAGGGCTATCTGTTTGCCCGCCCTATGTCCGCAAACGATTTTGAACGCGCCTGGGCGGGATGACCAAAGTAGCATGCTGAACCGCCGCGCTCTGCTGGCTATGCCGGTACTGGCGGGCGTTTTTGCCGGCGCCATTCCGCCGGCATGGGCTTTGCCCAGAAGGACGCTCACCTTCCCCCGCGACGCCGGGGCACACCCCGACACCGCCACGGAGTGGTGGTACCTCACCGGCTACGCCAATGTGACGGGGGTGCAGGCGGCGCTGGGATTTCAGGTCACGTTTTTTCGCAGCCGGGTCGATACCACACAAGCCATGCAGAGCCGGCTGGCTGCCAGGCAACTGCTGTTTGCGCATGCCGCAGTGACCGACGTGCGTGGCAAAAAACTGTGGCACGACCAGCGCATAGCGCGCTGGTCTGGCGAGCCCGCAGGTCGCAACCCGGCCGACACTGCATCTGCCAGCCTGCAAGACACCAGCGTGGTGCTACGCGACTGGTCACTGCGGCGCACGGGTGCTGACCTGCAGGCGCTTATTCCCGCAACCGACTTCTCGATGGACCTCACTTTCAAAGCCACCCAGCCAGTGCTACTGCAAGGTGTGGAGGGTCTTTCACGCAAAGGGCCGGAAGATAAGCAGGTCAGCTACTACTACAGCATGCCGCAACTGCAAGTGAGCGGCAGCATTGCCATCCAGGGCGAGCGCAAAGCGCTGGAATCCGGCAGTGTGGCCTGGCTGGACCACGAATGGAGCCAGGAAGTGCTGCACCCTCAGGCCGTAGGCTGGGACTGGATCGGTATCAACCTGTTCGATGGCAGCGCGCTCACTGCCTTCCAGCTGCGCGACAAAGAAGGGCGTGCGCTGTGGGACGGAGGATCGTTTCGCAGCGGTGGCGCGGGCGGCAGCGGCACACGGTATGTGTTTTCGCGCGGTGAGGTGCTTTTTCGCCCCCAGCGCACCTGGCGCAGCGCCATGAGCAAAGCCAGTTATCCGGTGGAGTGGATCGTGCGCACCCCGGCAGACTTTTACACCATCCGGGCCATGGTGGACAACCAAGAACTCGACAGTCGCCAATCCACGGGCTCCATCTACTGGGAAGGCCTGTGCGAGGCATGGGACAGCAAGCAACAATTGGTGGGACGCGGCTACCTCGAGATGACCGGGTATGCTGCAGCTCTCAAGATCTAGATAGCCATGACCTCATCCGACCGCCCCAAATCCACCAACCCCAAATCCATCTCCGGCCTGTTGCCCTTCCTGCAGCCCTACCGGGGCCGCATTGCGTTGGCACTTGTGTTTCTGGTGCTGGCGGCGGGCGCCACACTGGCCTTTCCGGTGGCGCTGCGCAGCCTGATAGATGGGGGGCTGGTCCAGGCCGACAAGGGCGCCCAGGTGATGGCGCTGCGCGAGCACTTTGCGGCGCTGTTTGCAGTGGCAGTGGCGTTAGGCCTGTTTTCGGCCTGCCGCTTTTACATGGTGAGCTGGCTGGGCGAGCGGGTCACCGCAGACCTGCGCAATGCGGTGTACAGCCATGTGCTCAAGCAAAGCCCCGAGTTTTTTGAAACCACACAAACCGGCGAGGTGCTCTCGCGACTGAGCGCCGACACCACACTCGTGCAAACCGTGGTGGGCTCGTCGCTAAGCATGGGGCTGCGCAATGCGGTAATGGGCGTGGGCGCACTGGGCGTGCTGGTGTGGACCAACCCGGTAGTGATGCTGCAGGTGCTGGTGGTACTGGTACTGATCGTGCTGCCCAGCCTGTGGTTCGGGCGGCGGGTGCGCAAGCTCTCACGCGCTTCGCAAGACCGCGTGGCCGACTCCAGCGCCATTGCCGCCGAGGTACTCAATGCCATCCCCGTGGTGCAAAGCTACACCGCCGAGGGGCGCGAGACGCAGCGCTTTGTGACCTCTACCGACAACGCCTTTGCCACGGCCACCAAGCGCAGCCGCATGCGGGCCGTGCTGGTGGCATTCATCATCATCGCCACGTCCGCCGCGCTCTTGTGGGGCTTGTACCAGGGCACGCAGGCGGTGGCGGATGGTCGCATTACTGCCGGGCATCTGGGCCAGACCGTGGTGTACGTGATCATTCTGGCCAGCGCGTTTGCGGTATTGGGCGAGGTGTATGGCGACCTGCTGCGTGCCGCCGGTGCCACCGAACGGCTGATGGAGTTGCTGGGCACCCAGTCACCCATTACTTCACCCTCGAATCCGGCCCTAGCCCCCATGCCGACTGCAGGAAGTGCTATCAAATTTGAAGCGATCAATTTCCACTATCCATCGCGCCCCTTGCAGCCAGCGCTGCAAAACTTCAGCCTGGATGTGCAGCCTGGCCAGACGGTGGCCATCGTCGGGCCCAGCGGGGCGGGTAAGAGTACGGTGTTTCAGTTGCTGTTGCGCTACTACGATCCGCAAAGCGGGAACATCGTGCTCGACGGCGTGGAGACACGCCAGCAAGCGCTGCATGCGCTGCGCCAGCGCGTGGGCATCGTGCCGCAGGATGCCGTGATTTTTTCCAGCAGTGCGCTAGAGAACATTCGCTACGGCAAGCCCGACGCGTCTGATGCCGAAGTCAAGGCGGCCGCCCAAGCCGCATTTGCCCATGAGTTCATCACCAGCCTGCCTGAGGGCTACGAAACATTCCTGGGTGAGCGCGGCGTGCGCCTGTCCGGCGGACAACGCCAGCGCATTGCCATCGCACGTGCCATGCTGAAAAATCCACCCCTGCTGCTGCTGGACGAAGCCACCAGTGCGCTGGACGCCGAGAGCGAGCGCATGGTGCAAGCCGCCCTGGAGAGCGCCATGCGCGACCGCACCACCCTGGTCATTGCCCACCGGCTGGCCACGGTGCAAAAGGCTGACCTGATCGTGGTGCTGGACCATGGCAAGCTGGTGGAGCACGGAACCCACGCCGAGTTGGTGGCGCGCGGTGGCGTATACGCGGGACTCGCAGCACTGCAGTTCAATGCCTAGCAGGTTCTGCCCCCGATAAAGCATTGAAAAGCATGGGGTAAATGCTTAAGATTGACGCATTCACTCCCGGGAGCCACGCATGGACGTCAGCAAAGCCAAACCCCAACCGGTTCAGCAAGTTCAGAGTACCAAGCGCACTGAGCAGGTACAGCAGACTCAGCGCCGTGAAGAACAGGTGCATGCCCAGCAGGCCCAGGCGCAGAAAGCAGCGGAGAACAAACCCCGCCCCCACGTGAACAGCCAGGGGCAGACCATCGGCACCCGCCTGAGCGTGACAGCCTGAACTCCTTCCAGACCTGCGGAGTAACAACGCCGTGGTTGCCATTACTGCCACCAGCAGCGCAACACTGTCCTTGCAGTCAATGCTGAACCGTACCCGCGTGGAACAGGCCCGGCGCGAGGCCGAGCAGTCGGAGGCCAATGCCCAGAATCTGCGCGCCCAGGCCAATGAAGAAGAGCGCAAGGCGCAACAGGGACAGGACAAGGTGCGCACCCTGACGGCACAGGCCCGGCAGGACGACACCACCTATGCATCGGCACTCCAAATCGGCGGCAGCATCCAGCCCGCCATCAACCGCCAGCGCCCGTTGACAGGCCGTATTCTGAATATTGCCGCCTAGGCAAGGTTATTCATTTTTCACATAGTTTGAGATCAACTCGGCCTTAGACAGACCGGGGGCATGCGCCTAGAGTGCGGGGCTTGACGACCACACAACAGGAGCAAGCATGTCGTACAGCAATCCCTACAACCACCCCCTGCCCTCGTATCTGCAGGCCGACCATCTGGGCCCCTGGGGCATTTACCTGCAACAGGTCGACCGTGTGATTCCCTACCTCGGGCATCTGGCGCGCTGGGCTGAAACCCTCAAGCGCCCCAAGCGCGCGCTGATTGTGGATGTCCCCATCCAGCTCGACAACGGCACCGTAGCCCACTTCGAAGGCTACCGCGTGCAGCACAATACCTCGCGCGGCCCCGGCAAAGGCGGGGTGCGTTTTCACCAGGATGTAACGCTATCCGAAGTGATGGCACTCTCGGCCTGGATGTCTATCAAAAATGCAGCTGTTAACGTGCCGTATGGCGGCGCCAAAGGCGGCATTCGTGTCGACCCCAAGACGTTGTCACGCGGTGAACTGGAGCGTATGACGCGCCGCTACACCAGTGAAATCGGCATCATCATCGGACCCACCAAGGACATTCCGGCGCCCGATGTCAACACCAACGAGCAGGTGATGGCCTGGATGATGGACACCTATTCCATGAACGAAGGCGCAACCTCCACGGGTGTGGTCACCGGTAAGCCCATTGATCTGGGCGGCTCATTGGGGCGGCGTGAAGCCACCGGGCGCGGCGTGTTTACGGTCGGTGTAGAGGCTGCAAACCACATAGGCATGGATGTCTCCACGGCCAGGATTGCAGTGCAGGGCTTTGGCAACGTAGGTGGAATCGCAGGCAAGCTGTTTGCACAAGCAGGCGCGCGCGTAGTGGCTGTGCAGGACCACGGCGGCACGATCTACCAGGAGGCTGGCCTGGATGTACCCGCGTTGCTGGCGCATGTGGCGGTAGCTGGCACGGTGGCCGGGTTTGCAAAGGCCGAAGTCATTTCCAACGACGCTTTTTGGGACGTGGACTGCGACATCCTGATCCCGGCGGCACTGGAGCAGCAAATCACCGCAGCCAACGCGGGGCGCATCAAGGCACGGCTGGTGATAGAAGGTGCCAACGGCCCGACCACACCTGAAGCGGACGACATCCTGCAGGAGCGCAACATCCTGGTGCTGCCCGATGTGATTGCCAATGCCGGCGGCGTCACGGTGAGCTATTTTGAGTGGGTGCAGGATTTTTCCAGCTTCTTCTGGAGCGAAGACGAAATCAATGCCCGGCTGGTACGCATCATGAAGGAAGCATTCGCCGGGGTATGGCATTTGGCCCAGGAGCACAAGGTGAGCCTGCGTACTGCAACTTTCATCATGGCCTGCAAACGCATATTGCATGCACGCGAATTGCGCGGCTTGTACCCTTGACCAGCGACTGCCACATGCGCCCTGGCAATGACTACTGCAAGGGCTCTTTCAAGGCGGCAGGCAGCAGGAAAGGAACCACTTCAATCCCTTCTTCCAGGAGTTCGCGGGTCTCTTCATGGCTTGCCTGCCCGCGAATGTTGCGCTCCTGGGCTTCACCGTAGTGCATCCTGCGCGCTTCCTGGGCGAACTGATCGCCGACATCCGTGGTGTTGGCAATCAGTTGCCGCGCAACCGCCATCCAGGCCGCAGCAAGCGCTCCGTCAACCGGGCTGGGAGCCGCTGATTCGGTCTTTTCAATGGAGACTACTTCGTGCGCCCCGGACAGACTGAGTCGCGGTGCGCTCAGCTTTTTTACCACCTCGGACGTCCCGCACAAAGGACACTGCACCATCGTACGGGCAAGCTGATCCTGAAAATCATTTTCCGACGCAAACCAGCCTGCAAAGGCATGGCTGTTCGCGCACTGCAAATCCAGAACTTTCATGGCCAGATTGTCACCCGGTCTCTGCACTGGGTGCGTCGTTCCAATCCAAAGACCACGCACCACTGAGCATGTTTTGCAACCACAGTGCCCCGGTCAGGGTTTTCGCATCCGTCACCTTGCCCTCATAACACCACCGGAGCAATTCCTCGGGCGTGGCCGTAAAGACGTCAAGGAACTCGCCCTGGTCCAGTTTTCGCTCCCCCAAAGTGAGGTCACGGGCAAACCAGACGTCTATGAATTCCGTGGAATAGGCGATGACCGGGTGCATGACGCCGGCACGCGCCCATTGCCGCGCCGAGTAACCGGTCTCTTCCTGCAATTCACGCTGGGCGCAGGTCAGCACCGATTCGTTGGTATCCAGTTTTCCAGCGGGGAATTCGATCATCACTTGACCTACCGGATAACGGAATTGCCGCTCAAGCACTACTCGCATATGTCCGTCAGGACCGGGGTGCAAGGGTATCACCATGACCGCACCCGGATGGGTGACATATTCGCGCGTCGCGGTGTTCCCGTCGGGGAGCCTTACGGTGTCCCGAAACGCATGCAAGAACACCCCCTTGAGGACTTCCAAGCTTGACGTCTGCGTCTCAATTAGATGACTATCACGCATGCAAGCCTGCCAGGTCAGTCCCGGTGCTTGAGCAGATAGCGGTACACAAAACCAGGAAACGCCAGTGTGAGGAAAAGCGTAACCGTGATGGCGTAAAACTCCCAGGTCTGCGGAGCTATTTGCCCAGCACGCTTTTCCAGCATCAGCCCAATACCCCCGACGACCAGATAGAGTATTGCCAGCTCAAGAAATCGCAGGCCCAGGCTTTTGGGCTTGCGTGGCGGGAGAAGCCCTAGCATCCGTGGGCTCAGAAATGGAAGGTTGGCAGCAGCTACCGCCAACAGCAGTACCAGCCAAACTGACATGGATATCGTCATGAAAGGGCAGGCCGAGCCAAGGAGGACACGCCTAAGTTCCCAGCATTTGCAGCACAGAACGTGCGCAAATCGCCATGAGCCCACCGGGTAGCAGACCTAGCACCAGCACCAGGGCTCCATTGATGGTCAGCACGACACGCACATCAACCGGGGCCACCACGTGGGTCGCGGTAATGGGTTCGTCAAAGTACATGACCTTGACAAGGCGCAGGTAATAGAATGCCCCCACCAACGACATCATGACTGCAAATACCGCCAGACCGAGGTACAGGACTTGTCCCGAAGCAACCAGTGCCTGCAAAACCGACAGCTTGGCGTAGAAACCCACCATGGGAGGAATACCCGCCAGCGAGAACAGACAGACCGCCATCACCCCAGCGTACAGTGGACTGCGGTGGTTCAGACCGGCGAAATCTGCAATCTCTTCGCTCTCGAAGCCTTCACGCGACAGCAGCAACAGTACGCCGAAGCTTGCCAGTGTGGTCAAGACGTAGCTGACGACATAGAACATGGCCGAGCTGTAGGCGTTGGCAGCTAAAAGCGTATTGCCATTGACTACGCCGGACATGAGACCCAGGAGAACAAAGCCCATCTGGGAAATTGTGGAAAACGCCAGCATGCGCTTGACGTTGGTCTGGGCAATCGCTGCCAGATTTCCGATGAGCAAAGAACCGACTGCCAACACCATCAGCATCTGCTGCCAGTCAATGGCCAGCGGCAACATACCCTCGACCAGCAACCGAATGGCAATGGCAAAAGCAGCTAGCTTGGGCGCACCACCGATCATCAGAGTAACGGCCGTGGGAGCACCCTGATAGACGTCAGGAATCCACATATGGAATGGAACGACACCCAGTTTGAAAGCCAGACCGGCAACGATGAATACCAGTCCGAACACAAGCACCTGGTGACGCACCTGACCCGACGCAATCGCCTTGAAGACTGCGTTAATGTCCAAAGAGCCCGTGGCGCCATACATCATGGACATGCCATACAAAAGGAAACCAGAGGCCATGGCACCCAGTACAAAGTACTTCATGGCTGCTTCCGTAGCGGTTGCGTTGTCACGGCGCAGGGCAACAAGTGCATAGCTCGACAGCGTCAACAACTCGAGCCCCAGGTAGATCACCAGGAAGTTATTTCCGGAGATCATCACAAACATGCCCAACAGCGAAAACAGGCTCAACGTGAACAACTCACCACCGCGCAACATGTCACGCTGCGAGGCGTAGGGACGCGCATAGACTAAAGTCACCATGACCGCAACGGTTGCGAAACACTTGAGCCAGTTGCCCATGGAATCGCTGACCACCATATTGCCGAAGCCATACATGGTGGTTTCGCCAACGGCATAGGTGGCTTCCAGTACAGCAACCACAGCCAGCGTCAGCAAGGTCAAGGCGTAGGTCCGACCGCGCATGGGAGATTTGACGCCCAGGTCGAGAATGGCGATGGCACACGCCATGGCAAACAGGATGATCTCAGGGTAAACCGCGATCCAACTGATTTTGTCAATCATCTTAGGTCTCTCAATTCAGTTTGATCAGTTCAGCTTGGAAATGGCAACGTGCTTGATCAGCTGGGCAACCGAAGCATCCATGACATCCGTAAAAGGCTTGGGATAGATACCCATGTACAGCACCGCAATTGCCAGCAAGGCAAGCATAGTGAACTCACGCACATTGATATCGGTGAGCCCCTTGACATCGTCGTTGGCGACAGCTCCAAGGTAGACTCGCTTGAACATCCACAGTGTGTAGGCAGCGCCAAAAATCAGTGCACTGGCAGCCGCGAGGCCAATCCAGAAATTGAACTTGACTGCTCCCAGAATCACCATCCACTCACCGACAAAACCAGCAGTTCCTGGCAGACCGCAGTTGGCCATGGCAAACAGCAGGGCAAATGCAGCGAACTTGGGCATGGTGTTGACCACGCCGCCATAACTGGCAATTTCGCGGGAATGCACACGGTCGTACAAAACACCGATGGACAGGAACATGGCACCCGACACAAAACCGTGCGCAATCATCTGGACCAGGCCACCGGAAATGCCGAGGTCATTGAAGATGAAAAATCCCAAAGTCACAAAGCCCATGTGGGCGACGGAAGAGTAGGCCACCAGCTTCTTCATGTCCTGCTGGACCATGGCGACCAAGCCAACGTAGACCACGGCGACCAGCGACAGCGTCACCATCAACCATGCCCATTCGTGTGCGGCATCCGGTGCAATCGGCATTGAGAAACGCAGAAAACCGTAAGCGCCCAGCTTCAGCATGATGGCGGCCAGCACAGCAGAGCCCCCCGTAGGCGCCTCAACGTGCACGTCCGGCAACCAGGTGTGAACCGGCCACATGGGAACTTTGACGGCAAAGGCAGCAAAGAAGGCAAAGAACAAATAGGTCTGTGCCGACTTGCTCAGTGGCAGCGCATGCCAGGTCGCGAGATCGAAACTGCCACCCGATTGGGTGTACAAATAAATCAGCGCAACCAGCATGAGCAAGGAGCCCAGCAAGGTATACAAAAAGAACTTGAACGCGGCGTATATCTTGTTGGGACCACCCCAGATACCAATGATGAGATACATCGGAATCAGCGTGGCTTCAAAGAACACGTAGAACAGCAAGCCGTCCAGCGCACAGAACACACCAATCATCAACCCACTGAGAATCAGGAAGGCACCCATGTACTGGTTGACGCGGCGCGTAATCACTTCCCAGCCTGCAATCACCACGATCACATTGATAAACGCAGTCAGCAGCACAAACCAGAACGAAATGCCATCCACTCCCAGGTGGTAGTTGACATTGAAACGCTCAATCCACATGACCTTTTCAACAAACTGCATGTCGGCAGTGGCTACATTGAACTGCCCATACAAAGGCAAGGTCACCAGCAAACTGATGATCGAACCGATCAAGGCCACCCAGCGCACCATAGCGGGCTGGTCATCACGGCCCAGGGCCAGTAAAACAACTCCAAACGCTATTGGCGTCCAGATCGCGAGGCTCAACAATCCCATGTTCTTTTTCTCCTACTTGAGCCAGACGAAATATGTCATGAGCACAAAGATGCCCAAAATCATGACCAGGGCATAGTGGTACAGATAGCCGCTTTGAAGCTTGCGGGCGACACCAGCAATGGCCCCGACCACTTTCCATGAACCATTGACCACCAGTCCGTCGATCAGGGTCTGGTCGCCGCCCTTCCACAATCCTGTACCCAGCAAGCGTGCACCGCGTGCAAGGATGTTCTCGTTAATC
The DNA here is from genome assembly GCA_028868305.1 of Burkholderiales bacterium. Taxonomy (GTDB): domain Bacteria; phylum Pseudomonadota; class Gammaproteobacteria; order Burkholderiales; family Burkholderiaceae_C; genus Allorhodoferax. Next base: position 28,723 of record JAGWUS010000027.1, on the reverse strand, counting down.
CAGTCAAGGTAGTACTTGTTCTCCAACAGTTTGAAGATCGGCATTGCATTGCGCTTGATAGCGGCCGGAACTGCCGGGTTAACCAGATACATGTAATAGGCCACAGCCACACCAGCCAGAGCCAACCAAAAAGGCATGGTGGTGAATGCATGCATCGCCATCTGCAAAGGGCCATGGAACGCGTGGGCCAACTCTTCCATCACTGGGTGCTTCTCGGCATTCACAAAGATGGCATCCTTGAAGAACTCGCCGAACAGCATCGGACTGATGGCCAGGTAGCCAATCACCACCGACGGAATGGCCAGCAGCACGAGGGGCACCGTCACCACCCAAGGTGACTCGTGCGGCTCATGGTGTCCGTGGTGATCATCATGGCCGTGGGCGTCATGATGATGCGCATCAGGATTCTGGTCGAAGCGCTCTTTTCCATGGAACACCAGGAAGTACATGCGGAACGAATAAAACGCTGTGACAAACACGCCGGCCAGCACTGCGAAAGAGGCAAAACCAGCCGCCGGCAAATGACTTTCCAGAACCGCTTCAATGATGCTGTCCTTGGAATAAAAACCAGCAAACAGAGGAGTACCAATCAGGGCCAGCGACCCGAGCAAGGAGGTGATCCAGGTGATCGGCATGAACTTGCGCAGGCCACCCATCCAGCGGATATCCTGGTTGTGGTGCACGCCCATGATGACAGAACCGGCACCCAGGAACAGCAGTGCCTTGAAGAAGGCATGGGTCATCAGGTGGAACACTGCCACGGAGTAGGCAGAGGCCCCCAGCGCGACCGTCATGTAACCCAGCTGCGACAGCGTGGAGTACGCGACCACGCGCTTGATGTCGTTTTGAATGATGCCCAGGAAGCCCATGAACAGTGCAGTGATGGCACCGATGGTCATGACGAAATTCAGGGCGGTATCGCTGAGTTCAAACAACGGTGACATGCGCGCCACCATGAAAATACCTGCGGTCACCATCGTAGCGGCATGGATCAACGCCGAAATGGGCGTGGGACCTTCCATTGAATCAGGCAGCCACACATGCAGCGGAAACTGCGCCGATTTGCCCATGGCACCAATAAAAAGACAGATGCAGATAACCGTGACCAGCATCCAGTCGGTACCAGGAAACGCCACCGCAGCCAACTCGGCTGTTTTTGCAAACACCTCCGTGTAGTTGAGTGTGCCGGCAAAGGCGACAATCAAACCGATGCCCAGGATGAATCCAAAGTCACCCACACGGTTCACCAGAAATGCCTTCATGTTGGCAAAAATGGCTGTCGGCTTGTTAAACCAGAAACCGATCAACAGATAAGACACCAGACCCACAGCCTCCCAACCGAAGAACAACTGCAACAGGTTGTTGCTCATCACAAGCATCAGCATGGAAAACGTGAACAGAGAGATATAGGCAAAAAACCGGTTATAGCCCTCGTCCTCTTCCATGTAGCCAATGGTGTAGATGTGCACCATCAGCGACACAAAAGTCACCACGCACATCATCATGGCGGTAAGGCCATCGACCAGAAAGCCGATCTCCATCTTCAGGCCACCCACCACCATCCATGTGTACAGCGTTTCATTAAAGCGGGCGCCGTCAAGCGCCACCGACTTCAGTGTCTGCGCCGACAAAATGAAGGCGACCAGAACGCCCAGAATGGTCAACGAATGGCTCAGTCGGCGGCCAATCCAGTTACCACCAAAACGGGTTCCAAAAACACCTGCAAGTACCGACCCCACCAAAGGGGCCAGGGGCACGGCCAGCAAAGTAGCAACAGAAAGGGTTGAACTCATCTTATTAACCCTTGAGCGTATTGAGTTCGTCCACATTGATGCTGGACTTGTTACGGAACAGCAGCACCAGAATGGCCAGACCGATCGCGGACTCAGCGGCCGCGACAGTCAAGATAAAGAAGACAAAAATCTGCCCATGCATATCGTGCAGATAGTGGGAGAACGCCACAAAATTGGTATTTACCGCCAGAAGCATCAGCTCAATGGCCATCAACAAGACGATCAGATTTTTCCGGTTGAGGAAGATCCCAACCACCGACAGTGCAAACAGCATGCCGCCCAGCGACAAAAAATGTCCAAGTGTCAAAGTCATGCTTTTGTCTCCGCTTGCGTTGTGACAGGTGCCGGCTCGGGGGCCTCGCGTGTAGCATCCATCTTGATAACGGCCATGCGATCACGAGACTTCACACGTACTTGATCGCCAGGATTAACATATTTGCTGTCCTTGCGGGCACGCAGCGTCAAGGCAATGGCGGCAATCATGGCTACGAGCAAGATGGCTGCGGCAATTTCCAGTGGGTAGAGATATTGGGTGTACAGAAGCTTACCTAACTCTTTGGTATTCGAAGCTCCGGCGACCACGACTCCCGCCGCCTGCGGGTCTTCCACGACCCGGAAACCGCCCATCAGAACTGCCGACATTTCAAGCGCAATCACAACCCCCACAACCGCAGCCAGTGGAAAATGCTTCCAGAACCCGACGCGCAAATTCTCCACATTGATGTCCATCATCATGACGACGAAAAGGAACAGCACCATCACCGCGCCAACGTATACCAGCACCAGGGTGATGGACAGAAATTCGGCCTTCAGAAGCATCCATATCATGGAAGCCTGAAAGAAGGTCAGCACAAGGAAAAGCACTGCGTGCACCGGATTGCGCGCAGTGATAACGCGAAACGCGGCGAACAGCATGACTGCTGAGAAAATGTAAAACAGACCTGTCGTGACACTCATGATTCAGTTTCTTTCTAGCGACGGATCAGCGGTACTTGGCATCAGCCTGCTTGTTGGCAGCAATTTCGCTCTCGTAGCGATCGCCTACCGCAAGCAGCATTTCCTTGGTGAAATACAGATCACCCCGCTTTTCACCGTGGTATTCCAGAATGTGTGTTTCCACGATGGAGTCCACTGGGCAGCTTTCTTCACAGAAACCGCAAAAAATGCATTTTGTGAGATCAATGTCATAGCGGGTGGTGCGGCGTGAGCCATCCGCACGCAGATCTGACTCAATCGTGATAGCCATGGCGGGGCACACCGCCTCGCACAGTTTGCAGGCAATGCAGCGCTCTTCGCCATTCTCATAACGACGCAATGCATGTAGGCCACGAAAGCGAGGGGAAAGTGGCGTTTTTTCCTCAGGAAACTGCACTGTCACTTTGCGACGGAAGGTATACCGCCCCGTCAGGGCCAGGCCCTTGAACAGTTCAACCAGCAAGAAGCTGTAGAGAAAATCCTTGAGAGAAAAAGCAGAGGGCATACGGGCCACGGAATTGGAAGACATGAACGGATCCCTCACTTCCAAATATTGAAAGGCGTCTGCATCCATACGCCCACCACCACCAGCCAGAACAGGGTGAAGGGAATGAACACTTTCCATCCCAGACGCATGATCTGGTCATAGCGGTAACGCGGGAATGTCGCGCGAACCCAGATAAACAGGCTCACGATGGCAAAGGTTTTGATGCCCAGCCAGATCCAGCCGGGAATCCAGTCCAGTGCTGCCACTGGCGAGAGCCAGCCGCCGAGGAACATCACCGCTGCAATGATAGAAATCAGCCACATATTGGCGTACTCTGCCAAATAGAACATGGCATAAGACATACCCGAGTACTCCACCATGTGTCCAGCCACAATTTCCGCCTCGCCTTCCACGACATCAAAGGGGTGACGATTGGTTTCGGCCAGACCCGAGATCACATAGATGACAAAGATTGGCAGCAAGGGCAACCAGTTCCACGACAGGAACGATAGACCCAATTGCGCAAATGCGCCTTTTGATTGGCCGGTCACGATATCGGTCATGTTCATGCTGCCGGTGACCATGAGCACGATGACCAGACAAAAACCCATCGCGATTTCGTAGCTGACCATCTGCGCGGATGCGCGCAGTGCACCCAGGAAGGCGTACTTGGAGTTGGATGCCCAACCCGCAATCACCACACCATAGACTTCCATCGACGTAATAGCCATGATCAGCAGCAAGCCTGCGTTGACATTGGCCAGTGCCACATCGGGCCCAAAGGGCACTACCGCCCACGCGGCCATAGCAGGCATGATGGTCAAAATGGGGCCAATAAAGAAGAGGCCCTTATTGGCAGCGGTGGGAACCAGAATTTCCTTGGTCAGCAGTTTCAAGGCATCAGCGATTGGCTGCAACAGACCCCAGGGACCTACGCGATTGGGGCCCACGCGAACCTGCATCCAGCCAAGGTATTTGCGCTCCCACAAGGTGGTGTACGCGACGGCCCCCATCAACGGCAACACAACGGCCACAATTTTGATAAGTGCCCATAGTATCGGCCAGAGAATCCCGGTCCACCAAGACGCACCGACCAGGCCCAAACCTGCGTTGTACAGCGTATCGATCATGAAAGCACCTTTTCGGCGGAAGAAGCGGACAATCGGGCATCTGCCGTCAATTGCAGCGAGGGCGCACGGCGCACGATGCTGTCAAGTTGATAGATGGCCGCAACAGCAGGCAATCCGGGTGCAGCGGTAATGGCCGACGGCAGTGAGGCCGCATTTGACAGTGCGCCGGCAGGCACCAGATCTGGAACACCGCCATTGTTCTTGTGCATTTGTGCCAGAACATCCTGCGATGACTCAAATGCAAAACCGGGCAGGTCCAGCATGTTGGCCAGCACGCGCAGCACTTTCCATGCTGGGCGCGTTTCGCCCAGAGGTCGCACTACCGCGTGAAAACTCTGAACCCTTCCCTCGGCATTGACAAAGGTGCCTGGAGTTTCTGTAAAAGGAGCAATAGGCAGTAGTACATCGCTGAATTCCATGTTGGCCTTGAACGGGCTCATGGTGACGACCATCTCGGCCTTGCCGAGATTCTGTACCGCTGCGGCACCGCCGGCACAATCGTATGCTGGCTCATTGTTCAAAAGCACCACTGCCTTCAACTGCCCCGCCGTCATCTGCCCTGCATTCAGTCCACCATTTCCAGGCATTGCCCCCGCCAATTGGGCTCCGACTGTGTTGCCGGCTTCGGTCAGGTAACCCACCGTAGCGCCGCTTTGCGCAGCAATCCAGTTAGCAACCCCCAGAAGCGCCAACGCTTGAGCGTGGTGTGCGGCAGCGTTACCCAACAGAATGGATTTGCTCTCGCCACCCAGCATCGATTTGGCGATAACCACTGAAGCGGGTGTCGCATTTCCAGCAACGGGTGCTGGAACGCCCTTTTCTGCTGCCACAGCAGCAGCCACATCAGCAAGGGCCTGTAGCCATTGACTGGACGGTGCAGTCACCAAATTGGCAATCGGCATAGCCCAATCCTGCGCCTGCTCATTGAGTACATTGACGGCACAGCCTATTTTGACGGCCTGACGGATCCGCTGGGCGAACAGTGGGTGGTCCTTGCGCAGGTTGGAGCCGACCACCAGCACCCGCTGCATCTGCGACAGAGAGGCGATAGAGGTTCCAAGGTACCGTGCGCCCGGCGTTGCTGCGAAGTCTGCATTGCGCAAACGGTAGTCGATATTTTCACTTCCCACGCCACGCATCAGGGCGCCCGCCAGGTAGATCTCTTCCAAGGTGCTGTGCGGACTGACCAGCGTACCGATGGCACTGGCGCCGTGGTTGGCCTTGATTTGCTTCAATCCATTGGCCACATACTCAAGGGCCGTCTGCCAATCCACACTCTTCCACACACCACCCTGCTTGAGCATGGGGGTTGTCAGTCGCTCTTCCCCATTCAGGGCTTCGTAGGAAAAACGGTCCCGGTCTGCAATCCAGCATTCATTGACCGCTTCGTTTTCGAGTGGGACTACACGCATCACCTTGTTGTTCTTGACCTGAACAATCAGGTTGGCACCTGTGGAGTCATGGGGGCTGACAGACTTGCGTCGCGACAGTTCCCAGGTACGGGCGCTGTAGCGGAAAGGTTTGCTGGTCAATGCGCCAACCGGACAGATATCAATCATGTTGCCCGACAGCTCAGAGTCCACGGATTGACCCACGAAGGTTTCAATTTCGGCATGCTCACCACGATGCGACATGCCCAGTTCCATCACACCGGCGACTTCCTGGCCAAAACGTACACAACGTGTGCAGTGGATGCAGCGGCTCATCTCCTCCATGGAGATAAGAGGCCCGACGTCCTTGTGGAACACGACACGCTTTTCTTCTTCGTAACGCGAGTTGGAGGCACCATAACCCACTGCAAGATCTTGCAACTGACACTCACCGCCCTGATCACAGATAGGGCAGTCCAGCGGATGGTTGATCAGCAGAAACTCCATGACCGACTTCTGTGCCTTGATGGCTTTGTCGCTCTTGGTGCGAACAATCATGCCTTGCGTCACTGGCGTGGCACAGGCAGGCATGGGCTTTGGCATCTTCTCCACATCCACCAGGCACATACGGCAATTGGCCGCAATGCTGAGCTTTTTGTGGTAACAAAAATGAGGAATGTAGGTACCAGCCTTGTCAGCGGCATGCATGATCATGCTGCCTTCAACAATGTCTACCTTCTTGCCGTCGAGTTCGATTTCAATCATCTTGGGCTTCTAGTTTTAAACGTAGGCAGGAACCACACAGCTCTTGTGCTCAATGTGGTGCACAAACTCGTGCCGGAAATGTTTGATCATGGCGCGCACCGGCATCGCTGCCGCATCACCCAGGGCACAAATCGTTCGGCCCATGATGTTTTCAGCCACGTTGTCGAGTAAATCCATATCGCTGGCACGCCCATGTCCAGTCTCAATACGGTCCACCATGCGCGACAACCAGCCCGTACCTTCACGGCATGGCGTGCACTGGCCGCAGGATTCATGCATGTAAAAGTAGCTCAAGCGTTGCAAAGCCTTGACCATGCAGCGACTGTCGTCCATCACGATCACAGCACCCGAACCCAGCATGGAGCCCGCCTTGGCAATGGAGTCGTAGTCCATGGTGCACTCCATGATGATGGAGGCAGGCAGCACGGGTGAAGACGAACCACCAGGAATTACCGCTTTGAGCTGGCGACCAGCGCGCACACCACCAGCGAGTTCGAGCAGCTTGGAAAACGGCGTTCCCATCGGGATTTCGTAGTTACCGGGACGCTCCACGTCACCACTGACCGAGTAGATCTTGGTGCCACCGTTATTGGGCTTGCCGCACTCCAGGTAGGCCAGACCACCATTGCGAATGATCCAGGGAACCGCAGCAAAGGTTTCGGTATTGTTGATGGTAGTGGGTTTGCCGTACAAACCAAAACTGGCAGGAAACGGTGGCTTGAAGCGGGGTTGCCCCTTTTTGCCTTCAAGCGACTCCAGCAAGGCGGTTTCTTCACCGCAAATATAGGCTCCGAAACCGTGGGCGGCATGGAGCTGGAAACTGAAGTTCGAGCCCATAATGGCGTGGCCCAGAAAGCCGGCCGCACGGGCTTCTTCGAGCGCTTCTTCAAAGCGCTCATAGGAACCAAATATTTCACCATGGATGTAGTTGTAGCCCACGCTGATGCCCATGGCGTAGGCAGCAATGGCCATGCCTTCGATAACGACATGCGGATTGAACTGCAGAATGTCGCGGTCTTTGCAGGTGCCAGGCTCGCCTTCATCGGAGTTACACACCAGATACTTCTGGCCGGGGAACTGCCGGGGCATAAAGCTCCACTTGAGACCTGTCGGAAAACCTGCACCACCGCGCCCGCGCAGGCCTGACTCTTTAACCGTGGCAATCACCTGGTCCTGTGTCAGACCTTCGCCGCCATCCTTGCCCAGAATCTTGCGCAGTGCCTGGTAGCCACCACGCGCTTCGTAGTCCTTGATGCCCCAGTTCGAACCATTCAGTCCGGCATAGATTTGCGGATTGATATGGCGGTCATGAAAACATGTTTCAACGCCCTTGGCGACGAACTGGTTGATAACGTCCTGTGCACTCATACCTTGCCCTCCGCTGCACGGATGCCGTCCACCAACTGGTCAAGTTTGTCATTGCTCATAAAACTGCACATGGACCGGTCGTTCACCAGCAAGACGGGAGAATCAGCGCATGCGCCCAGGCATTCGCTCTGCTGCAAGGTAAACAGTCCATCAGGCGTGGTTTCTCCCATGGAAATGCCCAACTTGCTTTCAAGATGGTGCAAAGCCTTCTGCCCATCGCGCAATTGGCAGGGCAGATTGGTGCAAACGTTCAACTTGAATTTGCCAACGGGTCGCTGGTTGTACATGTTGTAGAAGCTTGTGACTTCATGCACCGCCATGGGCGCCATGCCCAGGTAGTCGGCAACCACTCTTTCGCTCTCGGAGCTGACGTATCCCAACTCCTGCTGAACGATGGACAAACAGGCCATGACAGCCGACTGCTGCTGGTCAGCCGGGTATTTGGACACTTCTTTGGCGAAGCGTGCTTTGGTAGCGTCGGAGATCATCGATCAATCTCTCCAAAAACAATATCCATGGTGCCGATGATGGACACCGCATCGGCAATCATGTGGCCCTTGGCCATTTCATTGAGCCCCGCCAAGTGTGCATAGCCCGGCGGACGAATCTTCAAACGGTACGGCTTGTTGGCACCATCGCTGATGAGGTAAATCCCAAACTCGCCCTTGGGATGCTCTACTGAAGCGTAGGCCTCGCCCTCGGGTACGTGGAAACCTTCGGTAAACAACTTGAAGTGGTGAATCAAGCCTTCCATGTTGGACTTCATGGACTCACGGGAAGGGGGCGCCACTTTGTGATTGTCAGTGATGACTGGCCCCGGATTGACCTTGAGCCAATCCACGCACTGCTTGATGATGCGGTTGGACTGCTTCATCTCTTCCATGCGCACCAAGTAGCGGTCGTAAACATCGCCGGTCTTGCCAACAGGGATGTCAAAATCAAGCTTGTCATAGGCGTCGTAGGGCTGCTTTTTACGCAAATCCCAGGCAATACCAGAACCACGCAACATGGGGCCAGTGAACCCCATATTCAGTGCACGCTCCGGCGACACGATGCCAATGTTGACCGTGCGCTGCTTCCAGATACGGTTTTCCGTCAACAGGGTGTGGTACTCGTCCAGACAGGCGGGGAAACGCTGCGCGAAGTCATCAATGAAATCCAGCAGGGAGCCCTGACGATTCTTGTTCAGTTCAGCAACACCCTTGGCATTGCGCACCTTGCTCGCCTTGAACTGGGGCATGGTGTCAGGCAGATCACGGTACACGCCGCCCGGACGGAAGTAAGCAGCGTGCATGCGCGCACCACTGGCAGCCTCGTACATGTCAAACAGGTCTTCCCGCTCGCGGAAGGTGTAGATTAGGATCGTGGAACTGCCGCAGTCATTGCCGTGTGAACCGAGCCACATCAGATGGTTGAGCAGCCGGGTGATCTCGGAGAACATCACGCGGATGTATTGCGCCCGAATCGGCACCTCAATGCCGAGCAACTTCTCAATGGCCAGACAGTAGGCGTGCTCATTGCACATCATGGACACGTAGTCCAAGCGGTCCATATAGGGTAATGACTGGATATAGGTCTTGCTCTCGGCCAGTTTCTCGGTTGCGCGGTGGAGCAAACCAATGTGCGGATCCGCACGCTGGATCACTTCGCCATCGAGTTCGAGAACCAGGCGCAAAACGCCGTGTGCCGCAGGATGCTGCGGTCCAAAATTCAGGGTGTAGTTCTTGATTTCAGCCATGCATTCAACTGCTTATTGCAGGCCCCCGTAATTGTCTTCACGAATGATGCGCGGGGTAATCTCGCGCGTCTCAATCGTGACAGGCTGGTAGACAACCCGCGACTGCTCTGCGTCAAAGCGCATTTCGACGTAGCCGGTGGTCGGAAAATCTTTGCGAAACGGATGCCCGATAAAACCATAGTCGGTAAGAATGCGGCGCAAATCGTTGTGCCCATCAAACACGATGCCGTACAGATCAAAGGCCTCGCGTTCGAACCAGTTGGCAGAATTCCAGATATCCGTGACAGACGGTACCAACGGCATATCGTCGTCTGGGGCAGATACCTTAAGACGCACCCGCTGATTCAGGCTCACGGACAGCAAGTGGCTGACAACGCAAAAACGCCGCCCATCCGGAGTGCCGTCTGGGTACTCAGAATAATCCACGCCACACAAGTCCAGCAACTGCTCAAACTGGCAACCAGGCGCATCACGCAAGGCCTGTGCAGCAACGAGGTAATCGTCAGCAGCCACATGCACGCTGACTTCATCCAAGGCAATGGAAATACGTTTGATCTTGTCACCCAACGCCGCCACAATGGCCGCCTGGATGGCTTCGGGTCGAACGGAATAAACGGACATATGACTTTCCTCAGGCCCGGGCAATGGTTTCAGTACGGCGGATCTTCTGCTGCAACTGCAAAATGCCGTAGACCAGTGCCTCTGCCGTGGGCGGGCAACCGGGAACATACACGTCCACAGGAACAATGCGATCACAGCCACGCACCACCGAATAACTGTAGTGGTAGTAGCCGCCGCCGTTGGCACAAGAGCCCATGCTGATCACCCAGCGGGGCTCGGACATCTGGTCATACACCTTGCGCAGGGCTGGTGCCATCTTGTTGCACAGAGTGCCAGCCACAATCATCAAGTCGGACTGGCGGGGACTTGCCCGGAACACTTCCGAGCCAAACCGACTGATGTCATATCTGGCCGCAGCAGCATGCATCATCTCCACGGCGCAGCAGGCCAGACCAAACGTCATGGGCCAAATAGAGCCGGTCTTGGCCCAATTCACCACCGAGTCGTAACTGGTGGTAACAAAGCCTTCTTTCAGAACACCTTCAATCATCGCTTTACTCCCAGTCCAGGGCGCCTTTTTTCCACATGTACACGAAGCCAATGGTCAGAACAGCCACGAACTCCAGACCGACCAGAAAACCGAAGGTACCCAACTCCTTGAGACTAACAGCCCAGGGAAAGAGGAACGCAGTTTCCAGATCGAACAAAATGAAAAGGATGGCAACAAGGTAATAGCGCACATCAAACTTCATGCGGGCATCTTCAAACGCCTCAAAACCGCACTCATAGGGGGAATTTTTTGCAGGATCCGGCCGATTGGGACCCAGGATGTAGCCTAGTATCTGCGGAACAACGCCGATGCCGATACCGACCAAGATGAACAGAATGACGGGCAAGTATTGATCGAGGTTCATCTTGAGATTCTCATCACCGTTTATACCAACCCCAGCTTGACCGGGGCTGACAGTATTTGATGGTGCCGTCGGCGAGACTCGAACTCGCACAGCTTTCGCCACTACCCCCTCAAGATAGCGTGTCTACCAATTTCACCACGACGGCTGCATTTAACGCCAGATTGCATGAGGATCCCGTGGGGATTTTTGCTTTCTGGCTAGTCTACGAGTTTACCCCGAATTTACCCCACTTCCGGAGGGACAACCCGATTACTTGGCGGGTATCTGCGCTGCGCCTGATGCAGGAACCACGGCAGCGGGAACCTCGGGCGTTGCCGCTGGAGCAACAACCGCAGCGCCTTCCAGCACACTACCGGAACTAGCCGGGCGCAGGTTGCCAAAATAGGCCAGCGCCAGAGTGCAGACAAAAAACACGGTGGCCAACACTGCGGTCGTACGCGACAGAAAGTTCGCACTGCCACTGGCGCCAAACAGGCTGCCAGATCCACCGCTGCCAAAGGCCGCGCCCATGTCGGCGCCCTTGCCATGCTGCACCAGAATCAGGCCAATCATGGCCAAAGCCGACAGCATTTGCACTGTCAGGATGATGGTAACTACGATGCTCATAAGTTCAACTCCAATTTGCGAAAGTGATGCGCCAGCCCGTTAACGGGCGGCTGCGATGATCGATAAAAAGTCAGGTGCCTTCAGGGATGCACCTCCGACCAGGCCACCATCAATGTCAAGCTGCCCCAGCAAATGTGCTGCGTTTGCCGCATTCATGCTGCCACCGTAAAGGATATGAACACGGTCTGCATGCGGTGTAGCCGCCTTCAACTGGGCGCGCAGCACGGCATGCACTTGCTGGGCCTGTTCGGGCGTGGCCGTCTTGCCGGTACCAATGGCCCAAACCGGCTCGTAAGCGACCACGATCTCACTGATGCAGTGCCCATTGGCATGAATGACCGCAGCCAATTGACGTTTGACGACCTCTTCAGTCTGACCGGCCTCGCGCTCGGCCAGCGTCTCACCCACACACACGATGGGAGTGATGCCGGATGCCAGCGCCCGCTGTGCCTTGAGCGCCACCAGGGCATCGGATTCCGCATGGTACTGACGACGCTCAGAGTGACCCACGATGACATAACGCACACCAAAATCCTTCAGCATGGCGGCTGACACTTCGCCGGTATAGGCACCCGATTCGTGCTGGGACACATCCTGTGAACCGACATCGATACCGGAGCTCGCCGTCAGGGCCTGCGCCTGCGCCAGGTACGGCGCCGGCACACACACCGCCACCAGGCAATCATTGCCTGTCATCCCCGCAATCACGGCTTTGAGCAAGACCTCATTCACTGCGGAAGAACCATTCATCTTCCAGTTACCTGCAATCAGTTTCTTTTTCATACTGCACCCCAAGTCAATACGATCTTGCCTACATGCTGATTGGTTTCCATGAGCGCATGCGCTTTCGACGCTTCAGCCGCTACAAACACGCTATGGATTACAGGCTTGATGCGTCCAGCTTCCAGCAAAGGCCACACCCGCGCCAGGCACGCCTGCGCAATGGCCTGCTTGAACGCAACGGGTCGGGGACGCAAGGTCGACCCCGTGATGGTCAATCGCTTGCGCAATACCAGACCGGCATTGATCTCGCTTTGTACCCCCCCCTGCACCGCAATGATGACCAATCGGCCATCTTCCGCCAGGCACTGCACTTCTTTGGCCACGTAACTGCCCGCCACCATGTCCAGAATGACATCCACTCCGCGTCCGTTGGTCAGCCGCAAGGCTTCCGCCTGAAAGTCCTGGGTCTTGTAGTTGATGGCGAAATCTGCGCCGAGCGCCAGGCACGCAGCACACTTCTCGTCATTGCCCGCCGTGGCAATCACCGTGGCACCCATGGCCTTGGCCAATTGAATGGCGGTTACACCAATGCCGCTGGTTCCACCCTGCACCAGCAGGGTCTCGCCGCTTTGCAGGCGGCCCCGGTCAAACACATTGCTCCACACGGTGAAGAATGTCTCTGGCAGCGACGCCGCTTCCACATCGGTCATGCCCTTCGGTACCGGCAGGCATTGCGCCACGGGAGCAACGCAATACTCCGCATAGCCACCACCAGCCACCAGCGCACACACACGGTCACCCACCTTGAAATTGCCAGCCGCCAAAGCCTGCGCATCGCCCGACGCAATCACACCAGCCACTTCCAGGCCCGGCAGATCCGATGCCCCAGGCGGTGGCGGATAGGCCCCCGAGCGCTGCAGCACATCAGGCCGGTTGATGCCACTGGCCGCCACGCGAATCAGCAATTCGCCTGAACCTGCCACAGGCGCAGAACGGTCTGCCAGACGCAAGACGTCAGGCGGACCGAAGGAGGAAATTTCAACAGCTTTCATAGACCAATCAACGGGTAGCCACCGTACTTATTGTGCGAGCAGCTACAAATTTAATAGCAAGTTGGATTAACCTTGCTCGCCGTTTTGTGCTGGGCGGTCCAGCAATGCCTTCATGGACAGCTTTATGCGGCCCTTTTCGTCGGTTTCCAGAACCTTGACCTTGACGATCTGGCCTTCGGACAGGTAGTCGGTTACCTTCTCGACGCGCTCATGGGCGATCTGGCTGATGTGCAGCAGACCATCTTTGCCGGGCAGCAGGTTGACCAGGGCACCGAAGTCCAGAATCTTGGTGATGGGGCCTTCATAGACCTTGCCAATTTCCACTTCGGCGGTGATCTGCTCAATGCGCTTCTTGGCTTCGTCTGCCTTGGCGCCGTCAGTCGCGGCGATGGTGATGGTGCCATCTTCCTCGATATTGATCTGGCAACCGGTTTCTTCGGTCAGCGCACGGATCACGGCGCCGCCCTTGCCGATCACATCACGGATCTTCTCGGGGTTGATCTTCATGGTGTAGAGCTTGGGCGCGAAGTTGGACACTTCGGTCTTGGCCTCGCCCATGGCTTCCTGCATCTTGCCCAGAATATGCATGCGGGCTTCCTTGGCCTGCGCCAGAGCAACCTGCATGATTTCCTTGGTGATGCCCTGAATCTTGATATCCATCTGCAGCGCGGTAATACCGTTGGTGGTACCGGCCACCTTGAAGTCCATGTCACCCAGGTGATCTTCGTCACCCAGAATGTCGGTCAGCACTGCGAAGCGGTTTTCTTCCTTTATCAGGCCCATGGCGATACCCGCCACGTGCGCCTTCATGGGAACACCCGCATCCATCAGGGACAGGCAGCCACCACAAACCGACGCCATGGAAGAGGATCCATTGGACTCGGTGATTTCCGACACCACACGCATGGTGTAAGGGAAATCTTCCTTGTTGGGCAACACAGCCACCAGCGCACGCTTGGCCAGACGGCCGTGACCGATTTCGCGGCGCTTGGGCGTGCCCACGCGGCCGGTTTCGCCCGTGGCGAAGGGAGGCATGTTGTAGTGCAGCATGAAGCGGTCTTCGAAGTCGCCGCTCAAAGCGTCTATACGCTGCGCATCGCGCTCGGTACCCAGCGTGGTAACCACCAGTGCCTGGGTTTCACCGCGTGTGAACAGGGCAGAACCGTGGGTGCGGGGCAGCACACCGTTGCGGATTTCGATGGCGCGCACCGTGCGGGTGTCGCGGCCGTCGATACGGGGCTCGCCCGCCAAAATCTGGCCGCGCACGATCTTGGCTTCGATTTCGAACAGCAGGCCTTCGATGGCCACGCTGTCAAACGCTGCGCCTTCTGCCTTGAGGGCAGCCATGACTTCAGAGTAAGCCGCGCGGCAAGCCTGGGTGCGGGCCTGCTTGTTGCGAATCTGGTAGGCGGCAACCAGCTTGTCTTTGGCCAAACCGTCGATCTTGGCGATCAGGGCTTCGTCCTTGGCGGGAGCTTTCCAGTCCCACACCGGCTTGCCAGCGTCACGCACCAGTTCGTGGATGGCGTTGATGGCGATATTGCCTTGCTCATGGCCATAGACCACGGCGCCGAGCATGATTTCTTCGGACAGTTGCTGGGCTTCGGACTCGACCATCAGCACAGCGGCTTCGGTACCGGCAACGACCAGATCCATGATGGAATCTTTACGCGCAGTTTGACCGGGGTTCAGCACGTATTCGCCATTGATGTAACCCACGCGGGCGGCACCGATGGGCCCATTGAACGGAATGCCAGAGATGGACAGTGCTGCGCTGACCGCGATCATGGCAGCGATGTCTGCGTCCACTTCGGGGTTCAGGGACACAGTGTGGACCACGACATGCACTTCGTTGAAGAAGCCTTCAGGGAACAGCGGGCGGATTGGACGGTCGATCAGGCGGCTGGTCAGGGTTTCAAACTCGCTGGGGCGGCCTTCGCGCTTGAAGAAGCTGCCGGGGATCTTGCCAGCGGCATAGCTCTTTTCCAGGTAGTCCACGGTCAGGGGGAAAAAGTCCTGGCCAGGCTTGCCTTCGGTCTTGCCAACCACGGTGGCCAACACCACGGTACCGTCCATGTCCAGCAGCACGGCGCCGGTGGACTGGCGAGCAATTTCGCCAGTTTCCATGGTGACCGTATTTTGGCCCCATTGGAAAGTCTTGCTTACTTTTTTGAACATTGTCATCGTTATCTCCGAAAGGTTTTTGGGAAGAATTTGGAAGGTAAAGGCCACCTCACCCAAGCCCGGATTCGCCACCACAGTCCACGATGCCATTCCAGGGAAACTTGTTCAAATTTCCGTGGAATGACACAGCTTCGTACTGTTTTTGTCGTCTCCGAAGTAAAAAACGCCTGAGCTAGCAACCTAACTCAGGCGTTCGTCATTCTGTCAATCGCTTACTTGCGCAGACCCAGCTTGGCGATCAGCGCGGTATAACGGTCAGCGTCCTTGTCCTTGAGGTAGTCCAGCAACTTGCGACGACGGCTCACCATGCGCAACAGACCGCGGCGACCGTGGTGGTCTTTGGCGTGGGTCTTGAAGTGGGGGGTCAGTTCGTTGATACGGGCGGTCAGCAGTGCAACTTGCACTTCTGGGCTTCCGGTGTCACCGGCCTGGCGTGCGTTGTCTTTCACGACAGCGGCTTTGATGCTGGATGCAATCATTTTCTATTCCTCAAATTTGAAGCCTCCCCATAAGGGGAAATGCTCCGGTTTACAACTTGCGCACCTTGCTGGAACTGCTAGATGCGTGCGTCTTGCGACATTTTCGTGCGCCCTGCCCAATGCAAAGCCGTTCAATTATAGCCTGAGCCCAAGACATGGGCCAACAAGCCATTTTCAGGGCTTGATATAGGCGAAATGTTCACGCGATTGCAACTGGCCGATGCGCACCACGCCGGAGGGCGTGAACTCGGCGTCCATGCTGAACTGATCCTTCTTCAAATTTCGGTTCTTGAGCGTGATCTCGCAGACCTCAAAGTGCACACCCCGCGACTTCAGGTCGCTCACCAGGGCGCCATAGTCGATATTGGGATTCTTGGGGTCCTTGGCACCATCCAGCAGGAAATCCACGCCGTCCGCATGGGCAACCACCGTGATTTTGGTGTCCGGTGCAACATCTAGATGGTTGCGGATATTGCGCAGCCCCTTGGTTGCCTGAGCCTGGGCATTGTCAAAGTGGTACACCACCTTGTCCTGCGCCAGAGCGGCACCGGAGATCAGCAGAGATCCCAAAAGGGCAAGAATCCACTTAGTGATATGGCGCATAACAGTCTCCTCATTTTGTAGAGGGTGCATCATATCGGCTCCCGCTTATTTTGTCAGAGCGGTCGTTGCATTCGACAGGTGGTGGGCTGCTCGGCGGCGGCGGCTGTGATGGTCTTGACCACACGGAAGCCGTAGCCCGAGCCTTCGACATCAAACTTCACACCCGGGGTGCCCATGCGGTCCATTACTCCCACCACCAATGGCTGCTGAAACTGGTGATCGGCCGCGCGCATGGCGCCGGATTGACCGGAAAAAGTGACGCTAGCCTGCTCCAGCTGTGCAGCAACAGCTACCATATCGATAGCAGATGCAGAGGCTTTCGTGGCCTGCTTGCCCGCGCCTTCGATCGCCTGGGCAAGAGCTTCCACCATCAGTTGCATCCGCATGTGCACATAGTCGTCAGCAGGCTGTGAGTAGCGTGCACGGAAGGATTTGTAAAACATCTCGCTGCCGGATGTTTGTACATTGGGCAGCCAGTCGGCCACTGCCACCACCTTGCCAATACCGGCGTCTCCCAGCGCGGCGGGCGCGCCCAGTGCGTTGCCGTAGAAGGTATAAAACTTGCCCTCAAAGCCGCTTTCACGCGCCGCCTTGACCAGCAGGGTCAGGTCATTGCCCCAGTTGCCGGTGATCACGGCCTGCGCGCCACTGGCCTTGATCTTGACGGCATAAGGCAAAAAGTCTTTCACACGCGCCATGGGGTGCAATTCGTCCCCCACGATCTGCACATCCGGGCGCTGCGCACCCAGTTGCCGCCGGGCCTCGCGCACCACCGCCTGGCCAAAGCTGTAATCCTGACCGATGAGGTACACGCGTTTGAGCGCCTTGTCGTCCTTGATCACGTCCATCAGCGCAGCCATACGCATGTCGGCATGGGCATCAAAGCGGAAATGCCAGAAGCTGCATTTTTCGTTGGTCAGCACAGGGTCCACCGCCGAATAGTTCAGGAAGATCACCCGTCGGGCCGGATCGCGTTCGTTGTGTTTGTTGATCGCGTCGATCAAGGCTGCCGCAGTGGCCGACGAATTGCCCTGCAGAACAAAGCGCGCACCGCTGTCAATGGCGGAGCGCAGTGCAGAGAGTGCTTCTTCGTTCTGCCCCTTGCTATCAAAGCGCTCCAGCACCAGCGGAAGGCTGCCACCCGCTGCCGCGGGCAGCTTGACACCCCCCCGGGCGTTCACCCGCTCCACTGCCCACAGCAGGTTGCGAAACACCGCCTCGCCGGCGTTGGCATTGGGGCCACTCAGGGCTTCAATCATGGCCAGCTTGATGGCCGGTGCTGTGTTTTGGGCCAGCACCGGAGCCGTAAAAAAAACGGAAGCAGATAACGCCAGAGCAGCCCTTTTCAAGGCCTGGCAGACAAATTTAAACATGGGAAATCTTCTATTGAAATGGAAGGAAGCGGTCGCAGCTTCAGTGCATGCGACGCTCACGGTGAGCGCCGCGCAGTGTACTAGGAGTTCACCATGTTTTTTGCCGCCACACCCGCCCACCTGCGTCGCAATGTGTATGCCAATGCTGGCCGCTCAATGGAGCGTTACCTTGACGATGCACGGCAAGGTGCACGCCAGCCGCAAAGCAGCTACACCCAGGACGAAACAACGTTCACCCTGTCGCTGGACATGCCCGGCATCGCCAAAGACCAGTTGAGCATTGCCGTGGAAGGCAGCATCGTGCGTATCAGTAGCAAGGAAGGCGCAACGCGCAATTACCGCGCCGCCTACGAACTGCCCCAGGAACTCGATACCGCACTGAGCGAAGCCAAGCTCGAAAACGGCGTGCTGACCCTGAAACTGGCCAAGAAAGTGCCAGTGAAAAACGTCACCGAACTCGTCATTCACTAAACCGGTTTACGGCGCGATGGTGTCCAGCGGCCAGCGCGGCTTCACGTCAAAGGCGTAAACCGTGCTCGCTGTCTGTATGCCGCTTTGCAGGCGCATGGCAGCGGCCATGGCAATCATGGCGCCGTTGTCGGTGCACAGGTGCAGTTCGGGGTAATGCACCCGCACCTTGCGTTTGGCACAGGCTGCATCCAGTTGCGCGCGCAAATCCCGGTTGGCGCCCACGCCACCCGCAACCACCAGCCGCTGCAAACCGGTTCGCTCGAGTGCGGTGAGCGACTTTTTCAGCAACACTTCCACAATCGCTGCCTGCGTGGACGCGGCCAGATCGGCTTGATTCTCACGCGGCAGGTTTTCAAAACGCACCACCCCTGCGGCAGCTACCATGCGCTGCGACTGCACCAGCACCGCAGTCTTCAATCCTGCAAACGAAAAATCCAGATTGCCGCTGTGCAATAGCGGCCGTGGCAAGGCGTAGGCGGCCGGGTTGCCTTCCAGCGCCAGCCTGGCCAGATGCGGACCGCCGGGGTATGGCAGGCCCATGAGCTTGGCCGACTTGTCAAACGCCTCGCCAGCCGCGTCGTCAATCGTCTCACCCAGAATCTCGTAGCGCCCTACCCCGTCCACCCGCATCAATTGGGTGTGCCCGCCCGACACCAGCAGCGCCACAAACGGAAACTCCGGTGGATCGCTACTGAGAAACGGCGACAGCAAATGCCCCTCCAGATGGTGCACGCCCAGCACCGGCTTGCCCAACGCGGCCCCCAGCGCACAGGCCACACCGGCCCCCACCAGCAGGGCACCCGCCAGCCCCGGACCCCGGGTATAGGCCACCACGTCTACCTCAGCCAGCGTACGCCCTGCGGTGCCCAGCACCTCCTGCACCAGCGGAATCACCCGCCGGATATGGTCGCGGCTGGCCAGTTCAGGCACTACCCCCCCAAAAGCCTGGTGCATCTCGATCTGGCTGTACAGCGCATGCGACAGCAGCTCGGGCACGCCCTGGACGCGCGTGCGCACCAGCGCGACCCCGGTTTCATCGCACGACGACTCGATTCCCAACACCAGCATGTTTTGCACTCTATTTGCACCTTAGGCCGCAGAGTTTAGAGTACGGCCATGCTCACCGATCACGACATTGCCGACCTGGAGCGCGCCACACTGGACGCGGTGGCGCCCCACGCCGTGGAAACCTTGCCCGGCTGGCTGCTGCCATTTGACGCGTCCACCATTGGCCGGGCCAAAAGCGCAGTGCCGCTCTCGCACCAGTTGCAGGACGCCGACATCGTGCACACCATCGCCGACCGTTACGCGGTGCACGGCCTGTCCGCGGCATTCCGCGTGGCCGATAGTCCCGCCCTGGCCCATCTGCACCGCGAATTGCACCGCCTGTGCTACCAGCCCGAGCAGCCCACCCTGGTGCAGATTGGTTCGGCACAGCGCATGCTGCAGGTCTTCGGCAGCGCCAGCGCCAGCGCCAGCGCCAGCGTCACCAGCATCCCCACTGCGGCATGGTCGGATGTGTACCTGACGCCCGGATTCGATCCGGTGGACGGCGTGCACCGGGTGCAGGCCTTGAGCCGCAGCAAGCATGTGGTGTATGCCAGCCTGGCCGATGGCCAGGGGCCTGCGGCTGCGGGTACTGCCGCCTTCAGCCACCAATGGGCCAGCATCCATGGCATGCGCACCGCCCTGCGCTGCCGCGGGCAAGGACTTGCGGGGCAGATACTCGCCAGCCTGGCGCAGGAAGCCATTTCCCGCGGGCTGGACCGTGTGTTCCTGCAGGTTCAAGAGGACAACACGGCCGCACTGGCCCTGTACCAGCGTGCGGGCTTTGCCACTGCCTGGCGCTACCACTATTGGCGCGGAATTTGCGTATAAGTGGACATGACCGAACCGCTGCGCATCGTCGTTATCTCTGCCGACCTCGCCGTCCATGACCAGGAGGACACCCACGCGCTGGAACAGGCAGAACGCTCGCGGAGCCTGCGCATTGGTCTGCTGGAAAATGGTTTCAACCTGGTGGCTTCCCTGCCAGCCGACATATTCCTGACAGAACGCCTGGCACAACTGCAGCCCGACCTGGTCATTGTGGATGCCGAAAGCGAAGCCCGCGATGCGCTGGAACACGTGGTGATGGCCACCCGCAACGAGCGCCGCCCCATCGTCATGTTCACCAACGACCAGGACAGCACCACCGCCCGCGCTGCCGTAGCGGCCGGGGTGTCGGCCTACATCGTTGCCGGTTTGCAACCTGCGCGCATCCGCCCCATTCTGGATGTGGCCATGGCGCGCTTCGAGCAGGAGCAGGCCCTGCGTCAGGAACTCGACGCCACCCGCAGCGAACTGCAGGAACTCAGCACCGAGCTCAGGGACCGCAAAACCATAGCCCGCGCAAAAACCCTGCTGATGGAGCGCCAGCAGCTCAGCGAAAACGACGCCTATGCCAGGCTGCGCAAAGCCGCCATGGACAAAAACCTCAAACTCGTCGAGGTGGCCCAGCGCATGCTGGATGTGGCGGATTTGCTCGGCTAACTGCGACCGCCCGGCCGCGGGTATCGCTAAGCCAATGGATGGAGCCGGCCGTTTAGACTGTGCCATGCCCAAGGTGCGATTAAGTTTTTTGGTAGCCGTTTTGTTGTCACTGGCACTGCACGCAGGCTTGCTGGTGGCATGGAAGCGCCCGTTATCAGTGTCGAGCCCTGGCACTTCAGCGCCTTCCAAGCCTGTGCAGGCAAGTCTACTGATCACGCCAGCAGACACGGCGAAAAACACCTCCCCGGCAGATCCAACCGAACATGTTCGCCTGGCCCCGCCGAACAGCAAGTCCTTGCAGCAAGCTGAAAAATCGCCCGCCCGGGCCGCCGTCACAGCACACTCCATTGCCCCCCTTTCCGGATCAGCGCACACGCCAACGTCTATGGCCGCACCGCCCGCTCCAACGGCTGAAGAGTGGAACATGGCATCGACCTACACGCTCAAGAACAGCAAGCGGTACCGATACACCTGGGGTCAGCAGGTTCGCAGCATGATGGGGACGGTGGTTGAGGGGCCACAACAAGGCCACGTCCGGTTTCGTATCGAGATAGCACCCGATGGCAAGATCGCCAGGGTCGAGACGCTGTGGTCGACGTCGGACGTGGCTGCAAAGCTTGCACGGCAAGCCATTGAATCCTTGCCGCCGCTTCCTCCCACCCCAACAGGGCAGCCTCTGGTGTTCGAGCAGACCATCGCTTACGTGCCGTATGAATCGGGGTGGCCGCCCATCTACAAATACGATTGCTTGCCTGATCCACCAAAGTTTCGTAACCCGTTCGTGTGGGATGGCACACCTGCCCAGAGCGATTCGCACGTCGTTTCAAAAAATGGGCCTGCACCGGACAAGTTGCCAGGCAACAACGACTGCCCCAACGGCACCCAACCGGACTCCGTTGAAGCCGAAGCGGCGGACATCAAGCGCCAATTGGATTTCTGGGGTTCGCGGCCTTTGAACGGCGTGCAATGATCTATCCAGCGCCTACATTTGGTGCAACGCACAATTTCAGTGCCATGCGTTTTGTCACGCAAGAATTTTTGGCCAAATCTGCTTGTAGCCCTCGTAGATCATTAACAAGCAGCTACTAAAACTGTAGCAATCACACAACCTCTCCAACTGCTGGTCACAGTAAACAAAGCTGGCACGCTCATTGCGTTATCCATTCCAAGACCCGAACAGGGTTTCCTGACAGGCACTACCTAAAGGCGGGCAGTTCCAGTCAGATCGGACAAAGGCGTCCCCACAGGCTCCCATGCGCACTGCGCTGTGAGCCCGGTGCGGACGCCTTTTTTTGTTTTCTTTTTTTCTTTGGAGTGTTGCCATGACCGATCTACTGAAAACCAGACTTAGCCGCCGTGCGGTGTTACAAACCGCCGCCGTCGGTGTCGTGGGCATCAACCCCGCGCTGCGCGCTGCGGTGTACGCCGCGGGGTCGGACGCCCCCGAAAAAGCCGAAGTGAAGATTGGCTTTATCCCGCTGACCGATTGCGCCAGCGTGGTGATGGCCTCGGTACTGGGCTTTGACAAGAAGTACGGCGTCAAGATCATTCCCAGCAAGGAAGCCAGCTGGGCCGGTGTGCGTGACAAGCTGGTCAACGGCGAGCTGGACTTTGCCCACGTGCTGTATGGCCTGGTCTATGGCGTCCACCTGGGTATTGGCGGCCCCAAGAAAGACATGGCCGTGCTGATGAACCTCAACCACAATGGCCAGGCCATCACGCTATCCAAGAAGCTGGCCGACAAGGGCGCGGTCAACGGTGCGGGCCTGGCCAAACTGATGGCTTCCGAGAAGCGTGAATACACCTTTGCCCAGACCTTCCCCACTGGCACCCACGCGATGTGGCTGTACTACTGGATGGCGGCCAACGGCATCAACCCGATCAAGGACGCCAAGGTCATCACCGTGCCGCCGCCCCAGATGGTGGCCAATATGCGCGTGGGCAATATGGATGGCTTCTGCGTGGGCGAGCCCTGGAACCACCGCGCCATCCTCGATGGCATTGGCGTGACCGCAGCCACCACCCAGGACATCTGGAAAGACCACCCCGAAAAGGTGCTTGGCACCACGGGCGAATTCGTCAAGAAACACCCCAACACCGCACGCGCCGTGACCGCCGCGATTCTGGAAGCCAGCCAGTGGATTGACGCCAGCCTGTCCAACAAATCCAGGATGGCCGAAACCATTGCCGACAAGAGCTATGTGAACACCAGCGTGGACGCCATCAACCAGCGCATTCTGGGCCGCTACCAGGACGGCATGGGCAAGACCTGGGACGACCCCAACCACATGAAGTTCTTCAACGAAGGCACGGTCAACTTCCCCTACCTGTCCGACGGCATGTGGTTCCTGACCCAGCACAAGCGCTGGGGTTTGCTCAAGGACCATCCTGACTACCTGACCGTGGCGAAGCAGATCAACCAGATCGACCTCTACAAGCAGGCTGCCACCGCCAGCAAGACACCGCTGCCCAAGAGCGATATGCGCACAGCCAAGTTCATGGACGGCGTGGTGTGGGACGGCAAGGATCCCAAGAAGTACGCCGACAGTTTCAAGGTCAAGGCCTGACCCCCACCCCCCAAGGAGTCCACCATGGTGAGCGCAGTATTCCATTCGCCTCTGGCCGCGTCCGAGGACAGCATTGCTATCAAAAGCGGAGCTGTCCGTGCAGGTTCCACGGGGGCCAAGGCCGAAAAGCACTCTAAAACCCCGACCACCGTTCGCCCTGAGCCTGTCGAAGGGCGAACGGATCGATCCCCCGGCTATGACTGGAGTGGCCTGGCAATGACCGTGTTGCCTCCGGTTCTGGGCCTGGCCCTGCTGGTGGGCATCTGGGCGCTGGTGAGCATCGGCACCAAGAACAGCATCCCCAGCCCCTGGGAAACCTGGCAGCAGGCGGTCACCATCTTCAGTGATCCTTTCTACCGCAAGGGCCCCAACGACCAGGGCGTGGGCTGGAACGTGCTGATGTCGCTGGAGCGTGTGGCGGTGGGCTTTGGCCTGGCCGCTGCGGTGGGCATCCCGGCCGGCTTTGCGATTGGCCGTTTTGAGTTTTTGAGCCGCATGTTCAACCCGCTAATCAGCCTGTTGCGCCCGGTGTCTCCGCTGGCCTGGCTACCGATTGGCCTGCTGGTGTTCAAGGGCGCGAACCCGGCCGCCATCTGGACCATCTTCATCTGCTCCATCTGGCCCATGATCATCAACACCGCCGTGGGTGTGCAACGCGTGCCGCAGGACTACATGAATGTGGCCAAGGTGCTGAACCTGTCCGAGTGGAAGATCGTCACCAAAATCCTGTTCCCCTCGGTGCTGCCCTACATGCTGACCGGTGTGCGCCTGGCCGTAGGCACCGCCTGGCTGGTCATTGTGGCAGCCGAGATGCTGACTGGCGGCGTGGGCATTGGCTTCTGGGTGTGGGACGAGTGGAACAACCTCAACGTCAAGAACATCATCATCGCCATCTTCGTGATTGGCATCGTCGGGCTGGTTCTGGAATACGCCCTGATCAAAATTGCAACCGCATTTACTTTCGAGGAAGTCAAATCATGACCAACACACATACTTCCAAATTCATCGAGATCCAGAACGTCGAACAGACCTTCAAAACCAAGAAGGGCCTGTTCCCCGCGTTGCGCGACATCAACCTCACTGTGGCCAAGGGGGAATTCGTGGCCCTCATCGGTCACTCGGGTTGCGGCAAGTCCACCCTGCTCAACCTGATTGCCGGCCTGACCACGCCCACCCACGGCACGCTGCTGTGCGCCAACCGCGAAATCGCCGGCCCCGGCCCCGACCGCGCCGTGGTGTTCCAGAACCACTCGCTGCTGCCCTGGCTCACCTGCTTTGAAAATGTGTACCTGGGTGTGGAGCGCGTGTTTGGTGCCGGCTCCAAGAGCACCGGCGCAGCGTCCGAAAACAAGGCCCAGCTGACCACCCGCACCAACGATGCGCTGGCCCTGGTCGGCCTGACGGCGGCAGCGCAAAAGCGCCCTGGCGAAATCTCGGGCGGCATGAAGCAGCGCGTAGGCATTGCCCGCGCCCTGGCCATGGAACCCAAGGTGCTGCTCATGGACGAGCCCTTTGGCGCGCTGGACGCACTGACCCGCGCCAAGCTGCAGGACGAGCTACTGGAGATCGTGGCCCGCACCCAAAGCACCGTGGTGATGGTGACCCACGACGTGGACGAAGCCGTGCTGCTATCCGACAAGATCGTGATGCTGACCAACGGCCCTGCCGCCACGATTGGCGAAATCCTCTCGGTGGACCTGCCCCGCCCGCGCAGCCGCGTGGCGCTGGCCGACAGCCCGGAGTACCTGGGCTACCGCAAGGCGGTGATCGACTTTTTGTACACCCGCCAGGCCCACGTGGAAAAGGCCGCGTAGCCCTCTGCACAGACAGCAGGCATGGATCCTGCTTAAGACCATTACGACCAACGACGGTCTAGTTCTAGTAGTAGTTGCGGTGTGTTGCCTGCCATCACAGTACAGCAGCCGCATGTCCATCCCTACCCCCGCACACCCCTTCGGAGCGCATTTATGGCCGGATTTCGTGACTTTTTGAAAAGCGGACATACACCCACGTTGTTCGCAGCATTCTTCTACCTGATGTTCTCATTCATCATCTGGGTGATGAATGGTGCCATGGCTCCGTTCATCAGCGAACAGTTCCACTTGTCGCCCGCGCAAAAGGGATTGCTGCTGTCCATCCCCATCGTGGCCGGCGCCATCATGCGATTCCCCTTGGGCTTGCTGGCGCAATATGTCGGGCGCAAGACCGCCACCCTGGTGGAGCTGGGCCTGATCACCTTCACCATGTCGTTCGGGTACTTCTTTGTCCACACCTACGACGACTTGCTCAAGATGGCCCTGCTGCTGGGCGTGGCTGGGGCGAGTTTTGGTGTGGCCATGTCGCTGGGTTCGGGCTGGTACCCCCCCAAATACAAAGGTCTGGCCATGGGCCTGGTGGGTGCGGGCAACGCGGGCACCGCCCTGGCTGCACTGCTGGCTCCCCCGCTGGCACAGGCCTACGGCTGGCAGACGGTGTACGGCATTGCAGCCATCGCATCGCTGATGCCCATGGCCGTGGTGCTGTTCATGGCCAAGGAGCCGCCGGACCGTGACGAACACGCCAGCATGCGCGAGCACCTCAGCTGCCTGATGGAAAAAGACGGCTGGGTCTTCAGCCTGATCTATGTAGTCACGTTTGGCGGCTTCATCGGCATCGTCACCTTTTTGCCCACCTACTACTACGACCAGTTCGGCGTGAGCAAGGTACAGGCCGGTCAACTGACCATGCTAGCCGCGCTGATGGGCGCGGTGGTGCGCGTGGCAGGTGGCTGGATTTCCGACCACTGGGGCGGCGTCAACACCCTGACCGTGGTGCTGGTGGCGGTCGCTTTGACGCTGGTCGGCGTGGGCCTGTCGTCGGGCTCGCTGGTGATGACAACCCTGCTGCTGATCCTGTGCTTTGCTGCCCTCGGCGCGGGCAACGGTGCCCTGTTCCAGCTGGTGCCGCTGCGCTGGCCCACCTCCACCGCGGTGGCCGGCTCCATGATTGGCGAGATTGGCGCCCTGGGCGGCGGCACCGTCCCCGCCATGATGGGCCAGGCCAAGCAACAGACCGGCAGCTTTTTGCCGGGCTTTGTGGTGATGGCCCTGTTCTCTCTGCTGATGCTCGCCGTCATGCGCAAGATGCAACTGCGCTGGACCCGGACCTGGGCGGAGAAGGGTGGCCGCGCACGCAGTGCGTGACTCCAAGTACACCCATTTACACCCATTTCCCCCTCGCGACTCGGAGGGGTCACCGCCGTAAGAAATGGGTGTTATTGGGTGTACTATTGTTTTTATGCTTCGCTCTGACACCCTTCAGATTACCCCAGAGATCCTCAGTCTGATCGCCCGGATTGATGAGTTCAAGGGCGCCTGGCGTGCTCTAGGCACTCTTGCGCCTGACCGTCTGTCTGCCTTGCGCAGGGTAGCCACCATCGAGAGCATCGGGTCGTCCACCCGTATCGAGGGCAGCAAGCTGACCGACAGAGAAGTGGAGAAGCTGCTTTCCAACCTGGCCGATTCTTTCACAGAGTGCGTACATTGGAACGACGTGCGCCGGAATTTCGAAGTGGTTTACCTTGAACTAGTCCCATAATGGGACTAAAATGGTCACATGCATCTTGTTTCGCTTCCACCACTACTAAAGTTTGCGTCAAAGCGTCCCGATGCAAAGCAATCGATCTTGGCTTGGTGTGACGAGGTGCGAAAGGCCCGATGGGAGCAACCTGCCGACGTTAAGGCGCAGTACGCCAGTGCCAGCATTTTGAAGAGTCGTCGCGTGGTGTTCAACCTCAAAGGCAATGAGTACCGTTTGATCGTTGCGGTGGCCTACAAGGTCGGGTTCGTATATGTGAAGTTCATTGGCACGCATGTCGAGTACGACGCAGTGGATGCCAACACCGTAGAGCAGTTTTGAAGGAGCTATCCATGGACATTCGCCCAATCCACACCAAGGCCGACTACAAAGCGGCACTCAAGATGGTTTCCGCTTTGGTGGACGCTGATCCAAAACGCGGAACACCCGATGGTGATCGCCTCGAAGTCCTTGGGGCGCTGTTGTTGGCTTACGAAGCGAAACACTATCCCATCGAGTTGCCTGACCCTATTGAAGCCATTAAATTTCGCATGGAACAACAGGGCTTAAGCGCCAAGGACCTTCAACCCATGATTGGCGGCTTAAATCGTGTATATGAAGTGCTCAATCGCAAGCGGCCGTTGAGCCTGGCCATGGTGCGTCGTCTCAATTCGAGCCTGGGTATTTCTGCCGATTGCCTGATCCGCGAAGCGGCTCTGGCGTAATCACCGAGTCGTGCAACGGCTCACCTCATTCACTATCAATTCAATAGCTGCATGCGCACATCCCACGAGGGCTAGAGCCCTATTTCGGCAAAAACAGCAGCCAGTACACCAGCAGCAGATTGATCAGCGCCAGCGTGCCGGTGGCAAGCTTCCAGACGAAGCTGGGGTCGCGTTGCATCAGCGGTGTGCCATGCAGCGCCTGCAGGGGGCGCGAGGCGCCGCGCTCCAGTGCCAGCAAAAACTCCTCGGCGGTTTCGAAACGCTGGCGCTGGTCCAGGGCCACGGCCTTGAGCACCACATGGTTCAGCCAGATGGGCACCTCGGGGTTGTGCCGGCTCGGGGGTGTGGGGTCACGGTGGTAGCGGCCCACCTGGTAGGGCAGCACCTCGCCATACGGCAGCCTACCGGTAAGCAGCTGGTACAGGGTTACGCCCAGGGCAAACAAGTCGCTTTGGGCATTGGGCAACTGCTCATCCGTACCATCGCCCTCGGTGGCCTCGCCCTTGGCAGGGGCGCCTTTGCTGCGAAAGCCCCATTGCTCCGGGTTCACGTAGCTGGGGGTACCGGCGTGCAGTGCGCGCATGGCCGCAGGCTCGCGCCCGGAGAGGGCCACGCCCAGGTCCAGCACGCGCAGCACGCCGTCGTCGCCCAGATGCAGGTTGGCGGGTTTGATGTCGCGGTGCACCACGCCCTGGCGGTGCAGCCGCGCCAGTGCCTTGAGCGCCTGCATGGCGTAGCCCAGCGCCGCTGCG
>JAGWUS010000026.1 GCA_028868305.1 Burkholderiales bacterium | reverse complement strand
GACTACGGGCATGCGTAACTACTGGCTCATGACGTCTGAGCCCAGCGAAGTTTCAGTAGACGCCTGCGTACCGCCTAACGCCGCCGCGCCGAGCGCACGCCACTCAACCCGCTAACCATTTTCAGCACCCTGGCCAGCCGGCCGGACTCCGCCACCTCCACGGTAAACGTCATCCAGGCCGTGCCTTTTACCGACTGGGTCTGCACGCCGATCACGTTCATTTTTTCCTTGGTGAACACCTCGGAAATATCACGCAGCAGGCCCTGGCGGTCCACGGCTTCTACCGACACATCGACCGGATAGACGTTGCCCTCCTTGCCAGTGGAGGCGCCCCACTCCACCTCAATCACGCGGTCGCCACTGCGGTTGACCATGTTGCGCAGGTTGGAGCAATCGGCCCGGTGCACGCTGACGCCCTTGCCGCGTGTGACAAAACCGCTGATCAGATCCGGCGGTGCCGGCTTGCAGCACTTGGCCAGCTGCGTCATCAGCGAATCCACGCCCACCACCAGCACCCCACCCTTGCCCGATGCACCGGGGTGGCGCGGCTTCTTGAGCAGCACCAGCGCGTCCTCGGATGGCAGTGGCTCGGGCGGGCGCAGCACGATCTCGATGTTGCGCAACGAGAACTCGTCCTTGCCGACCACCTCAAACAAATCATCGGCCGAGTTGAAGCCCAGCTGCGACGCCAGATCGTCGAGCTTGATCGCCGTCTTGCCTTCACGCTGCAACAGCTTTTCCACCGCCTCGCGGCCCTTGGCGATGGTTTCGCCCATGGCCAGGACATTGAACCAGGCGCGCACTTTGGCCCGCGCGCGGTGGCTGGCCAGAAAGCCCAGCTCCGGGTTGAGCCAGTCGCGTGACGGCCCGCCTTCTTTGGCGGCGGTGACTTCCACCGTCTGGCCGTTTTTCAAAGGCGTGTTGAGCGGCACCATGGCGCCATCCACCCGCGCGCCGCGGCAGCGGTGGCCCAGGTTGGTGTGTACGCTATAGGCGAAGTCCACCGGCGTGGCGCCCTTGGGCAGTTCGACAATGGCCGCATCGGGCGTCAGCACATAGATGCGGTCGTCAAACACGCCCGCCCCTTGTTGCCCGGACAAATCGCGCTCCCAGGCCAGCAACTGGCGCAGCACGGCTATCTTTGCGTCGTATTCGCCGCTGGCCGTCACTCCCGCATAGCCCTTGGTACCCGCCTCTTTGTAGGCCCAGTGGGCCGCCACGCCGTGCTCTGCATGGTCATGCATGGCCTGGGTACGGATCTGCACCTCAATCGGGAGTCCCGTACCATCCCTGACAACGGTGTGCAGCGACTGGTAACCGTTGGCCTTGGGCCGGGCAATGTAGTCGTCAAACTCTTCAGTGACCGGCACAAACTGGCTGTGCACCCAGCTCAAGGCGGCATAGCAGTCTGGCACCGAGGGCACCACGATACGCAGGGCCCGGATGTCATATACCTGATCAAACCCCAGCGATTTGCCGCGCATCTTCTTGACGATGCTGTAGATGTGTTTAGGCCGCCCCTGCACCGTGGCGGTGATGCCTTGCGATGCCAAGTCAGCCGCCAGCTGCTGGCGCAGTTTTTCGACCGACGCCTCGCGCTCGGTACGCTTTTCGTCCAGCAGGCGCGCCACCTGCCGGTAAGTATCGGGCTCCAGAAAACGGAAAGACAGGTCTTCCATTTCCCACTTGATTTCCCAGATGCCCAGCCGGTTGGCCAGCGGTGCAAACACCTGCAGGGACTCGCTTGCCAGACTGGGCGGCACCGGCAGTTTGCTGGCAGCAAAGTGCCGCAGCGTCTGCAGGCGCGAGGCCAGGCGCAGCATCACCACCCGCAGGTCTTTGGAGAACGCCAGTAGCATCTTGCGTACGCTCTCGGTTTGACTGGCTGCGGTTTGCGCCATCGGCGCCGCATGGGCGGTGTGGCTGGCGGATGTCTGGGCCAATCGGGCCATGCGCTGCACACGCACGAGCTTGGTGGTTTCCAGCGCCAGGTCGGCAAAGTTATCACCAAAGGCCTTGGCAATGACTTCGTGCGGCTTGTTCAGGTGGTCGCAGGCGTACACCAGGTAGCTGGCTGCCTGCATGGCCTCCGAGCCACCTATGGTTTTGAGAATGGCGGCCACTGCATCGGCGTGGGCCAGAATGTTTTCACCCGTGTCGAGCGTCTGGGTCGACAGCAGGGGCTCGGCAAACGCCCGCGCGCGCAGCAAAGCCCCGGCCTGCTCGGGCAGGCTTTGAGCTGTGGCGGCAATAACCTGGGGTGAAGCCGCTCCCGACAGTTCAGAAGAATGGCTTTTCATTCCAGCAAGAAGGACGTGACCGCCTGCACCTGATCATCCGAAATGAGCGTGGGGGCGTGGCCCACACCGGCAAACTCCACCAGCCGGGCCCGGGGCCCGCGCTGGGTCATTTGCGCCGCGGTAGCCGGCGACAACAGATCGGAATCCGCCCCGCGCAACAACAGGGTCTGCGCAGCAATGGCGTCATACAGTTGCCACAGGGCAGTTTCGCCCTGCACAGCCATTTCCTGTGTCATGGCGCGCACCGGAACCGCAATGGCCGGGTCGTAATGCAGAGTGACACCCGCTTGCCCCACGGGCAAGGGTTTGACCATGTGGCGCGAGAGTTCCAGCCACTGGGCCGGCGTATGGGGGCCAAAACTGGTGGAGACGGACCACATGGCATCGGCCGCCTGCTGCAGCGACGCGAATTGCATCGATTTGCCGAGATAGGCAGCAATGCGCACGATCGAGTTCCACTGCACCACCGGCCCCACATCGTTGAGCACCAGTCTTCTGACCCCCACGCTTGCCACGGCGTGTGCTGCGCTGCCCCCCGGGGGGGCCTTCGCACCTTGGGACGGCCCGGCGGTGCTCAAGACGCTGGTTACACCCAGGCCAATCAGCCCGCCCATGCTGGTGCCCACCCAATCCAGAATGGCGGGTTTGAGGTGGGCCAGCAAGGCCAGCATGTCGGCAACATAGGTGGGCAACTGGTAGGCCATGGGGTCGGCCAGCCAGTCGCTTTGCCCGCGACCGGCCACGTCCGGGCATACCACGCGGATGTTGCCACCGGCTTTCTG
Source organism: Burkholderiales bacterium (assembly GCA_028868305.1). Classification (GTDB taxonomy): domain Bacteria; phylum Pseudomonadota; class Gammaproteobacteria; order Burkholderiales; family Burkholderiaceae_C; genus Allorhodoferax. Next base: position 47,928 of record JAGWUS010000026.1, on the reverse strand, counting down.
GACCAGTGCCTGCGCCAGCACATCAAAGTCGCGCCCCTGGCGGCTCAGCCCATGCACGCAGACCACGGTGTGCTCTGCCTGGGGGTTGCCCCACTGCCAGTAGGCCATACGGTGCCCGGCGCCGGTATCAGGGCACAGTAGGTAATTCAGCGTAGGTTCAGTCATGGTGCAATGCAAAGATGCGGTGCTGTTTGATAATGGCACCATCCTACTGGAACAACCCCACTTTTTTGAAAGCGACACCATGTTGAAAGGCAAAACTGCACTCGTTACCGGCTCCACCAGCGGCATTGGGCTGGGCATTGCCAAGGCGCTCGCTGCGCAGGGTGCCAATATCGTTCTCAATGGCTTTGGCGATGTCGAAGGCCCCAAGGCCGAAATCGCTGCGCTGGGTGTGCAGGTGAGTTACCACGGCGCCGACATGAGCAAACCCGCCGAGATTGAAGACATGCTCAACCACGCCGCCGTAACCTTTGGCAAGGTGGACATTCTGGTCAACAACGCAGGCATTCAGCATGTGGCGCGCATCGAGAATTTCCCGGTGGACCGCTGGGATGCCATCATTGCCATCAACATGAGCAGCGCTTTCCACGCCACGCGTCTGGCGTTGCCCGCCATGCGGGCCCAGAACTGGGGCCGCATCATCAACGTGGCCAGCATCCACGGACTGGTGGCTTCCGCTGAGAAGTCCGCCTATGTGGCGGCCAAGCATGGTGTCGTCGGTTTGACCAAAGTCACCGCCCTGGAAAACGCCACCACCGGCGTGACCTGCAACGCCATCTGCCCCGGCTGGGTGCTGACTCCGCTGGTGCAAAAACAGGTGGACGCCAAGGTAGCCGCGCTGAAGATCAGCAACGAGGAGGCCACCAAACTGCTGCTGGGCGAGAAAGAGCCCTCCATGCAGTTCACCACGCCCGAAGAACTGGGCGCACTGGCGGTGTTTTTCTGCTCGCCCGCTGGCAACAACGTGCGCGGCGTGGCCTGGAACATGGACGGCGGCTGGACAGCGCAGTAAGAAAATTGGCTTCCATCCCTCGTGGATAGTGCACAATAAGCTATCTATTTGATAGCAAATTGTGCAGGTTCAGGACGATTGTCTGAACGCCATCACAGCCTGGTTGCGCAATGTGCGCAGCAAGGCCAGTTCTTTTTCGTCCAGTTCAAGGGAGCCGTGGTCCGCTTTGTCGGCGTAGATCAGCCCGAAGGGTGCACCCTTGATCTGCAGAGGCAATAGCAGGAAGGTCGGCGCGTTGATGCCCTTACGGTACCACTCGGGCAGCCGCTGCACGATGCGGCTCTCGGTCGCGTCGCTGATAAGACTGTCCACGCCCTTGAGGCACACCACGGCAAAAAGATCGGGGGTGGGCGCTTTCAAATGGGTCCTGAACACGGGCACCAGTTTCTCTATGCCTTCGCCTAGACCAAACCGTCCGACGATGGATTCGGTTTTGGCGTCGCGCATGCAAAAAATGATGCGCTTGAACTCCATGGCGCGCAACATCGTCTCCAGAATCATGCGCAGGACATCGCTCAGCTTGAAATCCTCCACCATGGCGTTGGTGATGTCCTGAATGCCAGCGGCCAGCGTCTCGGCCACCATGGGATTTCTGGCGGCTGGCGGAGCGCCCGCGTCCAGAGGGGCAGCCTGGGTCGCATGCAACTCCACGCTGGCCAAGCCTGTCTCCGCAGACATTTTGGCTTCCGATGAAGATGATTTTTCATCGGGTAGCTGAATCAATCTGGCGGCCTGCGAGTTGGGCGCCACTCGGATTTCCATGGCTTGTGCCAGTTCCACCATTTTCTGGCGTGCCTTGGCGGTAGCAGCATGCATGGCACGGCTATTGGAGCCCATGGCCCGCGCATACCTGGCCGTGACCTCTTCAATGCGGGCATCTGCATGTTTGGGGTCGGTGTGCAGCAGGACATCGGCAATTTCGTTGGAGGCCAGCGCCACCCAGCGAATGCGCTCTGTGCTGTCGGTGGGCGCGGTGGCCGGTGGAGAACCCGAGGGCTTGCGCATGCAACGCTGGATGCCTTCGGGCAAGCCCCAGGCCTTGGCAACACCCACACCAAGGTCCTCAAAATTCAGACCGAGCACGCTGACCGCCGCAGCCTGCTCGGTCATGGGCTCGCGGTTGGAACGCACCAGGTTGCGGATTTGCGCCGCTTCTTCCGGAAAATAAAACTGCACCAGCAGCCGCCCCAGGCCCTGGAACATGGAGCCGATAAACGCCTCTTCGCTGTCGCGCACCACAGGGCACAGTTCTGCTGCAACGGAGCCTGCCATCAGCGAGCGCAGGAACTCTTCCTTGAGCTGGGCAGCGTGGGTCTTGTCCTGCATGTGTTCCAGCAACACCAGGCTCAGTGCCATATTGCGGATACCATTGAAACCCACCAGATTGACCGCCCGCGACACGGTATTGATGCTTCCGCCGCGTGCATAGTGCGCGCTGTTAACCAGACGCAGCAGTTTGTTGGTCAAAGCCACATCCTTGAGGATTTCATTGGTGACGCTGCCCACACTCTCCTTCTCGGAAGCAGCCATGCTCTGGATCCGCACCACGGCGTCAGACATGGCCGGAAAATCGCTCTTGTGACGCATCCGGCGCAGCAGGAAGTCCAGCGTGCTGCTGCCAAGGCCTTTGCCAGACTCTCCCGCCTCGGCATTGGCTGGCCGGGCCCATTGCTCCAGTTCCTGCGCGAACAGGCGCGCGCTGGAAAAGCGCTGTTTGGAATCCAGCGCAAGCGCCCGGGATACGATGGCCCGCAGCTGATCATCGATGTCGGCACTGAGCTTGGCCGGCAGCGCCTGTTGTTCATGTACCGTCCTGTAGATGGCGCGATAGCTGTCGGTCTCCTGGATCAGGGGTTTGCCTGTCAGCATTTCCGCCAGGACCATGCCGCAGGAAAAAATGTCCATGGTGGCGCTGGAGATCTCGCCATTGACCGCCTCGGGCGAAAGGTAGCCCACCGTCCCACTTCCCGGACTCCCGTCGGTTCCTTCACTACCAGTCTGGATGCGCGCTGCGATACCAAAGTCCATGACGCGTGCACGCCCGGCGTTGTCAATCAGGATGTTGGAGGGCTTCAGGTCACGATGAATGACGCCGGCGTTGTGGGCAACCGCCACCGCGTCCAGCACATCCATCATCAGCGCAGCAGCTTGCGACGGCGGCAATGCCCCACCTTGCCTTAGCAACTGGTCCAGCGTACTGCCCGGCACATACTCAAACACCAGAAAGGGTTGCCGGTCCTGGATATCGGCCTCGTAGACCGGAATAATGTTGGGGTGGCTGACACGCCCTGCACTGCGCGCTTCCTGCAGCCATTGGGCAACTGCCTTGTCGTCCGAACCGGTGCCCAAACGCATCACCTTGACGGCCACCTCACGCTCCATACGCGGATCGAAGCCCAGCCAGACGGTGGACTGGGCGCCCTGCCCCAGCAGTTTGCGCAGTTCAAATCGGCCCATCGTGGCGCCTGGCCTCGGCGTGCCGCTGGCAAGTGTCAACCCGTTGCTCGTGAATGTCTTGATATCAGCCATGCGCGCATGCTAAACCCTGCGCAGGCCTTCAGAGACTCCAGAACCGCACCAGAAGACACAAATTTGACAAATTCCCGGTCAGGTAACGGCCTGGCAAAGAAATAGACATGAACGTATCAGACTCGCCTGCAAGCAGGCCGTACAAGCAAACCGGAAAAATTACGGGCGCTGCTGGCGCAGTTGCTGGCGCAACTCGGCCCGGTCCTGCACAGAGAGCTGGCGTGATGACTGGTTGCCAGCAAACTGCTGCGTTTGCAGCGCTGCGCGCAGATCGGCCCTGCGGCGTTGCGCATCGTCGGCCGTACCGCGAGGGGCGGTTGCCGCATTTTCATGACCAGCACCAGGCCCATGCGTGCCCGCACCAGCGCCCGATGCCAGACAGCACAGTGCAAGAAATACGGCAGGGGCAAAGCGAATGTTCATGGTGCTTTAACGCAAGGAGCAATCATCAGGCTCACATTGTTGGCCGCTTGACAGCCTTGCAACACGGTATATTTGTAACAGTGTGTCAACGCAGGGTTGCGCCCTATAGCGCAGGCTGTTGCGGCCACGCAAAATCGACCCTGTTACAAATTAACTGTACCTATGCAAACTCCGGCAACCCGCCCCAACAAAATTCTTGTGGTCGATGACGATGCCCGCATCCGGGATCTGCTCAAGCGCTACCTGACACAGGAAGGTTTTGACGTGCTGCTGGCCGAGGACGGCAAGTCACTCACCCGGATCATGATGCGCGAAACGGCCGACCTGATCGTGCTGGATCTGATGATGCCGGGCGAAGATGGCCTGTCCATCTGCCGGCGCCTGCGGGCCGCCAATGACGTGACCCCTATCATCATGCTCACCGCCAAGGGCGAGGACATCGACCGCATAGTTGGCCTCGAAGTCGGTGCTGACGACTACCTGGGCAAGCCTTTCAACCCGCGCGAATTGCTGGCCCGTATCAACGCCGTCATGCGCCGCCGGCCAATACCAGAGGTACCGGGCGCTCCGTCCAGCGACAACGAAGTGGCGCGCTTTGGCCCCTTCACATTCGACCTTGCAGCACGCACGCTGCACAAGGGTGAAGAAGAACTGATGCTCACCACGGGTGAGTTCGCCATGCTCAAGGCACTGGTGCGCCACCCAAGAATTCCGCTGTCACGTGAAAAACTGGCACAGCTCTCACGGGGCCGAGAGTTTGAACCCTTCGACCGCAGTCTGGATGTCCAGGTGTCGCGCCTGCGCAAGCTGATTGAAACCGACCCAACCTCACCGCGTCTGATCCAGACAGTGTGGGGCGTGGGGTACGTGTTTGTCCCTGACGAAACGACCTGAAGCGAGAGCCCTGCCCTTTGGTCGAAACCCATCCCACCGAAATTGCTGACAGCGGGCCCACTCCGCTGGACGAACCGTCAACCAAAAGATCCCGCCTGTCCCTGGCGAGGCTGAGCCTTTTCTGGCGGACCTTCTTCCTGATCGCCCTGCTACTGCTGGGCAGCATTGCTGCCTGGTTGCAAACCCTGCGTTCGTTTGAATTTGCACCGCGCGCGGAGCAGATGGCACAGCAACTGGCCTCGCAGGTCAACATCAGCCGTGCGGCACTGATCCACGCAGATGCCATCGCACGCGTTTCCCTGCTCAAGACGCTGTCCGACACGGAAAGCCTGCGCATCATTCCACGCGAACGCACCGACAAAGTGGTCTCTGCCGAAACCGACCCGCTGACCCGCGATATGGTGCGCAGCCTGCGCACCCGGCTGGGGAAAGACACGGTCGTGGCCAACCGCGTCAACAACCAGCCGGGCATGTGGGTTGGTTTTGACATTGATGGCGATGATTACTGGCTGATGACCGACGCCACACGGTTCAACCTGGGCGGCGGCAAGACCTGGGTCATCTGGCTGGGGGTGGCAGCTGCCCTGTCACTGGCCGGCGCGGCCCTGATTGCCCGCCTGATCAACCGGCCCCTTAAACAACTGTCATTTGCCGCCACACGCGTACAGGAGGGTGATTTTGGCGCCAGCCGCTTGAGTGAAAAGGTCAACACCAATGAAATCCGCGAAGTCAACATCGGCTTCAACCGGATGGCACAACGCCTGGCCAAAATCGAGCAGGACCGCGCCATCATGCTCGCGGGCATTTCACACGATCTGCGCACACCGCTGGCCCGGCTGCGGCTGGAAACCGAAATGAGTGTGGAAGATCTCGACGCTCGCGCCCACATGGCCGCAGATATCGCGCAACTGGACGCGATCATCGACAAATTTTTGGACTACGCGCGCCCGGAAAGCGGAAAACTTTCTGCGATTGTGCTGCGCGATATCGTGGACTCCTGTGTCTACCCCTACAAGGATAAAGACGATGTGAATCTCAATGTGATGCTGCAAAATGACTTGCTGGTAATGGCCGATGAGGTGGAACTCGGGCGCATCCTGACCAACCTGATCGAGAATGCACGTCGCTATGGAAAATCACCTGACACCGGCATTGCCCGTATCGACCTGGCGGCCATTGCCAAAGACAAGTGGATTCTGATCAAGATCCGCGACCACGGAATGGGCGTAGCACCAGAGCAATTGGCCAACCTGACCAAACCCTTTTACCGGGGGGAAGCGGCGCGCACTGCAGCCAACGGCGCTGGCCTGGGGCTGGCGATTGTGCAAAAAACCATACAGCGCATGGGGGGTGCCTTTGCGCTGACCAATTCGGCCACAGGCGGACTGTCCGCCCACATCAAGCTGCAGCGCGCCATACGCCTGCCCACGGGGCGCGATTCAGACCATCACGAGTAACACGACCGCACGGGCTTCCATGGCGAGCCCCTCACCCACCGGCCCCATTTTTTCGGCTGTTTTGGCTTTCACATTCACCAGATCGACCGCTACCGACAGCACCTGGGCGATGCGTGCACGCATGGCGGCGATATGCGGAGCAAGCCTGGGGGCCTGCGCAATCACGGTGCAATCCAGATTGCCAATCTCGAACCCTTTTGCCCGCACCCGACACATCGCATCAGCCAGCAGCACGGACGAATCCGCACCTTTGAACTGCACATCGGTATCAGGAAAGTGCGTACCGATATCGCCCAGGGCAGCGGCCCCCAGCAGTGCGTCGGTAATGGCGTGCAGCAGGGCATCGGCATCGGAATGACCCAGCAGTCCCTTGGTGTGCGGAATTTCCACGCCGCCCAGCATGAGTTTGCGTCCCTCGACCAACTGGTGGATATCCCACCCCTCGCCAATACGAAATTGCATGGTGTCCTTCGTTTACTTGAATCCCTGGCGGGAGGCCAGTACCGCAGCGGCCAGCGCGAAATCCTGCGGGTAGGTTACCTTGAAGTTCTGCGCGCTGCCCTCCACCAGCCGCGGCTGCAGCCCGATGTGCTCCATGGCGCTGGACTCGTCGGTGACCGTATCGCCCGCCGCCTGCAGCGCCTGCTGCAAGGCCTGCAACCGGAACATCTGCGGGGTCTGCGCCAGCCACTTGTCTGACCGATCCACCGTAGCAGCCACACGCCCACCCACCTCCTGTTTGAGGGTGTCGGGTAGTTTGAGCGCCAGCAGGCCACCCACCGCGTCGTCCAGACAGGCATCCAGCAGGGTATTGATCTGCTCAGGCGTAATCAGGCAACGTGCCGCATCGTGCACCAGCACCCAGTCCTGGGGTTCCGCACCCAGTTCCTGCAGCGCAGATAAACCATTGAATACACTTTTAGCCCTCGTGGAACTTCCACAAGGCGCTACCAAAACAGGAGCATTCTTGTCCTCAAAGAAGGTGTCACCCGCCGACACCACCACCAACACGCCGGCCAGGCGACCCACTCGGGCAAATGCGTCCAGCGTGTGCAGCACCATGGATTTGCCCACAACGGGCTGGTATTGCTTGGGTCCGTCCGCTCCTGAACGCGAACCTGTCCCGGCGCAGGGAATCACCGCCCAGATACGGCGAACGGTGGAAAGGGAAGCCGGGGAATGGGAGGGCGATGGGGTCATGGTGCTGCGCCCATTTTAGTTTCGCCCACGGGCCTAAAATCGCTCCATCCATGGATTTACCGAAACTACAAAGCGGCAAACGCTACACCTTGCCCCGCCCTGCGGGATCTGCCGATGCGCTATTGCTGGCCCTCTTAAGCGAACGCGAAAAAGCGGTGGGCTTGCCCGTGGTGGTGGTCACCGCCGATGCAAATGACGCCCAGCGCCTGCTCGAAGAAATTGCCTTCTTCGCCCCCAGTCTGCGTTGCGCCCTGTTCCCCGACTGGGAAACGCTGCCCTACGACACCTTCTCTCCGCACCAGGACCTGATCAGCGAGCGCCTGGCCACACTGTGGCGCATCCAGCAGCGCGACAAGGAAACCGGCGCCGATGTGGTCATCGTGCCGGCCACTACGGCGCTGTACCGTCTGGCGCCGCCCAGCTTTCTGGCCGGCTACACCTTCCAGTTCAAGGTCAAGCAGAAGCTCGATGAAGCCAGGCTCAAAAGCCAGCTGACCCTGGCGGGTTACAGCCATGTGACGCAAGTGGTCAGCCCCGGTGAATACGCGGTACGCGGCGGCCTGATCGACCTGTTCCCCATGGGCAGCCAGGTGCCCTACCGCGTGGACCTGTTTGACGACGAGATCGACAGCATCCGCACCTTCGACCCCGACAGTCAGCGCAGCCTGTACCCGGTGCCTGAAGTGCGCCTGCTGCCTGGCCGCGAATTCCCCATGGACGATGCGGCGCGCGCCAAGTTCCGCAGTCGCTGGCGCGAACTGCTCGAAGGCGACCCGACCAAGAGCCGCATCTATAAAGACATTGGCAATGGCGTGGCCACCGCAGGTATCGAGTACTACCTGCCGCTGTTTTTTGACGATACGGCCACGGTATTTGACTATGTGGGCAAAGATGCCACGGTAGTCCTGCATGGTGACCTGGAAGGTGCCTTCCAGCGTTTCTGGCAGGACACCAAAGACCGCTACCGCCTGGTCCAGGGTGATCCTGAGCGCCCGGTGCTGCCGCCGGAATCGCTGTTCCTGGGCACCGAGCAGTTTTTTGCCCGTGCCAAAGACCATGCCCAGTTGGCCATTCGCCCGACCGGCAATCCGGAAGACTTCGCCCACATTGGCGGGTTGCCTACGCTGTCCGTCGAGCGCGGCACCGAGGAGCCACTGGCCCGTCTGAAGGCCCACGCCCGCAATACGCAGCACCGCATCCTGGTGCTGGCCGAGAGTGATGGCCGCCGCGAGAGTCTGTTGGACTTTCTGCGCGCATCGCAATTCAACCTACCAGCCTTTGATTCGCTGGCCGAGTTTGTGGCCAGCACTGAACCAATGGGCATTGCCACTGCAGCCCTGGGCACCGGATTCTCCTGGCTGGAAATCGGCATTGACTTGGTCACCGAAACCGAGCTGTTCGCCGCCGGACCCACCACACGCCGTCGCAAAAAGCAGGAACAGGTCAGCGACGTCGAGGCGCTGATCAAGGACCTCTCCGAGCTCAATGTGGGCGACCCGGTGGTGCACAGCGCCCATGGCATTGGTCGCTACCGCGGCCTGGTGCACATGGACATGGGCAACAAGAACGCCCAGGGCGAGCCCGAGTTGCAGGAGTTCCTGCACCTGGAGTACGCCGACAAGGCCACGCTGTATGTGCCGGTGAGCCAGTTGCAGCTGATCAGCCGCTACACCGGGGTCAGCGCCGACGAAGCCCCCCTGCACAAACTGGGCAGCGGCCAGTGGGAGAAAGCCAAGCGCCGGGCCGCCGAACAGGTGCGCGACAGCGCAGCCGAACTGCTCAATATCTACGCCCGCCGCGCTGCCCGCGAAGGCCACGCCTTCCGCTACAGCCCCAACGACTACGAGACCTTTGCCAACGACTTCGGCTTTGAAGAAACCGCTGACCAGAAGGCCGCGATCCACGCTGTCATCCAGGACATGATTTCGCCCCGCCCCATGGACCGCCTGGTCTGCGGCGATGTAGGCTTTGGCAAAACGGAAGTCGCACTTCGCGCCGCCTTTGTCGCCGTCACTGGCGGCAGGCAGGTCGCGTTTCTGGCCCCCACCACGCTGCTGGCCGAACAGCACTACCAGACGCTGGTAGACCGCTTCAGCAAGTGGCCGGTCAAGATTGCCGAGATGAGCCGCTTTCGCAGTGGCAAGGAAATCACCGCGGCACTCAAGGGCGTGGCCGATGGCACGGTGGACATTGTGGTCGGTACCCACAAGCTGCTGAGCCAGGACACCAAGTTCAAGAACCTGGGCCTGCTCATCATTGACGAAGAGCACCGCTTTGGCGTGCGCCACAAGGAGGCCATGAAAGAGCTGCGCGCCGAAGTGGATGTGCTGACCCTCACCGCCACCCCCATTCCTCGTACCCTGGGCATGGCACTGGAAGGTCTGCGCGATTTGAGCGTGATTGCCACCGCACCGCAGCGCCGCCTGGCGATCAAGACTTTTGTCCGTAGCGAAGGCAATGGCGTGATCCGCGAGGCCGTGCTGCGCGAACTCAAGCGCGGCGGGCAGGTGTATTTCCTGCACAACGAGGTGGAGACCATCGAGAACCGGCGCCAGAAGCTCGAAGAGCTGTTGCCCGAGGCGCGCATTGCCGTGGCCCACGGCCAGATGCCGGAGCGGCAACTCGAAGCCGTGATGCGCGACTTCATCGCCCAGCGCTACAACCTGCTGCTGTGCTCGACCATCATCGAGACCGGCATCGACGTGCCCACGGCCAACACCATCGTCATGAGCCGTGCCGACAAGTTCGGCCTGGCCCAACTGCACCAGCTGCGCGGCCGCGTGGGCCGCAGCCACCACCAGGCCTATGCCTATTTGATGGTTCCCGACATTGAGGGCCTGACCAAACAGGCCCAGCAGCGCCTCGACGCCATCCAGCAGATGGAGGAGCTGGGCAGCGGCTTCTACCTGGCCATGCACGACCTGGAAATCCGCGGCGCCGGCGAAGTGCTGGGTGAAAACCAGAGCGGCAATATGCTCGAAGTCGGCTTCCAGCTATACAACGAGATGCTGAGCGAGGCGGTACGCTGCCTCAAGGCAGGCATCGAGCCCGATCTTCTGAGCCCGCTCAACGTCACCACCGACATCAACCTGCACGCCCCAGCACTCTTACCCGACGACTACTGTGGTGACGTGCACCTGCGCCTGTCGTTCTACAAGAAGCTGGCCACTGCCAAGAATGCCGACCAGGTCGATGCGCTGCTGGAGGAAATCATTGACCGCTTCGGCAAGCTGCCACCCCAGGCGCAGACCCTCATCGATGTGCACCGCCTGCGCGTACTCAGCCAGCCGTATGGCGTGGTCAAGGTGGATGCGGCGCCAGGCGTGATCACCATCACCTTCAGGAAGAACCCACCGATCGACCCGATGAAGATCATCCAGCTGATCCAGAAAAACAAACACATCAAGCTGGCGGGCAACGAGAAGCTGCGTATCGAGCGCGAACTGCCCGAAGAAAAAGACCGCGCCCAGATGGTGCGGGACATCCTCAAAAGCCTGGGTCAACCCGTGGTGACAGAGGCGGTAGCCGCAAAGTAAAACGGCGTTGTAGGCGCGAGGTTTTAAGGCAATTTAGCGTCGCCGCATCATGGCGTGCAGCAGATCGTCCATGTCGATGCCAAAGTCTTGCTCCTGACTCAAACGGAACTTGCTTGCGCGGGTTTGCTCTTTGAGCCAGGCTTTGAGTTCTTTGTCGTCCTGCACACGCTGCAAGTCCGCTTGCATGTGGGCCACATCGTTTTGCAAAAAGGCACATTCCTCTTGCATGACCGCCAGCAACTGGGCTTCGTCAAACCGCGCGTACGACGGGTAGCCAAACTCATGCTCCATGCCAAGCCGCGTATGCCGGTTATCCATCTCCAGTGCTTTGACTTGCTCCGCCAGCAAATCACACATGGCTTTGAGCTTGGCATCTGACAGCAATGCAGCCTTGCTGGCATCCACCATTTCTGCCTGCAACTGGATGCGCAACAAAGCATTCAGGTCCTTGCGCTCATAGGCCGCGTTTACCTCGCTCATCAATTGAGTTTTTCGGGCGCGTAGCTGTGCATCCGGCTCGCGGTCGGGGTGCAAGGCACTCGCGAGTTGCCGAAACACCGTGCGCAAGGCATTTTTCGCATCCAATTCTTTTTGGGCTGCACCCTGTTCACGGACTGTCGGGTCTTTTTGCGCCTTGCGCGCAGCGCGTTTGGCTGCGCGTTTTTCTTCCTGGGCCTGGTGCTTCTGCTGCTCGAACTCCATGGCAGCACGCAGCACATCCTCGGGCGAGTCAAACGTGCGGCCTTGGGCAAAGTCTTCCCCCAAAAACGAAGCCAGCAACTCCTGGGCTTCCAGCTTGGCTTGCTCGCTCTGGTCCGGGGTGCCCTCTTCAGCCCGCGCATAGCGCGCCCACACGGCTTGCACTTCGGGGTCTTGCAGTACCGCCAATTGCTCGCACAGCGACAGCACGATGCGGATTGCCTGCTGCTTCTGGTTGGCGGTAAGCCCTTTGGGTTTGTTGGGCACCTGGATACGCGCGTCCAGCGTCTCCACCATACGCTTGCACATGCTCTGGCTTTGCGTGTGAATTTCTTGCAGGGCATGGCGATGCCGGGGCGCATGGGCGTCCAGCGCCTGGCGCAACCTGCCTGCCATCGCCTGCTCGGCATCAATACGCGCCATCAACGTGTTGAAGCGCTTTTGCGCAGCGCTGGGTTTGTTCATGGTAGCCACCACCTTGCCGGCCACCACCTCCAGTCGGTCAGGTTGGGGGGCAAATTCAGGGCCTTGGTCGGCAAAAAGGTCGGAGGGAGAATTCATGCGCGAACTGTATCGTTGATCGAAGCATATGCTGCAGCCTATGCTACAGTATTGACCAGCAATCGCAAGGAGGTGCCCTATGGCTACTTCACCCACGCCAAACCACCCAGCCGCCCGCCACGTCGCTCTCGAAACCATAGCACCCTACGTAGTGGACACGGGGGCTAGAGCCGTAAAACTCTTTAGAAACGGGGCCAACCAGGCGGTGCGCATTCCCAAAGAGTTCGAACTGCCGGGGGTGGACGCCATCATCCACCGCGAGGGCAACCGGCTCATCATCGAAGCCGCCCCCCAAAGGCCCCCACGCGGCACTGCAGCCGCGCTGGCGCTGGCACTTGACGAAATGGCAAAACTGGGCCCGATTGACGAAGAGTTCCCCGACGTGGATGCCGGGCTTCTGCCCTTGGACGACATCGACTTTGGCCCCGACACCCCATGACCGAACCCGCGCTGTATTTGCTTGATACCAACATCATCTCCCAGATGATGCGCAACCCCACCGGTATTGCGGCACAACGCGCCCTTGAAAAAGCCCGCCAAAACCCAGCAAACGCCATGCTCACCAGCGTTATCGTGGAATGCGAACTGCTGTTTGGCCTGCGCCGGCAAATCTCCCCACGGTGGCAACAGCAATACCAGTGGGCCATGGGCAGCATCGAAGTTGTGGCGCTGGAGCCCCAGGTAGCCAAAACATACGCCGAGCTGCGCACCCACCTTGAAACCTTGGGCACCCCCATTGGCCCGCTCGACACCCTGATCGCCGCCCACGCCCTGAGCCTGGGCGCAACCCTGGTCAGTGCCGATGCCGAATTTGTTCGCGTACCCGGACTTCAGATAGAAAACTGGCTACAGCCCTCGTAGATATTGAACAAGAAGCTACCAATTTCATAGCAAACCATTTATGACCGCCCAAGAATTCTCCCCCGGCCTCGTGGTCCAGAACCTGCCATCAGCCCTCAAATTGTCCGACTACAAACTGATCGCGTTTGACATGGACTCCACGCTGATCAACATCGAGTGCGTTGACGAGATTGCCGATGCGGTAGGCCGCAAGGCCGAGGTTGCGGCCATTACCGAAGCGGCCATGCGCGGCGAGATCACCGACTTCAAGGACAGCCTGCGCCGCCGCGTGGCTCTGCTCAAGGGTGTGACCGTCGCGGATCTGGAAGCCGTCAAGCGGGAGCGCCTGCAGCTCAATCCTGGCGCAGCGGCCCTGGTGGCGGCCTGCAAACACGCTGGGCTGAAAGTATTGCTGGTCAGCGGCGGATTCACCTACTTTGCCGAGCATGTGCGTACGCTGCTGGGCATCGACTACACCCGCTCCAACGTGCTGGAAATTGGTTCTGGCCCCCATTGCGGCGTATTGACCGGCGGGCTGGTACAACAAAGCTGGGGCGACATCTGCGACGGTGCCGAAAAGCGCCGTACCCTGCTGGAAGTGGCTTCGCTTCTGGCGATCGAGCCCGCGCAGTGCATTGCCATGGGAGACGGCGCCAACGACCTGCCCATGATGGGCGAAGCCGGTCTCTCTGTGGCCTACCACGCCAAGCCTGCAGTGCGGGCCAAGGCCCACGTAGCCATTAACAGCGGCGGCCTGGACCGACTACTGGAAGTCCTCCAGCCCTGAGTGCCCCCCCCGGCGCATCTAGCGTCTAAGATGGCACCTTTTTAACGAAGAGGGATTCCATGCGCATCGAGACCATGGCCGTGCACGCCGGCTACACCCCAGACCCCACCACAAAGGCCGTTGCGGTCCCCATCTACCAGACCGTCGCCTACGCGTTTGACGATACCCAGCACGGAGCCGACCTGTTTGACCTGAAGGTGGCCGGCAATATCTACAGCCGCATCATGAACCCCACCTGCGGCGTCCTCGAAGCCCGCATTGCGGCCATGGAAGGCGGCATTGGCGCACTGGTGGTGGCATCGGGCATGTCTGCCATAGCCTATGCCATCCAGACGATCACCGAGGCTGGCGACAACATTGTCTCGGCCTCCACGCTGTACGGCGGCACCTACAACCTGTTTGCCCATACCTTTCCCCAGATGGGCATTGAAGTCCGTTTTGCGGACTACCGCGATCCGGCGTCCTTTGCCCGCCTGATCGATGCGCGCACCAAGGCCGTCTATTGCGAAACCATCGGCAACCCGCTGGGCAATATCACCGACATTGCTGCCCTGGCGGCAGTGGCCCACGCCCATGGCGTGCCACTGATTGTGGACAACACAGTCGCCAGCCCCTACCTGTGCCGCCCGTTCGAGCATGGCGCAGACATCGTGGTGCACTCTGTCACCAAATACATCGGCGGCCACGGCACCACCATCGGTGGTGCCATTGTGGATTCCGGCAAGTTTCCGTGGGCGGAGCACAAAGAGCGTTTCAAGCGTCTGAATGAACCCGACGTGAGTTACCACGGCGTGGTCTACACCGAGGCACTGGGCGCAGCCGCCTACATTGGACGCGCCCGGGTGGTACCGCTGCGCAACATGGGCGCCGCACTGAGTGCGCTGGCGGCTTTCCAGATTCTGCAAGGCCTGGAGACCCTGCCCCTGCGTATGGACCGCATCTGCGAAAACACCCTGAAAATCGCCCAACACCTGCAAAAACACCCCAAAGTGGCTTGGGTGAACTACGCTGGCCTGCCCGACCATCCGGACCATACCCTGGTACAAAAATTCATGGGAGGCCGCGCCTCCGGCATCATCAGTTTTGGCCTCAAAGCGGCGGACAGCCTGCCTGCGGGTGCACGTTTTCAGGATGCGCTCAAGCTATTCACACGCCTGGTGAACATTGGCGACGCCAAATCGCTGGCCTGCCACCCGGCCAGCACCACACACCGCCAGCTCAATCCCGCCGAACTGGCGAAGGCCGGTGTCAAACCCGACATGGTGCGCTTGTCCATCGGCATCGAACACGTTGACGATCTGCTGGAAGACCTGGAGCAAGCACTGTCCGCGGTCTGAAAGTGCACGCAGGGGGCGACCCAATCCACCGCGGTCGCCCTTCATCACTCTCATGGCGCTTTTGCCGACTCGCATTGCTTAAGTTGGTCGCTGAGAATCTGCAGTCCCTTGCGATAGTTTTCAGCGCCACCATAGTCGACAAAACTACTGTACCGGCCAGGGCCGTGCAGGACGCGCCGGGAATGCCAATGGGGCACCAGTGCTGCTCTTCCAGACGCACAATGCGTCCCAGAATGGCGCCGATCGTAGGGTTCATGCTAGCCAGCCTTGGCTGTTGTAATTGGAAAGGCCTGGTGAAACAGGCCAACCGCTCACGTGATCCTGAAAACCGTGAGTACCTTCCTCGAACCGGCCTTTTCCTCATAGGCCGCCCACTGTTTGATGCCTTTGACCAAAACGGAGGCGCTGACGTCCTTGACCGGCGCTTTGGCTTTCAGCTTGCTGGTGACCCAGTCTTGAATGTGGGGAAACGTGCTGCCCAGCACTCCGGTTGGAATGAGCAACTCCTTGCCCGCAACCATACCAGCGGATGTGACAGTGATTTCGGTAGCAGGCATATTAGGTTCGCTCCAGTAGTGCCCGCCCCTGCTGGACCGTAAATTTCGCCAGCGTCTCGATACCTGAATCCGCCTGGGTTACGTCAGTCACCGCCCGCAGCGTGGTGGTGAGTTGTTTGGGCGTGAATTCCACCACCCCGTAGCCACGCCGTTCGCGATCGGCAAACACAAAGTGCGGGTTCTCGGCCAGCATACTGTCCATGCGCTCATTGCTGCCGCCATGCGAGGTGATGCTGGTGCCACAGAACTCCACACCAATGGCGGCGCTGTCGGCGCGGGCGTAGTCGGCCTTCACATGGCCGACCCAGTTGGCATGCACATCGCCCCCCAGAATCACCGGGTTGACCAACTGGTTGCGCTGAATCGAGTCGGTGAGCCGGGTGCGGGCGGCGGCGTAGCCATCCCAGCCATCATTGGAAAACAGGCGGTCTGGCCCCGGGCGGTAGTCGCGCTGGCCAAACACGGTTTGCTGACCCAGCACATTCCACAGGGCCTTGTCCTCGCCAAAAGAGCGATCCAGCCATTGCTCCTGGGCGTTGCCCAGCAGTGTTCTGCGCGGCTCGTTCCAGAGGGCGCAGGTAGCAGGGTTCACCGTGCCCGCACCGAAGCGGCCGTCCTTGGTACACGCTTGCGGGTCGCGGTACTGCCGGTCGTCCAGCAGGTAGAGCGTGGCCAGGTTGCCGTAAGGCACACGCCCATAAATACGCATCTCGGCACCCTGCCCCAGCCCTGCCAATGCCTGGGTCAGCACGCTGGCGGGCAGGGGCATGTGCTCGTAATACGCCTGGTAGGCCGCGGCCCGCCGGGCTGCAAAGTCAACACCCTCACCGCCCGGAAAACCGGGCGTGCTGCCGGCGTAGTCGTTCTGCACTTCATGGTCGTCCCAGGTCATCAGCCAAGGACACGCCATATGCATGCGCTGCAAGTCGGGGTCACTCTTGTAATGGGCATAGCGCGCACGGTATTCGTCCAGCGTGGCGCAAGGCCCGGGGTTGGACCGGCGCACCCCTCTGCTGCTGCCGCTGTACTCATAAATGTAGTCGCCCAGGAACATGACCGCGTCCAGGTCTTCCCCCCTCATGTGGCGGTAGGCACTGTAGTAGCCATGCTCCCAATGCTGGCACGACGCGTAGCCCAGCCGCAGCCGCTTGACCACCGCGCCTGCTGCAGGAAACGTACGCGTGCGCCCGGTAGCGCTGACTGCATCCCCCACCAAGAAGCGGTAGTGGTACCAGCGGTCGGGTTCCAGCCCGGCCACTTCCACATGCACCGAATGCGCCAGCGCTGCCACCGCACGGACTTGCCCGGAAGCGGCCATGCGCTTGAACTGCGCATCGTGCGCCAGCTCCCAGCGCACAGCAATATCCTGCGGTGGCAACAGGCCGCCGGACTGCACCAGTCGGGTCCACAACACGACGCCGTCATGGGTGGGCGAACCGCTGGCCACGCCCAGCGCAAACGGGTCGCTGCCAAAGTTCACCTGACTCCAGGCGCTGCGGGGCAGCCACAGGGATGTAGCCAGCGTAGTGGCCAGGCCCAGAAGCTGACGGCGATCCATCATGGTCGGGGTATCTCAGGCTTCGGCAATCTGCCGCAGTGCCTGCTCAAACACTTCGGGCGGCTGGCCCCCAGAGATCAAATGCCGGTCGTTGATGATGACGGCCGGCACCGAGTGAATGCCCAGGCTCTGGAACAGTTGCTCCTGCTGCCGCACTTCGGCAGCATAGGTATCGCTCTGCAGAATCTCCCGCGCACGGGTTGCGTCCAGGCCCACGGCTTCCGCCGTGCGCTGCAACACCGCGTGCGAACCCGGGTTTTCGCCATCGGTGAAATAAGCCTTCAACAGGCCCTGCTTGAGCGCGAGTTGCGTGGCACCCGTGGGGTCTTCCAGATGCGCCCAGTGCAAAAGGCGGTGTGCATCGAAGGTGTTGTAGATACGCGAGCGCTTTTCCATGTTGAAGGTAAAGCCCACGGCAGCACCCCGCGCACGAATGGTCTCGCGCACGGCGGCCGCCTGTTCCGGAGTGGAGCCGTATTTCCTGGCGAGGTGCTCGGTGGTGTCTTCCCCCTCGGGCACCATATTCGGGTTGAGTTCAAAGGGCTGGAATGCCAGATTCACCTGTACCTCGCCGTCCAGCGTTTTGAGCGCGGTCTGCAGCGCTGACAGGCCCACAGCACACCAGGGGCAGGACACGTCGGACACAAAATCAATCTTCAGCGTTTTCATGGTTGTTCCTTGCTTGCATGCCTGGTTGCAGCGCACCGGGCTATTTAAACCAGCCCTTGACGGTATCGGTGGCACTGGAAACGCCTTTTTTTATGCTGTCCATCGCGCCGCCCAGGTTCAGTGGCGCTACCGCTTTAGTCGCGCTCTGGCTGATGGCGCCCACCACCTGCCGTGTGGCCTCGGCCGGCGTGACGCCGCCGGCCTTCTTGCCGATATCGGTCAGGCGCATATCGGGCAAGACCAGCGTCATCGCCTTGCCTTGCAATATTTCGGCACTGACTGCAGCACGGGCATCGCGAATCACCACCTGCTCAATGATGACTTTCTTCTGCGTTGCATTGTCCTTCGGAGTGGACTCATTCTTGCCAGTCTTGCTGGCCACATAGGCCTCTACATTGCGCTGAATCACATCCAGGTTGCTGCCGCCGGAGGCATATTCATACGTGACTTCAGGCTTCTCAATGACGATCTCCTTGATCAGCACCACGTCCTTGGTCAGCGATGCCACGTCGAGTTGCATGCTGATGGTGCCCACAGCCAGCGCGCGCGGCGTCTTGAAACCCTTGGGATTGCCCAGCTCCAGTCCGACCAGAGCAGCCATGCCTTCGGCGGGCTTGATGTTGAAGCGTTCCAGCTTGACTGAAACACCAGTGATTTCCGGACCATAGCTGCGTATGGCCGACGCCACCACCTGGTCCAAAGAGCGGTACAACCACCAGGCACCGCCACCAATGATCAGAACCAACACGACCACCGCTGCCCACAAGAATTTGCCCATTGATGACACCTCCATCCGATTGACACTGCGCCAAAGCTGCGCCAGCGTTCGCAATGTAACCCAGATGCAACACAGACAACTTCTGCTTTGACGACACAGTACTGTGTTTTGAGTTGTTATATTTTTTACCCCTACTCGGTTCGGACCTGATATAGATTGGCCAGTGCGAGGACGCCATCCAGGCGTTTCAAGCTGTGTTTCCAGACAGCGTGTTGTTCAGCTACCGTGCGAAATTCAAACAGCGCTGAAAGTGCAGATTCAGCAAAACAACCTGTCACAAAATTGAAATTGTGCGTCAATAGACTGACGCAATGTCATCCATCCAGCTCGCGAACGTCACCAAAAGTTGGGGCGAAGCAACGGCGCTTGAGCATATCAATCTGACCATCGAGTCAGGTTCCTTTTGTGTACTGCTGGGACCTTCCGGATGCGGCAAGTCAACCACACTGCGCATCATTGCTGGGCTAGAAACCGCAACGAGTGGGCAGGTCATTTTCAACGGTAGGGACGTTACAAAACTTCCGCCCTCGGATCGGGGCATCTCGATGGTGTTCCAGAACTATGCACTCTTTCCGCACCTGAATGTGGCGCGAAACATCACGTTCGGACTTTCCGTGCGAAACGTTCATCCGACCGAAATACAGAAGCGCCTGCAGACCACAGCTGAGTTGCTGGGGATAGAGCCGCTACTGGACCGCAAGCCGTTCCAGCTATCCGGAGGCCAACAGCAACGCGTTGCGTTGGGTCGTGCGCTGGTCGCCCAGGCGAGTGTTTGTCTGATGGATGAACCATTGTCAAATCTGGATGCCCAGTTGCGGCAGGAAATGCGCGGTGAGTTGCGTGACCTTCAGCGGAGCCTGGGTCTTACCGTGGTGTATGTCACCCACGACCAGACGGAAGCCATGAGCATGGCGGACCAGGTGGTTTTGCTCAATAAGGGACGCATCGAACAGTCTGCTCCGCCGCGCGTACTGTATGCCCTGCCAGAAACCATTTTTTCGGCGCGCTTCATTGGAACACCCGCAATGAACTTGCTACGCCTTGACGAGGGGCACATTGCAGGCAGTCGAGTTCCAGTGCGCCGCAGGGCCTCCATATTGGGCATCCGCCCGGAGGCTGTTGCCGTGGACCCGAATGGTTCGGTACCCGCAAATATTCAAAGCATTGAATACCTTGGCGCAGACCTTATGGCATTTTGCATGGTGGGAACTGAGCGAATCACCGTGCGGGCCGACGGCCGTTCCGGCCTCGCTGCTGGCGACCAGGTCATGCTGACCTGGCCTTGTCGTGCCGAACACTATTTTGATCACAACGGAAACCGCTCTCTTTAACTCCCAAGTCAGGAAACCACAATGCAAAGAAAAACTTTCACACGCAGCATAGCAGCGACTGCGCTCGCTTTTGGCCTAGTACCTCTGGGATCACTGGCGCAAGTGCAAACCGAAATATCGTTTTTTTACCCCGTCGCTGTCGGCGGCTCGATAGCTAAGTACATTCAGGATTTAGCCACTGATTTCACCCGGGAAAATCCGGACATTAAAGTCAATCCAATCTACGCCGGTAGCTATCAGGACACCATCGTCAAAGCGCTAACTGCCCACAAATCTGGAACTCCACCAGTAACCTCCGTGTTGCTATCCACCGATATGTTCACGTTGATCGATGAAGACGCCATTGTTCCAATTGACAACTTTGTCAAGACGTCCGACGACAAGAAGTGGCTAAGCAGTTTCTACAAAGCTTTCATGTTGAACAGCCAAACCGGTGGTAAAACCTGGGGCATTCCGTTCCAGCGTTCGACCATCGTTCTGTACTACAACAAGGAACTTTTTAAAGCCGCCGGGCTGGATCCCAATACTGCGCCTGCAACCTGGGCAGAAATGGCCGACTGGGCAAAAAAGTTGACGGTGAAGGATGCCACAGGCAAAGTGACCCAATACGGTGTGCAGATTCCATCCAGCGGTTTCCCCTACTGGCTGTTCCAGGCGCTGGCCATTGAGAATGATGCAGTTCTTGCCAATGAAGCGGGTAATGCCGTCAAGTTTGATGACCCCAAGGTCATAGCAGCCCTGCAATATTGGGTGGACTTGGCTAAACAGGGTACACATCCGGCAGGTATCGTCGAATGGGGCACGACACCCAAGGACTTCTTCGAGAAAAAAGTGGCCATGATGTGGACCACGACCGGGAATCTCACCAATGTGAAGAACAACGCCACATTTGATTTCGGCGTGGCCATGTTGCCAGCTGCCAAGCGCAAGGGATCGCCCACCGGAGGAGGTAACTTCTACATCTTCAAGAAAGCGACTCCGATGCAGCAGGAAGCGGCTTTCAAGTTTATCAAGTGGGTGACACAGCCCGAGCGAGCGGCCCGCTGGAGCATGGAAACTGGATATGTGGCCGTATCGGAGGCAGCCTACGCAACCGAAACGTTGCGCAAGTACGGCCGCGACTTCCCAGCTGCCGTGGTAGCGCGTGACCAACTGCCGTACGCCGTTGCTGAGTTTTCGACGCATGACAACCAGCGCGTTACCAAGGCCCTGAACGACGGCCTTCAAGCCGCATTGACTGGCGCAAAAACACCTGCCCAGGCCATGCAGGACGCGCAGAAGGAAGCCGATCGCATCCTACGTAGCTACAAATAAAACAGCTACTCATGCAATATCGACGAGGGATTAGCGTCGACTTGACGACCGACTAATGCTACGTAACCCAAACAGCAACTCCGCACTTCAGGCCTACCTGCTGTTGCTTCCCGCTTTGGTGCTGCTAGTCGCGTTCACGCACTACCCTGCCGTCGCCACCCTGATTGATAGCTTCTTTTCCACCCCTAGGGGTGGCAGGCCGTCCGTCTGGGTGGGACTGGAGAATTACAAAGTCATGGTGGCCGATCCGGTATTCTGGAAGGCCGCGACAAACAACCTGTGGTTCGCACTAGCAACCATTCCACTCTCAATCGGACTGGCGTTGGTAATGGCACTGTGGGTCAACGAACGCATGACAGGGCGTAGCTTTCTACGCATGGCGTACTTCACACCGACTGTATTGCCGATGATTGCTGTGGCTAACATCTGGTTGTTTTTCTACACACCAGGTTATGGACTGCTAGAGCAGATTACCGGCTTGTTCGGGCTGCCGTCACACAACTGGCTTGGGGATCAGCGAACTGCCCTTGGCGCTATTACGCTGGTAGCAGTCTGGAAGGAAGCTGGTTTCTTCATGATTTTCTACCTTGCAGCGCTGCAGTCTCTGAGTCCAAGTCTGCGCGAAGCCGCAGCCATAGAGGGAGCGCCGCGTTGGTATTATTTCCGCCATGTGCAATGGCCGTTACTGATGCCAACCACACTATTTGTGATGATCAATGCCGTCATCAACGCGGTGCGCATGGTTGACCATGTCGTGGTCCTCACGCGCGGTGGGCCAGACAACGCCTCAACGTTGCTGCTGTACTACCTGTATGAGGTGGGTTTCAAATTTTGGGACACCGCATACGCCGCCGCTATCACGGTGTTTCTCTTGGTACTGCTTGTAGCAGTGGCTCTGCTCCAGTTTTTTGTTTTTGATCGCAGGGTGCACTACCAATGAGTGCATCTACCACACGGCTTGCCTACAACGAGCCGGGCTGGCTCGACACCACAGCAGCCTGGCTGCTCGCCCTACTGTGGATCTTGCCATTGACCTACACACTGTGGACGGCGTTTCACCCTTCGGCGTATTCAACTCGGTTCGCGTTGTTGTCTCCACTGACACTCGACAATTTTTTTCTCGCTTGGGGCGCGGCTCCCTTTGCCCGTTATCTACTGAATACATCTCTTTTGGTTTTGCTGATATTGGGCTGCCAACTTGTGCTGGGCACGTTGGCGGCCTACGCCTTTGCGCGCTACGTCTTTCCCGGCAAGAGCATCTTGTTTTCACTGGTGCTAGTGCAGTTGACAATCATGCCGGACATCTTGTTGGTGGCGAACTACAAGACCATGGCCCACGTAGGCCTGGTGGACACCCTTTTATCTATTGGGCTACCGTACTTTGCTTCGGCCTTTGCGATCTTTCTGCTGCGCCAGACTTTTCTGGGTATTCCGAAGGAACTGGATGAGGCGGCACAAGTAGAAGGTGCCAGCGCAATGCAAATCATGTGGCGGGTTTACGTACCCTTGGCCAAACCGGTCTATACGGCGTTTGCCCTGGTTTCTGTGAGCTTTCATTGGAACAATTTTCTGTGGCCGCTAATCATCACCAATAGCGTAGGTTCTCGACCGCTGACGGTTGGTCTGCAGCTCTTTTCCTCGACAGACCAGGGGGTAGACTGGGCCATCATTACAGCAGCCACCCTCATGACATCAGCCCCGCTGTTGATCGGCTTTCTGTTGTTCCAGCGGCAGTTTGTTCAAAGCTTCATGCGCGCCGGCATCAAATAGCGGACTGTAAGGTGACTAAATGCATCTCATTTCCTGGAACGTTCAATGGTTTTGCGGGGTCGACGGTGTAGTCAGCATCGACAGGGTGGTGGATGAAGCCAACTCCATGGCGGACTTTGATGTCTTGTGCCTGCAGGAAGTCGCTGTCAATTACCCGCGATTGGCGGGTAATGCAGGATTCGACCAGGTGGCTCGCCTGCGTGAATTGCTGCCGGGCTATCAAATAGTATTTGGCGCCGCCGTGGATGAGCAAATTGGCCATGGACCACGCCAGCAATTTGGCAATCTGATCGCCACACGTCTACCCTTGGCGCAGGTGCAGCATTACCCGCTGCCGTACCCGGCCGATGACGCAGTGCGCTCTATGCCCCGCATGTGCACAGTTGCCACCATGCTTACTCCAATGGGTCCGTTGCGCGTCATGACAACGCACCTGGAGTTTTATTCTCCCCGGCAACGCCTGAAACAAACCGAAGCGTTGGTGGATCTTCACACGCAGGCCTGTGCCCATTCCGCGCAACCGCCACTAGCCGACGAGAGCGGAGAGCCATTCCAGAGCAAAGTGCACACCGAAAGCGCAGTTCTTTGCGGTGATTTCAACTTTGAAAGGGGCAGCTTGGAGTACGCACACATTCAGTCAAAACCTCAATTGGATACGCCCCGCTTTATTGACGCTTGGGCAGTCGTTCACGACGATACCCCGCAGGATCCCACCTTTCGTCTGTTTGATCGGCGTTATGGGCCAACGCCGATTTGTTGTGACTTTGTGTTTGTCAGTGAGAACCTGAAATCACGTGTCAAGTCCCTACAAGTTAACATGCAAACTCGGGCTTCTGATCATCAGCCGGTCTTGCTGAGGATGGTCTAGGGATACCTTGAACCAGCTGCATCCAACCGCAGCTTTGCCTCGGTATGCGGAATTTGTGTCGTTTCTTAAGCGACTCGCAGCACACGCTGCGAGGTAAGCCTAGATTTACCAAGTTTTGGGGGCGGGGTCAGATTGGGGGAAAGTCAATGCACCCGCCACTCACAAAATTCGCCGCACTCGCGGGTGACAGGTACAAAAATTATTTTTTCCGCTTAACGGGCCTGGCAAGTGCCAGACCTTCAGGGAGAACCACTCCGTTGGCAACCTGAGCCAACTTAAAGAATACGTCAGTATTGTCCTGCACACCAGTAAAGGTCCATGCACCGGGGCCGAAGGCCGATAGCGGAATGTCGGTGGCGGTATGCACTGCGCTGTCACCAGGAACTTGGCCAGTCACCATGAACTTGCCGTCCACATCACGGGTCAAGGGGTCTGTTGGATACGCAGACAACGGTTCTTTCTTCACGAAAGGCTGCTGGCTGTCCTTCAACGGACGGTCGTTGCTACGGAAGTCTTCATAGCGATCAGCGTTCGCACCATAGCCCACCAGCAACCTGTGATCGATGTCGGTTGTTTCAGGGTAGCCATCGCTGCTCAACTTGTACCTTGGGAAGCCGGCCTGTTCATATATTCCAACCACCTTGTCGCGAATGTTGGTCGCGCCACCTTCACGCACCAGTTCCTGCAAACGGGCATCGGTCACGCGGGAACCACCGATAAGTGCCACACCTGAACATTCATGGTCAGCGGTGACAATGACCAGTGTGTCGCCACGCTTGCGCGCAAACTCCTGCGCAACTTTAATGGCACGATCGAATTCGATGGTGTCGAGCATCCAGCGCTCGGTATCCATGTTGTGGGCTTGTTTGTCGATAGAAGCGCCTTCCACCATCAATACGAAGCCATTTTTCTGACGTTCCAACACGCCCAGGGCCTTGGAAGCCATTTCGTCCAGCATCGGCTGGTCAGGGAAGCCGTAATCATCTACTACACGGCCTGTCACGCCACGCGCCTTGTTCCTGCGACCGTCCATCTTGTCCAGTGCCACATTCATGTTGGAGTGTGCAAACAGCCCAAGCAGTCGATCAGTCTTGCTGACATCAATGCTGTCCAGCGCAGTTTTGTCGGCGGTGTAAGTGAAGCCCGCGCTCTGGAATTCGGCCAGCAGATTGCGATCCTTGTCCATCTGGCCGGGCGCCGCTTTCCAGCGCTTGACGATTTCCGCAGTGTGGGGATCCGTGGCCGAGAAAGCGTAGTCGGTTTTGTCGCCGCGCGCGGAGCCCGGTACCGTGGAAGGCACAAACCATTTACGCCCTCCCCCCATCAACACAGTCAGTCCCGTGTTGGCACGGTCATCCAGAAATTGGTCCACGATGCCGGTGCCTGCACCCCGGTTGCTGGTATGGATGGCGTTGCCAGCGGGGGTAGCATCAAACACGTCAGCCGTGGTCACCACGCCCAGCGCCTTGCCCTGTGTGCGGTGCAGGTACTCGCTGAGGTACTCGATGCGGGGGTTGTCAAACGGATCGATGGTGTCGTCGGGGAACACACCTTCTTCGTTGTTGTTGTTCTTGTTTCCGGAGACATAAGAGGTCATGCCAGGTGAGGAGTCCGTCACTACCGAGTTCAGGGACGCAGTTTTCACCATGCCGGTGACAGGAAAGGTATCCATCGCCAGAGGCGTGATCACTTTGCCCTGGACATAGCCGCCGGCCACGATACGCGCTGCAGTGCGCTGGGCAGCGCCCATGCCGTCCCCTAACATGATGATGATGTTCTTCACTTTCTGGCCACCAGCCAATAAAGGAATGACTTCAAAGTTGCCCGTCGCGGTAACAGTCTGGCCGTCGCTTTGGGTGGCAGTCACCGTGAATGTGTTTATTCCGGGTTTCGAAGCGCTGACGGCACGCACCGTCGTTATGGCGGCATTGGATGGCACATTTGGCCGACAATCCTTGCCGCAGGTTTTGATAGCCACCGTGCTATTGACTGTTTTCCCGTTGATGGAAAACGTAGCCCCAGTGATGGTTTTTTCTGCATCGTCCGGGCGCACTGTGGCTTGCAAATCAAAACGCTGACCCGGCAAGAAGCGTGCAATAACCGGGCCTTGATTCGCGCTGCTGAAGAGTTCGCTCGGAGGAGTCAGTCGGCTGACGGTCGGCATCGCCTGCGCATTTGCTGCCATCAACGCAACGCCGATAGCACTGGTTGCCCGAAGAAAGTTGGAGAACATGAAAATTCCTAGTTAGGTTAAAGGAAAAAGAGTCAATGCCGGTGCTGCAAAGCTTGCAGGTAACCCTCGAATTCAACGGGGCTCATGCCATGCGTAGCTTCTGGCTTGAGTTGCAACTGCACCCAGGTTACGCGGCCATCGGATGCCTCTTGGCGACCGACCGAAAGTAATCCTTGCAGTTGGATAAGTCCGCTGGTGTGGGGAATAATCCAGGTGGCTTGTTCTCGCGCCAATTTCACTAGCACAGTAGCAGGCGGGAGATCGTCTGCATCTCCATCGGCATGCTCGCTCATCTGTACCGGCCGCGGCGTGAAAAAAAACTGACCGGGTTTGCTACCGTGCTCTTGCTGCACCATGTAACCGGTCAACACGACCTGCTTTCCGGAAGCCTGCAACAAAGCCGGGGTGAGCTCTAGTCCGCTTGGACCCACAGGTAATCTGAAGAAATCGCTGAAATGCAGATGGATTTCCGCAGCGGCTGGACCGGCGTCAGCTGCGATTTGCGTCTGCTGCGCGCTGGCAGTATTCAAAAACATAAACACCGCCAAACTCACCAGCGCGACTCGGACGGTCGATGGGTTGCCGCCGGACAACGTCGCTGCAGATTGGGATGTAAGAAAGAATGGAGACATGGACAAACGATAAGTCATTCGTTTGACGTTTTTGTGACAGGCTGAAAGATGGCCCTGAGATCGACCATACCGGTTTGGCTGAACGGCCTGTTAAACGCAATTGGCTGGAACCATGCTTTGGCACCGTCGATGCCGGGCGCCTGGGCGTTTCCATTGCCGCCCTGCACAACATCGGCAAGCGCAACCCGCATTTGTGCCTTGTGCTATCGAAAGTGCGCAGGGCTTAACGTGTAGCAGCCTTCTTCACAGCTGGCTTTTTTATCGCTGCCTTGTTTGCCACGGCGTTCTTAGCCGCTGTCTTTTTGTTTTCACGGGCTGAGCCTTTCAGCAACTTTTGGAACTCGCGGTTGAATTGGTTCGTGATGACTTCAGGGTCTGGGACCAGGTGGGCATCACCAATGACCGTTAACGCCGCCATTCCCCTGTAGCTCAGAATGCTGGCGGCCATGCCGAGCTGCTTGCCCGGATGGGGTGCCTAGGCAAGAATGCGCTCAATTGGCACGCTTGCCAGGTTATGGAACCAAGAGGCATCCGCCGGGGATATTGGGTCGGTTTTCATCCGTCACATGCTAGGCCTCAGGCTGTCCTTAGCGTTGATCGGTATCAAACTTCCGGCATCCCAAAACGTGCCCTGCCTCAGAGCGCCTGCGCCAGGCGCACCACGCCCTCTTCAATCTTGTCCACAGGTGCCGTGGCAAAGCTCAGGCGCAGGGTGGAGAGATCGGGGTTGGCGCAGTAGAACGGCGCACCGGGCACAAAGGCCACGCCTTTGTCGATGGCGCGTTTGGCCAGTTCGCCACCGTCGCTCACCTTGCCGCCGGCACCGGTCAGGCGGGCCCAGACAAACAGGCCCCCTTGCGGTTGCACGAATTCGATCGCATCGCCCAGCTCGCGGCGCAGCGCATTGCCCATGGTCACGGCCCGCTCGGCGTACACCTTGCGCACATGGTCCAGTGTGGCGGGCATGCGGCCGGCCTTGAGGTATTGCGCGGCCGTAGCCTGCGCAAAGGTGCTGGTATGCGCATCGCTGAATTGCTTGCACATGGTGGCCTTGGCCAGCAGCTCGGGTTGCGCAATCATCCAGCCCACCCGCAAGCCCGGTGAGAGCACCTTACTCAAGCTGCCACAGTGCGCCATTAGCTCTCGGCTGCCGGGCACGCTGGGGCTCAACGCCAACAGTGAAGGCGGTGGCGCAACATTGAAGTACAGGTCGCCGTAGGGATCGTCTTCCACGATCAAAGTCTGGTACTTCACCGCCAGCTCCAGCACGCGCTTGCGGCGCTCCAGGCAGAGCATGGCCCCGCTGGGGTTGCCAAAGGTGGGAATCAGGTAGACAAACTTGGGTTTGTGGTCGGCAATCAGCGCTTCCAGCCTGTCGGTCTGCACACCATCGCCATCCACGGGCGCACTGATCAGCTCAGCGCCATACAGGCGGAAGCACTGGATAGTGGCCAGGAAGGTGGGGCCTTCCACAATCACCTTGTCGCCGGGGTTGATCAGGGCCTTGCCCAGCAGGTCCAGTGCCTGTTGGCTGCCGGTGGTGACGATCATATTCTCGGGGGCTACATCCTGGCAGCCCTTGCCCGCCATGAAGGCTGCCAGCTGTTCACGCAGCGGGTTGTAGCCTTCGGTGGCGCCGTACTGCAGCGTGGCGCCGGCCTCCTGCGTGAGCGCTGCGTTCACGGCTTCGCGAATGCCCTCAACATCAAACATGGCCGGGTCAGGAAAGCCGCCCGCAAAACTGATGATGCCGGGCTTGCCCAGCAGCTTGAAGAGCTCGCGGATGGCGGAGGTTTCTACATTGTTCAGGCGGTCAGCGAATTGCATGAAATCACAGCTTTCTACAAAGGAATGGGGTAAATTGTCACCGATCGCATTGCCCGGAAAACACGACCCCGTGAAACCTGCCGACATCGAAACCTTTTTTGCCACGCTGCAGGCCACCAATCCGCACCCGCAGACCGAGCTGGAATACAGCTCGGTGTTCGAACTGCTCACCGCGGTGCTGCTGTCGGCCCAGGCCACCGACGTGGGCGTCAACAAGGCCACCCGCCGCCTGTTTGTGGTGGCCAACACACCGCAAAAGATCCTGGCACTCGGACTGGAGGGCCTCGAGAGCTACATCAGGACCATCGGCCTTTACCACAGCAAGGCCCGGCATTTGATGCAGACCTGCCAGATGCTGGTGGACCAGTACGCAGGCCGGGTGCCGCGCACTCGGGAGGCGCTGGAGGCCTTGCCCGGTGTAGGCCGCAAAACCGCCAATGTGGTGCTCAACGTGGCCTTTGGCGAGCCCACCATGGCGGTGGACACCCACCTGTTTCGCCTGGGCAATCGCACCGGGCTGGCGCCGGGCAAAACGCCGCTGGAAGTGGAGCAGAAGCTTCTGCAGCGCATTCCCGGAAAATACCTGGTCGATGCCCACCACTGGCTGATTTTGCATGGCCGCTATGTCTGCCAGGCCCGCACTCCGCAATGCTGGAAGTGCAGCGTCAGCCCCTATTGCGACTTTCAACCCAAGGTGGGCGCTCCCGCAGTGCGGTCCGCATGACGGCCATTGACCCCCGGACGGTCACGCTGCTGACAGGCGTCATGAGTGGTCTTATGGCTGTGGTGCTGTACACGCTCAAACGCAACTACCCATCGTCGGTTCGCGGCCTTGGCCGGTGGTCGTTCACACTGGCAGTCCTGTTTGCAGGCGGTGTACTGGTATCCGGGCGCGGGCTACTACCGGATTTGCTGACCATTTCCCTGTCCAACCTGCTGCTGTGGCTGGGGCTGTATCTGGGGTACACGGGAACCCAGCAGTTTTTCGGTGTCCCATCCCGCACATGGTATTGGCTGGCCTTGATCCTGGCACTCGCGCTGGTACAGACCTGGTTCGCCGTCGGCGCACCGGATTACCGCGTGCGTCTGGTCCTGACAACCACCATGACGGCCCTGTTGACCGGTGCGCACGCCTGGCTGGTGTTCCGGCAAGGTGCCTTCACCTTTGCAAGGGTACTCACGGCATGCGTGCTGGCAACCATGGCGATCATCCAACTGCTGCGTCTGGGAACAATTTCATCCATTCCACCGGGCGCTGAATTCCTGAGCTCGGACCCGATTCAACTGGTCTACGTGGCCACGTTTGCCTTCGTGATGTTGCTGTTCTCGGTCAGCGTGGTGCTGCTGGCCACCGAGCAGCTGCATACCGAGCTGCAATACCAGGCCGGCCATGACTCGCTCACCCACGCCCTGACGCGCCGGCGCATGAACGAAGCCTGCGTGAAAGAACTGGAGCGCTGCCATCGCCATGGTCGCCATATGGCGGTGCTGCTGATTGACCTAGACCATTTCAAGATGGTCAATGACACCTGGGGCCACCAGGCGGGCGATCAGGTGCTGTTGCGTTTTGCCTCCGAGGTCAACGGCCTGCTGCGCCAACCCGATCTGCTGGGGCGCCAGGGTGGAGAGGAGTTTCTGGTGCTGCTGCCAGAGACGACGCTGGACGAAGCACTCTGCGTCGCCGAGCGCATTCGCGAATCCTGTGCCCGCCAGGGGCAAACGCCCAACTACACCGCCAGCATTGGGGTCACCACCAACCACAAGGACACAGACACAGTGGACTCCCTGCTGGCACGGGCCGATGCGGCCATGTACCGCGCCAAAGCCCATGGGCGCAACCGGGTGGAAAGCGCCTGAAATCAGGCCTGGTTTTCGCCTTTGCTCTCCACTGCCGGTTTACACTTGCAGAGCATCTACCTCATAAGTAACGCCCTGCGTTGTGGCGGTTCGCGTTTGGAGTTCCATGGCTGAAATTTCTGTTTTTCTGCAATCGGTCAAGCTGCCCGTCATGCCTGAAGTGGCACATGCGCTGATCCGCACCCTCAACAATGAAGACGCCGAGGTCACCAAGGTACGCGACGTCATCGCCAAAGATCCGGCCCTTACCGCGACACTGCTGCGCATGGCCAACAGTGCCATCTTCGGCTTGTCGCGCACGGTCGACACGCTTGACAAAGCGGTCAGTGTGGTGGGCATGTCGCATATCCGGGCACGCGCCCTGTCGATTTGCATGGCCAATGTCTTTGTGCTGCCCCCGGGAATCCACCGGCTGGAGTTCTGGCGCAATAGCATGGCCTGCGCGGGTTACGCCCATTGGCTCGCCGCGGCCCTGCAAATGGACGAGCAGCAGGCCTGGCTGACCGGCATGATGCTGCGCCTGGGTGAAATCACGATCGCGCAACACAGCCCCGAATTGCTCCCTGGAATTGAAAAGAAGCCCTGCCTGCCCGGCATGCGCTGGCAGCGCGAACGGCAGCTGGCCGGGTTTGACGAAGGTCAGATCACCGCAGAAATTGCAAAGCGCTGGGACTTTCCCGACACCATGGTGCAGGCGCTCCGTGCCGGAGGCGCGCCGCTGGCCACCCCTGAGTTTTCCCGCCTGGGCGCAGTTGTGCATCTGGCGGGCTGGCTTGCCGACACCCCAACCTTTGCCGCGGACACCCTGACGCAACTCCCGGTGCCTGTGGTGCAAGCGCTGGGGCTTGATTTGCAAACGCTGACTGCCTCCATCCCGGACGCTGATGCGATCAGCGATACATCGTCACTGATAGGCTAAACGCAGCGCCTGCCAGGCGCCGAAGCCCGGTGCCTCCCGTGGCCACTGGTCAGCCTGGGTCACCGTGGTTTGCCCCTGCGACAGCAGGTTTGCGGCCCGGATCACGCCGGCATGGGTAATCCAGGCTGAGGGCGACTGCAGCGCACACGCCTCGGCCCAGACACCCGCCACACGCTGCAGCACCCCATTGGCGCACTCCACGCCACCAAAGCGGTGTTCACCAAAGTCGTCCGTCCAGCGCTCCAGCGCCGCGGGGGGAATCTGGCTCCAGGCAACGCCTTCCCATGCACCGAAGTTCATTTCCTGCAGCCGCACATCGGTGGCGAAAGCCAGATCCGGCCGCAAAGCCTGCAGCACCTGCGCCAGTTGCCCACAGCGCTGCAACGGAGACACACGCACCGCAATCTGCACGGGCAGCACCCGGGCCAATGCCTGCGCTGAACGCAGCGTGGCCTCCGGATGGGCCGATACGTCCAGCGCGCCGTAGCACACACCGGGTGCCACCAGCGGCTGTGCATGGCGCACCAGCCACAGACTCACGCGCTGGCTCCGTACCCCAGCGCCATGCCCAGATAAAAAGCCAGCTCACATACCTGCTGTGTAGCCCCCAGACAATCCCCGGTGAAGCCACCCAACCGTCGTGCAAACCAGCGCCACATACACACAAACGCCAGTGCACTGGCCAGTATGGCGCAAGCAATTGCTATTGTATTGATAGCGGTCTGTGCATATCCGACAAGGGCTAGCGCCAGAAAACACCATAAACCCGCGAACCCCAGGGCCGGCAGCGCAATCTGGTCCGCCAGCGGCTTGGACTTGGAGCCTGCCAGATCACCCACATGGGGCAGCAGTCTGATCATGAGCAATGGCCAGGTGCGCGACACCACATGCGCCAAAAATATGCTGCTGCACAACACCGGCACGCCCAGCGACCCCAGCTGTGCCAGCAGCGCCACCTTGAGCAGCAGCGCCAGCGTGATGGCAATGGCACCAAAAGCACCCACCCGCGAATCTTTCATGATCTCCAGCGCGCGCTCCCGGTTCAGGCTGCCGCCCAAGCCGTCGGCCACATCGGCCAGACCGTCTTCGTGAAAGGCCCCGGTTATCAACACGCTGGCCACCGTGCCCAGCACCGCCACTACCAGCGGCGCGAAGACAGCCCCGGAAAACCCTTGCATGAGCAGCCAGCTCAAGCCTGCAACCACGCCCCCCACCAGCCAGCCCACCCCTGGAAAGTGCGCAGCACTGGCACGCAGCATGGCCGGGCTGTAGCCCACCCAGTTCGCCAGCCGGCCGGTGACCGGTACGCGGCTGAAGAACTGCAGCGCCAGCAGATAGTGACGGATGAACTGCCTCATGCCGTGGTTACAGGTCCGGCGGACTTACCGGACACACCCGCCTGCGCAAAGCTGGCCATATCGCGCAGGACCGTGCAGGCGGACTGCAGCAGCGGCCAGGCCAGCGCGGCCCCCGATCCCTCGCCCAGACGCAGGCCCAGATCCAACAGCGCTTGCACCCCGAGGTGCTCCAGCATGAATTCGTGGCCGCGCTCGCCCGAGCGGTGGGCAAACACGCAGCGCTGCAGCACCAGTGGCTGCAGGGCATGGGCCACCAGCACCGCACTGGTGGCAATGAAGCCGTCCACCACCACCACGCGCCGCTCCTGCGCCGCTTGCAGCACGGCGCCCACCATAGTGGCAATCTCAAATCCACCGAACGCCGCCAGAGCGTCCAGCGGCGCGTTCGCACTGGGGTGGCGTGCCAGCACCTCGCGCAGCACCCCGGTCTTGCGCTGCACCGCTGGCGCATCCAGCCCGGTGCCAGCACCGGTGCACACCGCAATGTCCAGCCCGGCCAGACGTGACAGCAGCAGCGAAGCGGCCGAGGTGTTGCCAATGCCCATTTCCCCGAGCAGCAAAGCGTTGCCCGGCAGGCCTTTGACCAAGTCCACCCCATGGGCCAGCGCCTGGTCACGTTGCGCTGCGGTCATGGCCGGCGCAACGGACGAATCTGCTGTGCCCTGCTGCGCCCCCATCGCTTTGCGCACCTGCAAGCCCGACCGTTGTGCGCCTGCCGGCAAGCCGGCCAGAAAATCGTGTTTCACACCGCAGTCCACCACAGTGAGCGCAACGCCGTTTTGTTTAGCCAAGACGCTCACCGCCGCACCACCGGCCAGGAAGTTCTCCACCATCTGCCAGGTCACATCGCTGGGAAACGCGGAGATGCCACGGGCTGTGAGCCCATGGTCACCGGCAAATACCACCATCTGGGCCTGCTCCAGTACCGGAGTGATGCTACCCAGAATCTCGCCGATCCTGAGTGCCAGGTCTTCCAGGCGCCCCAGCGAGCCTTGCGGCTTGGTCTTGTTGTCCAGCGTGCTGCGCAAGGCTTGCGTGAGCGCCGGCTCAGCGATATCCGTAAGGGTGGGGAGTACAAAGGTCATGGAATCTCCATTCGGGGCAAGGCCAGCCACTGCCCGTTGACAGTGTGTACAGCAATGCGGTTTGAAAATACGGCTTCCAGAGCGCGGTGCGTGGCCGGTTCGCTGCAGGCGCCCTGGTGGCAGACAGCGCCTTGCGCCAGGATCACCATCTCGTCAGATTGCAGGGCAACCGACACTTCATGCAGCACGCTCACCACGGTGCGCCCCTCACGCACCAGTTCGCGCACTACGGCAATCCAGTCCGTCTGGTGTGGCGGATCCAGATTCGCCAGAGGTTCGTCCATCAGTAGCACCCGGGCCTGCACGGCCAGTGCGCGGGCCAGCAGCACGCGCTGGCGCTCACCACCGGAAAGTTGCCCCAGCGAACGGTCGCGCCAGTCCCAGGCCTGGGTGGCGCGCAGGGCCTGATCCACCGCAGCACGATCGGCTGGGCCCGGCGCGGCCAGCCAGGGCTGGTGCGGCAAGCGGCCCAGCATCGCCACGTCGTATACCGTCAGGTCGTCGGCACTGGTTTCGTTCTGACTCAGCCATGCCAATGTTTGTGCACGCCTGCGCCCGGGCAAGTCGTGCAGCGGCGTGCCCAGCAACGCCACGGTGCCACTGCACGGCAGCAAGCCAGCCAGCACCTTGAGCAGGGTGGATTTGCCGGCGCCATTGGGTCCGACCACGCTGGTCCACCGCCCTGCCGGAATCGACAGGGTGATGCCATGCAGTATCTCGCCCCCCCCCAGAGAGCTCCGAATGGAATCGGCTTGCAGCGCAATGGCGTTCATATGGCCCCGACGCCACGCACACGCCGGTGCATCAGCCACAACAGGTAAGTGCCCCCCAGCACGGCAGTGAGCACGCCAACCGGCAGCTCCTGCGGCGCCAGCAGCCCACGCGCCAGAATGTCCGAGGCCAGCAGCAGTGCGCCCCCCATGCCAGCGCTCAGCAGAGCGAGCCGGCCGTGGCTGGTGCGGGCTACCGAGCGCACCAGGTGCGGCGCAGCCAGTCCGACAAACGCTATCAAGCCGGTCTGGGCTACGGCGGTGCCGGTGGCGAGTGCGATGACACCTATCAACGCCACCCGCAATGGAGCCAGCGACAGCCCAAGGCTGCGTGCAGTGAATTCACCGAGGGACAACCCATCCAGTGCCGGGCCCAGCACCCATGCTACAAACGCGCAGGCCAGCAGCACGCCCAGCATGATGAGGCAAGCACTCCAGCCTACAAACGCGGTGCTGCCCAGCATGAACGCCTGCATGGACTGCAGCAGATCCGGCCGTGCCAGCAGCACCAGCTCTTTGGCGGCCCCCAGCACCACACCCACAATCACACCGGCCAGCAGCAGGCGCAGGGTGTGCTGCACCCCTTTGGCCAGCAGCAGGGTCAGCAGCACACCGGCAACCGCACCCATAAACGCACCACCGGTCATGCCCAGCCGGGCCAGCCATTGCGTGGCAAACGGTGACACGCCAAACAGCACCAGCGTCAAGGCCACTCCGAGTGACGCGCCCGACGCACTGCCCAGCAGATACGGGTCGGCCAGCGGATTACGAAACAGGCCCTGCGCCACCGCACCGGCCAGACCGAGCAGCGCACCCGCCACCCAGGCCCCCACGGTGCGGGGCAGGCGAATTTCCCACACGATCTGCCACGCCACCGGATCGTCGGACAGGTGCAGCACACTCTCCAGCCCGGTGCTGCCTACGCCGGCGCCCAGCGCCAGCAGACCCACCGCCGCCAGCAACAGGCCCCAACCGAGCGCAGAGACACGCCGGTTCATGGCGCCCTGCCCGCCATCTTTTCCGTCAAACAGTTCGCCATCAGGCGTGCGCCCTCGGCCATGCGCGGCCCCGGGCGCACCAGCATGTCGGCCTGCTCGGGGGTAAACAGGCACACCCGCTTTTCCCGCACCGCACGCATGCTGCTCCAGCCGGGGCGCTGCTCAATGCGCATGGTGGAATAGTCGCCCACCATGATCAGGTCCGGATTGGCCTGCACCACATACTCGGGATTGATTTTGGGAAACGGCCCCATGCTGGCCGGCACGATGTTCTGCGCACCCAGGCGGGCCAGCGTTTCGCCAATGAAGGAGGTCGCACCCGCGGCGTAGGGTGCGCTATTGACCTCAAAGTACACCCGGGCACCGCGTGCGGCGGGTGGCAGTGCGCGCGCCAGGGCAGACACTTCGGCATCCATGTCACGCCACATGCGCTGGGCATCGGGCACGCCCAGCAACTGCCCCAGTTGGAGCAGGACCCGTTGCACGTCGGCATGGGTTTTGGGTTCGAGCGCCACCACCACAATGCCCAGGGACTGCAGCCGCTCAGCCCCCTGTGTGCTGGTGGCCATCAGCACCAGGTCCGGCTTGAGCGCCACGATGGCTTCGATATTTGGATCAATTCCGCCGCCCACTTGCGGCAGCTTTCGCACGCTGGCCGGAAAGTTGGAATAGCGGTCCACGCCCACCAGGCGCTGGCATTGACCCAGGGCACACACCATCTCGGTCAGCGAGGGCAACAGGCTCACCATGCGCTGCGGTGGCTTGTCCACCGTCACGCGTACCCCACGCTCATCCGTAAGCTGCAATGCAGAGGCCGGCGCAAGCCAGAGCAACGCCAGCGCAAGCCCAAGGCCATGCAGCCAGCGGCAGGAATGGAGGGTGGCCCGGCTCACTCCGCACCCTTCACGGCAAGTGGCAAACCGGCCACCATCAGGGTGACCCGATTGCAACGCCGGGCGACCTCCTGGTTGAGCCGCCCCAGCGCATCCACAAAGGCGCGCACCGGTGGTCCCATGGGAATGACACCCAGACCAATCTCGTTACTCACCAGCACCAGCGGGCCCGGCGCTACTTCAAGCGCTCCTAAAAACATAGCTGCTTGTGCTTTTTCTGCAAGGGCCAGAGGCATATTTTTCTCAAAATCCTGCGGCATCAGCAGATTGGTGAGCCACAGCGTCAAGCAATCCACCACCACCAGGGTGTCAGGCGCGCTGTGGGTCTGGATGGCCTCGGCCAGATCCAGCGGTTCTTCCACTGTCACCACACCCGGCAGACGCAGCGCACGATCGCTCTGGTGACGGGCAATGCGCTGGCCCATCTCCTCGTCGCCAGGTTGCGCCGTGGCAATGAACACGGCACGATGTGCCGGGGACGCCTGCAGCCATTCCGCCATGCACTGCTCGGCCCGGCGCGATTTACCGCTGCGTTGCCCTCCCAAAATCAGCTCGCGCCATGCCGGTGTGCAGGCCGTGACCTCAGCCATGGGCGCGGCTCCAGTCCATCACGATGCGGTGCAACTGCTCCACACCGTCCGTCAGCGCCGCAGGGCCGGGCTGAAGAATATCGGCCGACTTGATTTCAAACAGCTGCCCGGTCCGGACCGCGTTTACTTGCTCCCAGCCAGCTCGCGCTGCCACTTTCTCGGGCCGGAATTTTTTGCCGCACCAGGAGCCGATAATGATGTCCGGGTTGCGCGCCACGATGGTTGCGCCATCGGCAATGATGCGGTTCTTGCCCAGCGGCTCGCGCGACAACTCCGGGAAGCAATCGTCCCCGCCTGCAATGCCTATCAACTCCGATACCCAGCGGATGGCACTGATGTGGGGCACATCCCACTCTTCAAAGAAGATGCGCGGGCGCCGCGGTAGCTGAGCAGACGCGGTTTCAATCGCCTGCAGGCGCGCACGCATGGTCGCCAGCAGTTCCAGCCCGCGCTCCGCCTGCCCCACCATGGCCGCCACCTGAAACAGCATGGAAAAAATCTCGTCCACGCTGCGCTGGTTAAACACCGTGACCTGAATACCCTGGCGAATCAGCACCGCTGCAATGTCCGCCTGCAGGTCGGAAAAACCGAACACGCAATCCGGCTGCAGCGCCAGAATCTTATCGATTTTGGCGCTGAGGAACGCACTCACCCGTGGCTTCTCCTGCCGCGCACGCGCAGGACGCACTGTGTAACCCGAGACCCCCACAATGCGCTGCTCCTGCCCCAGCAGGTACAGCCACTCGGTGGTCTCCTCGGTGAGGCAGACGATGCGCTGGGGCCCCCAGCAGCCCTGCACCGCGCGCATGTCTGCTGTGTTCATGCTAGAACTTCACCTGCACTGAGGCAGAAACACTGCGGCCGGCTTCCGGATAGATGCCACCAACGACACCGGCCGTACAGGTAAACGCCTGGGTGAAGTACTTCCTGTCCCCCAGATTCTTCACGCCCAGCGCAAATTCGACATTGCCCATGGCGTAAGCGTACCGCGCATCTACGGTCGAATAAGCTGGAATCGAACAGACGTTATCAAAATCCACATACTGGCTGGACACCCAGTTCACCCCCATGTCCACCGAATGGCCGGCTGCCGGACGCCATCCTGCGCCCACCGCAACGGTCTGGCGCGGCACCAGCGCCACATCGCGCCCTGCGTAAGCACCGTCGGTGAACTGTGCCTGACGCGATGCCGCATTGATGCGCAGGTCCACATCGGAACGAATGAGGTGGCGTACTTCCACCTCAATGCCCTGGCGGCGGGTGGGATCAAAGTTGATATTGGCGCCAAATGGTCCGAACGGGCCGGTGCCGCTGGGGTCGTAGCCAATTTCATTGCGCAGATCGCTGCGGTACCAGCGCAGTTCCATCCGGGTGGCCTGGTGGCTCCAACGCACGCCAAGCTCCTGGTCCCGCGAAGTCTGGGCCTGAATGGCGACGCCGGGATTGGTGAACGAAAATTCGTCCACGTTCGCCAGCCGGTAGCTCTGCCCCAGACGCGCGTAGGCGGTAACTTCCTGTGCCAGCGGCTGGCTCACTCCGGCATGCCACGCATTCTGGCGATCATCCAGCCGGGTCACCGAAGAGGCCTCGGACTTGGTGAGTTGCTCCGAACGCCACCCCAGACTCAGGCGTGTACCAAAAGGAACATAGGTCAGGTCGTCCGCCAGATAGAAGGCAGAAGCTTCTGACTTGGCAACGGTACCCATGGCGGTGAACGCGGATTGGCGGATCGTTCTTTCCCAGCGGTTGCTATCCAGCCCGGTGATCAGCACATTGGCATAGGAAGCGAACTTCGCCTCGTGGCGGGCGCGCAGATTGGCATTGGACGCGTCGACGTCGTAGGCGTACGGGCTGCCAAAAGAAAAGCTCGCGTACTTCTTGGTCCGCTGGTTGATGTCCAGCCCCAACTGCCAGTCACCCAGGGTGGCGTCGGCAAAAACACCCGTGTTCTCACTCTTGACCGCGCCATAGTCCACCATGTTCTTGGCTTGTGAGGGATCAGCAGCGTACTGCGCCGCAGTCAGGTCACCAGGGAGGCCGCTTTGCAGCATGCCGCGCCCGCCCAGCACGCCCAGACGCAGCCATTCATTGCTCCACTGGCCGGTCGCAGCCAGATTGTTCGACAGCGAAGAAAAGTTATCGCGATGTCCGTCGCTACGGCGCTCATCGGCATTCACATCCAGCGAGAACCCACCCGATGCGAGCACGGAACTGGCCCGCACATCGCGCAAGCCATAGCTACCCACAGCGCCACTGACCTGGGCAGCATTGCGCCGCTCGACCCCTTTGCCTGCCTTGGTTGTTATCACAATGACACCCCCCGTGGCGCCTTCGCCGTAGAGCACGGCACCACCGGCTCCGCGGATGACCTCGATGCGCTCCACCGATTCAATCGGGATCGCAGAAAAGCCGGTGCTGGACTGGTCAGCCTCGTTCAGACGCCGACCGTCTACCACCACGACCTGGTTGCTTTCCGATGTGGAACCAAAACCCCGCAAATCGAGAGAATAATTGTTGCCTCCGGAGAGGTCCAGGCGCCCGTAAACACCCAGCAGCTTCATGACGGCTTCGCTGACGGACGAAACACCGGCCTTGCGAATGTCGCTGGCCGTAATGACGCTCACACCATAGGGCAGCACATCCGCCGGCTCGGAAAAGCGGTTGGCCGTCACCACAACAGGGGCGAGGGTACCGACGGTGGAAGTTTGGGCGGCCAACGGAAGCGCAGCAGAAGCGACCGAAATGAACACAGCAGAGCGTGCTCGCAGGATTGCATTTTTCATAACAAGGAATACTCAGAACAAATTGCCCTCACCGTCTTCCCCGACAGTGCATGGGCGGTATGGCTGCACGCACGCGTGCAGCTGCGGTATTGGCCGGTATCCGGGCTGGTGGAATCGACCTCCATCGCCTTCCCAAGCGCGTGTTCAGAACGCTCAGTGGCTGTGATGGAAGCGGCATCGTGCGATGCGTCCACTTACCGTTGCGGGGGCAGCGCAGGTTAGGTTGGCTGGTGACAGCGTCTCCCTCCTGCTTCCCGTTGAACTGCGGCGTGTGAACCACACCGCGAGCACCAACGGGCTGATTTTACGTTACCCGGGCTTTCGCAAACCCTACAATGCAAGGTCTATGTCGAACCAGACCCAAATCGACCAAATCAACGAGCGTGTAGAACGCCTGCTGGTACGCTACGCCGAGCTGCAGCGTACCAACGCGTTGCTGTCCAGTCAGGTGGATGCACTCACGCACGAGCGCGATTCACTCAAATCGAGACTGAGCGCGGCGCGCGCGCGCGTGGATGCGCTGCTGGAGCGGCTTCCTGAAGCCACCACTGCCACCCGAGATGCATCATGAAACAGCTTGAAGTTCAGATCATGGGCCAAAGCTATCTGCTGGGTTGCCCGGAAGGTGGTGATGCGCGGCTGCTGGAAGCCGTGGAGCGGGTGGACACCGCCATGTGCAAGATCCGTGATGCCGGCAAGGTACGGGCCCGTGACCGCATTGCGGTGCTGGCGGCGCTGAACCTCGCATTCGATCTGTCAGAACGTGTAGCACCAGCCGCCGTAGCCACAGCCAGCACCCAGGCCGTTGCTGCGGGCGCGTCTGAAAGTCCCAGCGACCCTGACCTGCTGCTCACTTCGTTGCTGGAGCGTCTGGACGAGGCGCTGGGCGAAGACGGCCGCCTGCTTTAATCTCCCCCGCAGCGGTGGAGCGCGGGGGCTACAATCCTTCTGTCTGCGGTGCTTGCCGGGCTTTATATTTCCTTGAACCAATGCTCTTAGAGCCCGGGCCTGGAACATTGCCCTGCCAGCGTGATCATCTCGCGTCAGATGAACCCAAGGCTTGCGCTGACCTAGCCCACCTGAACCCCGGTTCAGGATGCCGGTCCGGTGGCATTCGCAGACACCCTTTCACGCCTTCTTTCACCTCCCCTGCGCACGCATGATTGACCCCATCCTGATTTTTGAACTCGTGGCCCTAGGCCTGGGCACCGGTTTTCTGGCAGGCCTGCTGGGCATTGGCGGGGGCATGCTGATCGGGCCGTTCATGACGCTGATCATGTCCGCACAGGGCGTGTCGGCCGATCTGGCCGTCAAGATGGCGATTGCAACTTCTATGGCCACCATCATCTTCACCTCGGTTTCCAGCGTGCGGGCACACCATGAGCGTGGCGCGGTTCGCTGGAATATCGTCAAGGGCCTGGCACCCGGCATTGTGCTGGGCGGAGCCATCGCCAGCATGGGCATCTTTGCCGTGCTCAAGGGCACCACCCTAGCCCTGGTCTTTGCGGCTTTCATCGGATTTTCCGCCACCCAGATGTTTCTGGACAAGAAGCCCAGGCCCGGCCGTGAGATGCCAGGCACAGGGGGTCAGTTGGGCGCTGGCGGCGTTATTGGCCTGGTTTCCGGCCTGGTGGGCGCTGGCGGCGGTTTTATCAGTGTGCCTTTCATGGTGGCCTGCAATGTGCCCATCATTAACGCGGTGGCCACCAGCGCTGCCCTGGGTTTTCCAATTGCGCTGGCCAATGCCACCGGATATGCCATCGGTGGACAAGGGCTCAGCGGACTGCCGGCCGGCTCACTGGGTTATATCTGGCTGCCTGCGCTGGCCGTGATCGCCGCCTGTAGCGTCACCACTGCCCCGCTGGGTGCCAGAATGGCCCACAAGTTACCGGTCGCCCGGCTCAAACGCATTTTTGCACTAGTGCTGTACTGCCTTGCAGCGTACATGCTGTGGAAAGGGCTGCACTAAGCCTTCACTCGGTGGAATCGGGTTCGCGCGGGTTTTCGATCTGCTCGAAAAAATAGCTAATGCGCTGGCGGGGTGCCAGATAGTCCAGCGCCGCCTGCGGCAGTACCGAGGGTTTGAGGCTACGGCGTATCCCCAGAAAGGGCATCTGCTCCAGATCCACAATCAGCGCCTCGTGTTTGGGAACCCCCGGCTCATGCAGCAGGATGCGTGGCTTGAGCGGTCGCGCGGAGTTGACCGATACCACGATGGCATAACGGTCGTCGATCAGTTGCACTACGGAACCGGGTGGGTAGACCCCCATCATCCGGATGAATGCGCTCAATGCCACCGTATCAAAGCGCGACTTCATTTGCGCGAAGATCAGCGACAGCGACTCATGGGGTGTCAGCGCAGTGGCAATGCGGCTGGGATTGCAGTAATTGTCATAGCGGTTGACCAAGGTCAGAATCCGCGCACCGGCGCTCATGGACTCCACGGTAACGCGTGCCGGAAAGCCGCTGCCATCCGCCATTTCATGGTGTTGTGCAATCGACAGCAGCGCCGCCCGTGACAACTGCATCCCCTTGCCCAGCAAAACGCTCTGCGCCACATGGTCCTGGTAGAGCTTGTATTCGGCGATGGAAAAATTCTCTTCGTACCAGCGCACTCGCTCCGGCAGTTGCACCTTGCCGATGTCGTGCAGAAATGCAGCCATACCCAGATCCTGCAGTGCGTCGGGTGGCATGCCCATGGATTTGCCCAGCAACAGGGAGACAACGGTTACGTTGACTGGGTGCATGGCCGACTTGTCGCCCGCACTTTCCGATAGCAGACGAATAGCGGACTCGCCATCCGAAAGCATGTCGCGCAGGAAACCGGCAACCATGTCCCCCGCTTGCTGGGCGGCCTCTTTGGGGCTGACATGCACCAGCTCGATGGTTTTCCTGTACTGGCGTGCAGAGTCCGCAAAGCGCCGCTCGCAGACAGTGAGACTACGCTGCTGTGCTGCCAACAGGTTGGCACGGTCCTGACGCTGCTCTGCTTCCTGCTGTGCTGCCTGTTCACGCTCCCGTGTCGCAACGGAGCTACGTTCTACCGCCTCGGCGTTGCCGGCCTGTAGTTCTATGCGATCGCTGCGGGAAGGTACCCACCGCACACGGGACAGTCCCAGCCCGCGCAGCGTTTCAATCTGCTTGTCGGAAGTGACTCTGAAACTGCTGGTCGGAAACGGATGGGCCAGCCAGCCCACATCAAGCTCGATATACATGCCCACACGCAGGAACTGGATATCCACCAGTTCAGAAGCGACCTTATCTTTGCTCAAAGCACCATCTCCGGAAATTCAGTCAACAGTTGTACGCTTTGTACAACACGGTGCACATCATCGGCAGCACACAAGGCGGTTCCGCCACTGGACAAGGCGGCACTGCCGGCTGCCACGCCATACGCGAACGCACTGTGCTGGGACTGCCCCTGAGACAGCGCCCACACCATGCCGGCCACGAAGCTGTCCCCCGCCCCTACGGCACTGACCACCTGTACCGGCAAAGCCGGTGCAAATACGGGCGCTTGCGCGCCGGCAAGCACAGCCCCCTTGTCCCCCAGAGAAACGGCAACCACTTCAGCACGTCCATCGCGAACCCATTGCAACGCCGCGTCGCGTACTGCATGCAAGCTGGAAAGTGGCAAACCGGTAATTTCGCGCATTTCGCGCAGACTGGGCTTGACCATGTACACCCCATGGTCCAGCGCAGCCGACAGCGCCGCGCCAGAACCATCCAGAACCAGCCTGCCACCCCAGGCACGTACCATCCCGGCCAGTTGTGCGTAGAAACCGGGGGGAAGGCCCGGTGGCAAACTGCCACTGGCCACCATGTAGCGGGAAGTACCTTGCCTGCGCAGGGCTTCAAGACAGGCTGCGATTTCGGCAGGCTGAATCTCCGGGCCCGGCAGCACAAACCGGTACTCCTGACCGTCACCCTTATCGAGCACGGTAAAACTTTCGCGGGTATGCCCCGCAATTGGCACGGATAGGCAACGCACACCCTCCTCTTCCAGCAGTTGCGAAAGCAACTGACCGGTAGGGCCCCCGAGCAGGCACAGTGCCTGACAATCCGCGCCCAGCCGGTGCAGCACACGGGCCACATTGATGCCGCCACCACCGGGATGGCGCTGCACCTGGTCGCACCGCAATTTGCTGGTGGACCGCACATGCACCGTACTGGCGGACACATCAAGAGCAGGATTTACGGTGACAGTAATGATGTCGGTCATTGCTGATAAGGGTATCACCTTACAGAACAAAAAAACCCGCAAACCTTTGAAAGTTTGCGGGTTGCAGGGT
Organism: Burkholderiales bacterium; assembly: GCA_028868305.1. Taxonomy (GTDB): domain Bacteria; phylum Pseudomonadota; class Gammaproteobacteria; order Burkholderiales; family Burkholderiaceae_C; genus Allorhodoferax. The sequence continues at coordinate 3,568 of JAGWUS010000026.1, read as the reverse complement.
GGGCAGCAAAGCTGCCACCGCCATCCGATCAGCCCATGTGCAGACCACCATTGACCGAGAAGTCTGCACCTGTGGCATAGCCACCTTCTTCGGACACCAACCAGGCAATGATGGAAGCAATTTCGCTGGGCTTACCCAGACGCTTGACGGGCACGGTGGCAACAATCTTGGCCAGTACGTCTTCACGGATAGCATTGACCATGTCGGTGCCGATGTAGCCAGGGCTCACGGTGTTGACCGTTACGCCCTTGGTTGCCAGTTCCTGTGCCAGCGCCATGGAGAAGCCGTGCATGCCGGCTTTGGCAGCGGAGTAATTGGTTTGACCCGCCTGGCCCTTTTCACCGTTCACGCTGGAGATGTTGACAATGCGGCCCCAGCCCCTTTCGACCATGTCGGCAACCACTTGCTTGGTCACATTGAACATGGAGTTCAGGTTTGTTTCGATCACAGCGTCCCAGTCTTCCCGGCTCATCTTCAGGAACATGCGGTCACGGGTAATACCGGCGTTGTTCACCAGCACATCAATCACACCATGCTCGGCCTTGGTCTTGCTGAAGGCTTCCACGGTGGAATCCCAGTCACCCACATTGCCCACCGATGCGTAAAAGGTGTAGCCCAGTGCAGCCTGCTCGGCGATCCACTTGGCATGGTCGCGGGTCGGGCCGCAACCCGCAATGACCTTGAAACCTTCCTTGTGCAAACGCTGGCAAATAGCGGTACCGATGCCACCCATACCACCGGTTACATACGCGACTTTCTGGCTCATTTTCGTTCTCCTCTTTGAAAAAATTCGCTACAAAAATCAGAGCTGCCTGTGCAATCTTTATGCGGGCTGGCAGCCAAAATCATATAAATTAACGTTCAATGGCAAGTGCCACGCCCATGCCACCACCGATGCACAGGGAAGCAACGCCCTTCTTTGCATCGCGACGCTGCATTTCATGCAACAGTGTCACCAGAATGCGGGCACCGGACGCCCCGATGGGATGACCGATGGCAATCGCACCGCCGTTGACGTTCACCCTGGCTGGGTCAATGTCCAGCAGTTTGTTGACAGCGCAGGCCTGCGCGGCGAAAGCTTCGTTCAGCTCGAACAAATCCACGTCCGAAGCCTTCCAGCCAGCGCGTGACAAAGCCCGCTGGGTGGCCGACACCGGGCCCAGGCCCATGAGTGCGGGGTCCAGACCGGTGGTACCAAAGCTGGCGATGCGCGCCAGCGGCTTCAAACCCAAAGCGTTGGCCTTCTTGGCCGACATCACCACCACGCCAGCTGCGCCGTCGTTAATGCCCGAGGCATTGCCTGCCGTCACGCTCCCCGCTTTGTCAAACGCAGGGCGCAGACCCGCCAGGGCTTCGGCATTGGTTTTCTTGTTGATGAACTCGTCGGTGTCAAACACCACGGGATCGCCCTTGCGCTGGGGAATCAGCACCGGCACGATTTCGTCCTTGAACTTGCCTGCGTCTTGCGCAGCAGAGGCTTTTTGCTGGCTGCCCAGCGCCAGAGCGTCCTGCATGTCGCGGGTAATGCCCTGCGCCTTGGCCACGTTTTCAGCGGTAATACCCATGTGGTACTGGTTGTATACGTCCCACAGGCCATCCACGATCATAGAGTCGATCATCTTCCAGTCGCCCATGCGCTGGCCGTCGCGGCTGCCCGTCAACACGTGGGGCGATGCGCTCATGTTTTCCTGGCCACCGGCAATCACGATATCGCTGTCACCCCAGGCCACAGCCTGAGCCGCCAGCATTACGGCCTTGAGGCCGGAACCACACACGGCATTGATGGTCAAGGCGGGCGTTTCTTTGGCCAATCCGGCCTTGATGACGGCCTGGCGTGCAGGGTTCTGGCCCGCACCGGCGGCCAGAACCTGACCCAGAATCACTTCGCCCACAGCATCCACCGGTAGGCCACTGCGCTCCAGCAGGCTCTTGATGACGATGCTGCCCAGTTCAGTCGCCGGGGTCTTGGCCAGCGATCCACCAAATTTGCCTACCGCGGTACGGGCTGCGGCAACGATAACGATGTCTTCCATGTCTGTCTCCTTGTGTGTCAATGGGTGAAATTACGCTTTGGCCTTGACGTAGCGGCCGGGCGCCGCTTCGATGGCCTTGTACTTGCCCTTGCCATAGGCCTTGGGTGCCGCAACCTGTTTGCCAGCGTGGCCCTTGAGCCATTGCGACCAGTCGGTCCACCAGCTGCCGGGATGTTCCTGGGCGCCCTTGAGCCACTCGGCATGGGTCTTGGGCAGCTTGCCATCGGCGCGAATCCAGTGGCTGCGCTTGTTCTTGGCGGGCGGATTGATCACGCCGGCAATATGACCGGATGCGCCCATGACGAAACGCTTTTTGCCAGGGAACACCTGGGTGGACGCGTAGGCGCCATCAATGGGAACGATGTGGTCCTCGCGTGAACCGTAGATATACACCGGGGTATCCACCAGACGCATGTCGATTTTTTCACCGCATACCGTGGCCTTGCCGGGCTTGATTAGATTGTTTTCGAGGTAGGTGTTGCGCAAGTACCAGGCGTAATACGGGCCTGGCAGGTTGGTGCTGTCCGAGTTCCAGTACAGCAGGTCAAACGGGGGCGGTGTTTCGCCCTTGAGGTAATTCCCGACCACGTAGTTCCACACCAGGTCGTTGGGTCGCAGGAAGCTGAAGGTGGACGCCAGATCCTGGCCCTTCATCAGACCGCCCTTGCCCATTTCCTTTTCACGGAACTGGACGAAGGCTTCGTCAATGAACACATCCAGAATGCCGGTATCGGTGAAGTCCAGCAGCGTGGTCAGCAGTGTGGCGCTATCGACCGGCTTTGCACCGCGCGCCGCCAGCACCGCCAGCGCCGTGCTCAGCATGGTGCCGCCGACACAGAAGCCCAACGCGTTGATGGTTTTGGTACCGGAAATCTCGCGGGTCACGCTGATAGCCTTGATGACCGCGTCCTCAATGTAGTTGTCCCAGGTCTTGGTGGCCAGAGACTGGTCGGGGTTGCGCCAGCTCACCACAAAAGTGCGATGGCCCTGTGCAATGGCATGGCGTACCAGCGAGTTCTCGGGCTGCAAATCCAGGATATAGAACTTATTGATGCAGGGAGGCACCATCAGGAAAGGCTTCTCGTACACCTTGGCGGTTAGCGGCTTGTACTCGATCAACTGGAACAGATCGTTCTCGAACACCACCGCACCTTCAGTGGTAGCGACATTCTTGCCTACTTCAAAAAGGCTCTCGTCGGTCATCGACACATGGCCCTGCTTGAGGTCATGCATCAGGTTCTTCATGCCCTTGGCAATGCTCTCGCCCTTGGTCTCAATGGCTTTCTTTTGCGCCTCGGCATTGAAGGCCATGAAATTGCTGGGCGCAGCGGCGGCCATCCACTGCTCGATGGCAAAACGGATACGGTTACGGGTTTTGACATCGGCGTCCACGGCATCGGCCAGGCCCATCATGGTGCGCGCGTTCAGCAGGTAGACCGCTGCAGAATAGGCTGCCACCGGATTGCTGCTCCAGGCGGCGTCGGCAAAGCGCTTGTCGCCCTTGGTGTCTGGCGCTTGCATGCCGGTATTGAACA